>NZ_JARUWY010000009.1:0-227073 GCF_030433815.1 Paenibacillus sp. PsM32 | reverse complement strand
TGATGTAATAAAAAATGATTTTTGTGTAACAAAATATCTTACGATAAGCGCTTGGTAGTAAAAGCGCGACATCTTCTGATGTAATAAAAAATGATTTTTGTGTAACAAAATATCTTACGATAAGCGCTTGGCAGTAAAAGCGCGACATCTTCTGATGTAATAAAAAAGCTCTATACTTTATTGATATCGGCAACATTAGCAAATGGATTATAGCTATTTTACATGATATACGTAATAATTGCCTGTTCAGATTATGATAAACCAATTGCAAAAAGATGAATCTTTTAACGATGACACAGTCTGTCAATAAATTGTCATAAACGGCGATATGACAACGATGAATCCAAAAGACTTTTTATAATAGGTATGATAAAGTGAATAGTACCTATGGTGTATTCGGCAGGGCATGTGACCCTATTTTAAAGAAAGATTGTATGGTTTGCAAAAATGATGTTAAAGGTACTACAAGATATTGCGCTTATATAGTTAAGCGCTAGGGAGGAACTTATCAGCGTGGATAAACAAATCAGTTATCAGACTTCTTCGGATTCCACAACATCCTCTACCGAACCTTCGCCTTCAGATCAACCGGTGACTTGGAGAGATTTTGTGACGCTTGCCAAGCCAGGGATTTTGAGATCGAATCTGATTGCGACCTTCGGTGGATTTTGGCTCGCTTCTGGTTGGAATGTAGATTACATCCATTTGTTATGGACATTGCTAGGTACGATGTTGGTGATGGCCTCTTCATGTGTGTTTAACAATTATTTTGATCGTGAGCTGGATACCAAAATGATACGCACACAAGATCGTGTACTAGCAACACGTCGTATCTCACCTTATATTGTACTCTGGTATGCCATCATATTAGGTATTCTCGGATTGACGGTACTGACATTATTTTCAGGTCTGCTTGCAGCGGCATTTGGTGTGCTTGGGATGTTTGTTTATGTGATCATCTATACACTGTGGTTAAAACGCTCATCTACATGGAGTACATCACTTGGCGGGATATCAGGAGCGATGCCGCCGGTTATCGGATATGTAGCAGTTACCAATCATGTGGATCTAGGCGCGTGGTTATTATTTGCTATGTTATTCTTATGGCAACCACCACACTTCTGGGCACTCGGCATTCGCCGTGTAGAAGAATATCGAGCAGCAGGTTATCCTCTTTTGCCAGTCGTTAAAGGAATCCAACGCACAAAGTATCAAATGCTTCCGTATATTGCATTGTTAATTCCTATTCCTATTTTGATGTATATGTACAACTATACAGGTATTATTTTTATGATCGTATCGCTGGTGTTGTCTGTATTGTGGTTCGGGATGGCAGTAGCCGGATTTAGAAAACAAGATAATGACAAGTGGGCGAAAACGGCGTTTATTTTTTCGATTAACTATCTGACGATTAGTTTTATTATGATGATTATCGATACTGTTCATAAAGGATAAGCTTCTACCTCTACAATGATAAAAAAAGAACACCACAGGAGAGACAACTCTATGTGGTGTTCTTTTAATATATGATGGGGTAAATAATATACTCTTCCAAGCCCGCCTTTTCTAATTGAGCAACAAGATATTCATCAGGGGTGCCTTCAACACCAGCATAACCACGTCTTGTGTACATATGAATAGCATCGGGAAACGTATCGCGCAATACACCACGAATTTTTTTGCCAGCAGGATCATTGTCCATAAATAAGTACACTTCATCATGTCCGATTTGTTTGCGTAGCTTTTCTAATTTTAAGGCATTGAGTGTTCCAAATGTACATTCTATGTGTACTTCTTCTTTTAATAAGCGGCGTAAACGACTGCGATCATTTTTGCCTTCGACAATAATATGCATCGTATCATATCCTTCCAATTATTGTAATATATCAAAAGATAGCTTACGAAATAAAGCGATCTAGAGCGTTTGCTGACATATCATCTATACATCTTGTATAATGAACAAAGGTTATAGAGTAGGGTATGTATTATTACACAAATGCATTCATCATGAAAAATGAAAGTTGGAGGTTGAAGCTATGGATTGGCAAGTGTGGAGCGAGTTTTTCAAACAAAATTGGCTAATCATTCTGGTTGCCTTAATTATACTATTTCTAGTGATTAATCTGGTCAAAACGGTAATCAAATGGTTGATCGTGATTATTATTGCTGTTGCTTTGTTCATATATAGTGGGATTTCTATGGATCAAATTAAAGATACAGTTTCCGGTGTAACCGAGCAGACCCTTTCAGCCTTACAGCAAGAAGCAACAGAAGTGATGAAAAAAGAAGCCGCTGATGCCAAATTTGAAAAAAATCAAGATGGTACGTATACGATTCGCACCACCAATCTTGAAGTATTAGGAACACCAGGCAAAAACACAGTAAGTGTTACTTTCCGCGGGGTGTCTTTGGGTGAATGGGATGTGAAGGGAACGATGAAATCTTTTATAGAAGAAGCCAAATCGAACGCTGGCACATCAGGTAACCCTTCTTAAATAGCATGATCAAAATGTAGGGGGACCTGTATGACGATGAATGAATTGTCCACGTTTTTCGATAGCAGTCCAGTATCGGTTTTAATATATGTCATTATAGTATTCTCTATTATTCAAGGAATACGTCATGGTGCAGTACGTTCAGCAGGGCGATTGCTCTCATGGGCTGGACGTACATTGTTAACCGTGTTAGCACTTGTATTAGCTGCTCCTTTTGCGTTGTGGGCTTCTCCTTATGTGCAGTCCTGGGCGCAAAGCGTATCTTCTGTGACACCAGAAGGTCAATTGGAATGGTGGCGTGAAATGTATTACTCAGCGATTTATTTAATCTCTGAATTTTCGTTGTTACGTTTTATTGTGTTATTTGTTTTGAGTTATGTAGTAGCCAGTATCGCTTTTTCATTGCTAACCGTCTTGCTTTTACCGGAAAAATGGAGCCGCGGCTCTATGGGGGGAGAACCTAAGCGTTCTTCATGGCTGAATCGTTTAGCAGGTGGAGGTATAGGACTGCTTAACGGAGCAGTTCGATCTATTATGGTTATTTTGATTTTATTTATCGTGGTCAGTCTTTATCCAAGTACAACTGTAACTTCATATGTAGAAGGTTCTGCGTTGTATCGGCAAAGTGTATCCACTGTGATTAAGCCGTTAACCGGTTCTTTTGTAGCTGATACATTACCTGTGTTCACCAGTGCAGTGGAGAAAGAGTTAACCGGTATTTTTCAACGCAAATATGATGTCGTTGATCGTAGCATTCCGTCTGATATTGAAGATGCGGCAGCAGCGATTGTAGCCAAAGGAACAAGCACAGAAAGCAAAGCTCGTTTGTTATATGAATGGGTAGGCTCACGGGTGACTTATGATTATAGTAAAGTCGAAAATTATGAGCAACGTGGAATCTGGCATGAACAAAATCCTGAAGAAACATTTGCTACTCGTAAAGGGGTATGTATCGATTATGCTCGTTTGTATGCTGTAATGGCACGTTCTCAGGGAATTGATGTAAGAGTGGTTACAGGTCTTGGTTATAATGGACAAGGTGGTTATGGTCCTCATGCGTGGAATCAAGTGTATTTACCGGATTCAGCACAATGGGTTCCTCTTGATCCAACATGGGCTTCCGCAGGCGATTGGTTTAATCCGCCCAAATTCGCAGAGACTCATATTGAGCAAAGTGTGTTATAAAAGAGCGAAAATATTCAACAGCAGGTTGTCTATGGTATGATAAAAAAAGTTCAAATGTCGCCTCGTTTTATAGTTGATGTACAGAATGACAGGCATCATGTAGTGCCGTAAGAGAAAGGGAAATGTTACAACATGAATAAATCGGGTATGGACGATCCGTCAAAGCGCGAGTTGAAAAACCAACGTCAGTTTTCGATTCGACTGAATGTGTTTTTCTTTGCGACTTTTATCATTTTTAGTGTCTTAATTGTTCGTCTGGCGGTATTGCAGTTCGTAGAAGGTCCAACGTTGAAAGAAAAAGAAGCAAGTATTTCGAGTAAAAGTACGCCTATTCCACCGATCCGTGGCAATATTATGGATGCATCTGGTGAAAAAATTGCTTATTCTACGTCATCTCAGTCTTTATATTTTACTTTGGAAAAAAACTATTCTTTAGCAAAAAATAAAGACGAATTATATGGCATTGTGAGTAAGCTCAAAAAGGTATTCAATCAATATGGTAATAAAGATGAAACGATGACCGCAGATCAGATCATCGAAGCGATGGATATTACGTATCGCAAAAACTTCGGTTATACGCCGCGCCGGATCAAAAAAGATTTGACCAATGAAGAGATCGCTTATTTCCTTGAACATAAAGATCAATTCCCGGGAATTGAGATTGTAGAGGAAAGTGTTCGACATTATGATACCGATCGTGTCGCTGTGCAGACAGTAGGTTACTTGTCTTCTTTTGCCGGTGTTCGTAATACGATGGATCATTATAAAAACAAAGCGAGATTAGAAGATCCTCAAGAAAAATATCTCGATACTGAATTTGTCGGTGTAGATGGTATAGAATATGCGTATCAAGATGATCTACGTGGTAAAAATGGTCTCAAAACAACGCCTGTAAATGCGATGAATATTGCAAGTGGTCGTACTGAACTGACTGCTCCTGAAAAAGGCAATAACGTATGGATGACCATTGATAAAAATGTACAAAAAACAACGCAACAAGCGATTACCGATCAATTGTCGTTCCTTCACTCTTATCGCAGTGGTTCCTCTTACGCGCCTAATGCCCAAACAGGATATGCAGTAGCGATGGAAGTAGATACAGGAAATATAGTCGCTATGGCAAGTATGCCTGATTATGATTCCAATGTATGGGAAAGTATGACGGACGACAAATATAAAGATATTCAGCATTATTATGCTAACGGAGCGATTCGTGAAGTGTATCGCGAAGGACATGCTTCTTCAATGGTGTTGATGGGTTCAGTTATTAAGCCGTTAAGCGTTCTGATAGGATTGAAAGAAGGATTGTTCACACCTTATAGTGGTTATCAAGATATTGGATTTGCTCAGTTTGGTAAAGCAGGATACGAATCCAAAGTACGTAACTCTAGCAATCACGTCTACGGTTATTTGACTCCTTCTACTGCCATCGAACATTCATCGAATGCATTTATGGTCGATATGGTGGGTAAAAAGTTGTATACCAAATACGGTGGCGAATCTATTAATGTATGGGATAAATATATGAAAGAATTTGGTCTGGGCGTATCTACGAAAAGTGGACTTCCTTATGAAAGTGATGGCTCAGGCGAATATATGAATCTTAAAGCTGCTGGTAGTGCGCAAGCAGCAATGGCATATGCTTCATTTGGACAACAAGGGAAGTATACGACTCTACAGTTAGCGCAATATGTAGCAACATTAGCGAATAAAGGAACACGTCTTAAACCTCAATTGGTAAGCAAAATTACCGATTCAGAAGGTAATATTGTACAGAAAACAAAAGCACAAGTGGTTAACCAAATCGATTTCCCGGATTCTTACTGGTCGACAATTAAGTCTGGAATGAAGAGTAAAGTATCTGGATTTGATGGTTTCCCTTATGACTATGCTCGTAAAACAGGTACATCGCAGCAATCAGTATATGGTCATTTAGTGGATAACGGTGTATTTATCGCTTATGCTCCACGAGATAATCCGAAGCTGGCAGTTGCTGTTGTAATTCCTGAAGGTGGATTTGGTGCACAAAGTGCGGCTCCAGTAGCTCGCAAAATCTTTGATGCCTATGATCAAGAATACGGATTAGATGGTATTCCGAAAAAAGTATCAGAAGCCAAAACAACCGATCAAGCAACAGATAGTACTAATAATTAAATAGTAAATTAGCGTAATTGATCTAAATTGTAGAGTAGCGGGTTCCTTCTAAAGAGGAACTCGCTTTTTTGTTATCTTTTTGTAGTCTACATCTCGTTAACATATGTTAAAATGAAGAAAGAACAACATTATATGGAACGAAATACATAGGAGGTTCAACAACCGGAATGAAAAAGTGGAATGATCAATCATCAGAGGACCTCGAAGTCAGTCATCGTAAGCAATTTTCGGTGCGTTTGAATATATTCTTTTTCTCTGTATTTGTTATTTTTAGTGTGCTTATTGTACGTTTGGCTATTTTACAATTCGTAGAAGGCCCAACATTGAAAGAAAAAGAAGCATATGTTGCAAACGATATCACACCGATTGTACCTACGCGGGGTAATATTTACGATGCGACAGGAACCAAAGTTGCTTATTCTCTTTCGATGCAATCGTTATATTTTACATTGAGCAAAGATTATCGTTTGGATAAAAACAAGCCAGAGTTGTACCAAATTATTGGTGATCTCAAGCGTGTATTTAATAAATACGGTGATCCTGATCGAAAAATGACAGCCGCTGAAATCGAAAAAGAAATGGATATTAAATATATAAAAAACTACGGTTTTACTCCGCGCCGAATCAAAAAAGATTTGAGTAATAGTGAGATCGCTTATTTTCTTGAACACAAAGATCAATTCCAAGGGATAGAAGTAAGGGAAGAAAGTGTACGTGAGTATAGTAAAGATCAGTTAGCTGTACAGACAGTGGGTTACCTAAAATCGTTCGATAGTGTAAATAATAGCGGAGCTAATGGACAATCTAAAGGGCTTAATCGTTATATCAATCGTGCTCGTTTAACAGACATTACTAAAAAATATATGAATAGTGAATTAGTAGGTGTAGATGGTCTTGAATATACGTATCAAGATGAACTTCGTGGAACAAACGGTGTGAAAAAAACACCAATCAATGCACTGAATCGTGTCAATGGACGGGCTACATTAACACCGCCGGTTAAAGGTAACAACCTTTGGATGACGATTGATCGTAATATTCAGTTAACTGCACAGCAAGCCATCACAGATCAATTGTCTTATTTACATTCGTACAGTAGCGGTAATGCTTATGCGCCTAATGCACAAACAGGATATGCAGTAGCGATAGAAGTTGAAACAGGCAATGTAGTTGCCATGGCAAGTATGCCAGATTATGATTCAAATATCTGGGGAAATTCACCTAGTCAGGCTCAAATTCAAGAGGTTCTGTCACGCTCTGCTAATGGTACGATTCGAGAAGTATATCGAGGCAAAGGAGCTTCATCGATGGTATTGATGGGTTCTGTAATTAAGCCATTAAGTGTATTAATTGGAATGGAAGAAGGACTATTTACACCTTATGCTGGTTACTCGGATCATGGATATGCAGAGTTTGGTAAAGCAGGTCATGAGACTCGGGTTCGAAATGCTTTAGGAGAGGTTCTTAATTATTTAACACCTACTGAGGCAATCAGAAAATCTTCTAATGCGTTTATGGTCGATATGGTTGGTAGACGTCTATACAATAAATATCAAGATAAATCAGTTAATGTCTGGGACAAATATATGAAAGAATTTGGACTAGGTGTGACTACAGGAAGCGGACTTCCTTACGAAAATGAAGGTCGTGGAGAGTATATGAATATTGAAGCTGCTGGTAGTACACAAGCAGCGATGGCCTATGCTTCTTTTGGACAGCAAGGACGTTATACTACACTTCAATTAGCACAATATGCCACAACCCTTGCGAATCGTGGTAAACGTCTCAAACCTCAATTTGTAAGTAAAATTACAGATGCTGAGGGTAATGTAGTGAAAAAAATTCAACCAGAAGTATTAAATACCGTAAACTTCCCGGATGAATACTGGAATACCGTTATTCAAGGAATGAAAAGTAAAGTTCCTGTATTTGAAAATTATCGTTATGATGTGGCTCGTAAAACAGGTACATCGCAGCAATCGATTTATGGCAAATTAGTCGATAACGGGGTATTTATTTCTTTTGCTCCTCGTAACAATCCGAAGCTGGCTATTGCGGTTATGATTCCAGAAGGTGGATTTGGTTCTCGAAGTGCAGCTCCAGTCGCTAAAAAAATCTTTGATGCGTATGATCAATACTATGGATTAGATGGAGTACCTAAAGGTAAAGCTGTTACAGAAGAAACGACAACAGAATAAAAATTAAAAAGTAAAAGCAAGGGGCAAAATAGCCTCTTGCTTTTTTTTGCGCTCTACTTTAAAATTTGCACAAGGGAAACATTATTTACTTATATAAAAATATAGTCATATAAGAAAAATAATTGCTTCAATGTAAGATTTGGCGTTTAGATTATTGGTAGATAGTCATTGAGTATTTTGAAATGATAGGAGGATCATATATGTCAGTTCATCGTTCCAAATCATCATGGGCGCAAGCGTATTTAATTCATAAGCGCCATCGCAAATCAGGATTATCCTCTCCGCTATATCAACGCATTTTATACGGAATAAGCATCGCTGTAATTGTATTGATTCTCAGTGGATGTACCACGATTCAGGGAGCTGTTGATGATTCACCTTCTTTTAAAGAAGGAGGAAAATTACGAATTACAGCAACAACAGGAATGATTGCTGATGCGGCTCGTGAAGTAGGTGGAGAACATGTGACTGTAACAGGATTAATGGGTCCTGGTGTTGATCCTCATATGTACAAAGCTTCGCAAGGAGATATTCGTAAATTAGATGATGCTGATCTGGTGTTGTATAACGGATTGCATTTAGAAGGTAGCATGACCAAGATTATGGAGAAAATGAGTAAGTCTCGTCATGTGGTTGCTGTAGCTGAAAATATCGATCCTACACAGCTACGATACAGTGAAGATGGAGCAACCGAATACGATCCACATATCTGGTTCGATGTAAGCCTGTGGATGAATGTCACACAGACGATAGAAGCCGCACTGATTGAAGCTGATCCTGCACATGAAGCGGATTACCGTCAGAATGCTACTCAATATTTAGCAGCATTGAATACTTTGCATCAAGAAGTACAGACCAAAATAGCCAGTATTCCAGAGTCTGGTCGAGTATTGATTACTGCTCATGATGCTTTCGGATATTACGGAGATGCTTACAATATCGAAGTAAAAGGATTACAAGGCATTAGTACAGCCGCAGAATACGGTTCTAAAGACGTAAGCGATCTACGTAATGAATTGGTAGAACGTGGGATCAAAGCGGTATTTGTAGAGTCTAGTGTGCCTTCTAGATCAATGGAAGCTATTATTGCAGGTGCTAGATCAATGGGGCATACCGTCCAAATTGGAGGAGAGTTATTCTCTGATGCGATGGGCGAGGCAGGTACAGAAGAAGGAACTTATATCGGAATGGTACGCCACAATACAGATACGATTGTAGAAGCGCTCAAATAATATAAATAATTAACACATTCAAACACTTTATTACACAAGGAGGTCTATGTATGACAAGTTCTGCTTTTACGAGTATTCGTGTAACAGACAATGATTCTCAATCGTTACCTCTTCAGGTCTCAGGGCTTACAGTAGCTTATCATAAAAAGCCGGTTGTAGAGGACGTATCATTTTCGTTAGCACCGGGACGGCTTATTGGTCTGATTGGTCCCAATGGAGCCGGCAAATCGACATTACTCAAAGCATCATTAGGATTAGTTCCTTCAATCGCAGGTGATGTCAAAGTATATGGCAAAACATATCAACAAAACCGTAAAAAAATCGGCTATGTGCCACAACGTGAATCGGTAGATTGGGATTTTCCTACAAATGCTTTGGATGTTGTATTGATGGGCACATATGGACGATTAGGTTGGTTTCGCCGTCCGGGCAAAACTGAACGCGAAACAGCAATGGAATGTCTGCGCAAAGTAGGAATGGCAGATTATGCACAACGACAGATCAGCCAATTGTCTGGTGGACAACAACAACGTATTTTTTTAGCTAGAGCTTTAGCGCAACAAGCTCAATTGTATTTGATGGACGAGCCGTTTGCCGGAGTCGATGCTACAACAGAGAAAGCGATTATCTCATTGCTAGAACAACTCAAAGCAGAAGGTAAAACAGTTCTTGTTGTCCACCATGATCTATCGACAGTAGAATCCTATTTTGATGATGTATTGTTACTGAATCGTACATTGATTGGTGCGGGTGCAGTGAAAGATATATTTAATGCTGACATGCTACAGCAGACATATGGTGGCAAAATGGCAGTGTTACAAGGTAAAGAAGGCGTTGTGCTTGCAGGTAAGTAACTGCATATTCAATCAAGTGCTGAATAAAGAATAGCTGACTTTACTAAAATGATGTAATTCATTTAAAAAATCAGATGAATAAAGAGAGTTTAACTAGAAGCATCGGGGGTGAAGAGGACGTATGTTCAACACGATAGGAGCTTTGATACTTGATCCGAATGTACGCTGGATTATTGTAGGTTGTATGTTGTTAGGGTTAAGTAGTGGAGTGATTGGTTCCTTTATGGTTTTACGCAAACAAAGCTTGATCGGAGATGCGTTGGCTCATGCGGCATTGCCCGGTATTTGTATTGCTTTTATGTTAAGCGGTGTGAAATCGACAGGTGGCTTTTTTATCGGTGCATTAGTTGCTGGTGTCGTTGCTACATTCGGTATTCGCTGGATCACACAATATTCACGTATCAAGCAAGATGCAGCAATGGGCATTATTTTATCTTTCTTTTTCGGAGTAGGAGTATTGTTACTAACTCATATTCAACATAGCGGAGATGGAGGACAAAGCGGACTAGACAAGTACTTATTCGGACAAGCAGCATCGATGATGCAAAGTGATGTGTATGTTCTTGCAGGAATCAGTATATTGATGATTGTGATCTGCATTGCGTTATTTAGACTATTTAAATTGATTAGTTTCGATCCTGGATTTGCACGAGGAATGGGATTGCCGGTCGCTTTTTTAGAACAATTATTATTGCTTTTGACTGTTATTATTGTAGTCGCAGGGATTCAAGCAGTCGGTGTAGTCTTGATGTCTGCCTTATTAATTACACCTGCGATTGCTGCACGCTTTTGGACAGATCGTCTGCATATTATGGTCATACTATCAGGTATATTCGGAGCTCTTAGTGGTCTGATCGGAACACTGTGGAGTGGCATGGTATCTCAATTGCCTACAGGTCCGGTGACTGTACTTGCTGCTACTGTATTTTTTGCGATCTCAGCATTAGGTGCTCCAAGGCGTGGCTGGTTAGCCAAGCTCTGGTCACGTAAGCAGACCAAAGACCAATGGCATCGTCAAGGAGGAATCAGCCATGAGTAGTGATTTTTGGATCATATTAACAGCTTGTCTGATGTCAGCGGCGTGTGGACTGCTAGGTTGTTTTCTTATTTTGCGTAAAATGGCATTGATCGGTGATGCAATTAGTCATGCAGTATTGCCCGGCATTGCGATCGCTTTTCTACTCAGTGGAACAAGAGATTCGTTAGCGATGATGATCGGTGCAACTGCTCTTGGATTGCTTGCTGTATTTCTGATTCAATGGTTGCAAAATTCAGGTATACAATCCGATGCGTCGATCGGTATTATTTTTACAGCGCTATTCGCGATCGGTGTTATTATTATCAGTCTGAATGCTCGCAACATTGATCTGGATCTCGATTGTGTATTGTTCGGCGAAATTGCTTATGTACAATGGGATACATGGACAGCCAACGGCATAGATATGGGACCACGTTCGGTCTGGATGTTAGGGTCAGCGTTGTTGATTATTTTATTGTTGCTTGCTTTATTCTATAAACAATTCAAAATTTCAGCATTTGATCCTGCGATGGCTGTTGCTTGTGGGATTCCAGTGATGTTATTCCATTATTTATTAATGGGGATGGTATCAATGACTTCTGTGGCTTCTTTTGAAAGTGTAGGAGCGATACTGGTTGTCGGTATGTTGATTATTCCTGCTTCTACCGCTTACTTGCTTACAGATCGTCTGGGCAGAATGTTGATGTATAGCGTACTTACAGGAGTCGTTAGCTCTATTATTGGTTATTATACAGCATATGTGCTGAATGCTTCGATTGCAGGAAGTATTGTTACGGTAGCAGGTATATTGTTCGGATTTGCGTTTGTATTTTCTCCTAAGCATGGCATATTGATTCGCCGCTTACGTCAACGACGTTCTAACGGAGTAGCTATCGCTGAATAAGAATTGCATAAGAACAATGTAGAACTATGCTTTCCAATAATTTTATGCATATAGAAAGTGAAGCAATATAATAGGTCTACACCTAAATGTAAACCATTTGCAAAACATCCTGTAATATTGCAGGGTGTTTTGATTATTTTTCACATGTAATTTACAAAAGCTTTTGTGACCGCTGTAATATCTATGTTAAAATGAGCCTGATATACCCTATGATAACTGACTGACTCCAGTAGATGGCATACACATCATCATAGAAATAGGAACGAAGAAAGGGACGGTATGACAAGATGACAACACGTAAATATAAGTTATTAGCTTTAGATATGGATGGAACATTATTGAATGATAATCACGAGATTACACTCGAAACGATTAAATGGATTAATAAAGCGATGGATGAAGGTATCCATGTGTGTCTATCTACAGGACGCGCAGCGCATAGTGCTATGCCGTATGCCGAGCAATTAGGCTTAGATACTCCAATGGTAACAGTAAACGGTAGTGAGGTCTGGAAAGCACCTCATGAGCTACACCGACGTACACTGGTCGATCCTGATTTGATTCGCCAAATGTATGAACTGGCTATTGAAAAAGATGTATGGTTCTGGGCTTATACCGTAAATGGACTGCACAATCGAGATAACTGGTTAGAACCAGGGACAGACCTTACAAGTATTGAATGGCTCAAATTCGGCTATAATACGGAAAACGATGAACTTCGTTACCAGATTCTGATGGCGTTACAAGATATGGGCGGACTTGAGATTTCCAACTCTTCTCCACATAACCTGGAGATCAATCCACTGGGTATTAACAAAGCAGCAGGTATTAATGAAGTATGCCAATTGCTGAATATTGATATGTCAGAAGTGGTTGCTGTAGGCGATAGCTTAAACGATCTAGCGGTTATTCAAGCGGTAGGTCTAGGCGTAGCGATGGGTAATGCACAAGAACCTGTAAAAGAATCAGCCGATCTAGTTGTAGGTTCTAACAATGATGATGGAATTGTCGAAGTCATTCGCGATTATATCCTTATCTAAAAAAATTGTGCAACGCTTTACGCTTTCTTCGAGTATATATGTATAGAAAGATTACTGGGAGGAGTGAAACCTACCGATGGAAATTCTCGGTTGGAGCTTAGTCATTATTTTATTTATCGTCGGTATTGCAGGTGCTATCTATCCTGTATTGCCGGGCGCATTAGCTATTTATTTTGGATTTTTCGTATACGGATGGTTTTTCTCATTCGCTGAATACAATGTATGGTTCTGGATTATTCAGACCTTGATTGTGATTGTGCTATTTGTCGCCGATTACGTCGTTGGTGCTTACGGAACCAAAAAGTTCGGCGGAACCAAGCTCACCGTTATTTTATCGACGATCGGCTTAATTGTAGGGCCATTTGTGATTCCTGCTTTTGGTCTGATCTTAGGGCCATTGATCGGTGCGATTCTGGGTGAGTTGATTTCAGGGAAAGATTTTCAACAATCGCTCAAAGCTGCCTGGGGAACGATGCTTGGATTGTTTACGAGTATGATTGTGAAAATTATTTTGCAATTGGCGATGATTGCGATCTTTTTCCTTTGGATTTTTGTATTTTAAAAAATAACCCGCATTGCTTAGATGACTATAGGTTGTCTATAATAGAGGTTGTTGAAAAAGCCCAAGACCGGAAGGCATTTCAGCCTTCCGGTTTTTTGGTATGGTTGAGATCGGGCGTGAGAAAAGGGGAACCGTTTTGTCTAAAACAGAGTCATTTGTTAGAGGAACCGTCATTTTAGCTGCTGCTGCTTTAATTGCACGTGTGCTAGGTTTGGTACAACGTGTACCGTTAGAGCATATGTTAGGCGTAACAGGGAATGCATCGTTTACTGTAGCGAACAATTTGTATTTGATGTTATTAGCCGTAGCAACAGCAGGTATTCCAAGTACACTGAGTAAAATGGTATCTGAACGTTATGCACTAGGTAGACCTGCAGAAGCACAACGCATTTACTTTGCAGCGTTGTTATTTGCAGGTGTGATTGGTGTAATTATGACCGTAGGTTTGTATATTTTTGCACCATTTTTTGCGGTGTATAGCTCTAAAGTGCCTGAAGCGATTTTAGCTATTCGAGCTATCGCTCCATCATTATTATTGTTTCCGATGATTGCGATGATGCGCGGTTATTTTCAGGGACGTAACTTGATGATTGCGGGTGGTATCTCTCAAATTGTTGAGCAAATCGCACGTGTATTTACAGCTATTTTGTTAGCTTATATTATTTTGCAGTTAGGATATGGTGGTGTAGAAGCTTCTGCCGGTGCTTCTTTTGGTAGTGTGCTTGGTAGTATAGGTGCATTTGCAGTAATGATCTATTATGCTGTCAAAATGCGTAAACAAGATAAATTAGAAGGTATAGATGCTAAATCAGACAAAGATCATGCAGTCATTCCATTAACGCAAATTTATGGTGATATTTTTAAATTATCGATTCCTATCGTACTATCGTCATTGACGATTCCAGCCGTTTATTTTATCGATAGTATATTGGTCAAACCTTTATTGATTGGACAATTAGGAGATGCGATGGCTACAAATGTGCTGGCGATTTTGGGAGCTAGAGCGCAAAGTGTAGCAGGTATTCCACCGATTTTAGCTATCGCACTCAGTCAATCGCTTATTCCTATTATTTCAGCAGCATTTGCTAGTCGCAAAATGGAACATTTGAAAAATCAAATTACATTAGCATTACGAATTTCTGTACTTACAGGTGTTCCAATTGTTTTGATTTTTAGTACAGCAGCGTATTCAGTCAATGGATTATTATTTAGTACGCAAGAGGGAGCAGGTATTATTGCTGCTTTGACACTGGGTACGATTTTCCAGATTACGATGATGACGACCAATTCTATGTTAATCGGGATCAACAAAGCAAATTTATCGATGGTACATGTCATGATCGGTATTGTGGTCAAATTAGTTGCTAGTTTTGCGTTAGCTCCGTTTATTGGAATCTACGGTATTATTGCCGGAACAGCTTTATGTTTTATCACTATTACATGGATGAATATTCGTTCATTGCGCCAAATCGTAACTTTCTCGGTATTAGGCAACCGTTGGGTCGGATTTATTGTGACTGTGGTGGTATTAGGTGGAATTGGTCTACTGCTGAACCAGGTCGGTATTCTATTAACGGCTTATATGAATGAACGGGTTGCATTTTTTATCGGTTGTTGTATGGTAGGAATAGCGATATTATTGGTATATCCCGTTATGCTTGTTCTGCTAAGAGTGGTTCGAGCGAATGAACTGGATTCTTATCCAAAAGTATTGCGTAAAGTTTTCCGTCCATTGATGCGTCTACAAAAGAATTAGGAGGAATAGTATAATGCAATTGATTAATAGTAAAGAAGATTTCACTACCGTTACTCACTCTTCGCAATTAACTGTCGCTGTGTTCAAAGCAGATTGGTGTGGAGATTGCCGATATATTGATCCATTTATGCCTGAAGTAGAAAGTCAGTATGCAGATCGTCTAACGCTTGTAGAGGTAGATGTAGAAGCAACAGGCGATGTGAGTCAAGAACAGAACATCCTGGGTATCCCTAGCTTTGTAGCTTATGCGAACGGCAAAGAATTAGTACGTTTCGTCAACAAAGCACGCAAATCTCGCGAAGAAATTGAGCAGTTTTTGGATCGCGCTGTTGCAGTCTATGAGACATTAGCTACATCAACAGCGGAATAAAAAGAATCTATAAATAAATGCTTACTAACCACCTTTTTTATAAAGGGTGGTTTTTTACTGTGTAAAATATCATTTGTTTGTCGACACGGTTCTGCCATAATACAAGGATTGATCATTTTTTGTCACAATCCAGTGGTTCCGTCTATTTTGCAATCAGGTATACTAAAGTAGAACATAAACATTGTGTAACTATCATATAAAATAGCGGGTGATTCTCTAAATGGCAAGAAAGTTCAGAATAACAACTACACATCTAAAATGGTTGAGCTTTGTCACCTGTGTTGTTATGTTTTTAGCAACAATGGGAGGACTTGTAGTAACCAAATCAGGTTCAGGACTTGGTTGCGGAAATGAATGGCCGTTATGTCATGGCCAATTTGTACCTGCGTATACGATTTCTTCATTAATTGAGTATTCACATCGGGCAATTAGTGCTTTAGCAGGTTTAACAGCTTTATTCTCTTTTATTGGTTTCATTTTTTTCAACAGACACCGTGAACTTAAAGTATACGCATCTTTTACTCTATTATTTGTCGTAGTACAAGCAATAATGGGTGCATTAGCTGTTAAGTTTTCACAATCTGCTCCAATCATGGCATTACATTTCGGATTTGCAATGATTGCTTTTGCTAGTTCGTCGATGATGGCGCTTGGTGCAAGGCGGATGGATCAGCAAAAAGGTGATTTACCGATTCCAGATGAACCACCAGTGAGTAAAGGGATGCGTAATCTAACATGGTTCGCAACTATCTACACATACATGGTGGTGTATACAGGAGCCTTTGTCACACATACCGATTCTAGAGGTGGGTGTTCTGGCGTATTACTATGTAATGGTTCTATCTTACCTGAATTATCCGGCGGGGTAGCGGTAGCATTTTTCCATCGCGTAGCCGCTTATAGCCTGTTAATCGTTATTGCAGTGCTAGCGCATTATGCCTACCGTCGTCATCCGTATAATCCAGGTATTCGTAAGCTTGGAGTGACTGCGATCGTATTTATCATCATGCAGATTCTAAGTGGTATGTTGAATATTGTAACAATGAAAATACCTGAGTGGTATTTCTTCTCCAGTATGTTGCATACGTTGTTGATTCAGATTTTGTTCGGTGTGTTATGTTATATGAGTGTGCGTGTATGGCAATTAAGTCGTGGTACACGTGGCAAATTAGGGCAAAATGTATAACCGTATGATCTATTTAGATAGCAACAAAAAGTGAATACACATCCAATAGATTACATCAGATGAACAAATGATGAAAAATTTCTAATTTCCTTAGGAAATATTCATTTTTGCTTTGACAAAGAGTGTGAAGTTCACTATACTGAGAAAAGATTTTCATTTTCATTCGAATTTTTCATATTTTCTTATCGAGAGTGGTGGAGGGACTGGCCCGATGAAACCCGGCAACCGATTTTGGAATAGCTATTATGTAGTTTTCCAAAATGTCATGGTGCTAATTCCTTCAAAATGGCGTGTGCAATTGGTACATAGCGATTTTGGCAGATGAGAAGGAAGTATCTCTAATAATAGAGAACCCTTTTCTGCGAAAGGGTTCTTTTTTTGTATAAAGAAGAGAGAAGTGAATACCGACATATATGATAGCGAGAATATATCCGACTTATTCGATGGTTTATATATGATTAATGTAATATGAATGCAGGAATGAAGAAGTACAAGGAAGGAGCACCCATCTGTGATTGAATTAAAAAGTATTACTAAAACGTATGGTAAAGGGAAAAATCTAAGCCCTGCGTTAAGCGGTATAGATTTGAAAATAGAAAAAGGCGAGATTTTCGGCGTTATCGGTCACTCCGGTGCAGGTAAAAGTACATTGATTCGATGTATTAATTTACTAGAACGTCCAACCTCTGGTGAAGTATGGATCGATGGTGTGGAAATGACCAAGCTGAACAAAGCGCGCTTACAAGCAAGACGACGCAAAATAGGTATGATTTTTCAACATTTCAATCTATTATCTTCAGCGACAGTGTATGAGAATATCGCTTTTCCTTTGCGCTTAGTCAAAACACCGGAACGCAACATTAAAGAAAAAGTGAAAGAATTGCTTGCTCTAGTTGGACTGGAACAACATGCCAATAAATATCCTGCTCAATTATCAGGTGGACAAAAACAGCGTGTCGGCATTGCTCGCTCGTTAGCTAGTGATCCTGATGTATTGCTTTGTGATGAAGCGACATCTGCGCTTGATCCTCAGACTACAAATTCGATTTTAAAATTGCTGGTCGATATCAATGAGCGCTTTAACTTAACAATCATCTTAATCACTCATGAAATGCATGTCATTCAGAGCATTTGTGATAAAGTAGCTGTTATTCATCGGGGCGGTATTGTAGAACAAGGCCCTGTAACAAATGTTTTTTTGAAGCCACAGCATGAAGTGACACGTGATTTTATTTTAAATGAGTCTAATAATGCTGAATTACTAATTACTTCATGGACAGCACCAAATGTTCCTAATTCATTGACTGTCAAAGTGTCTTTCTTAGGAGATAAAACGTATGAATCGATCCTTTCGCAAACGGTACGTCAAACTGGAGTCGATTTTGCTATTTTGCAAGGAACGATTTCAACGTTAAAAAATGTACCGTATGGACAGTTGATTGTTCGCTTTGAAGGAACAGAAGGAGACATTAAGCGCACACTCGATGGATTGACCGCTGAAGGTCTCGATGTGGAGGTGATCAACTGATGGGTGAATTGGATTTCTCACAAATTGATTGGAATGAATTCGGTACAGCGACCTTAGATACACTCAAAATGGTAGGCGCTTCTGGATTATTTACATTAATTCTAGGATTGCCATTAGGCATTTTGTTATTTATTACAGGGCGTTCTACTGTAGCATGGGTGCGTTATTTCTATGCAGTGATTGCGTTTATCGTTAATATTTTGCGTTCGGTTCCATTTATTATACTGATTGTAGCGATCTTACCATTAACGCAAATTCTAGTAGGAACAACGATTGGTGTACTTGGAACGATCCCACCATTAGTTATTGCTGCCGCACCGTTTTTTGCTAGATTGGTCGAAACTGCACTTCGTGAAGTCGATCGTGGTGTGATTGAAGCAGCGAATGCGATGGGAGCTTCCTTGTGGCAGATTATAACGCGCGTACTTGTACGTGAAGCAATGCCAGGGCTATTAGCAGGCTTAACGGTTACTGTGGTTGCTTTAGTCTCTAATACAGCGATGGCAGGGATGATTGGTGCAGGAGGACTTGGAACACTTGCAATCAACTATGGTTATTATCGCTATGATACAGCGATCATGCTAGTGGCTGTAGTCATCATGGTTATTATTGTTCAAATTCTACAAATGCTTGGTGATCGTCTAGTGGTTCATTTTTCGAGAAGATAAACAGTAATACAAAAGAGATTGAGCATAGAGTAGTTATTCTGCTGAATATTTATACGATGATAGATAATCACAAATATTCAGCATTTGTATCATATACGTATACCAATCCAAAACCAATAAAGGGGTAGAAAAGATGAAAAAATGGACTTTGATTTTGCTAAGTATTATGTTGGTTGCTATCGTATCTGCTTGCGGTAACAAAGCAGCAGACAACACAGCAGCAACAGGAACAACAGAAGGCGGAGCAGAAACCGTAACATTGAAAGTAGGCGCAACAGCTGTACCTCACGCTGAAATCTTAAAACATATTCAACCTGCACTTGCTAAAGAAGGCGTAAATTTACAAGTTGTCGAATTTACAGATTATATTCAACCTAACGTTCAATTGAATGGCAAACAGTTAGATGCAAACTACTTCCAAACATTGCCTTACCTTGAAGAGCAAAACAAATCTCGTGGTATGACTTTAAAAGCTGTACAACCAGTACACATCGAGCCTTTCGGTGCATATTCTACAAAATATAAATCAATCGATGAATTGCCAGACGGTGCAAATATCGCAATCCCTAACGAAGTATCTAATGGAGCACGCGCTTTGATCTTGTTGGCTAACAATGGATTGATTGAATTGAAAGACAAAACAAACATCACTTCTTCTGTAAAAGATATTACAGCTAATCCTAAAAACTTTAAATTTACACCGATGGATGCGGCTTTTATCACTAGACAATTAGGTCAAGTCGATATGGGTATGATCAACATGAACTATGTATTAGAAGCTAAAATCGATCCTAAATCTGCATTGTTGACTGAAACAAGTAGCGCACCCTATGCTAACTATTTAGTTACTCGTGAAGACAACCAAAATGATGCAGCTATCGAAAAATTGAAAAAAGCTTTAACTTCTGATGATGTTAAAAAATTCATTGAAGATACGTACAATGGTGCTGTAATCCCAGCATTTTAATTAAAATGTACAAATAAAAATAAGGTTATAGCTAAAGTTATGATTTGTGATCAAATACAAATGATAACGGGCTATAACCTTATTTTTTTATCTAGTATTTCGCTGATCGATGGATTGATCGTTTTACCTTAATCATTTACAACACTTGCCTGTACTTTTAATTTTCCTGTAGATCCATCGGTAGTTACCGCAAAGATATTCCACAGCCCCCACGAAGCTTGTCTATATACATCATATAAAGGTAAATTCCATTGTTGTTGCTGACCAGGTGCTAAGCTAGATTTCATAAGATTTCTGGTATCATCAGGAAAGTTAATTTCGTAATCGATTGTTTGCTTGCCTGTATTTTTTAAGATCAATTGTATATCTGCATGATTTTGATATGTAAAAGGAATATTAGCTTGACCTCCAGAGAGTATAAATGTCTGTTGTGGTAACCCTTTGACTTTTGAAGTAAAACGGGTCTGTTGATAGGTTACCAGCTTGTCTATCTGTGTGTGCGTTAGAGTAGAACGATTCACAGAATGGTGTAACACATGATGGCTAGTTGCGGTATCTGCAAATACAGAACTAGAAGTAGCTAACGGTATAGATAAAACTACAGGTACATATAATAACTTTTTGAGGCTTTTCATTATTAAAGTTTCCTTTCTGTTTAGCTAGACGATGTAATGATTATAATGTGTTATGTAACCTCCTTTTTTGATATACACCGATGTTATTTAGCTTTATGATGCTATTAAAATAGGAGGATAAATGATCAAACATTATATAAAATATGAAAACTATATATTTATTGATGAACCAATGGAGTAAAATTCGCCTGAGTTACAGCTACAAGATCCTGCGGAGCAAGCTCTACTTGCATCCCAATTTTGCCTGCGCTGACAATCATCGTTTCCAGAAGCATCGCTTCTTCATCAATAAAAGTAGGATATAATTTCTTCATTCCGATAGGAGAACAGCCCCCTCGAATATAACCTGTCCATTTCTGCAATTCATTCACAGGTAGCATATCCAATTTTTTTTCACCTGCTGCTTTAGCTGCTTTTTTTAGATCTAATTCTGCTCCTACTGGAATCACAAAAATAAACAAGTTATGTTTGTTTTGCGTGACCAATGTTTTAAATACCATTTCAGGTGGTTTATTAATTTTGGCGGCAACCGCATTACCATGAATTTTGCCGTCTTTATTGTCGTATTCAATAATCTCGTATGCAATATTTTCTTTGTCTAAAATACGCATTGCATTTGTTTTGCTAGTACTCATTGAATGTACCTCCTTATCCAAAAAAAGCGTAATACATCTATTATAAACTATCTTTTCGTCATTCGTAGTCCTATATACGGTGTTGTTTGGTGATCCTTTTGACATCTATAGGTTAAGGTCTGTACACTAGATAAGAATAAGTATCATCCAAAAGCTACAATACAAACGTATTATATGATAGAAGCGCAATATAGTAGAAGATATGCGATAGCATTGTCTAGAGGAGGAACTTTTTTGGATCGGAAAATTGCCCTGATTACAGGCAGTGCCAAAGGATTAGGAAAAATGACGGCGCTTACGCTAGCGAGTCAAGGCTGTGATATTGCTTTAAATTATATGAATAGTCATGAAGAGGCTGTGCATCTACAATCTCGCATTGAAAATATGGGCGTACGCTGTATCGCTGTGCAAGCAGATATCTCTATCGAGGAAGACATAGACCGGCTTGTAGACGAAGTAGAACAACAATTAGGCGGTATTGATATTCTTGTCAATAATGCAGGCCCTTTTATCCGGGAACGCCGTTTATTCGCTGATTATGAGCGGACAGAGATTATGTCGTTGATGCAAGGAAATCTTATTGGAGCGATGTTATTAGATCATCGTGTATTACCTCATATGCGTCAGCAGAAATGGGGACGGATTATTCATTTTGGGTTTGGACATGCTGCTGAATCCAGATCATGGCCTCAGCGTGCTGTCTACGCCGCCGCCAAAGTAGGATTGGTTTCTTTTACCAAAACGTTAGCTGTAGAAGAAGCAGAAAATGCGATTACGATTAATATGATCTGTCCCGGAGATATTCGTGGAGATAACAAAGAAAAGCGGATCGCCGATGTACTTCATCTAAGCGATGATGAAACACCAAGAGGTCGTCCTGGAAGTGGAGAAGATATTGCACGTGTGATCTCGTATCTATGTCATTCGGATTCTGATTTCATTACAGGCAATATTATGGATATTTCCGGTGGACTTGATCCGATTCGCCCTTATATCAAAGGGTAAACAGTTGCAATATTAGCTAAAAAACAACCAAAAAAGCGTCCTGTTCCCCGAAGGAAACAAGACGCTTTTTGTTATGCCACGAAGGCAATCTATGATTACCTCTGTATAGAAAAGTCTGAATTAGAATACTTGGACAACCTCTTCCACACCTTCAACTTCTTCGAAAAGGGCGCGTTCGATACCCGCTTTAAGCGTGATTGTTGAACTTGGGCAACTACCACAAGCTCCCATCAACTTAAGCTTAACGATACCATCCTCAACGTCTACCAATTCAACGTCGCCGCCATCGCGTTGCAAGAATGGACGCAATTTGTCCAGAACTTCCAATACTTCATCGTACATTTCTACTTGTACACTTTCACTCATATTGTTCAACTCCTTTCGTAACTATATTATAGTATAAATACACCAAAATTTCAGCATTTACGCAATGATTTTTATACTCATTTCAAATTTCTTTATGAAAATGACAATATAAGCGTATATTTAGACACATTTTATAGTATGATGTTCAAGGTAACAACGATTGGAGGAATACAACCATGAGACCGATTATTGAGTTTTGCCAGAGCAATATGCATACAGGTACAGATCAGGTAATGAGGAAATTAGAAGCAGAACCTGACTATGATATTATAGAATACGGCTGTTTAGGTAACTGTGGCCAATGTTATGCCATGCCATATGCTCTAGTAAACGGAGAAATTGTCGCATCAGAAGATGCTGACACATTATATACATTAATTTTGGAAAAGATTAATGAAGCTGATGCTTGGGCTGATCTCGATTTAGATTGAGATCAGCTTTTTTCTATGCAATCAGCAACAACACAATGCTAAATATCACTATACAGTCGGGATGAAGTAAAAAGTCATCCTAGCCGAAATGATGTTTGGACATCCAGAGCACGCCACTTTTTAGAAGGCGAGGCACTTTACCGGTAACAGAACTTTTGCCACCGAATCCAAATCCTGTACCGAATCCGGATTTTTTACCTAGAGCACCCAGTGTACCTTTTAATTTCAATGGATGTACTTTTGGTTGTTCACCTTTCCAACCTGCGACGATTACATTAGCAATCTGTTCTGCTTGAGCTTCAGCTGCCTGTGCACTAGCTGCGAAAGGAAGAGAAGCACAATCTCCGCATACGAATACTTCAGGACGACCTGGAATCCGGTAAAATTCATCCAAAATTACACGTCCAGAGTTATCTTGGTTGACATTCAATTCATCGATCAATGGAACAGGACGAATACCTGCTGTCCAGACTGTTACATCCGCAGTAATACGCTCGGATTCACCGTTGTAGACACAAGTCCCTTCAACACGACTAATATTGATATGATTGCGAACTTCTACATTATGCTCGCGGAACCATTCTTCTACGTATTTAGATAGACGTGGAGGAGAGGAAGACAATAGACGCTCACCACGATCCAGAATACGCACATTTAGATCTTCACGACTTTCGCGAATCTCTGCTGCAATTTCTATTCCGCTTAATCCTCCACCTACGATATTCACAGTAGCTTGAGGTGGTAAATTATTAATTTTTAAGTACGTATCACGAGTAGCTGTGAACGATTGAATCGTACTGGTATATTCAGCAGCACCAGGGACACCGTGGAAATTATCGGTACAACCTAAAGCGATCACCATTTGATCATAAGTCAGCGGTTCGCCATCTTCAAATGAAATAACTTTATCTTCTAAATTAATCCCTGTTACATCACCATAACGAGTAGTGATTTTGGCATGTGTTGGGAATTTTACTCGTAATTCAAGATCAGAAGCAGTACCTGCTGCTAAAGCATAATATTCTGTTTTAAGACCCTGGAAAGGCATACGGTCTACTAAAATAATTTGTGTATCTGCTGGAATCTTGTGATCTAATAATTCGTGGGCTAGTGTAACTCCACCGTAACCTGCACCGAGTATAACTAAACTTTTCATGATATCTTCTCCTTCTGGTAGATAATAAATAGATGAGAATCGTACATGATCCCCGTAGTCATAATGATTTCAAAAATCATAAACATAGAGGCAAGTCATCCGGCGCAGAGAAGGCAAAGCGGTGAGCCGGGTGATGCCTTTTTTGCCCTAAAAGCCACATATTGCCAGCTTCAAGGCGTATAAACGGGCTTTACTTCTAAGATACAGCGATAGGATATATAGAAAGTATCCACTGTATGATTAAGTAAAGCCCGGGGTATGATGAAATGTTGAATAGACGTAAAGACTATTCGTATACTTGAATTTCGTTGTAGAAAGTATCACGTTCTACAGGAATGCGTCCTGCACCTTTGATAAGCCAGATCAGCTCTTTACGAGTTAGACCTTCTGGAGTCAAAGCACCTGCTGCATGACTGATACGTTCTTTGATAATAGTACCGTGAGCATCGGAAGCACCGAAAGTCAAAGCCATTTGTGTTAACTGAGTACCAATGTTGATGAAATATGCTTTGATATGATCGATATTGTCAAGCATCAGACGGCTGATTGCGATTGTTTTCAAATCTTCATAAGCCGAGTTACGACGCATAATACTTGCATTTTTACTCTTCGGTTGCATAGACAATGGAATAAAGACCAAGAATCCATTCGTTTCGTCTTGCAACTCACGAATTTGTACCATATGACGAATACGATCTTCATAGCTTTCAATTGAACCGTATAACATCGTTGTGTGTGTACGCATACCCATATTGTGAGCAGTACGATGCACTTCTAGATAACGATCAACATTTGCTTTGTCGACACGCATTTTTTTGCGATATTCGTCAGATAGAATCTCTGCGCCACCACCGGTTAACGATTGCAAACCTGCTTCACGTAATTTGGTGAGGACTTGTTCAATATTCAATCCACTAATACGTGTAAAGAAATCAATTTCAGCCGCAGTGTATGCTTTCAGTACTACATCTGGAAAAGCTTCTTTGAGCGCTTGAAGAGAATCAATATAATATTGGAAAGGTACATTGTTGTTATGACCTCCAACAATATGGAATTCACGAACGCCAGGATGGTAATGTTGTTGAACATAGTCAACCATTTCCTGACCACTTAGTGTATAAGAACCTTCTTCGCCTTCGTCTTTACGGAAGTTACAAAATGCGCAATGAGCTTCACATACATTGGTAAAATATAGACTCATATTTTCGATAAAATAAACCTTTTTACCATTTTTGCGTAAGTTCGCTTCATTTGCCATTTGTCCGATGGTTAGAATATCGTCACTCTCATATAGATATACCCCATCTTCAACAGATAAACGCTCACCAGTACGGACTTTGTGGAAAATTTCTGCCATACGAGTATCGGTTTGTGGTGTAATAATAGTAGACATGCTAGGTTCCTCCTGTTCTCCTTAAAACTTCTGTCTATCTTCTGTGATGTCCGAATCTTGTAAGACGCTCTTGTCATTGTCTTACACCAATAAGGAGTCAATGAATAATAGCAATTAAAAAAAGCACACCATATATGCTGTGAATCCTAACAATAAAAATGCCAAAATAACTTCATCTTTGAACGCATACTATATAATATACAACAAATTACATAACATAGTCACCTGATTTGAAGAATTAATGTGAAAAAAGTTACAACGGCACATAAGGTGTAACGATGTTTTGTTTTTGACAGAATTTCGACATTTCCTGTCATCCTTCACTTACCCATTATAAACCTCTCATGTAACGCGGGCAATACAATTACTTAAAAAATGAAAGATTATACGTAATGAATAAGCCTTGAGTGCAATGGAACAGAAGAGTATAATGAAAAAGAAAAGGAGGGGATATCATTGATTACAATTAGTGACGCAGCAGCTTCGCGCATGAAAGACATTATGGAAGATCAAGACATACCCGGTCTATTCGTACGCATCGGTGTGAACCCTGGCGGTTGCAGTGGATTCTCTTATGCCATGGGCTTTGATAGCGAAGAAACGGATAAAGATATATATATGACTATTCAAGATATGAAAGTCGTTGTGGATAAAGAAGATTTGAAATACTTGAACGGTTTGGAAGTCGATTTTGAAGAATCAGGCATGAGTGGTGGATTTACGATTCATAACCCCAATGCTGTAGCAACATGCGGTTGCGGATCAAGTTTCCGTACACGCGAAGAAGATGAAGTATTAGCTCAACCTTGTGAAGATTAAGTGAACACATGACATGAGTATAAGAAGACCTCGAAAGCGTACATTCACGTATTTCGGGGTCTTTTTTTTGTATACAAGATCAAGACATACCTGTAATTAGAATTGAAAATACAGCGAAATTGTACAAAGGAGGATACGATCATGGCGAAAATAGATGAACACGCATGGGCATTTATGGGCGGGGTGTATTTGGCAGCAGTAGGTATGTTTTTCTTAGCTTGGAAAGTGAGTGATCTTTTATTTTTTCAATAAAGGTTAGATTGAGCAGATTGTAAAATAGAATAGGTATGAAAAAGCGAATCCTAGAATGTATAGGTTCGCTTTTTTTGATTAAAAGTATTAATTTTTTGTAGTTATTATTCTTCAATATATTCAATCAAATCTGCTGGCGTTACCTCAAGACCTTTACACAAAGAATCTAAAGTAGGAAAGTCTATTCGTGTATTTGCATTCATAACAAGCGCTTTGACAGTATTACGACTAATCCCCGTTTTTTCTACAATATCTTTTTGAGTGAGATTTTGATCTTTCATGACTTTATCTAAAGAAAATCGTATCATTCGATAAACCTCCAAAATTTAATGTCATTATAATAAGTTTACTTGTTTACTAGTTGACTTATGTATTTGTTTACTACTTCATCATTATCCTAACAGACTGTATACATGTATTCAAACTATAAATATGTGTACCTATTTGCTATGCCTCAAAATTCATTTTAAAAATAACAAGTTTGAAGATTAAAAAATTTTATCTAACAAGGAGATAACTAATAATGCCAAATCAATTAGAAAAAGTATCTATCGTGCTAGGACCCTATGATGAAGAACCACAATTTGAAATGACTGAAGGTTATTTAATTGCTGAAAATCATGTGATTTTTTGGGAGCAAGCATGTTTGTGGGTAAGAAGAGCTTATCGAGAATTGCAAAATACACATTTGTATATTGATGATCAAGAATCTGTGGGATTGATGTTTGCCTTAGTCAAACAGGTAGAGCGGCCGAGTGAAGAACAACTAATCGCAATCATAGAACGATTGCAAACGATGAATAGTTTAGACTTTTTAGTTTATGAACTTTTACACCGAGAAACATTACATATTCAACAAGCTTAGTATGGTAGTTTACTTAAAAAGAGTATAAAAAAAGAAGAAAGCTTTAAAAATCTGCTTTCTTCTAATAATGAAATCTACATTGGATAATATACATATTGTGTTCATCTATTTTATAAATCAAACGATCAACTTCGTTAATTCGTCTGCTCCAAAAACCAGCAAAATCATACTTTAAAGGTTCTGGTTTTCCGAGTCCTTCATAACCATTTCTTTTGATATCTGCAATCAATATGTTGATTCGTTTTAAAGTTTTTTTATCTTCTGTTTGCCAGTGTACATAATCTTCCCAAGCTTTTTCAGTAAAAACAGTATTCATGGTTTAATCCTCTTCTATTTTTGTAATTACAGTCAAGCCTTCTTCTAATTGCTTTTTAGATTCTAATAAGCGTTGTCGATTATTTTCAGTACTTAATACATGCAGATTTTCCATTAAATTATTATATTGATCTTCGGACATTACAACTACATTTTTATCTTCTTTTCTTGTAATGATAATCGTTTCATAATCATCTGTAACTTTATCCAGATATTCTTTGAGACTATTTCTTGCTTGTGAATAACCTATAGCTAGCATAAGATTTTTACCTCCTGGCTGATCATTTAAACCTCTCAATTAATTGTACAGTATTTTGTACAATTTAACAATAAACAATAAACAATAAACAATAAACAATAAACAATAATCAAAGTAAATATATAAATTAGTAGGAATGAAAAATAATGAGTGCAAAAAAAGCGAACCCTAATCTTAATAGGCTTCGCTTTTTATATTTTAAATCTTAGATTTCCGTTTACGGTATTTCTGAATCATCAAGAAAATTCCACCTGCTATCATCACATAAATACTAACAAGCAATACGGTTCTGCCATAAGGATGTTCAGCGAGGATCATACTATTTCCAATGATATACAGAAACGTTCCAATAAGGGCAATACTTCCGTCTTTACTCCACATATGCAACAGCTCCCTGGTGAGTAGTTGATAGGTATTAAGATGACAGTTGGTCTTCGATCGACTTGGTTAATGGAGATTCTACATCGCCGGTATGCTTGGTACTTACAGATTCGATCAAGACTAATCCGCACTCTTCTTCCGCGAGCGGATTATGCATCGTTCCTTTAGGGACAATATAGAATTCCCCTTTTTGCAAAGTGATGTCTTCAGCATCTTGGAGACGAATCACAATGCTGCCATAGACCACTAAAAATAATTCATCTTCATGATCATGTTGATGCCAGACCAGTTCACCTTTCACTTTAGCGACTTTGACATATTGATCGTTCACCTGTCCAATGATTCGGGGTGACCAGTGCTCTGTAATTTTGGCTAACTCTTCTGCAATATTGGTAGGATTCAGTACGTTTAACATCTTCAACACTCCATTCTGCAACTATGTATAGGATCAAATCTTATAGATATCGTATATTTTAACACGAATTCGATATTAATCTTTAACGTTTTGTAGTTTGAGAAAATCCCAGTCCATTAGCAATTTTAACTTGGTATGCAGTTCAGATTGATCGATCGGCATTTTATTGTCGATCCACCAATGAAGTACACCTAAGACCGCTCCTACATAAGCCTCTACAGTAATCTCAATATCAATAGCACTCATATGTGTAGAATGAGCAGTTACATATTCTTTAATACCATTTCCCATATCACGGCGGATAATATTACGTAATGAATCTTTTTCTTCGGATAACAGTTGTGAAAATAAGTTTTTGTGTTTTGTTGTAACCGCAAGTAGTTCTTGAAAGATTTCTGTAGGCGTATGCTGGGCTAACTTGAATTCTTGTTCTGCAATCTGTTGTAGCGTATGCGAAAGTAATTGGAATTTGTCATCAAAATGAGTATAAAACGTAGTCCGATGAACCATAGCTAGATCACAAATTTGTTTGACGGTTATCGTTTCAAAAGATTGTTTTTCGATCAACTCTAATAATGATTGCTGTAACAACTTATGTGTACGTTTTACTCTAAGATCTTCTTTCTTTTTATCCATACAAATTCTCCTATCTGTATTGTTATTCTACATATTGATGATTTTGATTCTTGCTGCGATTTATTATACATCATACTATTTAAACTACAAACATCAATTAAATATACATGTGTATAAAAAAAGGAGAGATAAATATGAGCAACTTAGATGTACGACATCAACTTACCAACGAGGAAGAACAATTATTACAACGTGCTACTGATTTATTTCCAGTGCTGAGAAAGTTCGGAAAGCAAATCGATGAAGATCGACACATCCCGGAAGAACTTATTGAACAACTTGCTGCGGCAGGATTATTTAAATTAGGAACGCTTAAAAAGTATGGTGGATATGAAGTAAGTATCCGGGCGTTAGTCGAAATTATTTCTGAGGTTGCTAAAGGGAATGGTTCAGTAGGTTGGGTAGTACAGATTATTAACGGCAATAATTTTAATGCAACATTGTCTTTAAGCCCTCAAGTGTTAGATTTAATTTTTGAAGAAGAAGAGGAAGTGCGATTCTGTTCTGTTTTACAAGGGCGTAAAGTTGATTTTCAAAAAGTAGAGGGTGGGTATCTAGTGGAACAAGGTGTATGGGGATTTGCTTCCGGTTCTAAACATGCTACTCACGCTTTATTGAATCTAAGAGATAATCGATCGGTGAAAGACAATGCGAGTATGTTATTAGCAGTGGTTCCGATGAGTGAAGTGACGATTATAGATGACTGGTATACGATGAGTCTGCGAGGTTCGTCTAGTAATAGCATACAAATTCATAATGTATTTATTCCTGATAAATATATCGTGGATCAAAGCGAAAATATGTATACAAAGATGAATGTTCTATCCAATGAATCAGAACATATTAACCAATACAAACCGTATACTCTTATTATTTCGACATTAACTACAGGCATTAGCGCTATTCTTGGTTTGGCAAGAGGTGGTTTGGAGTATTTTGTTGAGACAGCCACTCGCAAAGGAATAACAATGACTACTCACAGCATACAAGCAGAAGTAGGGCATATTCAGTATAAAGTAGGGCTTGCAGCGATGAAGATTGAATCTGCTCACCTGCATATTAATCGTTCGATCGAAAGTCTTGAGTATCATATTCAGAAGAAACAGCCATTTACTGAAAAAGAATTTGCCCAAATTCAAACGGATATTGGTTATGCCGCTATGTTATGTACTGAAAGTGTCGATATGTTGATGGTCGAAAGTGGTGGTAGTGTCATCGCTGATTCTAACCCACTTTCTCAAATTTATCGCGATATTCGCGGTGGAGCGAATCATGCACTGACCACTGCATCGACTGGACTTGAATTGTATGGACGTATCTTATTAGGCTTACCCCCTCAAAATCTACTGACTCTTTCGTATCGACCGATCTTAACAGTCTAATTGAGAAAGGTGCAGATGCTATATGATGAACAAAATCACGATTATTTCAGGTAGCCCTAATAAGAAGTCTCGTGTGAACGGACTGGTCGATTATGCTGCAAAATTGTTGATAGATCACGGCTATGAAGTATCTATTATCCAAGTAGCTACGTTGCCAGCAGAAGATGTGATGTATGCTCATTTTGGCAGTAAGGCTATTTTAGAAGCTAATGCACAAGTTGCAGAAGCTACAGGAATCATTATAGTCAGTCCTGTATACAAAACAACATTAACTGGACTGGTCAAAGCTTATATTGATCTGTTACCGCAAAAAGGGTTGGAGCATAAAATAGTGGCTACGTATTTGGTAGGTGGAACGATATCCAATTTGTTATCGATCGATTATGGAGTTAAGCCGATCTTGGCTTCAATGGGAGCCCATTGTTTTGCCAAAAATGTATTTGCCGTAGATCATCAGATTGAACGAATAGAGGAGAATGAAGATCAGATTCATTTTGTACTGAGTGAAGAATTGAAGCAACGTGCTGAACAATCTGTCAACGATATGATTAATTATAGAATGATGACCGTCTAGAATAACCAGAAACCTTAAAATCTTTTTAATAACTATTCACAAGGAGTTCACATGCCTCTTTTACAATAGCTTCACAGCCAGCACATCACTACACGATGGCAGGCTACACACAAGGAGGCAATTGGAATGAAGAAATGGACACTTCTTTTAGGAACTACGATGGCGATCGCTATGTTATCTGGATGCAGTACAAATAGTGAGACTGCATTAACAGCACAGACAACGACCAGTACAGCAGACGCTTCTGCAACTGATTCTACTACACAAAGCACTGCTACACCGAGTACAGGCACAGAACAAGCAACTGCTGATCTAATGGGCAAAATCAAATCTATCGATGGAAATAGTATCACTTTATACAAATCAACAATAGATCCTTCTCAGATGGGAAAAGGTAGAGGCAGTGGTATGAGTGCACCACCAGAAGGGCAACCAGGTGATGGAGGTGCTTCTCCAGCAGATGGCGGACAAGTTCCTCCAGCTACGCCTGATGGAGAGTCTGCTCAAGTACCTGCTAATGCAGGTTCACAAGCTCCAGCGGCATCTGGAACATCGGATACCACCAATGATAGCGTAACAAGCTCAACACCTACTGAACAGGGCGGTAGAGGTGCAAACAATATGTTTTCAGAGGAGACAATGACTATTACTGTATCTGATAATACAGTGATCTCTGCAATGACGATGGAAAATAATGAAATGACGACAACGACCAAAGCGCTTTCCGATCTCAAAGCAGATGATGTTATCAATGTCTGGTTGAACACTGATGATTCTTCGTTAGCAGACCAGATTCAAATAGTTAACGGCATGGGCGGTGGAATAAGAGGCGGTCAGATGAAAGATGATACTGCTAGTCCGACATCTTCAACAACAGATAACACAACTACAGCTAACTAATAATATAGCAAAAAAGAGTGAACAGGATTGTTCACTCTTTTTTTTGCTATATTCATATATCGTATTAGCCATCAATAACGATATGATAAATGATCATATTTTATGAAGAAGATTCTTCTGTCGCTACTGGAGCAGAAGCATCTGCTGGCGGAGTAGGCGGGGTACTGCCATCTACAGGTGGAGCTGGTGGTGTAGGAGGAGTACTTCCATCTGCTGGTACCGGTGGAGCTGGCGGAGTGCTTCCATCTTTAGGCGCAGGTGGCGTTGGTGGAGTGCCTCCATTTGCTGGTGGTTGTGGAGCTTCATGCACTTCGATTTTCGTTGCTTGTTTGCTTGTATCTGATGCAAGGATTACAGCAATATGATCACCAACGTTAAGGTCAGATAACGAAATAGTCGTTTCGACATGTCCTTTTTCTGGACTGTGTGAAGTTTTGATAATATCTGTGCCACTATACACATTGATCGTTACACTTGTACCTTCTGGCAACGGTCCTTGTGGTTTGCTATACGTATCTTTACTAACAGATGATTTTGTAGAAGATTTCGTATTTTTAGAACTGGATTTCGTATTTACTTTACGATCTGTTACCGGTAGTGGTGGTTTTTCAGGCGCAGTGATCGTAATTTGATTACCATTGATCGATTTAATTTGACCGATAACATCTGCTTTTTCACCTTTCAATCCCGGGCCACCATCTTTACCAGGTGCAGGTGGAGTAGGGCCACCTATTGGAGGAGCTGGTGGAGTTGTTCCATCCGGTAATGCAGGTGCATCTGCAAGTACCGTGCGTTGCTGTGATTGTACAGATGTTGATTTCGACTGATCTGAAGAAGATGCTGCAAATGCGGATGGAGCTGCTACAGCACCTGCAATAAGCGCTGCTGAGAAAGCTACGTTAGATAATACTTTAAGTGTCTTCATGAATATACCTCCTTTAATTTGAAGGACTGTTCAATAGGCACGTCCTTAAACGGAAGTATAGATAGGGATTATGAACTCAATGTGAACTAAAAATGAATAGAACATTAAAACCTTAGTTTTACCATAAAATTGTCTAAACAACAGTAAATGCAAGAAAAAGGCAGCAAACCGCTAGCTTCAACGGTTCACTGCCTTATTGTTTCAACAAGAGATGCTTTACAGTTTGTGGGAAAACAATTTTAAAAAAATATTTTTTAAATCATAAATTAGATGATCATTTGCTTGTTATAGTTCATTTTGTTGTGGTTGATTTTGCAGTAGATTTGGTAGTTGTTGCTTTTGGAGTAGTGGTAGCAGGCATAATTTCAATTTTGGTCGCTTTGGTTGTACCTGAAGCTAGTGTTACGAAAATAATATCACCTGCTTTGAGACTGGATAGTGTTTTTTTGGTTTCTGTTGCTTTGGTGCTACCTGCGGCGCGCGTTACACTGACGATACTTGTCGTACTGCTTACAGTGACAGTGGTTGTCGTTGTACTGAAAGATTGAGTAGGTGGAGCCGTTCCTGTTCCTGCGGTTGGAGCAGAGCCAGTAGGCGGAGCAGCAGGCGCTGTACCACTAGGAGGCGCTTCGCCCGCTGCTGGAGCAGTCGTTCCTTCTTTACCAGCAGGAATATCTGGTTGCGTAGAAGATTTGTATAATGTAATTTTGCTACCGCTAATCGATTTGATTTTACCAATTAATACATTGTTCATAGCTTTGGCATCTTTAGCCGCAGTTGTTGCCGACTTGGTCGTAGTAGCGGCCTGAGCTGTAGATAGAGTAGACAGGGAACCTACTAACAAAGCTGCGGAAAGAGCGACACTGGAAAGTACTTTTAATGTTTTCATAAATTTATATTCCTCCTAAAGTTCGTAACACATTTATTGTGATATTTAGCCGAGGTGTTATGCCTCTTCACGTAGTATAGATGCGTAATATGAACTTCAAATGAACATCATTTTAAAAACGCAAAAAAGCCAGTTACTCACTTCCTCTTCACAAAGAAAAAGTAGACAACTGGCTTTTACATATACGATCAAATATTAATCAATCTGTTTGAAACATAGTCGATTCACGAGAGTATAAGCTTTTGGTTCCAGATTGCAGATTCCGAACACGAACAGATTCATTCGTATATGCTTCTACATAACCACGTCCAATTTCACAATATACGCCAGCAGGATCTTCCTGCCATACTGTAATTAGACTGCCAGACAGTCCAGCGGTAAAAAAGTCCATATCTTCAGTAAGTGTGTGTTTTTTGTTCGATTTCATGGGGGTTCCCCTTCCTATATTTAAAACTGCCTATACCCGACAGATTACTTCCGGTAACGATTATACTCTAAGATGTACTCATAAGGCGATGGTTTTTTGTATAAAGACAGAAAAAAATCGGGAAGTGATAGATTCCCGATTTGTATTTGTTAAAATACCAAACGTATGATCGCAATAATAGCTAAATGCGCGGGATAAAAGGAACGCCATATCCAGCGTGGAGGTGAATACAGTTTTGTTTTTGGATACAATTGCAGATGAATAGCGATCAAAGCTGTTGCTAGAACGCTAAATACCTGAATATCTGAAAATCCTCCAAACAGTACAAACACAACAGTAAGCGCCAAATGAGCGAAAATTACCCAATAACCGGTCGTGTAACGAAATACCAATACTAATAGAACGCCGTACATCCCATAATCCATATGTAGTTGATCTGCCAACCAGCCTACAGCAAGGATCAGAAGAAGTGAAACCGGAAAATATTTCAGTGATAGTTTATCAATTGCGATCATTAAAAGCAAGGAAATAAATAATGTACAGACTACATTTAAATTCGTAATATCAAAAGCATACATAAAAGGAAGTTGCGATAAAGCGGCAATAATCAGTAATCGAATCGTATATTTGCGTACATTGCGTGTACGTTGATAACCAAGTACAAGAAAATAACAATAAATAGGAAAAGCGATTCTACCAATAACACGCAAATACCGTTCATCTGGAAAGAAAGCATACCCCAAATGATCGGTTAGCATCGTAAGCATAGCTAACCATTGCACAGGCATACCTCCTTTTCGTTACTTCATCAGACTAAAATTAAATATCGTTTGTACGATTAGCGAAATAATAAGCAATCCAAATATAGAAAAGCCGATTCCTGCACCTTTACGACTTTCTTTAAAAAATTTGCGACTTAATGCAAACACAAGTCCTGCAATCGCTAACAATACAAGTACAATTATAATACGAAGAAAAATAAATACACCAACGCTCACTAGGGCACCTCCTGCAAATTTTAAATAATCTTATGTTTACTATACGACATATTAAGGGGTCTAATCCAAGTAAAAGATGAACATTTCGCAAAACCACAAAAAAATGCTCTTCTCTCCAGCGGATTCGTGATCCAGTGAAGAAAAGAGCATGTATAAAGTGAAACTACATTTTCATATTACTGCTGTGTCCTGGAGACAATTTCGCATCAGGATCAACATATACTTTAGCGTTGTTGATAGCCGTAGGCGCTTCACCAAAACCAACAGCGATCAATTTAAGCTTACCAGGGTAAGTAGTGATATCTCCAGCAGCGAAGATGCCTTCAACGTTCGTTTCCATACGAGAATCAACAACAATCGAATTGCTATTGATCTCAATGCCCCATTCAGCGATAGGACCCAGTGAAGAGATAAAGCCGAAGTTAACAATTACATCATCGACTTCGATTTCTTGTGTTTCTTTAGTTTTGACATGAGAAAGAGTGACACGCTCAATCGTATCTTCACCATGCAATTCTGTAATTTCTGTCGGTGTAATGATTTTGACGCCAGAAGCATTCAAGTTCTCTACACTATGTTCATGAGCACGGAATTTGTCACGGCGATGGATCAAGTATACTTCAGCAGCGATCGGTTCGATCATAAGCGCCCAGTCTACTGCGGAGTCGCCTCCACCACTGATCAATACTTTTTTACCTGCAAAACGGCTCAAATCACTTACAAAGTAGTGCAGATTTGTTTTTTCAAAATGGCTAGCATTCGGTAGATCTAGACGACGAGGTTCAAATGCGCCTACGCCTGCTGTGATAATAACAGCTTTACTTTCATGTGTGCCTTTATCAGTAGTCACGACAAAATGACGATCTGCTTTCTTTTCTACATTAAGTACTTTTTCTTCCAAACGAATATCAGAATCAAAATGATTCATTTGTTGTTGTAAGTTGTTCACTAGCTCTTGCGCTGTAATTTTCGGGAATCCTGCTACATCATAAATATATTTTTCAGGATAAAGGGCAGCTAATTGTCCGCCAAGTTGAGGCATACTTTCAATTAGTTTCACTGACGCTTGACGCATACCGCCATAAAAAGCAGCAAACATCCCGGCAGGCCCTCCACCAATAATAATAATATCGCTTAGTTCGTTGTTTGTTGTAGATGACACTTCACAAGCACCTCCGTAAATTAGTTCGATCTTACCCAATTATATATCATAAAGAGAATGTTTTTAAAACGACAATTCTCAAAACAGCTCCTATCAATCTTATCGCAATTTGCAAAAGTAAACAAAAAATAAACAAACTCCATCTTTCTAATGCACAAAAATATGTAAAAAGATAGATAAAAAATTAAATTTACTCTTGATATTTCAAAGAAAAATAGATATCATTTCAGTTGGGCTAATGATGTCATGTGACGAAAATAGAACATTTTTTTCAGAAAACGTAAATTTTTTTGAACATATTCGCTAGAAAGAGTACAATATAATGTGACATATCCTATTGCGCTTTTATGATGAATGTAATCATTTGTCTACTGTTGTGTATATTTTCACAATTTTGTGAAGGTATACGGAGCAATCATGGTTATATATGGGTATCAACTATTTTAACTGATTTTATCGTTTCAGTGCAAAGTCTATTGTTATCGATCATTGTAACGCTTTGACATAGGCGATGTACTTCAATGAAATACATTCTGAGTGAATCATTGGAAGGGGAAAATGAATATGAGTAGCATTCCTAAAATTGTTATTTTGGGCGCAGGTTATGCAGGTATTCTTGCTGCACAACGTTTGCAAAAAGAACTGAATTATAATGAGGCTGACGTAACTTTGGTTAACCGCCACGACTATCATTACTTTACAACACACTTGCATATGCCAGCAGCAGGTACAGACAAATTGGATAATGCGCGTGAGCAAATTTCCAAATTGGTTGATGAGTTCAAAATCGATGTAGTGAAATCGAATGTACAAGAAATCATCCCACAAGAGAAAAAAGTTATTTTGGAAGACGGAACTTTGTCTTATGATCACTTGATCATCTGCCTAGGTGGCGAACCAGAAACTTTCGGTATCCCGGGTATGCTTGAAAATGCGATGACGATTCGCAGTATCAACTCTGTACGTAAAATTCGTGATCACATTGAAGCACAATTTACAGCTTACAAAGTAGATAAAAAACCAGAGCGTTTGACTTTCGTAGTCGGTGGCGCAGGTTTCACAGGTATCGAGTTTGTTGGTGAATTGTCTGATCGTCTACAAGAATTGTGCAGAACTCATGGCATTAGCCGTTCTGAAGTTAAATTGTACAATGTAGAAGCAGCTCCAACAGCATTGCCAGGTTTCGATCCTGAATTGGTTGAGTATGCTATGAAAGTTCTACAAAACAAAGGCGTAACATTCAAAATTGGTGTTGCGATCAAAGAATGTCTAACTGACGGTGTTATCGTTGGTGAAAATTCTGAAAAAATCCATGCAAACACTGTCGTATGGACAGGTGGTATCCGTGGTAACCGTCTTGTTGAGCAAGCTGGATTCGAAGCGATGCGTGGACGCGTTAAAATTGACGAGTACTTGCGTGCACCAGGACACGAAAATGTATACATCATTGGCGATAGCTCATTGATGTTCAATGAAGAAGGTCGTCCTTACCCACCAACAGCGCAAATTTCGATGCAACAAGGTGTACTTTGTGCACAAAACATCGTAGCAGCTATTCGTGGACAACAACCTAAGAAATTTGTATTCAGCAACAAAGGTACTGTAGCATCCCTTGGTAAAGGCGAAGCAGTAGGTATCGTTGGCGATCGCAAATTGAAAGGTTTTGTAGCAGCTCAATTGAAAAAAGTAATCGATATTCGTTACCTATTTATTATTGGTGGCGTATCGCTTGTTATGAAAAAAGGAAAATTCTTATAAGATGCGTCACTGTAGCGTTCAGGTACGTGGACTTCTTACGCGTGAAGAGCTGGATCGGTATAACGGATTGATCGAAGTCGGTGGATTTTTAGAAGAGCAGGGTCGTTATGATCTTGCGTATCCGATCCAAAAAGAAATTGATATTTTGATCTTACCAGCGATAGAACGTTTGAAAGACAAAAGTCGTGCACGAGATCGTGATGATCAGGAATATCTAGCATCACTAGATCGTGCTCAGGATTTGTCCGAAGAAGTCTAATTTGAAATGCTCATGCAAAAGCCAGGTCCCTTTTAAGGAACCTGGCTTTTTGTGTTTTACTATACGATTAGTTGTTATGATTCGTTGTAGCTGAAGGAGTAGAAGTATCTTCTTCGATTTTGAATTGACCGATTTCTTTTAACAAATGATCGGCACTTTCAGATAAGTGTTTGGAAGAAGTAGAGATACTTGCAATCGATTGAGTCTGTTCGATAGTAGAAGAAGCAGCTTCTTCAGTAGCAGCGGCACTTTGTTCAGATACAGCGGCAAGCCCTGTAATGACATCAGATACTTGGTTAGCGCTTGATTTTAGAGAAGTCACTCCATCAGATACATGAGCAATCTGTGAAATAATACCGTCTACCGAAGAGCGAATTTGTTCAAAAGAATCTTTGGTCTCGTCTACAGATTGTTGCTGTTGAACAGTTGTATCACGGAACGAAGATAATTCAAGCGAACTTTGTTTGCCTGCTTCATTCAACTGAATAAGCAACGCATCAATATCAGAAGCAGAATGAGAAGCTTGTTCGGCGAGCTTACGAACTTCACTAGCAACAACAGCGAATCCTGCTCCATGTTCGCCGGCACGTGCAGCTTCAATAGCGGCATTAAGAGATAGTAGATTGGTTTGATTACTGATTTCGCGAATAACGTTTGTGATCTGAGCAATTTCATCTAGTTTTTTCAACAAAATAGCGTTGGAAGCTTCTACCCGTTGCGTAGACTCTTGTCCTGCTTGAGCTAGCGATGTTTGTTGAGAGATCGCTTGTGTACCCCGCTGCATAGCATCATTGACTTCACTGATCATATGAGAAGCTTGATTAGCACTAGCCGCTACTTTTTCAAGTGACCCTGTCATATCCATAACCATTTCAGCACCGGATTGGATCGATTCGGCTTGATCGCCTGCACCACGAGCAATTTCTTCGATAACTGTAGAAATCTGTCCTGCGATATCTCCTGAATTGGTAGCATTACGATACATTTCAGTAGAAGCTTGATTGACACCTAAAGCAGAGTGAGAAACGGTCTGAATCAAGTTACGCAAAGCGGTGGACATCGTATTAAAAGCAATGCCTAACTGAGCAATTTCATCTTTCCCTTTAATAGCAACCACAACTGTCAAATCACCTTCAGCCAACTGTTGAGCACTTTTCTTAAGCAAGATGATTGGTTTGACGATACGAACGGCTACCCAGAAAGCTAACAAAGCGAATAATAAAGTAAGAGCGATAATAACAATAATGTATTGATTGCGTAATTGTGTATATTCAGCAAAAGCTGCTTTTTTAGAAGTAGAAGAAGCAACAATCCAATTGATACCTGGAATTTTTTCATAATACAGTAATTGAGGATCGCCTTTATAAGTGTATTCCATACTACCTGAATTTTGGCTAAGCAGTGTATTTGCTACATTGGTATAATCGGCTTGATCTTTAAGTGGTTTGTTAACAAAAGAAGCATCTGGATGAGACATTACATTTCCATTAGGATCGATCAAAAATGTAAAACCGTTATTTGTTTTGAGAGTATCGATATAGCTAGTAATCGTAGATAATAAAATATCTTCTGCTATAACACCGGCAAAGTTACCTTGAGGGTCTTTTAGAGGAGCACCAATAAAGATGGCTTTATATGTTTTGGTACCAGCATCTTCGTAAGGAGCACTGACAAATAGTTTGTTAGCTTTTTTAGTTTCTTCATACCAAGGTCTTGTGCGAGGATCATACCCTGGTGGAGCTTTCCAATCGCCACCATCTAAAAAAGTAGCGTCTTCTAAAGCATAATACATATCAAAAATACTTTTTGCGTTACTTTCATCTTTAAAAACTTGTAGATGTTTTAATGTAATTTGATCTAGCGGAACAGTACTGTTGATTAGAGAAGCTAGCGTTTCTACCACTTTACTATTCGTGTTAACCCAACCGTTGATTTGTGTAACGCCTTGAGTCACTGTTTTTTTGACATCGGCATCGACCGATTGAGTAGCTTGTTTTTTAATAATGTACAGAGCAGACCATCCAACAGGAACAGCAATAAGAATAGCAGTAGCTATAACAAGCAAAATCAATTTTACTTTTAACGTCATGAGTACCCCTCTTTTCTATACGTATATAAAAATAACGAACAAGTATGAATGCGGTTTAATTGCTTGTTACTTATATCGTCATCTCAACTTTAATTAATTACCTTTTCCGACAAAATTTTTCTTTATATTTACCTTTTTTGTCACAAAAATAATTCTTTAGTCCTAAAAATAAATGATTCATTCGCGAAATAAATAAAATTAAAAATAAAATATGAAGAGTCGATGAATACATATATAACAAAAAAGCTATGCTCTTAATAAAAGAACATAGCTTTTTTAGATGTGAAATTATTGATTATGGTTTGTAGTAGCAGAAGGTAGAGCAGAAGAAGAGTCTTCGATTTTGAACTGACCGATTTCTTGTAATAAATGGTTGGCACTTTCGGATAATTGTTTGGATGATGTTGAAATACTAGCGATTGCTTGAGTTTGTTCTACAGTTGAAGAAGCCGCTTGCTCTGTAGAAGCCGCGCTTTGCTCCGATACCGCCGCCAATCCAGTAATGACATCTGATACTTGATTAGCATTAGATTTGAGTGTCGTTATTCCTTCAGACACATGACCGATACGTGAAATAATATCATCTACCGATTGACGAATATGTTCAAAAGAGTCTTTGGTTTCATTAACAGACTGTTGCTGTTGCACAGTCGTATCGCGGAATGAAGATAATTCGAGAGAACTTTGCTTGCCTGCTTCATTTAATTGAATCAGTAGCGCATCAATATCAGAAGCAGAATGAGAAGCTTGCTCGGCTAGCTTACGAACTTCACTGGCGACAACAGCGAATCCTGCTCCATGTTCACCAGCACGTGCGGCTTCGATCGCAGCATTAAGCGACAATAGATTGGTCTGGCTACTGATTTCACGAATAACATTTGTGATCTGAGCAATTTCATCTAATTTCTGAATCAAAATGGCATTCGAATCTTCTACACGACGAGTGGAGGCTTGTCCGGCTTGCGACAGAGCTGTCTGTTGAATAATAGCTTCTGTACCCCGATTCATAGCTTCATTCACCTGAGTGATCATATGAGCAGCTTGATCTGCACTGCTAGATACTTTGTCTAAAGAGTCTGTCATTGTCATAACCATTTCAGCACCAGATTGGATCGATTCGGCTTGTTCTACAGCACCACGAGCAATCTCTTCAATAACCGTAGAAATCTGTCCTGCAATATCTCCTGAATTAGAAGCATTATGATACATCTCAGAAGAAGCGGTATTTACTCCATGCGCTGACTGTGACACTGTCTGAATCAAGTGACGAAGAGCAGCAGACATGGTATTAAAAGCAGTTGCCAGTTGAGCGACTTCATCTTTGCCTTTGACGGGAACATGAACAGTAAGATCACCTTCTGCTAATTGCTGCGCACTTTTTTTCAAAAAGACAATAGGTTTGACGATACGAACGGCTACTAAGAAAGCAAAAACAACAAATAATAACGTTAGGATAATGATAGCAATCGTATATTGATTGCGTAATTGGGTATATTCTGCAAAAGCCAATTGCTTAGAAGTAGAGGAAGCTACAATCCAATTTGTACCTGGAATTTTACTATAATAGAGTAGTTGTGGATCACCTTTATAAGTATATTCGGTACTGCCTGAATTTTGACTCAGTAGCGTATCTGCAATCGCACTATAATCGGCTTGATCTTTGAGAGGTTTATTAATAAAATCTGCATTGGGGTGAGACATAACATTACCATGTTGATCTAATAAAAAGGTAAAGCCACCTTTGATTTTGATATTGTTGATATAATCGGTAATAGTTGATAATAAAATATCTTCAGATAGTACACCTGCAAAATTGCCCTGACTGTTTTTGAGCGGTACTGCAATTGAGACTGCATAACCATCTGTAGTCGCATCTAGATAAGGATCGCTAATAGATAACCCATTCACTTCTTTTGTTTTTTGATACCACGGACGTTGTCTAGCATCATAACCCGCATCAGGAACCCATTCAGTTCCATCCACAAATTTTCCATTTTCCAGTCCAACATAAATATCAGATATGCTTTTAGCATTAGAAGCATCTTGAAATACTTTTAGATGATTGACTGTAATTTGATCCAGTGGAACGGTGGCATTGATAACAGAGCCGAGGGTTTCGATTACTTTACTGTTGGTATTAATCCAACCATCGACTTGTGTGACTGCTTGAGACACTGTATTTTGAAGTGTTGTATTGACTGACTTGGTTGCTTGATTTTTGATAATATACAGTGCTGACCATCCAATAGGGACAGCAATAAGAATAGCAGTCGCCATTACTAACAGAATCAATTTGACTTTCAACGTCATAAGTACCCCTCTTTTCTATATGATTATCAAAATCTGTTTATGCGACTTTGATCCCTTAATTGTTGATTATATCGTCAATAGTTCTGTATTTCTGTATATTTTTCGACAAAAATTATATGTAAACAAGAAATTTTTTTATTTATAGATAAGTCTTAAGGACTAATTAAAATAATTACTTCTATAATGAATTCTCGCAAAATATAAACAAATAAAAAAACCTCTGCATAACGTAGTGTCTAAGACACCGCAGAGGTTTTGAGTAGATATGCTATTTACAATTTGTATCTCAATAGAAGATCAAAAGTATTAAAGTTTGAGCATTTCTTCGAATTTAGCGGTGTCTAGTATACTGCCGACATAAAATGAACCAAATTCTCCAAAACGAGCACTTGCTTCATCGAAGCGCATTTCGTATACTAATTTTTTAAATTGAAGTGCATCGTCTGCAAATAACGTTACGCCCCATTCCCAATCATCCAGTCCAACAGAGCCGGTAATGATTTGTTTGACTTTACCTGCATAACTGCGTCCAATCAATCCATGACTACGAATCATTTCACGACGCTCATCCATCGGAAGCATGTACCAGTTATCCCCTAGATTACGGGTTTTGTTCATCGGATAGAAACAGATATAACGAGAATCTGGTAAAGCTGGTTTTAGACGGGCAAGAATATGTGGATTTTCCATTGGATCGCCTTCCACATGACTAGCCATATAACTACTAAGTTCTACAATACTCACATATGAGTATGATTTTTTCGTAAAACTAGCGAATGTTGTTTTGTTAAACTCATTTTCGATCGCATTCAAATCTTCTAACGTTTCACGTAAGTGCATCATCATAAAATCAGCTTTTTGTCCAACAACTGTATAAAGAACCGTACTACCACTACCGTCATTGCTAACGGCTTGCCAATCATGAATAAGAGCATTCAATTCGTCGATCGCGCCGGCACGTTCTTCATCATCGGCCGCTTTCCAGGCATGCCAATCAATTGTACGAAAATCGTGTAGTGCATACCATCCTTCAAGCGTAGCTACTGCTTCATTCATAAAATCACTCCTATATATTAGTGGAAACTATTGTTATTCATAAGTATACTTACACATCTTGATCTATTGTAACCGAAGGAGTCTACACAGAGCAATTGACTTCACAGTCTGTTCATGGTTGCTTCATCATAATGGTGTAGAAGAATAGAACAATCTATAAAATATATTCATTTCTAGCGTAATGGCGCAAAAGGATGATTGTCGTGGAGATCGAAGGTGTTTATGTTCCAAATTCACCTTTCTTTTCAGCATTGAAATTTCAAGATTTGTGTTAGAATAGAATTCCGCATGCACAGGAGCAAAAAGAGAGGGGGCGGATCATGCGCATTAAGAATCTACTTCATTTTACTGAAAATCACCGATATTGCGTGTACCGCGAATTTGGTATAGGTGCGCTGGATGAACGGATGCTTAGTCTAGTTTATCAACCGTTAACAGGGGCTTTTGCGATTAGTGTATATCGATTATTGTGTGAGCATGTCGAAGCACAGCAAGTAGGTTATTCCCCAATTGAACAACAGCGTCGTTTATTTTTAACGTTAGGGCTTGAACCGGGAGAACATGGACGTAAATTTTTGGTCGAGCAGACTTCGTTATTAGAAGCTGTTGGCTTATTGCAGACCAATCGCGTATATTTTCCTGATCAAGATGATTATATATATGAATATGAATTACAACAGCCGCTATCACCAAGTGAATTTTTCCGAACACAACATTTAACATTGTTGCTACGAGACAAAATGGGTAAGTTTGCGGTGTTATCTTTGCGTGAGCGTTTTTTAGCCAAAGAACCCGATGGGTGGGGAGACAATACCGTTCAAAAAGAAAATATTTCACAACCGTTTTATGATATTTTTGAACTGAATACCCATGTGATCGATTATGAATTAGAGCAAGCGTTGACAGAAGTAAGTGCGCAACAGCGTAGCAGTCAGCCGAAGCTAAGTGAAGATGATCTGATTAATTATGCAGATATTATTCGTTATTTTCCGCGTGGATCACGTAACCGTATATATGTAGAAAAGTTGCGATTTTTACCAGAGCAGATGAATGTACTGAGCTATATCGCTTATAAATATCGTCTGGATATTCAAGATATTTGCCGCATGCTAGATGAAGATGGCGTATTTGATGCCAAAGGTGAACTGGCGGAAGAAGAAATTCAACGTCGTGCCAATCTGCAATTCCGTCAAGGGAAAAAGCGTCAGGAAGAACGACAGATTCATGAAGCCAAAGTGATCTCGCTTCGAGAAGAGAAAAAAGAAGAATCTCAAGATTTACCTGTAGAATATGCAGTTGAAATGGAGTATTATCTGGAAGTACCGCGTCAATTTACAAGCAAATGCGATATTCATCAATATAATACGATTCTACGCAATGAACCCTATACGCGCGTTCTGGAAATGTTTTATCCAGGTAGCGTGCCTAACAGTGTGAATGATATATTCGAACATGTCGATATTAATTATAAATTGTCTGAAGAAGTGGTTAATGTATTGATACATTACTTGTTAGCGATCAAAATGTCTCAACCGGGTGAGCGCCTGAGTAGTAAATTTGTCGATTGGGTAGTGACCAATATGCTGAATCAACAAGTGGATACGTATGAAAAAGCAGTTCGTTATGTCAGAGAGCAGAACAAGCTCGATCTCAAAATTAGCGATCAAGCGAAGCTACAAGCCAAAGGTGGAGCAACTGGCGGTAACAAACGTACCAATACACGAACGTATAACCGAGCAGCTAATGCCAAGCCGGAGATTCCGATTGTCAAAAGCGCACGTGAAGGTAGTAGTATCGTATCTGATGAAGAAATTGCAGAAGCGATGCGATTAGCCGAACAAATGCAATCCGGACAAGATCGTGTCCAAAAGACCAATAGTTGAGTTAACGCAAAAGGAAGGGGCAAACTGCCATGGAATCCCTCGGTGATCTGTTACGGCAGATGAAAAGTCCGCGCTTTCGGGAAGAGTCACAAAAGATTGCCGGGCGTCTACTCAGTGATCCGCTTGTGCTGGAATTAAGAGCACAGCATCCAGAGCTTACCGATCAGGAACTCATGACGAACCTTAGTAAGCTATATCAATATGTAGGCGATCGTGGTCATTGTGATAACTGCCCGGGATTGGATAACTGTCCCAATGATTTTCAAGGGCATTACACGAAACTCAGTGTAGAACCTTCTGAAAGTGGAGCCAAGTTATACGACCGCAAAACACCTTGTCATAAACAATTAACAAGACAACATGAGCAACAGGTCAAACAGCGTATTCATAGCTTTTATATTGATGAACGCGCATTGAATGAAGGGTATAATCCCAAAGAAATTGTAGCGAAAGATTCGAATCGTGTACCCGCTGTTGTACAGATTTTTCAATATATTAGTGACACCAAGCAAAATGGACTATCTCCACAAGGATTATATTTAGAAGGCGGATTTGGAACAGGCAAAACATTTTTGGCGTCTTATCTACTGCATGAATTAGCCAAAGTTGGTCATACCGGCGTTATTGTCTATATGCCTGATTTTGTAGAAGACCTCAAATCTATGTTTCAAGATAACAATCGAATGAAAGAAACGATGGATATTATGAAGCATACCGATCTGTTAATCTTCGATGATATCGGTGCTGAAAATTTAAGTTCATGGGTACGAGATCATGTTCTAGGTTCGATTCTCAATTATCGGATGAATCGCAAACCGACATTTTATACTTCTAATTATTCGTTGGCTGATTTGCAAAAGCATTTGAGTTTTACGAATAAAGATGGCGAAGAATTTTATAAAGGGGAACGTTTGATGAATCGAATCAGTCCTTTTGTAAAAGTCATTCGGGTTGAAGGAGAAAATAAAAGAGGCGGTATGAGCAATAGCTAGTATGCTTATCTCGTTATTTATGATACAATACTTACTAATTGATAGATAAGTATGAATAAATCGTAACATCTGTTTCGGAAACTCCAATGTTGTGTTATAATAAAGGAGTCAGGAATGACAAGACTTGTTTAATGTTTAAATAATATTAATTCAAAATAAAAGTTACTCAAGGAGGATATTTCACATGGCTATCGTTAATGTATCTGATCAATCTTTCACAAACGAAGTTGAAGGACAAGGAACAGTATTGGTGGATTTCTGGGCACCGTGGTGTGGACCTTGTAAAATGCTTGCTCCAATCTTGGACGAGTTATCTACAGAAGTAGGCGACAGTGTTAAAATCGCTAAAGTAAACGTAGATGAAAACCCTGAAACAGCTTCACGTTTTGGTGTTATGAGTATTCCTACAATGATCTTCTTCAAAGACGGTCAACCTGTAGATAAAGTAGTAGGCTTGAACTCTAAAGATGCTCTTAAATCTATTCTTGCAAAACATCAATAATTTGTAATACGTAAATCCTGCCGATTTACTCATCATGAGTCTTTATCATAAGTATTATGAATTACCAATAGACATAAGTGAGTGTATACGACTAGCTTATGTAAAACCTCCGGTCATGCACCGGGGGTTTTTTAATTGTATAATTAGGGTACAAAGTATTTGGCATTAAAAGTACTATATCGTTGGAAAGGAGAGATTTATGGACTCTCATATGGATCTTATTCAAGAACAAGAACAAGCCATGAACAATATTCGCAACAAACTCGCCTTGTTACCGGATTTATCTGGTTGTTATTTAATGAAAAATCGTGAAGGTACGATTATTTATGTAGGTAAAGCGAAAGTGCTCAAAAACCGGGTTCGCTCTTATTTTACAGGGAGTCACGATGGTAAAACGCAACGTCTGGTTGCAGATATTCGTGATTTTGAATATATTGTGACTGCAAGTAATATGGAAGCTCTTATTTTGGAATGTAATCTGATCAAAACGCATCAGCCTAAATATAATGTATTGCTCAAAGATGATAAAACTTTTCCATATATCAAAATCACCAATGAGCCACATCCACGTCTGGAAGTGACGCGACGTATTCTTAAAGATAAAGCCAAGTACTTTGGCCCTTATCCGAATGCTTTTGCTGCTCAACAAACCAAAAAATTGTTGGATCGTATGTATCCATTGCGTAAATGTAAAGTCATGCCTAAAGAAGTCTGCTTGTATTATCATATGGGACAATGTCTTGCACCTTGTGAATTTGAAGTGCCTCAACAATCATATGATGAAATTAAGCAAGAAATCAGCAAGTTTTTGAGTGGCGGTCATGAAGAGATCAAAAAAGACTTGCAACGCAAAATGGAAGAAGCCGCAGAAGATCTGTATTTTGAACGTGCCAAAGAATTACGGGATCAAATTATCAATATCGATGCCTTGATGGAAAAACAAAAAATCACGATGGCAGATGCGAAAGATCGTGATGTATTTGGATTTGCTGTTGATAAAGGCTGGATGTGTGTACAGATTCTATATATGCGTCAAGGTAAAATGATTGAACGTCATGCTTCGGTGTTTCCTTTTTACGGAGAGCCTTATAACGACTTTATGTCTTATGTGACGCAGTATTATAGTGAAAATCCAGCAATGCCTCAGGAAATTATGTTGCCTGTCGAAGAAATGATTGCAGATGAACCGACTGACGTTAATGATCAAGCTATCGATCATGCTGAAGCAGCAGGGTTGGATAGTAGCGATCGTGAACAAGTCGATGCAGAAGTGGTGAGCGATCGTGTAGCAGAAGAAGGAACAGCTTATGCAGTGCAGACAACAGAACAGTCTATCCAGCAAGCAGAAGCCGCTAATGCGTCTGTAGTAGAAGGTGCTAACGAGTCAGTTGGACAAGCGGAGAATAACGAACAAGCTGATCCTTCAAGCAGTGCAGCCGCACTACAGCAATGGTTAGGCGTGAAAGTTCTTATTCCTCGTCGTGGATTGAAAAAGCAAATGACAACGATGGCGCAGGATAATGCTAGAGTATCATTGGATGAGAAATTCCGTCTAATTGAACGTGATGAAGAACGTACTTCCAAAGCAGCAGGTAATCTAGGACAAGCGATTGGACTAGAAAGCCTTGAACGAATTGAAGCGTTTGATAACTCTAATATTCAAGGAACCAATCCTGTATCGGCGATGGTTGTATTTATTGATGGTAAGCCAGCTCGTAAAGAGTATCGTAAATACAAAGTCCGTACGGTCGAAGGTTCAGATGATTATGGTACTATGCGCGAAGTGATTCGTCGTCGATATGAACGTGTAGTTAAAGAAAATTTACCGATGCCTGATCTGATTGTAGTCGATGGTGGTAAAGGACAGATTTCTGCGGCAACCGATGTATTGGAAAATGAATTAGGTTTGTTTATACCTGTCTGTGGATTAGTCAAAGATTCCAAGCACCGTACTTCTCAATTGATGGTCGGTGATCCAGCAGAACCGGTAAACTTAGCGCGTGATAGTCAGGAATTTTATCTGTTGCAACGGATTCAGGATGAAGTCCATCGCTTTGCAATTACGTTCCACCGGGAACAACGTGGTAAATCGATGATTACATCGCAATTGGATAGTATTCCAGGGATCGGAGATAAACGTCGCAAGTTACTACTCAAACATTTTGGTTCACTCAAAAAAATTAGAGAAGCCAGTGTAGACGATTTCCGTCAGTTAGGTATTGGCGATAAATTAGCGAAGCAGATTCTGGAAGCTCTCAAAGAAGAATAAATGCACAAATACAATCAATATAACGTAAAGCGCATCAATCCTTTTTGGTAGTTAACGATTCGATCAATCTAACACCTTATGATGATAGTCTATGAATTATAATCTAAAAGAGATACAAAAAAAGAGTAGCCGTAATGGCTACTCTTTTGGTTTATTCTCATGTTCAGACGGTGGAACTGGACTTGTATATTGTTGAAATTGTTGCGGATGATCTGGATACTGTTGTTGTCCTTGTGCTGGATCATAATAAGCTTGCGGGATCGGTGCAGGAGGTACATAAGGTGGATATGCATTTTCGACCCCTTTGTTTTTGGTAAAAGTATAGATCACTACAGCTACAATGGCTGGTAAAGCAATATAGAATACACCAAGCAAGATATTCACTATTCCACCCATACTGATAAGACTGAGTGACATTAAAATACTATCGAAAATAACATGTGCGAATACAGCCGCGATAAAGCCGTAACGTAAAAAGATAAAGCTGAATAACAAACCGATAAATAACAATTCAATCGGACGGGAATATACAGGATAGATCGGATACAACGTATGTCCAAGCGCCCAGATCATTGTAGTAATAAAACAAGCTACAAAAGTATTACGTACTATTTTTTTCAGCATCGCAATACCGAATAGACGATAGACCGCTTCTTCTCCAATCCCTGCCATCCATGCTAATAACGGGAATAGTGCTGGATAGATCATATTATAAGGCGAGCTGGTATCATCTGTAGCAGAGTACACACCAAGTGCATTTTCCAAAATTAAATAAATGATCGACTGTACTCCTAACAAAATGAGAGCATACAAGTAACCTACAGCAACACTATGCAATACATATTTGCCATAACCGATTTCTTTTGAACGTGGCCAGATATTGATTCCGCGTTCTCTCCATAATCCATCTCCACCGACAAAGGAGAAGTAGAGTAAAATCGCCATCAATACATTTAACATCAATTGAAGACCAATAATGACATAAGAAACAATTTTGTTCGATTCACCGAGTGTAATATCGACCAGAATAGGCCACATATTGAGCACACTGAATACTGAAATAGCGCAATAGATAATACTGAGCACAATACCTCGTTTGAATGAAGTATGTCTACGTTTTAGTGAACCGAATACGATAGCCAATACACCAAGTACAAGCGTAAACAGTCCATAACCGAGTGCGGTTAACCAACCAGCTAATGTTGTCTGTTCTTTGACATAAGCTGTGTACGTATCCGGTGGAGTCAGTACCGGCTGGAAGGAACGAATTTGTCCATACTCATACGTAAACTTGAGTTGTAACTGACTATCGCCTAATTTTCCGTCTTTGGTAGTGTATAGCAAATCTTGTTGATTCCCTTTGGTCTGTAGATTTAATTGTCCTACATCAAATCCCATTGCTTTTAAAATAGGTTGTGCTTGTTCTTGCTTTTCAGCCAGTGTAACTGATTCGTCTTTTTCAGTTGTAGCTGTAGGATCAAGACTAAATGGCTGTGATGCTCCTGTCTTGTTATCATACATAGAAAAAGCAACCACTTTACCGGTATTCATATGTACATCAATATCGAGTGCATCCCCGGTACCTACATCTGGATAATGAACACGAAACACATCATAAGGAGCTACTTTTTCTAACTTTTGCATATACGTCTGTGTTAATTTCTCTTTGGCTACATAACCGCTTAATTCAGCATTTGTATGATACGTTACTGAAGGAGCAGGCAGGTCCGGTAATACCAAAGTATCATTGGCAAAAGCTTTGGCACTGTCGATTGCTTTTTCCTGACTAATCACATTTACTTGTTGAACTTCTAATGTGTCTGAAGCTGTAGAAGGGAATACTTGTAAAATTAAAAATAATACCAATCCGACAGCAGCAAGCACACCAAGAATTTTGTAATTCGGTTTGAGCTGGACGGGTTGTCCGGTGGGGTTCATGAACATCCTCCTTCAATTTTAAAAATACCTATTTAGTAGAGGGATAGATATTTTGTGATACAAAAATCGTTTTTACTTAAGCTGTGGCATATGCATACTACTGAATGTTAGTGTAACGCAATCTTTTTTTGATTGCAAAACGCTATAGCAGTCTCTGCTCAGAGGAACTATAATCAGAAGCAGTTAGACCATTTGAATACGTATTATTTCAAGAATAGAGAGGTTGAATCGATTTTGAAAAATGGTTTTGAAATAAAAGTGTGGACTCCACCTCGTATTCTTGCTATCGGTTATGCAGTCTGTATTTTAATAGGAACGTTATTATTGATGTTACCTGTTGCTCATCGAAGTGGAGAAGGATTAAGCTTTTTGAATGCTTTTTTTACAGCCACTTCCGCTACTTGTGTGACAGGGTTAGTGGTTGTAGATACAGGAACGTTTTTCTCAACTTTTGGTCAGGTCGTGATTATGTGTCTCATTCAGATCGGCGGACTTGGATTTATGACAGTGGCTACATTATTTGCACTCGTTTTTCGAAGACGTATTTCTTTACGAGAACGTCTGGTTTTGCAAGAAGCGATGAATCAAGGCGATATGGAAGGGATCGTTCGCTTAATCAAAAAAGTAATTTATTATTCATTTGCGATTGAATTGATTGCTGCTTGCTTATTTACGCTACGTTTAATGGCAGATTTCCCGTTAGTACAAGCGATGTATTATGGTGTGTTTCATGCGGTATCTTTATTCAATAATGCCGGATTTGATTTGTTCGGTCATTATAGTAGCTTTACCCGCTATGTATCTGATCCAGCAATTAATCTGATATCGATGGCTTTGATCATATTGGGCGGGTTGGGGTTTGTTGTATTGTCTGATTTGATAGAATATCGCAAAAAACGTAAACTATCTCTTCATTCCAAAGCCGTATTATGGATGACTTCGATTTTACTTGTTGGAGGTTTTATACTCGTTTTTGCATTTGAATTTACGAATATAAGAACGATTGGTAGCTTGAGCTGGGACGGTAAGTTCTGGGGATCGTTATTTCAATCGGTTACCACCAGAACAGCAGGAGCTAACACATTGGATTTAACACAGTTAAGACAAGCGACTTTATTGTTAACGATTATTCTGATGTTTATTGGAGGTTCACCGGGTTCGACAGCAGGTGGAGTAAAAACTACGACCATTTTGCTCATTATTGGAGCTGTGATTAGTATGGTAAAAGGAAAAGAAGATGTGGTTCTATTTTATTTTCGGATCAACAAAGATCGGATTTATAAAGCGTTAACGATTACGGTCTTTTCTTTATCATTAGTTATTGTAGCGACAATGATTCTGACAATGACAGAAGCGACTGGATTTATAAATGTGTTATTTGAAGCCACTTCTGCATTTGGAACAGTTGGATTGTCACTTGGACTCACACCTAATCTAAGCACACCCGGTAAATTAGTGATTTGTTTGTTGATGTTTGCCGGACGAGTAGGCATGATTACGCTGGTCTACGCACTTGCTCCAAAACAAGGCAAAGAACTGTATCGTTATCCTGAAGGCAAAATTATGATTGGTTAAAATCAGTAGGTTTATTCATCTAAGCGTATCGAATCATTCATCGTTTCAAATTGTTCTTTGGTATCAATAATCCATTGTCTGGCTGCTGAACCTAGATCAGAACTTTCACTATACAGAAGACATGTTGTACGGCGGGTCTGTTCCAGTTCTGGAATATGAAGAGAAACCAGTTCATTGCCTGACAATAACTGTTCGCCTACATAAGATTTGGGTAATAACGCAGCAGCCATACAGATCGGTAACAGACGAACAATCGCTTCAAATGAATCGATCTCCATTCGCAAATCGGGCATGACGGTATAACGATGAAATACATCATCTATTAATTTACGATACCATGTACCTTTTGAGAAAATAATCATAGCCAAACCTTGCAAGTCTTGCATTGTAATATCTTTTTTATCTGCTAGTAGATGATTGCCCGGTACTACCAATTCAAGATGATCGTCAAATAAAGGTACACAAATCAGACCGGATTCATGGATAGCTGAAGCGACTATACCTACATCTACCTTTTTATCACGTACCGCATTGACGATTTCATGCGTTTTTCCGGTGATCAATTTGAGCTCTGCATAAGGATGTTTACGTGTGAAGCTACTCACCAGTGGAGGCAATGTCGTCTGTAAGGTCGTCAGACTGGCTCCAAAGGTCACTGTTGTCTGATCCTCAGACTTATAGCGATTAAGGCTTTGCAGGAACTTAAGGTTCTGCTGGCGTTGTTCTAAAGCGAATGTATACGTAAGCCGTCCAATCGACGTTAATTCCAGTCGTTTACCATTACGATTAAAAAGGGAGACACCTAGATTTTCTTCTAATTTAGAGATTTTACGAGACAGCGCAGGCTGAGATAAATTTAATAATTTAGAAGCTTGATTGAGACTGGATTGTTCTACAACGACTGCAAATATATCAATATCTTCAAGCATCTGGAATTTATCCTTTCCTCTTATGCGTTTTAGTTATAACAATTAATAATTATATTGCAATTCCATTATAAGTCAAAGTAGAGTAACATAAAAAGTGACACAACTTGTTCACAGGATTTGAGCATTGTGAACAGATTGTAAAGCTACGGAAGATGGGGACTTCCTACGCGGAGATTGACGAAGGTCCGAACATCTCTCGTTAATCCACGTCCGGGACAGCATTAACTAATGACTGTCACTATGAAAACGCTCTTATTATGAAAGGGGAACGTCATTCATGAAAGGGTTTTACGCCAGAAGGTTACACTCATTATTAGGGGTCATTCCGCTCGGAGCTTTTTTTATTGAGCATATGATTACCAACTTTTCTGCATACGAAGGCGGAAAAGAATCCTTCGATAAAAGTGTGGCATTTTTGAATAACCTGCCACTTGTGCTGGTTTTGGAAAGTTTATTCATCTTTTTACCACTGATTTATCATGGAGTCTACGGTCTGTATATCGCTTATCAAGCGAAGCCAAACAATGCTAATTACGGTTATGAACGTAACTGGCGCTATACACTTCAACGGATTACTGGTGTAATCACGTTCGTGTATATTGTATGGCATGTATTTGAGACTCGTTTCCAGGTTGCTCTCGGTAATGTAACTCATGAGCAATTAGGCGGAGTTATGTACAATATCGTGACCAATCCAGTAACCTTCGTACTTTACACTATTGGTGTATTGGCAGCTTCGTTCCACTTTGCAAATGGTCTATGGTCTTTCCTAGTAAGCTGGGGAATTACAGTAGGTCCAAGAGCACAACGTGTATCTTCATACGTATGTATGACACTTTTTGTGATTGTATCTATTATGTTTATTTTGTCTCTTGTCGCTTTCCGCAATATGGAATTCGAAGACCCAACGGTTGCATTGCAAGCGATTCGTCATTTCGTAGCATAAACATGAAGTCATATTAGTGCACAGCACAATAGATATACCGTAATACCTTATATTTGCTTCACTCAGCTCATAGTCGAACAGATGTAACGTGATGAACGGTGGCAGGTGAACCGTTCTGCTGTTCGTTGAAGATAGAAGAGCTATAAGGATCAGTAGGCTAAGGGGAGGGTAAATCGTTATGGCAACATCCAATATTATTGTCGTGGGCGGCGGGCTAGCGGGCTTGATGTCTACAGTCAAAGCAGCAGAAGCAGGCGTTCATGTACATTTATTTTCATTGGTACCGGTCAAACGTTCACATTCCGTATGTGCGCAGGGCGGGATCAATGGAGCTGTAAATACAAAAGGTGAAGGAGATTCACCATGGGTGCATTTTGATGATACTGTGTATGGCGGTGACTTTTTAGCGAATCAGCCACCAGTTAAAGCAATGTGTGAAGCAGCACCTGGTATTATTCACTTGATGGACCGTATGGGCGTTATGTTTAACCGTACACCAGAAGGATTGCTTGATTTCCGCCGTTTTGGTGGAACGAAGTTTCACCGTACCGCTTATGCAGGAGCAACAACAGGTCAACAATTGTTGTATGCACTGGATGAGCAAGTACGTCGCTGGGAAACAGCGGGCCTTGTAACTAAACATGAAAACTGGGAATTTCTTTCTGCTGTATTGGATGATGAAGGTGCATGTCGTGGAATTTGTGCACAGGATCTTCGCAATATGGAAGTGGTTACGTTCGCCGCAGATGCTGTAATTTTGGCAACAGGTGGCCCTGGTATTATTTTTGGTAAAACAACCAACTCGGTGATCAATACAGGAACAGCAGCAAGTGCTGTATATCAACAAGGTGTACATTATGCGAACGGAGAATTTATTCAAATTCACCCGACAGCGATTCCAGGCGATGACAAGTTGCGTCTGATGTCTGAATCTGCACGTGGTGAAGGTGGACGTATCTGGACGTATAAAGATGGTAAACCTTGGTATTTCCTTGAAGAAAAATATCCATCTTATGGTAATCTCGTTCCCCGCGATATTGCAACACGCGAAATTTTCCAAGTGTGTGTAGATGAAAAATTAGGGATCAACGGTGAAAACATGGTTTATCTGGATCTATCACATAAAGATCCAAAAGAACTGGATGTTAAATTAGGTGGTATTATCGAAATCTATGAAAAATTCATGGGTGATGATCCACGTAAGATTCCGATGAAAATTTTCCCTGCGGTTCATTATTCAATGGGCGGTATGTGGGTAGATTATAATCAGATGACTAATATTCCTGGTCTGTTCGCTGCTGGTGAATGTGAGTACCAATATCATGGAGCAAATCGTCTGGGTGCTAACTCATTAGTATCAGCGATCTATGGTGGTATGGTTGCAGGTCCAAAAGCAGTTGAATATATTAAAGGATTGAAAAAATCTGCTGCGGATATGCCGACAACGATGTACGATCAAATTCGTAAACAGCAGGAAGATAAATATACGAACCTAATGAATATGCAAGGCAATGAAAATGCGTATGTTTTGCATAAAGAATTAGGTGAGTGGATGACTGACAACATGACGGTAGTTCGTTATAACGATAAGTTGCAAGCAACGATCAATAAGATCAAAGAGCTAAAACAACGTTATACGAAAATCAATATGAATGATTCATCCAGTTGGAATAATCCTAGCGTAGCTTTTACGCGTCAATTGTGGAATATGCTTGAATTGTCTGAAGCGATGACACTTGGAGCATTAATGCGTGATGAGAGTCGTGGAGCTCACTATAAGCCTGAATTCCCAACACGTAATGATGAAGATTTCCTCAAAACGACCAAAGCAACTTGGACACCAGATGGTCCACAGATTTCATATGAAGATGTGGATGTATCTCTGATTCCACCGCGTATACGTGATTATTCCAAAGATTAAGACACATGACACCTATCTCAGTGAAGTGATTAATTTAAGGGGGCATTAGAAATGGCGGAAACCTCAACACAGAGTAACCCAGCTAATGTAACGGCCAAAAAAAACGTCAAGTTTATTATTACCCGTCAGGATAAGCCGGATAGCCCATCATATACAGAAGAATTTGAATTACCTTATCGTCCAGGGATGAATGTGATCAGTGCGCTGATGGAGATTCAACGTAACCCTGTCGACAACACAGGTAAAGCAACAGCACCTGTCTGCTGGGAATCCAACTGTTTGGAAGAAGTATGTGGAGCTTGCTCTATGGTAATCAATGGCAAGCCACGTCAAGCGTGTTCTGCACTGGTTGATAAATTAGAACAACCGGTTCATATTGCTCCAATGAAAACTTTTCCAGTAGTACGCGATCTTGTTATTGATCGTAGCCGTATGTTCGGTGCACTGAAAAAAGTAAAAGCATGGATTCCGATTGATGGTACGTATGATCTGGGCGCAGGTCCGCGTATGCCAGAGAAAAAACGTCAATGGGCTTATGAATTGTCGAAATGTATGACTTGTGGTGTATGTCTGGAAGCTTGCCCGAATGTGAATGACAAAACAGACTTTATCGGCCCTGCGGCGTTGTCTCAGGTTCGTCTGTTCAATGCTCATCCAACCGGTGAGATGAATAAAGAAGATCGTCTGGATGCATTGATGGAGCCGGGTGGTATCGAGGGATGCGGTAACTCGCAGAACTGTGTACGCTCTTGTCCAAAAGGTATTCCATTGACAACTTCGATTGCAGAAATGAACAAAGAAACATCCAAGCATATGTTCAAACGGTGGTTGGGTGTATAATGGTATAGTCGTATATACGATCATACCGGGTTGATAGTAAGCCACTGATCAGGCGGGTTCCGTGTAAAAGCGGAAACCCGCCTTTTATCTTGAACCGGTGGTAGATAGGAGTGATGTGCGTGATCAGTGAAAGACCGATAAGTTATGATCAATTAGTAGAAGAATTCAAAGCATTAGGCATTACAGAAGGGATGAATATTCTAGTACATTCTTCGCTCAAAAGTCTGGGAGGATGGATTCCGGGAAGTGCTGAAACCGTTATCCTGGCTTTGGAAGCAGTATTAGGGGAGTCAGGCACATTGATTATGCCTACTCAAACATCACAATTAACCGATCCAAAAGGATGGATGTATCCACCTGCTGAACAACGTTGGTGGAATCTGATACGTGAAAGTATGCCGCCATATGATCCTGATTTTACAGTGACGACAGGTATGGGCGTTATCGCTGAAACGTTCCGTAAACAAAAAGGAGTCTATCGTAGCGCCCATCCTCAAGTATCGTTTGCCGCATGGGGTAAGCATGCAGAAGAATGGATGAGCGATCATGATCTGGATTTTGGATTAGGTAGTCATTCTCCTTTACAAGATTTATATCATGCGAATGGATATGTCATGATGCTAGGAACGACATATCATACCAATACATCGATTCATTTAGCAGAATATATTGCTGAATGGAACGGCAAAAAAGAGATTACTATGAAAGCTCCTATGATGACGGATGAGGGGAAACAGTGGGTGAAGTTCAAAGATTTGAATTTTGATTCCGATGATTTTGATGAAATTGGAGCCGATTTTGAACAGGATTGTCCCCATTTATTTACACAGGGATATATAGCCAAAGCCAAAACACTTTTGATTCAGCAACGTGGACTGGTGGATTATGCGGCAGGTTGGTTGGAAACCCATCGTTAAGGATAAATAAGTAGAAGTAGTATTTTATAGGAATAAGTAGACATCGTTTATATAGAGAGGGGAATAGTTATGATTTGGAGAGAGCATGAAGATGCTTTTATTATGATTCGTCAGCATGACCACGCAAAATTGTCAGGGGAATTTGCCCGTCATTTGAATCCTCAGTATATTGAACAAAAAGAGCGTTGGGATGAGGTGCTGATCGGCTGTGAGCAACATGATCGTGGCTGGATTCCTTTAGATGAGATTCCGCTATGGGACGATGCGAAGCAAATTCCATTTTCATTTATGCATTTTCCAGAACCGGCGAAATTAGTCTTTTACAGATATGGAATTAAAGAATTGGAAAATATGACGCCCTATGGTGGAATGTTAGCCAGTCTGCATTATGCGGCGTTAGTGAGTCATTATGGGGAAGAAGATCCGTTCTGTATCGCTTTTGTCAAAGAAGAAAAAGAACGTCAAGAACGTATCAAAGAGCAAGTCAAACCTAATGAACAAGCGCTCGCATTTCATCGTTCTGTATTGGAATTATGTGATGATCTATCACTATATGTATGCTTAAATAATCCTGGCGTGAGCAAAGAAAATGAACAGGATTGGTGGAAAGAAGGATTTGAAGTAGGGAAAAAATTCGCTTTTACAAACGATCAAGCAATTATGCCCAAATGGGTAGACGAGCATCGGGTGAGTCTGTCTCCATTCCCGTTTGAAGCTCCATTTACACTGGAATTGGTCTATCGCAAAGTAAATAAAAAAGATATTCAACAATCCGGTCTGGCTCAAGCATTTGCCGACACTGAAAAACAAACATGGAACATCGAATTTGTCCCATCAGAATCGTAATAGATGGGGAGGAGTATCTCTTAATGGTCGTGATCATTCTTATACGCCCATTAAGAGATACGTATTTACATAAGCGTTTTAGTAAAACGCGATCAGGTTCAATAAAAGTAAGATTTTTGCAAAGCAAAATATCTGTTCGTTAAGCGTTTTGAATACAACGCGATCAGGTTCAATAAAAGTAAGATTTTTGTAAATCAAAATATCTATTCACTAAGCATTTTGAGTAAAAATGTGACCGAGTTCAACGAAAAAATGGAATAATAACGAAAGTGTAAAATGAGTAGGTCACTATCGTAAATTTGACGATAGCTGTTGGATTCGGCACAATAAGCATAATATGTTCAACCGCCTGCGGGCAGCCGAATCCAAAGGAGGAATTTTAGCCTGAATCCCTATGACTCTTTACACACACTTTATAATCCGATAAGAATTCCTTTTTATTTTAAACATAGATATGATATTACCCGTAGACAATTTTTGAAGCGAAGTACAGTCGTAGTCGCTTCTCTAGGATTGGGAACAGCAGGATATACGTGGCTAGGAGAGCCAAATTGGTTAGACAAAGTCTACATCGATTTACCGCTTCCTCAGTTACCACCCAGTCTAAACGGGATGAAATTAATTCAATTTAGCGATGTCCATCTAGGTATGGGCAAAGAAGCAGCCGATCTGGAAAAGTTAGCCGATATCATTATGGCGGAAAAACCGGATATGATTTGTTTTACAGGAGATATGGTAGACGATGATCCAACACCTTTACGTGCAGGAGTAGGCGCACTTCAGAAAATGTCTGCTCCGTTAGGCAAATTTGCAGTATTGGGGAATCATGATTATTTGCAAGATGTTCTGTCTGTGTCTACTATGATAGAACAAGGCGGATTCAAAATGTTAACAAATGAAAATGTACAGATCAAGCAACCGGATGGAACACTTGCGATTATTGGTCTGGATGATCAGTTACTCGGCAAGCCTAATGTGAATAAAGCGACAGCAGATATTGGTAAAGACGCTTGTCGTATTTTATTAATGCATGAACCTGATTATGCGGATAAGATTCCGATTAATTTTGGTTTTCATTTGCAATTGTCAGGTCACAGTCATGGCGGGCAGATTCGATTGCCATGGTTTGGCGCAGTGATTACCCCTCGTGGCTCGCGTAAATATATTATGGGCTGGTATCAAGCAGGGCCACAGCGTCAGCTTCCACTCTATGTTAATCGTGGCATCGGAACGTCTCAAGTGCCAATCCGCTTTCTCTGTCGACCGGAGTTGACGATATTTACGCTTAGACGAGCAGAGGGTTAATAGCAGTAGAAGAAGTTGTATTTGTGAAGCCAAATGCTGGATGAAAGATATTTTGCGGGGCAAAAATCATGGTTGATGGAATTAGAAGAAGTCGCATTTATGAAGCCAAATGCGGAAGGAAAGATATTTTGCGGAGCAAAAATCATGTTTAATAGGATTAGAAGAAGTCGCATTTATGAAGCCAAATGCTGGGGGGAAAAGAAATGGAACGTATTGCTTTGGTGTCTGATATTCATGGAAATTATCCGGCTTGGCAGGCGGTATTAGCAGATATAGATGGAAAAGGAATTACACGTATTTTTTGTCTGGGCGATCTGGTTGGTAAAGGGCCGGATGCGGTCAAAATTACCGATGAAGTCGCTTTGCGTTGTGAAGTCATTATTCGTGGGAATTGGGAAGAACTTGTTGCCCGCATGAGTGAAAATGATGAATTGTTTGGCTGGCAAGCGCGGCAATTGGGAGCAGAGCGAGTCAAATTTCTGGATGAATTACCATTTCGCCATGAATTTTTATTAAGTGGACGATTGGTCTCTTTAGTCCATGCATCACCGGAAAATGTTTTTCATCGTGTACAGCCTTGGGATGATCTAGAGCGCCGCATGGGGATGTTTGCACCGATCGTTAATCCAGATACACAAGAATCGCTTATTCCAGATATCGTTGGCTACGGAGATATCCATAATGCATATATGCAACATCTGGAAGGTCGATTATTATTTAATACAGGAAGTGTCGGGAATCCATTAGATATGCCAGCCGCATCGTATGCGATTTTGGAGGGGGATTATTTATCTGAAGTGATTTCTCCTTATTCATTACAATTGGTTCGTGTTCCTTACGATATTGAGCAGGCGGTACAGGATGCCCGAGATGCAGATATTCCTGCACTGGATTACTATATTAAAGAATTGCGCACCGGTGTGTATCGTGCCATGCAGCAAGACTAACCCGAGGAGGAATGGCGATGTTGAGTAAACAGGATTTGAAAAAGGGCTTTCCTGATCTGTATACAGACCGACTCAAATTACGCCGTCTAACTGCGCAAGATGTGGAGATCTGGTGGGAGTGTGCCAGTGATCCACAGGTGATGAAATATTTGTACGGAGCCAAAGAAAGCAAAGAGTATCAGTCTTTACAGCCAGACCGTCTAGGTCGAAGAGTGGAAGAAGCTTTTCGTAGCCTGAGTTCAATGCATTTTGCGATCACTTCCAAAGAAGAGGGCACATTATATGGCGTATGTTCTTTTCAACGGTGGGACGAACGTGCAGCACGTGCAGAGATAGGGTTTGCGCTGTGCCGTAGCCATTGGGGAAGAGGATATGCAGCCGAAGCATCCAGTCGCATGGTTGAATTTGGCTTTGAAGAGATGGGCTTATCTCATATTGTAGGTCGTTGTCATGCAGACAATGCTCTGTCTCAACGGGTACTTGAGAAAAATGGCATGCGTCCGCAACAACCTTCTTCCAATGCAGGGATTCAGAGCTACTGGGAAGAGATGGGGATCATGATTTATTCTATCGCGCATACCGAATACTTGTTGCGCAAAGAACGTGCAGCTTCACATAGTCATAGTCAAGGCAGAAGTGGAGGCGCTTCTTCTTCATGAATGGACAACAGTGGTTCACCCGTCCGCTTGGTATATGGAGCAGTTCACTGATTGCTACGATTTTGTGGGGAAGTGCACTGCCTTTTATCAAGTTAAGCTATGCTCATCTGGGGATAGAGAGTCATGATATTTTTGCGCAATGGTTATTTGCAGGGTATCGCTTTACATTAGCGGGATTGTTATTAATGGTATTAGCGAAAATATTAAATCCCAAAGGGCAACCTATTCCTCATATTCCTGCTAAACGGTTAATTCATTTATCGCTGTTCCAGACATTGCTACAATACATTTTTGTATATGCGGCACTGGGGATGGGATCAGGGATGACGATGTCGATTATTGCAGGCTCTGTGTCCCTTTTTCAAATGTTATCGATTCGTTGGATCGACAATACGGAACGATTATCGATGCGGAAATGGTTAGGATTACTGCTTGGGTTTACAGGAATTGCAGTGATGGGGTTTGGTCAAAGTGGAGGCAATGTCCATTTTGGCTTTGGACTGGGTGAACTGCTGATGTTGTTGTCTGCACTTACTGGAGGATGGGGTAATGTGTTGGCAAGGCGTGAAGCAGGAATTGAGCCGATCCTAAGTCTGACTGGTCGTCAGATGTTCTGGGGCGGTCTAGGCTTGATTGTTATCGGTTCCTTAACCGGGCATCCGTTTCCTTTCCAATGGGATCTAGCGGCTGTATGGATGCTTCTGTATCTGGTTGTACTGTCTGCTGGAGCATTCGCACTATGGAATACAGTGATGAAATACAATAAAGTAGGCAAAGTATCGATGTATCTATTTTTGACACCATTATTTGGCGTTGTATTGTCTGCTCTATGGTTAGATGAAAAGTTATCGATCTGGGCAGCACTTGCGTTACTTCTGGTCGCAAGCGGGATTATACTGGTCAATCGGGAACGGATTGTACATAAAGGGTAAAATTTTGTTATACAACTGCAACAGTGTTGCAACTCAATCCCAATAGAAAACAGGTATGATGTTCTCAAGACCCCCTTTTTGAATATATGATGGACCTGCGTGAGTGCAGGTCTCTTTTTTTGTGCTTATATACCTGTATACGTTAGCAAATACAAAAACTCTAACCTTTATGCCTGTAAACCACTCCAATAACGAAGAGCTAGACAGTCAAAGGTTAGAGCCATATGGTATATCTATTTGTATATTCACCGAGAGTATTCAATTGCAATACAGTACATCTTCTCTAAATGATAGTACAAGTACCTATCACTACAAATGATTTACAGGGCAACAGCTTGACGTTGTTTTTGCTTATAGTAGACCCATTCTGTAAAGCCGATATCACGTAACTTTTGAGCGACTTTATCGAAATCATCGCCAACTCGTTGTGGAATATGAGAATCGGAACCAAATGAAATGTCTACACCGAAATGATGAGCACGTTCAAGAATTTCATCTACAGGATGCCATAGTCCGCAGACTTTAATCTTACCCGAGGTATTGACTTCAATCGCTACGCCACACTCCGCAATAACTTGTAATGTACGGTCTATCGCTTGTGGAGCCTCAATTTGAGTGAAATCAGGATAATTACTTTTGATAGCATCAATATGTCCGAGAATCTGGAACATCCCGCTACGAGCAGATTCAGCGATCATGCGGAAGTATTCTTCTTTGGTCGCAATCTGATCTGCTGTATTCATGCCTTTCCAGCGTGAACGATCAAAAATACTATAACCGCTACTGTAATGAACAGAACCGATAATATAATCAAAAGGATATTGAGACAACGTTTCATGATATAGCTTGGCATGATCCGGAAAATAATCTGATTCGATACCAAGCAAAACATCGATTTTGCCGTCGTATTCTTTTTTGAGCTCTAATACTTCATGTACATAATGTTGAAGCTCGCTTTTACCCATGGCTATCTTGGGAAAAGCTTGATCGAGGTCACTGCTGAAAAACGGAGTATGATCTGAAATGCCGATCACTTGAATATCAGCAGCAATCGCAGCTTCTATATAATCGCGGATATCACCATCCGCATGTCCACAACGATAATGATGGGTATGAAGATCGAATTTCATAACAATCGCTCCTTAAGCGCCTGGTTAGATCAGCGCAACTTCTTATAGTAAATCAAATATAATAGATGCACAGCCAAATTACGTGACAATAAGTGCTTGGCAAGATAAGTATTAGTTCTTTATCAACTTTTTAGCCATTATTCAGTGCTAATAAATTGATCAGCAGGCATACCTTTGAGATCGTCTAAAAATTGACGCATAGCCGAGTTCAGATACCTGCCTGATTTATAAATCAGACCTACAGGATGACTTACCTCAAATTCAGGCATAGGAATCATCACCAGTGTACCGTGGCGTAATTCACTTGTGATCGATTGTCTCGAAATAATCGCTACCCCTAGATCAATCTCGACCATTCGTTTGACTTCTTCACTACTGGACAATTCCATCACAATCTGAGGTTCAATATGATGTTCTTTGAATACTTCATCTACAAATCGGCGACCTACCGTATCCGGAGATAACATAATAAGAGGCAGATGTTGCAAATCTTGAATATTGGCTTTTTTGGTACGAGCTAAAGGATGCTGTGGAGAAACGACTAACTCAAACATATCATAATATAAAATAGAGGTATTTAAATTCGGATTGCGTTCAATCAGATAACTGATTCCGACATCGACCAGCCCATTTTCTACACTATGATAGACCTGTGAAGATGACATTGAATGAATCATCGTTTGAATCAGTGGAAATTGATCTTGGAAATAAGAAAGTACTCTCGGTAAAATCTGAATCGCTATAGAAGTCGGCGTACCCAGCGTAATGCGTCCTTGAGGCGTCTCATCCAGATCAGATAACCGTTGCTTTAATTGCTCAACAATCGCTAACATCTGCTCAGCATGCTCTAAAAAAACAACACCCTGATCGGTTAACGTAACGGGTTGGTTACGATCCACCAGTACCGTTTTAAATTCATCTTCCAGACTTTTAATCTGAGCAGAGACTGCAGGCTGAGTTAGATTTAGTAGTTCTCCTGCTTTACGGAAGCTCATTGTCCGCGAAATGGTCAATAAGGTTTCCAATTGACTGATATTCATGAGTTCCTCCTTATGTATGCCAAATTGTTAAATACTTGCATAGAAGATAAAGTATTCAACAATCGATACCTATCTAAATTATAGGGGATTACACAAAAAGCATCAATGCAGGAAGAAATCTTTAAAATCTATTAACATAAAATGTACATAATTCAGTGCTTGCGACCGATAATAAGTAAAGACAGTTAAAAAGACCTAAGATTTAGAAAAAAGAGCAACAAATTTACCAGTAAATGTCGATTTTTAAGATTATCAACAGTAGATTTGCAAAAAAAATTAAAAAATGGAAGATACATCAATGATTCTAGATGATTTGAACTAGGTTATAAGGTATAATATCCATAATATCATAGGTCAAAAGTTGTATTTAAATATGAACCCAATCGTAAAGGGGAGTAAACGAATTATGAAAGCGGAAGTAATCAATCCATTTTTGGAAGCTGCGCGACTCGTTATTGGACAAGTAGTACAAGTGGCTCCTTCCACAGGAAGCCTGGGCATTAAAGATATCGAGCTAGTTGACGGTTATATCTGGATTCAGATCGGAATGACCGGACAAATGAGCGGAGATATTATGTTTGGTATTGAAGAAGCAGTAGCGTTGCGTATGGTTTCAGCAATGATGGGTGGCTTTGTGATTACAGAGATGGACGAAATGAGTCAAAGTGCTATCTCAGAATTAGGCAATATGATTAGTGGTAATGCAAGTACCATTTTATCCAACCAGGGCGTTACAGTAGACATTACACCTCCAAAGGTAATGAAGACTAGTGCCATGACTGGATTTGTGTCCGCCAAAGCATTAACAATTCCTTTGTTAATGGATGGAATCGGAGAACTCGATATTCAAGTAATGATCTCTTAATCGGCAAAACCATCTGTATACTTCCAAAGAGTACAATAAAACCTCTTCTACCTGAGCGTAAAGGTAAAAGAGGTTTTGTTGTATATTCATACAGGATGAGCAGAACCAAGCATAAAGTTAAGAGGTCAATTTTTTACCTTCACCGCTTAATATTTTCAGAATATCATTCTCATAGCCTAATACATAATCAAGCTTATACGAGCTATATACTGTTCCTGAATCTTTGCGTTCTTCGGCTGTAATCTCAACGGTTACTTTAACTTGATCTCCATCTTTGCTAGCAATAATCGAATCAATCGAGACTTCGCCTGTCTGAATATAGCCTTGACGGAAATCGGCATAAGACAGATTGCTTTGCCAGCGACTCCCCAGCAGAGAGTATGCGGTAACATAATCTTGCATACTTAAACTTTCATAAAAGTAGTTGACAATATACTGAGCATCATCTTGCACAGAAGGTGCATCGGATACGGTATCGGTAGCTGGCTTGGAGGTTTTAGGTAAATCTTTACCCGGATTCTTTGACCATTTCTGTACCGTTTCTTGAATCTCGGATACAGGAATACTGAAGCCAATTGTATTCGATTCGCTTGCCATCGCTGAATTAATACCTAACACTTCGCCAGTATCGGCATGAATGAGTGGCCCACCGCTATTCCCCGGAGCAATAGGTGCGCTGATCTGATAAAGATTGGTATAGACATAAGGATCTATCGTAAAATCACGCCCCACTCCACTAATAATGCCCGTGGTGATCGTATTTTGTAAGCCAAGCGGGCTACCGAGAGCTAATACATTATCGCCTACATCGGCATTACTATTTTGCGCTAATGCTAAAGGTTCTGTGTCAGCTAGCTTTGGAACTCTAACTACAGCGATATCCATATCAGTACCTATACCGATCACTTTGCCATCTAGCGTACGGGCATCGGCTGTTTTCACTTTGACGTTCAGTGCTCCTGCGACAACATGGGCATTGGTAATAATATCGCCTTGTTTGTTATAAAGAAACCCTGATCCAAGAGATCCATCATCTAACTCAATCATGACTACTTTTTTCTGAGTATTAAAAATAACATCTTTTAAAGCTGGATTCCCTTTCGAAGCTTGGGTAGCTTTGGTTGTGACCGTTGCGACTAAAGGTTTATTCGGTAATTGAGCAGGAACGGTACGATTGATATACATAAAGGAACCTATACCTGCTGCAACAATGACTACGCTGGCAATACTGCTTACTATCCATGATTTATTCATATAGGCTCCTCCTTAATCCAGATACCATGTAATATTATCAATCTGTATCGTCACTTCTTCATACCAATCATATTCATACGCACTGTAAGATCCTGTAGCTCCGATCGCCAGATCATAAGGTTCGACAGATGCGGAAGAAGAAAATAGATAATTACCAGCGGCATCATAACCGGAATAATAAACAGTGATCGAATAAATAGGCTTGGTAGCTACATTTTTGACTTCACCGTAAATTTCGATATCACCATATTCATTAAGCTGTACATCAAGATTCGATAATTCAACACCAGCTGTTCGGTTTTTTAAATCTTCTTCTTCGGCTTGTTGAATAGCTCGTTCGATGCGCTGTTTTTCAGCAAGTTCGAAGGCTTCTTTTTCAGAAGTGATCCGTTTTTGTAGCGATAGTAATTTTTCATCTTTGCTAGAGTACTGTAGCCCGGATTTGACAGCTTCTGTAGCCTGGCTAAAATCATTTTGTTGGAGAAGCTTTTCGGCATTTTTCATACTAATCGTTATAATCTTATTAATAATCAATTGATGAACTTCTTTAGCTTCCTGATTATTTAGTCGATCTACTTCATCAAGCTTATAAGCGAGTGCATCAATCGTATCCAATTGGTCTAATTCTTTTTTCACTTGAAGAACAGCCAGCAGATCTTGATTGCGATTGGCTAACGTTTTTTCTTGATCAAATATCGGTTCTTTGCGAGCATCTAAAGCTTTTTGCAGGGTGGTCAATGATTGTTCCGCAGGTTCTAGCTGATTTAACTTGAGCTTGGAAGAAACGGTTGTTAATTTGGTATGGATACGATTCGCGGTCTCAATCATACGTTGATCTGTATTTAATACTGTATAGGTCGGGCGTAAAGTAGTGGCTTGGGTAAGCTTGGTCAGAGCAGGTTCATACTGTCCTTTAAGAGCAAGCGTACTTGCTTCTTGATGTAACTGGGTGACTTGTTGATTGATATCTTGTTGATGCTGATACCACCAAAATAAAGTACCTGCTATACCAAGTAATAATACCGTTGGTATGATCCATGTTAGATGACGTAAAGGAGAAGCAGGGGGTTGAGGTGGTGCTCCTGAAGATGAAGTCGATGATGCAGATGTTACAGAATGAATATGTTCTGTATCACTAGACTGCGAATCAGCATGAACTGAAGACGAATCTGAACGAAGTTGATCCAGAATATCTACAGGAGGCTGTTCGTTAGGGATTTCCTGTGTATCAGGTGACGGTTCTGTTGGTGTCTGAAGTTTAGCTCCACACTGACTACAAAAAACAGCATTATCCGGCTGATTTGCCCCACAATGGTTACAATACATCATAATCCTCCTTATCAAGCGCTTGGCAGTAAAAGCGCGACTTCTTCTAGTAGAATGAATAATGATTTTTGCAAAGCAAAATATCTTACATCAAGCGTTTGGCAACATAAACGCGATTTCTTCTAGTGAAATGAAAAATGATTTTTGCAAAGCAAAATATCTTACACCAAGCATTTGGCACTACAAACGCCATAATGAATTCTGAGTTAAAAGTAACCAAGTAACTGAATAAAATATAACATGTTTTCTTGATGTTGAGGAAATAATTTCCTATAAGAAAAGCGTGAACAAAAGAGTTTATTTGGCAGTTCAGACCTATCAAAGTATAATGAAAAAGAATTTTATAGATACGTGTGCTGGCAATAGATACAGGAGGACGCCAATGACAAATAAATCGAAAGATTCGATCCCTGTACTGATCTACCGTTATCAAGGGCCGAAAAGAAATATAGGTTTTACATTATCGCCTTTTCTTATCGAAGACGATCAACAAGACATTTCATTACAAGAAATGTTGTTTATATATAATGAGGATTTTGATTATATCCGTCCACTGTTGGATAAGCATTTTCCGTTAACCAATCCATATACGATGGAGACGATGAATGGATTAGATCCTTGTTGGGATAATCCGATCGGTAAAGAAATATGGATTGCTGTATTAGAAGAACTGGATCAACAGCAAGTAGAAGATTCAGAGCTGGCAGTATTCTGGCAACAATTCAAAACATGGATCAGTACACATGTACAGAATGCTGACGGCATAGAAGTAACAGGCAATCTGTAAATGTATAGGCAAATATATCAATCTATATGTTGTAGATAAATCAGAATTCATTTTCGGGTAGGTACAAAAGGGAGGAATGCAGTATGATTACTGCGATACTATGGTAAAACTGACGAATAAAGTCGTTCTGATCACAGGAGCTTCTAGCGGACTTGGAGCAGGAGTAGCATCCTTATTAGTAGAAAAAGGAGCAATTCCGATTTTGACTGCACGTTCTGAAGATAAACTAGCTACATTATCCAGACAGTTAAAAGGCGAGCATCAAGTGATTCGTATGGATGTACAACAAGATGAAGATGTGAAGCGTGTAGTGGATCAAGTGATCCAGCAATACGGTAAAATTGATATTTTGCTAAATAACGCTGGTTACGGACAATTTAAAACGATTACCGAAATGCCTATCGAAGATTATAAAATGATGATCGACGTCAATTATTTAGGCATTGTCCGTTGTACGCAGGCTGTTCTTCCACATATGTTGACCGCCGGAACAGGGCAGATCGTTAATATCGCTTCACTCGCAGGTAAGTTTCCAACTGCCAAATCGACATCGTATACAGCAACCAAGCATGCAGTCCTTGGATTTACCAATGCATTACGACAAGAGTTGAGAGAAACCAATATCAAAATTTCTTCGATTAATCCGGGGCCAATTGCCACCGCCTTTTTTGATCGTGCTGATCCTTCAGGAGATTATGTTAAAAATGTAAGTCAATTTATGATGACTCCTGATAAAGTGGCACGTGATATTGTTAAGGTGATGGAAAAGCGCAAAGAAGAACTGGATTTGCCACGTATTGCGATTCCAGGTATGCGTCTGTACGGACTTTTTCCACGATTTATTGATCGGTTAACGTATCGTTTATTTGATCGAAAATAAAGAGATATTACGCTTTATACAATGATCCAGCCGGTTCGAATTGAACCGGTTTTTGGTGCGGTATGATTATATTTGGTGTAGTCCCTGTTTTCGCATATAATAGTAGAGTGTTGTACTCTGTCTGTTTACTCATGTATTAGAATATAAACAAGTGTTGAATAGTTTGTACTTATAAAATGATTCAAGGGCTTGAAAGGATGAAATGTATGGAATCAAAAGTGAATTTTCTCGGACTGGGCATCAATGAATGGTTAAATGATGTACTAGAACGTTATGGGATTACGGAGCCTTCTCCGGTGCAAGCAGAGGCTATTCCTCATTTGCTCGAAGGAAAAGACGCTATCGCTCAATCGCAAACAGGTAGCGGTAAAACGCTAGCGTATTTATTGCCTGTATTGCAACAAGTCGATCCAGAGCGCAAGCAATTACAAGCGATGATCTTAGCACCTACACAGGAGCTAGCGATGCAGATCGTACGTGAAAGTGAGCGTTATGGCGCAGAACGTGGAATTATGACACTGGGTCTGATCGGTGGAGCAGCGATGAAGCGCCAGATTGAAAAGTTAAAACGTCATCCACAGATTGTAGTCGGAACTCCTGGACGAATTAGTGAATTGATCAATCTGCGTAAGCTCAAAATGCACCTTGTGAATACACTGATTGTCGATGAAGTGGATCAAGTGATCGGACTTGGTGGTGGCGGCGATGTGAAGAAGATTATTCGTAGCACACGCAAAGATCGTCAACTGGTCTTTTTATCCGCTACAGTGAATGAAGAGATTTTGACACTGGCGAATCGTGAAATGAACGACTTGTTAGAGATTGGGATCGAACCGGATACCCGTACATCGTCAGGGATTGAACATGTATATTTTGTAGCCGAAGAACGGGATAAATTAGAAATTCTACGTCGTGTATTACGCCATTATAACTCTCCACGTTCACTCGTATTCGTCAACGATACGAACGATATTGCAGAAGTGGAAGCAAAGCTGAACCATCTGGGTCTATCTGCGCGTGTATTGTATGGTGATGCAAACAAAGTAACACGTAGTACCGTATTGTCTCAATTTAGAGAAGGCAAAATCAAAGTGCTTGTCGCTTCCGATGTAGCTGCACGTGGACTGGATATTGAAGGATTGAATCTGGTGGTAAGTCTTGATCCAGCCTTTGATACTGATCATTATGTACATCGCAGTGGACGTACAGGACGTATGGGCAAAAAAGGCGTAGCCGCTTCGATTATTACCGAACGTGAACGGTTTATTATGCGTAAATTTGCCGATGCTTTGCATATTGATTTGCAAGAACATGTATTAAAAGGTGGAGCAGTCCTGACACTGGAGCAACAACAAGAACGTGAAGAATCATATCGTGCTTCACGTGCAGAAGCGGCGGCAGCTCGTTCTTCTCGCCCTGCATCTACACCATCTGTCAAAAAAGAAAAAGTATCATCAGAAACACGCTCAACGGTCAAATCTGATGTGAATACAGAATCTTCTGTAAAAAGTAATCCAGATTCAACTCGTCCGACAGAACGTGAGTTCAAGCCAAGAACAGCGTCACCTGCGGCTAAAGTGAATCCGAAAACAGATAAAAAGAAACGCAAACCAAAAGTAGATACCAAAAGTAAAGGTGCACCGAAATGGTTAAAAGAAAAACGGGCTGCATCTCAAGACGAAAAGTGAGGTAACAATAATGGAACAGGTAGCTATACTTAACGTGGATCACCTCAGTGGTGGATACAGTCGTGGTAAGCCTGTCCTGCATGATATCAGCTTTGAAGTCGGTCGCGGTGAGATGATTGGACTGATTGGTCTGAATGGTGCAGGAAAAAGCACAACCATGAAGCATATTTTGGGATTAATGACTCCGCAACAAGGGGAGATTCGGATTCAAGGATCTACACTGGCAGAAGAAACTGAACAATATCGGGCTTCACTTGCTTTTGTACCGGAATCTCCGCAATTGTATGAAGAAATGACAGTGCGGGAACATCTGGAATTTACCGCACGTGCTTATAATGTGAGTCAAGCAGATTATGAACAACGTTCCGCTCATTTGATCAAGCTATTCAATATGGGTGACAAAGAAGATAGCCTGTCGATGCACTTATCCAAAGGGATGAAGCAGAAAGTAATGATCATGAGTGCTTTTGTAGCCGCTCCTCCATTGTATGTAATCGATGAGCCATTTCTAGGGCTTGATCCGCTCGGTATTCGGTCGTTGCTTGATTTTATGGTACAGACCAAAGAAAGTGGATCATCGATATTGCTAAGTTCACACATTTTGTCGACGATCGAAAATTATTGTGATCGATTTATTGTGTTGCACAAAGGAAAAGTTATTATTCAAGGGACATTGGAGCAGATTCGTGAGCAGACGGGTCAGCAGAACGTACCACTCGAACAGATTTTCTATGATCTGGTTCAGGATGGGCTGTAATTATGAATGATCTGCTCAAGTTACGTCAGCAGAGGCAACAAGCTTTTTGGGGAGAAGTGCTTCCTTATCTACGCTATGTGATGCAAAGCGGACTCGCAATCGTCACTTTTTTTCTGCTCATTGTATTTGCAGCATGGTATACGACCTTTTTGCAAAATGTACCTCAAGGTCTGCCTGTACATTGGATATTACTGATTTTATTCACACCCTTATCGATCTATGGCAGTGTGCGTACGTATATGCGAACAGCCGATATTGTATTTATGTTGCCACTCGAAGTGCGTATGCGTGAATACTTTGCTCCGGCTTGGCGTAGTAGTGTGATTGGGAAAATGATCTGGTTGTTGATTCTAGCACTGGTTGCTTTTCCATTTTACGTACGTGCAGATATGAATGCCAAGTCGTTAAGTCTACTTGTGATTGTGCTGATTATTGCCAAGTTACTCGGTAGTTACGGAAGCTGGCAAGAATTACGGATGAATACAGCCGCTGCTCGTGTCGGTTATCGTCTATTGCGCTATGTATTGATTATTGGGTTACTAGCGGCATTCCTCTGGTTGCCACTGATGACTGCTCTTATTGCAGTCGTTGTAATTGCTCTTGTCTATATCGTGCTGTTGCGTATTCCCGGTAAAGCTTCTGTGCCGTGGGAACGATTGATTGCGACAGAAAGAAATCATGCCGCAGGCGTAATGCGTATGCTCGGTTGGTTTGTCGATGTACCGAATGGCGAACGCAAAGTCAGTCATCGCCGCTGGTTATCTTTTGTCGGTAATCGTGTACCCTGGATACCTGCCAAAGCGTTTCGTTTTCTCGTTTCCAAAACATTGGTTCGTGGAGAGTTGCTACCGATCTTGATTCGATTTGTGGTGATCGGTATTGTATTTGTATTGATTACTCGTGAGTCGTGGTTCGGCATTGTGGTATATCTGCTATTTATTTTATTAGCAGGGATGCAAATGACCAGTTTGCGTAAGCAACATACCGATACACTCTGGTTATCAATCTATCCGATTCCTCCTGAATCGCAACGTCTGGAAACGGTCAAATTAATCACACAGACACAGATATGGATAACATTGCTACTGTGGTTACCTCTTGCAAGTGCAGGTGATCCAGTACGAATGATTCTTACATTTATCGCAGGCTTGGTAGCAGTCTGGTTATATCGCCGTTCACTGAATCGCAAATGGCTTAAAGATATCGAAGCGGAAGCGGAATTTGATTAAAGTTCACATCTGGACACTATAAGTGCGACTTTTGCTATTACATTTTTCTACTGTAAGGAAAAAGTGATGTTTGCCAAGCAAAATAGCTGATGTCGAACTTTCTTCAAGCATATTCGATATGATGTTATGTTCTTTGCAGTCCAATGGCTTGAGATAGCTTATATCTGATCTAAGATGATATCCTATCTGTACGTATAGAATGTATGATCTGAATATATGATTTTTGTAATCAACCTGTTGATCGATCTGCCACTCTTGATGTGGTTGATTATGATCGACAGGTTTTTTTCATAATTAACACCAAGTTGATTATCCATAATTGTAAATTCCAGAAAAAAACAGTATATTCAATAAAGCCTATAATGTATTGAACGGGTAAAATTGCTTATTACAGGTGGTGCGATATGATCCCCAAAATTAACGAAATGGATATCGATAATTTACAAACATTAGTCGAAAAAATAAGTGAAGTCATGGAGACACCTGTAACGATAGAAGATGCAGAACACCGCCTGCTAGCCTACAGTTCGCATGATCCGAATAGCGATCCTGCGCGCATCGCTACCATTGTCGGACGCAAAGTGCCTGAAGATGTAGTGCGTGCACTGTATGAATCGGGAGCGATGCAACAATTGCTAGATACATGGGAACCTGTGCATGTAGAGGGCATGAGCCAAGTGGGATTAAATAACCGGATGGCAATCGCGATTCGGCATTACGATGAAGTGCTCGGCTATATCTGGTTGCTTGAAAATAAAGGTTCTTTCACCAGTGAGCAAATCCAGCAATTAAAATACAGTGCTACTCTAGCTGCATCCAAAATGATCCAGATGCAAAAGCGTAAACAAAGTATTGATTTTTTTAACCGTTTATTAAAAGGTCGGTTTACTTCGGAACAAGATGCGCTAGCACAAGCTCGTGAAGTAGGTATACAAATGCCTGCTTATTCGTACATTCTAATGATTGAACAAGACGGCAATCATGATAACAACGATTGGTTAGACAAAGCCATACAAGCCGCTACCGAGTATGCTGTGCGAATTGTGCTTCATTTGCGAGAGCCACATCGGTTGATTCTATTATGCAGTACTGCCAAAACAGCCTCTTCAGTCGCACCTGTCGAACACACGATTGTTCCTCTGGTGAATCGATTATCTACGTTACTACCTTCATCTCCTATTGAATATGGAGCAGGGAGTGTAGTGTCCTCTGTATTAGCGATCAGTCGTAGCTATACCGAAGCACAATATCTATTGATGTTACATCACCGATTGCCTGAAACGAATTCTATTTTGTATTATCCACAAGCAGGATTTTACCGGTATCTCTATGCAATGAAGCAAGAAGCTGTACAATTCCCGGCGTATACGTCTCCACTGGACAAGCTTGCGGCGTACGATCAAGAGCATCACAGTCATTTACTGCATACGTTAGCTGTATTTCTCGATCATAACAGCGATGCCAAATTAGCTGCCGGGCAACTGCATGTGCATACCAATACACTGAATTATCGGCTTAAACGAATAGCCGAAGTCGGACAGATCGATCTGAACAATATGGCGCAAAAAGTAACATTGTATCTGGAAATTAAGCTTTTACTATTAGAAGAATCAGAATAAGGGTATATATGTAGTATAAAGCTTCTCTTTGGTGTGAAATTTATTGATGAAATATTCTATTTATAAATTGATATGAGTTAATGAGTTAGATTATATGACATATTTAGATAACCTTTTGTATTTTTACACAAATAAAAACCTTCAAATTTGGGGAATTAGACGATTACATGACATTTTATCTATCCTATAATGATGACGTAGAGCAAGAACGTACCTTAAAGGAGGAACTGGCATGAGAATTGGAGTCCCGACAGAAATTAAAAATAACGAAAATCGGGTAGCGATTACACCAGCAGGTGTGGCTACATTAAGCGGAGCAGGGCATGAGGTCTATATCCAATCTGGCGCTGGTGCAGGTAGTGGATTCACAGATAGTGTCTACGAACAAGCAGGAGCACAGATTCTGGTCGAAGCGTCTCAAGTGTGGAGTACCGCAGAGATGGTGTTAAAAGTAAAAGAACCATTGCCATCCGAATATGTGTATTTTCGTGAAGGTTTAATTCTATTCACTTATCTCCATCTCGCCGCAGAACCGAAGCTGGCTGCTGCTCTCATTGAGCATAAAGTCATTGGGATCGCTTACGAGACAGTAGAAGTGAACCGGACGTTACCATTATTGACTCCAATGAGCGAAGTCGCTGGACGTATGGCAAGTCAGATCGGTGCACAGTTCCTTGAAAGTCCTCATGGAGGTAAAGGTATCTTGCTCAGTGGTGTACCGGGTGTAAAAAAAGGAAAAGTGACTATTATCGGTGGTGGCGTAGTCGGAACGAATGCTGCCAAAACCGCAGTCGGACTGGGAGCAGATGTAACGATTATGGACTTGAACCCAGATCGGTTGCGTCAGTTAGAAGATATCTTTGGCTCATCGATCCAGACGTTAATCTCCAATCCTTACAATATCGCAGAAGCGGTAGCCGCTTCGGATCTAGTGATCGGAGCTGTATTGATTCCGGGAGCCAAAGCGCCCAAATTAGTCACCGAAGCGATGGTACAATCCATGTCGCCGAACTCTGTCATTGTCGATGTAGCGATCGATCAGGGCGGAATTGTCGAGACGATTGACCGGATTACGACACATAACGAACCGACGTATGTGAAGCATGGTGTTGTCCATTACGCTGTGGCGAATATGCCGGGTGCGGTACCAAGAACATCGACGATGGCATTGACGAATGCAACATTGCCTTATGTAGCACAGATTGCAAATCAAGGATTGAGAGTAGCGCTTGAAAGTAATCCTGCTTTGAAATTAGGAGTGAACACAGCGGCAGGTCGAATGACGTATGCGGCGGTGGCAAGAGATTTGGGATATACGCATGTGGATGTGAATGAAGCGTTGGTCGAGACTTTTGCGGCGTTGAATTAAGAAAGAAGTAAATAGAAGAAAGAGTTACCATCATTATGCGATGGTAGCTCTTTTTTGTGATTAGGTATAGATATCTAACTTATATACAGTAATCAATAACATACAATATAAACTTTTAAAACTATCATGCCAAACAAGACTTACATAATAGTGTAAAAATAATTCTACTTCTAAAGATAGAACAATTTTTTATTTAGGATATTTTATATTATGCAACTTTCGCATAAATCACTAGGTTAGCTCACTCTGTAGTATATGATGATTATAATGTATTCAGTCAATCACATTGAAGTGATATCATTAACCACAGAAAGGATACAAAATCATGAGCAGTCTGTTAGAAAGTATATACTATGGCAACTTGCGTCCAGATGAGAAAGCAGTATCTCACAACGAAGAATATACACAAATCAGCGAACAAATATCGGCTAAAATGGCAGAGTGGAAAGTGAAGCTTTCTCCTGAAGAATGGTTGGAGCTTGAATCTATGTGGGACTTGTATTACCAGTTGAACAGTATGGATCGTGCAGGTTCATTTACATATGGATTTCGATTAGGTGGGGAATTAATGATAGAGGTATTGAAGGGAGAACAGTAATCATTTACAGTAAAAGATAATTTGTCGGGCACATAATCAACCCATTCATGATGCTATCGTAGATACAGAAATGAGGAAAAGAGATGTCTTTAGATTTTGACCCATCTACCTATAATGTCTGTCATAAAGGAGATTGTATTTCTTTGCTTGCAAAAGAATTTGCTCTGTTACAATTTCTCTATACATATCGTAATCAGTCCTTTCATCGAGAGCAATTATTAGATCAGGTATGGAAGATGGAATATCCTACAGATCGAACAGTCGATGATCATATTTATCGATTACGTAAAAAGTTAAAAGTATGGCATGATGTGCAGATTCATACCATTCATGGTTATGGATATAGTTTAACAATTCAAGAACAACGGCTTTTACCAAATTTTCCTATAGCAGATCAAGAAATTCAAGAACATATGACAGGCTTACTTAAAAGATACCATCTATTAGGTAAAGGGAAATCATTAATGACTTTAGCTGCTCAACAGCAAGTATTAGGTTTTGAAATAGAACCTTTCTATCATATGTATTTAAAGTTTATTTTGTATGATTTGGATTGGTTTATAGAAGATCAATCATTTTCTATCAATGACAAAGTATACTGGTTATTGTTGCTACATAGTACTCTACAGCAAGATATTAATCCAACATTAGAACTTTGGGAAAAAGTATTAGATGCACATATTTTGTCTGCTGACCAACAATTAGAAATAAAAATTTTGAATATTGTTGATTTGTATATTGAGACAGAGCAATGGGAACGTGCTTGGAAACAACTAGAAGAAACTTATTGCATTGTAAAAGATCAGAAAATGGAAAGTTTTGAATTAGCAGTACAGCTTGTAAAGGTATTATTATCTATAGTAGATGTAAATACCTCTGATCTTTATATAGAAACTGAAATGAATCTCTTAAATCATATGTTGAATCATAAGCCATATCTTCGTGAAGTAGGACGTTATGAATGTATTAAAGGAATCTGGATGTTATTAAGACAATCTGATCAATTTTATGAAGGTACTATAGCTATAGATCAAGGTTTGGAGATTCTATATGTATCTAATCATCTTGAGCTATATATTGGAAGTCTACGACAGATTAGTCATCTATTAAGCAAGCATTTACCTGAACATTCGGTTACGCAAAAATATAATCGTGCATATGAACAAGCTTGTATTCGGTATAGCCATTCTTCCCATGCCTATAAGATTAAACAGATGATTTTTCAAGCTTTGGGAGCCGTCTGATATTCTTCTGACAATTCCTCTATAGGATAAGAAGTATCTTATTCATTAGAGGGGTGTTATCTATATTGAGTGTAGTATCTCAATCTTCTACTTCATTGCTACATCATCGTATTTTCCGAAAAATGTTAATGGCGTATTCTTCTTCATCTTTAGGGGATTGGTTTGATGTTATTGCAATTCAGATTATGGTTGTTTATTATTGGCAGGTCACTCCTTTGCAATTAGCATGGATTCCAGTTGTTATGGCATTACCTGGTATTTTCTTTGGTTCATGGGCAGGAGTATGGGCAGATCGTTATTCCCAAGTCAAACTTATGCTTATTAGCGATATATCGATTTTAGTATTAACGAGTCTACTTTTATTAATCTCCAATTATTATGTCTTACTTCTCTTATTGGGAATACGCTCATTGCTAGCTGTTGTTCAAATTCCAGCGCAACAGTCTCTAACTCGAAGAATAGTAAAAGAAGAACAATTGTTACAGGCTTCTTCATGGAATGGAATAGTGAAGCAATCTTCCAAATTAGTAGGTCCATTGATTGGTGGCATGATACTAAGTATGACTTCATTTAGTGTGTGTATTGTAGTTAATATGGTGATGCGGTTAGGATCATTTTTATTATTATTATCAATCTTAAAAACGAATATTTCTTTAAAAACTGTAGCAGACGCTACTTCTAACAAACCTAATTCGGATAGCAAATTAAATGAAAATACATGGCAAGCATTAGTAGAAGGTTGGTTTTTTGTAAAGAAGCAAAGCTTACTGTTAGCTACTTTATTATTTGGTTTTTGCGGAATGCTTGTAATTCAAATGGTTGATTTTCAATTCGCATCTTTATTTCGTGTGATTGCTCCTGATCGTCCTTATTTATTAGGATGGATGATTACAGCAGCAGGATTAGGTGCTTTAATTACAATGAGTTATAAACGTAAACAAAAATATATCTATTACGGTAAGAATTTAGGCGGAGCGTATATTATTATTGGTGCAGGTATATTAGGTATGGGATTGGTTACTTCGGGAGATATTGTTACTCTTATCGTTATTTTTTGTGGACTATTACTAGGGGTAGGAAACGGATTATTTATACCTATTTATACTTATATTTTGCAAAAAGAAACATCTTCTACTATGACTGGACGAGTATTTGGAATTGAAAATATGTTATCTAGTATTACGATGGTCATTGCACCTTTACTAGGAGGTTTATGGATTCAGTATACCGATCCTTCAAGTGTATTTAGCATATTAGGTATTATAGTTAGTTTGTTAGGAATAAGTGGTTGGTTTTTTTCTGAAAAAATATGGAGGCAAGAAATAGATTAAATCACTCAAGCACTCGTTAACATAACGGGTGCTTTTTTGTTGTTTTACAGACCACTATATGTAAAATTTAAAATAAAGTTTGACAGTAATCGTTTTCAATCATTATATTAATCAAACAGTCGTTTAAAACGATTGTTTGAATTTGGTAAAATCAAGGATACGGTAGCGATAGCCGATACAGGAGGAACTATGAAATCTATTTTTGCAGCGTTTATGAAGTTGCCTACGACCAAAGTAGGGATTGCGACAGCGATTTTATTTCAGCTTATTTTTACCATTGTGTGGATGACCGGTTATCAAGGAATTACGGAACGGTTAGATCACTTGAATGTAGCTATTGTTAATGAAGATAAAGTATACGGAGAACAGTTGATTACCAGTCTGCAATCTTCGTTACCTGTAGGTGTTCGCACAGGGATGACGTTAGCTCAAGCTCAACAACAATTGCAAGAACGTGATATACAGATGATTATTGAGATTCCAGCAGATTTTGCAACGACTGTACAGTCTCAGAATCCTGCCCAATTGCATTATTTTATCAATGAATCCAATCCAGTTATGATCAAAAATATGATGACTTCGATTGCAGATAAAGTTACTGCTAATGTTAATAAAGTCGCTGTGGAAAGTGGACTAAAAGGTGTATTTGCAGGACAACTTCCAGAACAACAAGCACAGACGGCGGCGACAATGATGTCTCAGCGGGTGGTGTCTGATATTCAATCGGTCAATCCCGTACAAGGGATGAATAATCAGATGGTGCCGATGATGATGATTCTGGCTTCCTATGTCGGTGCGATGATTATGGGACAGAACTTCCAGATTTCGTCCAAAGCACTGGCAAGTCGGTTCGGACGCTGGTCACGCATGTCTGTTCGTTTGCTAGTGACAGCAGGTGCATCGATTGTTGTATCACTGGTAGGGACTTCACTGGTGGCATTATTCGGAGGACAGTTAGGGCATGGATTTATGGCATTGTGGGGCTTTCAAGCATTATTCCTGTTAACCTTTATGTTAGTTGCACAGATGTTTTTATTTGTATTCGATATGGCAGGCATGCTATTTAATATTTTGATACTGTCTGTACAATTGGTTTCGTCAGGAGCGATGATGCCACGTGAATTGCTACCAGACTTTTACCAGTGGATTGGGTCGGCGTTTCCAGCGACTTATGCTGTACAAGGGTTAATGAATCTATTGTTCGGCGGTACAGGTGTAGGCAAAGATTGCCTAGCACTGGTATGTATTATGATTGTTGCTCTTCTTATTATTGGAATTGCCACTGCACTACGCAAAGACAAACTGCCTGTCTCTCCACTGGTAGCGATAGCCGAGTCTTGATGATATGATAAAGACAGTATGGCTGGAAAAGATTACTATTCCGCATCATGGAGATACGGATGATTTCTAGCGATAGCAATCAAAGGCAGGGAAGTGAACGTGGTGGATAAAAATGAAGACCATGTTAAAATGCGTATTTTGCAAGCAACCAAAAAACTAGCAGCCACAAAAGGGTTTGAAGCGACGTCAGTACGAGAAATCTGCAAAGAAGCGAATGCGAATATTTCGTTAGTTTCATATTATTATGGTGGCAAAGAGTCATTATTTGAAGCGATGTTAAAAGAATTTATTCCGATTCCCTTATTTGCAGAACATATTCGTCGTGAAGAAGTCGATCCGATTCAGGGAATGAAGCGGTTGATTGAAGAGATGTATCATTTTTGCAAATGTGATCCAGAGATTTCAGACATTATACATCAAGAATTCACCCTGCATTCTCAGCGAATCGATATTATTCAAAAGTACACTCTTCCGGTATGGCAATTACTTCGTCATTATTTGGAAAATGGTCTACAGCAAGGAACTTTTTATTTTCGGTCGTTGAATCATACTTCTTTGCAAGTGATGGGCAGTATTTTATTTAGCAGTAATGATGTCAAGTCATTAACCGTCGTCACATTGCTAGATATTCAGCGTTCTGTAGAGAATGATCAGTTAGAAGAATTGACGCAGTATATTTTACGTGGTCTCGGTTGTACCAATGAACAGATCGCTATATCGTAGATCATCAAGACGCTATATACAGATGTTATTTACAGGTATAGTGGTAACCAAGCCAGAACTTTGTTTATCTTCCGCTAAGAAGAAGATAAGCGTAAGTTCTGGCTTTTTTATTATGAATTAATGTTATATAAAGTAACATTAATAATATGTAAATATTACATAGAAGATAAAATAAAAAGGTAAATAATATATACCTAACATATTAAAAATAGAGAACGTGTATTATAAAATATCAGTAAATAATTATAAAAACTTTTAAAATGAATAAAAATAGTATTGATAACCTAAATTTTCACAGTATAATGAATGTTAATCAGTTAATAATATTTAAATATTATATTATTTGGAATTAGAAGATATAAATTCTAATTGAATAATATAATGGATATCGTTATACTGATGTAAGAAATAGGAAATATAGTTAATTTAATGTGTTACTAAAGTTGACATTATTAAAGGGGGATTATGATGAGAAGCAAGTGGAGTGGATTAATGATCGCAGCATTGATTACAGGATTACTGGCAGGGTGTGGAAATGGAGCTACGTCTTCTTCTGGCGCAAGTGGAGGTTCTACAGCAAGTACAGGTGGTAAAGTGATTAAAATTGCTACTCAATCTCCATTATCCGGTGGTAGTTCTATTCAAGGTGAAGCGATTAAGCTAGGTGCACAGATGTCGATGGAAGATCACAAAGAAGAGTTTACCAAATTAGGATATTCACTCGAATTGGTTCCTTATGACGATCAAGGTGATCCCAAAAAAGGTGTAGCCAATGCTGAATTGATCGGTGCTGATCAACAAGTATTAGGCGTGATTGGGCATCTGAACTCCGGCGTATCTATTCCTTCCTCTGTTGTCTACGAAAAATACAACATCCCGATGATCTCCCCTGCAAGTACAGCTACAGAATTAACCGATCGCAAACTCAAAGTAGTTAATCGTGTCGTTGCACGTGATGATTTTCAAGGTCCAGCAGCGGCTGAATATGCTATAAAAACAGCAGGAGCCAAAAATATTTTTATTATACAAGACAAAACAGCTTACGGTCAGGGATTGGCGGAAGCTTTTCGTGATGCCGCTCAAGCCCAAGGAGCTACGATTTCTGGCTATGAAGGAATCACTGTTGGTGAAAAAGATTTCAACGGTGTACTGAATATTGCAGCTACGCAAAAGCCTGATTTTATTTTCTTCGGTGGACTGTATGCTGAAGCAGGTCTATTGATTAAGCAAGCTCGTGATAAAGGAATTACAGCTCCGATTATGGGAGGAGATGCGCTTGATTCTTCCGGTCTGGTCGATATTGCTGGAGCTGATGTAAAAGGAGCATTGTACAGTTCGGTGGCTGGAGATATTAGCAAATTACCGGACGGACAAGAATGGACAGCTCGTTACAAAGAAGCATTTGGTAAAAATCCAGAAGGTTATTCTGTCTATGCGTATGATTCGATGAGTGTCATGTTAGAAGCGATCAAAACAGCGATGGGTTCAGGTACAGAAGCACCAGCTCGTGATGCGGTACGTGATGCTGTGCGTGCGACCAAAGATTTTGAAGGTGTAGCGACTAAAGTAAGCTTTGATGATATCGGAGACAATGCGTATGCGAAAGTATTTATTTACAAATTCGCTGATGCTACGTATCCAGGATCACTTGAAGCAGAGATTGCTCAACCTGCGAAATAAACAATCCTTTTCCAAATAAAAGCCAAAAGGTATGTGCTGTGATATACACATCTTTTGGCTTTTGTTTTAGAGTACTTTTGCAAAATCATCATGTAGCAGAATGACGAATGAGCGTATGAAGGGAGTAACTGAATGTTCTCAAGTATTTTGCAAACTTTACCTCAGGTATTGATCGATGGTCTGGCGCTAGGTGCAATCTATGCTGTAGTAGCACTAGGTTATACGATGGTATACGGTATTCTGGAATTGATTAACTTTGCGCATGGTGAGATTTTTATGACCGGTGCTTTTGTAGGGACAGCGGTGCTGTTTGGTTTTCAGGGGGCAGGGTGGTTGACCGGTATGCCCGCATGGTTGTCGTATTTGCTGATTATTTTGATCGCAATGCTGGTTACAGGGGCACTTGGGGTCGGGATTGAAAGGGTAGCTTATCGACCGTTACGCAAAGCACCCAAGTTGATCCTATTAATCTCTGCTTTTGGAGTCTCGTTTGTTTTGCAAGATGTGATTCGATTTATCGCGGAGCTCAAAACAGGTAACTATATTATTAGCACACCACAATTATTTGATCAGCGTTATCAATTGCCGCTTTCTTCGATCTCTAGCTGGTTTACCGATGCTTCGGTCAAAGCGAATACATTGTTTATTTTTGTAATTGCGATTTTGTTAATGATTGGACTCGATATTTTTGTGAATCGAACCAAATGGGGCGGTGCGATGCGTGCAGTTGCGCAAGATCGGGAGACCGCATCGTTAATGTCTATCAATGTAAATAAAGTAATTGTGTTAACCTTTTTTATCGGTTCAGCATTAGGTGGATCGACAGGGGTTTTATTTGCTCAACAGTATGGAACGATTGATCCGTATATCGGATTTATTTTGGGACTCAAAGCATTTACAGCTGCTGTTCTAGGAGGAATTGGGAATATCCGTGGTGCGATGTTCGGCGGAATCGTACTGGGTGTGCTTGAAATGTTTGCTTCATCGAATCTGGGCATTTTGACAGGCGGTAATTTTGGAGCAGAGTACAAAGATGTATTTGCTTTTATGATTCTGATTATTGTCTTGATCTTCAAACCGGAGGGCATATTCGGCAAAGCAATCAAAGAGAAAGTGTAGGTGAAACCGATGGGGAAATTACAAACGATGTTGCAAGCGAATAAACTTGCACAAGGATTACTATTAGCTGCATTTATACTGGTAACCGCAGGTGCTGTATATTTGATCGACCGTTCGGTCACTGCCTTTCTATTGATGCTGGCTTCGCTGTTGCTGTTGTACTATACGTCATTTAGCAATGGGATGAAATGGAGTATTGCCGTGTTTTTGCTGGTGATTGTGATTCCATTCGCCACTTCAGGCGGTACATCACGCGAATCGTATATGGAAGTAGCGACCCAGTGCGGTATATATGTAGCGATGGCGCTCGGGCTGAATATTGTGGTTGGATTTGCAGGATTGTTGGATATGGGGTTTATTGCTTTTTTTGCTGTAGGGGCTTATACATACGGCATCTTTGCGACAGGGCAAGCGAATAATTTTATTTCAGGAGAACTCTTTCCGTTATCCGGTGAAAGCTTCTGGATTTTTATTCTAATCGGAGGTTTTATTGCAGGGATCTTCGGGATATTGCTCGGTCTGCCTGTACTGCGTGTCAAAGGCGATTATCTGGCGATTGTGACACTGGGATTCGGGGAGATCATTCGTATTATTTTTAATAATTTAGAAAAGCCCGTCAATATTACGAATGGTGCGATGGGGTTATCTTCGATCCAGCCACCGAATTTGTTTGGCTTTCAATTTACATTTCCACATCAATTTTATTTTATCGTGATCGGGATATTGTTAATTGTTATCTTCGCAGTAAGGCGGTTAGAACATTCACGTCTAGGACGTTCGTGGAAAGCGGTACGTGAAAATGAAATTGCTGCACAGTCGATGGGGATTCCTTTGATTCGTACCAAATTGATGGCTTTTGCAATCGGTGCTTCTTTTTCAGGAATGATGGGTGTTGTGTTTGCAGCCAAGCAGACATTTATCGATCCGACCAGCTTTACATTGATCGAGTCGATCACGATTCTGGTAATGGTTGTATTAGGTGGAATGGGCAGTGTACCGGGTGTGATCTTAGGAGCAAGTCTGGTCACGATTCTGAATTTGCAGGTGTTGACCGAGTTCACAAGCTGGCTTAATCAATTGTCTCAGCAAGGAATTTTTGAAGTACCTAATGCGTTATCTCCTTCTAAAATGCAACGTTTTATTTTCGGTATGATCTTGATTTTAGTCGCTATTTTCCGTCCCAATGGATTAATTGCTGCTCGAAATCGCAGACTTCCTGAGGAAGCAGTCAAAGATCCATCTCCACCTGTATCCAAGTCAGAAGTACAACCAGATTAAAGGTCCATACAAAGCATAATTAGAGCTATTGCGTGGATAACAGTGAATGAGGAAGGAGCATAAGTATGAGTGACTACCCCGATCATAGTGTGCTAAAAGTGACCAATCTGATCAAACGTTTTGGCGGATTAACGGCTGTGAATGGAGTGAACTTTGATTTTCCCAAAGGACAGATTTCGGCGGTGATCGGGCCGAATGGAGCGGGCAAAACGACTTTTTTTAATATGATTACAGGGATATATGTACCGGATAAAGGCAATATTGAACTGGATGGAAAATCGATTGTTAATATTAAGCCTGATCGGATCACCAGTCGCGGAATTGCACGTACTTTTCAAAATATTCGCTTGTTCGGCAGTATGACCGTACTTGAAAATGTGCAGGTCGGTATGCATATTCATCTCAAAACAGGCATTGTCGGCACACTGTTAAATCTTCCTCGTGTTCGTCATGAAGAACATGATTCCCAGCGTGAAGCGTACCGATTACTTGAATATGTCGGTCTGGCAGAATGGTATAACGAAGAAGCAAGCAGTCTATCCTATGGTGCACAGCGACGATTAGAAATTGCCCGTGCACTTGCCGCCAAGCCTAAAGTATTGCTGTTAGATGAACCTGCCGCAGGGATGAATCCACGCGAAACGTCTGAATTAACAGGGCTGATCCGTCGTATCCAGCAAGAGTTGGATATTTCGATTATTTTGATTGAACATGATATGAAATTAGTGATGGAATTATCTCATCATATTCTTGTACTGGATCATGGAGAGAAGATCGCTGAAGGTGGCCCTGAAGATATTCGTTCCAATCCTAAAGTAATCGAAGCGTATCTCGGTAAAAGCGCAGTCGAGGAGGAGATACAGATATGAGTCTGGTCGAACTAAAAAATGTACAAGCTTTTTACGGTGGTATTGAAGCGTTAAAAGGTATCAATCTGGAAGTGAATGCAGGGGAGATTGTTACATTGATCGGTTCCAACGGTGCAGGCAAATCGACTACACTCAAGTCGATCTGTGGACAGGTGAAGACCAAAGGCGAAATTTATTTCGATGGTAAAAAGATTACATCGCTTGAACCGCATGTGATTGCGCAAAGTGGTATTGCACATGTGCCGGAAGGACGTCGTATTTTCCCGCGTTTAACAGTAAAAGAAAATCTGGAAATGGGCGCGTTCTCTGTCAAAAGTAAAAAGCTGATCAAAGAGCGAATAGAGAAATCATTTGTATATTTTCCACGGCTCAAAGAGCGTTATCATCAGACCGGTGGCACGATGAGTGGTGGGGAACAGCAAATGCTTGCGATTGCTAGAGGACTGATGATGAATCCCAAAATTCTACTGTTGGATGAGCCTTCGATGGGTCTTGCTCCAGTATTGGTCGATCAGATTTTTGAGATTATTCAGGAGTTGAATGATGCAGGAATGACCATCTTACTGGTCGAGCAAAATGCGTATCAAGCATTACAGATCGCACATCGGGGATATGTCATTCAGACAGGAGAAATTATTTTGCAGGATGATGCCAAAGTACTTTTAACAAACAATCAGGTGAGAGAAGCTTATTTGGCATAGATAGTTTACTTTTGTTGTTTTGACTTAGATTTTGCTGGTTATTTATGAGAAATTAAAAAGCTTCTGTATCGCTATAAAGAGAATAGTTCTCTCAATAGTGGACAGAAGCTTTTTTAATTATAACAGTTCGTTTAAATAAATTAGCCTTTTTGCACATCTTGAACCGCTTGGTAGATCAAGTTGAATAGATCTTCCAAATATTCTTCAGCGATACAAGAGAAAGCAACGCGAAGATCATGGGCGCCAAGAGCGATTGTGCCGACTTCGTATTCACGTAGTAAGCGTAGACGAACATCTTCCGCAGATACGTCTTTTAATTTGAGGCACATAAAATATCCCGAGTTGAATGGATAGTATTCCCATGCATCTTGATATTTATCAGTGTCGAGCAATTCTTTAACTTTGTTTGCTCTGCCTTTCATGATTTGGAACTTTTCTTCTTTTTGCGCTTCGAAATTAGAATCTTGTAACGCTTTTAAAATAAATGTCTGTGATGGGTGTGGCCCGCTGGAAATGGTTGCACGAATAATACCCAGTGTTTTTTGTTCTAAAGCTACAATAGATTCTGTATCTTGCGCGCCATATGTGATAAAGCCGACACGGAATCCCCATACATATTCTTCTTTGGTTGCACCATCGACTTTGATCGGTAGAATACGCGGGTTCAAGTCAAGCAATGAGCCGAACAATGATTCATGCAACGAATCTTCGAAAAATAATCCGAAGTAAGCATCATCAGTAACTACAACTACATTGATTCCTGCTTCCGCCGCTTCGTTGATTGCAGCTACGATTTTTTTGCCATCGGCTACACTTGGAGTATAACCTGTCGGGTTGTTAGGGAAATTGAGAACAACGATCGCTTTACCTTTTTCTTTTTGCGCTAAAAGAGCATCTCTTAATCCATCGCTGTTAAATGTCATTTCTGCTGTAAATAATGGATAAGTGATAATTTCTGCTCCGCGACGAACCGCAAAAGTAAGCTCATAGTTTTCCCAGTTTTTATCTGGATATATAACAGCATCGCCTACGTCTGCGAACAGATCCGCTACAATACTTAGACCATGTGTCAATGCATTGGTAACGATAGGGTTACTGAATTTTTTATCTTGTAATGAAGGATTGTCTTTGATCATTTTCTCACGCCATACACTGCGAAGTTCTGGTTTACCCGCAGGTGGAGCATAAGGATACAAATCTTTAGGAGCAAAAGCAGACAACGAATCTTGTAGCACCTTCAAATGCATCGGTCCACCATTTTCAGTTGCAATTCCGATCGTTGCATTATATTTTTTAGCCTGGCTTGATGCTTCTGCCGATTGACTTAATATACCTTCTTTTGGGAAATAAATCTCTTTGCCAAGAGTCGATAACATCTCATAAATATGAGGACTATCTGTTTTCAGTTTCTCGTTCAATTGTCCAGCCAGTGGGTTCATCGTTTTCATCCTTCCAGGTCTGTTAAATAATGAATCAGCCGCACCTGATGATAATGGAACAGTAGAAGTTCGCCTGATTTCTGCTGCCCTAGTATATCATTTTTCGCGTTGAAGTGTCACCGTTCAGGAAGTGAAATTTGATGTGTAAGTTGTGACTATGATGTGAATCTTATAACATATAGCCCAATAGCCCTTAACTTTGATGATGTGGACAGTATTTTTTCATCATTTCGATTGTAGTGAGATCATCGTCAAGACCACGTTCTTGGAGACCATCAATAATATGTTGACGCTGATCGCCTTTGACATTTTGACCGAATTTGAACTTGGCTGTCCATTCCTGCGGGACAATTTTGATCAAAGCGACTCCTTTTAATTGCGGAATATAACGTGGATCATTCGCATCAATCGTATCATAACCACCTTCAGGTTGAAGCTTGTGCATAAATATCGAAAAAGCATCTGCTTTCTCTTCCAGATCAGTAATCAACTCTGCATGACCACGTACCGTTACACTTTTAAAAAAGGCTGTCGCCGGGCAAGCCAATTCAGCATCGGTAAAGTAAGAAGGAATCAGCGCATACTCTTTGGCGACCGAAAATGTAACACGAGTATCCTGTTTGAGCAATTTCATTTTCTCTCCTGCACGACTACCATGAATATAAAAAACACCGTTACCATAAGCAAAGTTGAGTGGAATCACCCTCGGAAATCCATCTTCATGACTCATCCCTAGAAATCCAAAACTCATTTCTTGTAAAAATGTTTCCAGTTCTTGTTCTTCTTCGATCGTAAATTCTTTGCGTCTCATATGTATCTCTCCTTTTGTGTATTGACCATCTATGCATTTCAGCATATGCTACAATTGGATTAGTCAAAAGAGCCAATTTGCATGAAAACAAGTAGTCCAATAAAGGAGAATACGATGGATATTACGATTGCGTATCAGCGTGCTATTCAGAAGTATCAACATAAATATGTAGCGTTATACCATGCACTGCGAGAAGGTATTCTAAATGGATCGCTAGCCAGTGGAACACGTCTACCTTCTACGCGTGATCTAGCTATGATGTATGGATTATCACGTGGAAGTGTGTCGGAAGCGTATGACATGCTACTGGCTGAAGGGTATATTCAATCTGCTGTAGGTAAAGGAACTTTCGTGATCGAACAATCTCCTTTATCGAATACAGATAACGATATTCCGATCCAAACAGATCATATATCGAATACGACAGCACCTTTGCCTCCTTTGTCGCTATGGGGACAACGGATTGTGCAGATTGAACAGGAAATTATAGAGACTCGCACATATACACCAGATTCTACTTATGATGAACATCATCTAGTGAAGTCTCTACATCAACAAATGAACTCTACAGATGCACCACCTGACATCATTTCTTTTCAATCTGGCGAAATTATATTAGAAGGCAGTTCGCAGATTTCGTGGAAAAGTGCATTGTCTGCCGCAGGTAAAGATGTGCAAAAGTCAGCACTCGATACCAATAGAGCGACAGTTCAAGGTGATCTCTGGTTGCGTGAAGCAATCTGTCATCATGTAGGGCGAACACGAGGAATTACAGCTACTCCAGAACAAGTGGTATTGTGTAGCGGTTCTATGGAAGTGATTGCTTTACTGTGTCAATTGCTAATCAATGAACAAGATACCGTCATTTTGGAAAATCCCTGTTACTCCGGTATACGGCGTGCGATTACGGCATGTGGAGGGAAGATCGAACCAGCTCCGCTAGATCAGCATGGCATTATTCCAGAAGATTGGAATGCTCAATTGTTAGTTGTTACACCGGGTCGTCAATTTCCGACTGGATCGATATTACCACTGGCTCGTCGTCAACATATTTTACAATGGGCAAGATCTCGTGGAGCATGGATTATTGAAGATGATTATGATAGTGAATTTCGTTGGTCGGGTCGTCCAATCGAACCGCTCAAAGCTTTAGATGATACGAATTGTGTGATCTATGTCGGCTCCTTTTCTAGAAGTATGTTCAGCAGTCTGCGTCTTGGTTATGCGATCTTGCCCACCGTACTGGCGCAAGCACTTACCGCTGCCAAGCGTATCTATGATCCATTGCCACCTGCTAGATTAGAGCAAAGAGCGTTAGCACGATTTATGATTCGTGGTGATTATGTACGACATTTACGCCGTATGAATCGGTTATATCGCTCACGTTATGATGTTTTTCAACAAGCGATTCATGAGTACAATCTGGATGAACTATTTCACTGGCAACAAACGGATTGCGGATTGCATGCTTATGCCACCTGGAAACACCAACCTGCTATGTATAGTCAGTGGATGCAATCTGCTTATCGTCATGGTGTAGTCTGGCGTGATGCTGCTACGTATCAGATTGTGCCTACTGTACCGTCGGCTTGTTTTATTTTCGCGTATCTGCCTGAATCTCATATTATTGAAGGTGTTCGCCGTCTGCGAGAATCATGGGATCGTATGCAATACAATGATTGACGGTTACAGACTTTTTGGTCAATATAAAGAAAAGCTATCTCATCTGTTGTTAGGATTGAATAGAGCTATAGATAAAATAAAATCAAGGAGGGTTGAGTGATGCTGAATTTGTCACCTTCTTCATTTATACTGAAACCAGCTTTTGCTAAAATCTTTTGTGAACCAGAATGGCGTTGGCCCAAACGTGAAAAACCGATGCCCAATTATGATTTATTCTATGTGTGGAGCGGTGAAGGAGAATTAATTCTAAACGGTGAGCCTTATCCGATCAGTCAAGGCAGTTGTTTTTTGTTCTATCCGGGGGATGAGACAACAGCGACACACAATCCGCAAAAACCATTAGTGCTTACTTATATTCATTTTGATATCGCTGAACCGGCACAAATGATTCCTGTACGTTATCGCAAATTAGAAGAGCGAATTGATTTTGAATATATGCTAGTACGGTATGTACGATTATTTCTCGAACAAGCTTTTGCCGCAGAAGAAGAAGCCAAGCTGATTTTGAAGCAGTTGATGATTCATTTATTACGTGAAGATCAGCGTGAACCGGTGGAACGCAAAGTCAGTAATCAGCTAAGCGAAGTTGTGCAGGAAATTGCGAATTATATTCGTCAGCATCCTAGTCTGGCTCATCGGGTAGAAGATTTGGCTTCACGCGCTGGATTATCACCACGCTATTTTTCGATCAAATTTAAAGAGTTAATCGGTGTATCGGTGCAATCGTATATTATCAAAATGCGGATCGAACGAGCAGAACATTTGCTAGTCTATACAGGCATGAATGTAACTGAAGTAGCAGATGCACTGGGATATCGAGATATTTTCTTTTTCAGTCGTCAATTTAAACAATATACAGGTAAAAGCCCGTCTGAGATTAGATAAATAGGATAGAGGGTCAATCATACATTTCTGTAAACTTTGCATTTTACATTATGCTTGATTTAAGATAGGGATACCCGTGATTTCTGATTGTTTCACAATAATTGTCAACGGGTAATACTTGTCATGTTAACGTAATGTAAATGGAAGGAGGTCTACAGAAAATGCGTTTTAGACAGCGGATTCGTAACAGAGGCGGTTCATCTACAGCAGGTAAAAACATTTTTCGTAATCGGCTGCGTCGATTCAAAATGTCCACTACTCTTACTGAATCGTGGTTTTGATCACAAGGTGTGTATACTTAGGTCGTTCTTTTAACTTATACAAGGCTTGTTGAATGTGTATTCAGCAATCTACTATATATAGCATATCTCAACCTTTACCGGTTGATCAGATGATAGAAAGACAGCCCTGCTTGAAAGTATTCTTTCAAATAGGGCTGTCTTTCTATTCTTATCTCTACATCCATGTAGAAGTATATGATTAAGATTGAACCGTTTCTGGAGCAACACGACGATAAGGGCGAGTAGCTTGCAAATCGACCAGTGTACCCAGACGTTCTCCCATTTTAACTTTACTACCAATGTGTAATTGTTCATTGGCTATAAATGTTCCTTGTTGCACCAGTAGAACTACTGTAGAACCAAATTCGAAATAAGCTAGTTCATCACCTTTTTGCCATGATGTACGTTCAGGATCAGCGTATTGAATACTGCTTACATTGAGCGCACCTACTTTGACGACAGCCACTTCGCCACAATCATGAGACATGTAGGTAATTAATCGTTCATTGCGACTGAGTACAGAACGCATAAAGGTCATACCTTTATCATTGACAGGATAAACTTTGCCTGGAATATGTTCAGACTCGGTCTGTCTACCTGTAACAGGTGAATGAATACGATGATAATCAGTAGGGCTTAAATAGAGCACAAACATATATCCATCTTTGTACGTCTCCATACGTGGAGAATAATTAAGTAGTTCTTCCAGTAAGTAGTCTTGACCTTTTACTTGTGGAATGACATTGTTCTGAAGTGGCCCCATTGCTGTAATCACAGCATCGACCGGACTCACAAGCGACATTGGATCAGCATCAATCGGACGCATTCCAGGACGAAGTCGACGTGTGAAAAATTCATTAAGGCTATTATAATCTTGTATGTTTTTTTCTGCTTCTTCCGCTGGAATATGATATGCCTGGATAAATTTCGGGATAAATGTCCGGCTGGCCCGTGATTTAGCGAAGCTTCCTGTAAGCCGTGAAACCCACTTGCGTGAAGATAACTCGGTCATCAGGCGAAACACTGTGTTGGCCATAATAAAGTTGAACCCCTTTCTACATTCGGGAAAACAAATATGATGTAGTGCTTGAATAGACAAGCACGACCATAATTCTATTAAAAAATGCTTTTTACTCGCTAAAATACTGGACGATAACGCTCGTTGGTTCGCTACGTTATATTGCCATATATAACACATGAAATCAATGGTTTGAATCAAATGTGACAGGATCGTATCTAAAATCAGCCTACGAATTGTCACCTAACAGTGATAAAATAGAGAAATCACAATTGATAATCGTACCATTTGATATATACAGAAGGATATGCTAAATCATACAGAAGTAAGTACGTGAATGGAGGAATAATAATGACTACATTTGGATTAATCAGACATGGTAGTACCATTTGGAATAAAGAAGGCAGAGCACAAGGGAGTTCAGATATTCCACTAGATGAAGGTGGTTGGGAGCAAGCGTATCAATTAGGCAAACGAATCCAAACCGAATCATGGGATCGCATTTATGCAAGTGATCTGATTCGTGCACAACAGACAGCGCAAGCGATAGCAGAAGGTGGAGATTTGCAAATTAGTTCTGATCCTCGTCTACGTGAATTGGATGGAGGTCTGATTGAGGGAACGACTCAAGCTGACCGTATCGAACGCTGGGGAGAAGACTGGAAAAATCAAGATCTTGGACTGGAAACGCCTGAGTCTGGAGCAGCACGTGGAGTGAGCTGTCTGGAAGAATTAGTGAGTCTTTATCCAAATGAACGCATTTTGATTGTTAGTCATGGCGTGTTACTTAATCATGTGTTAAATCAGATTTTGGCAGATGAACCGAAATGGCATGGACTGGAAAATATGTCGATGACTGTTGTACACTGTAATGAAGATCATGTGTGGAGTTGTGAATTATACAACTGTACTCAACATTTATTACCGTCTGAAGCAGAAGCTTTGGAATAAAGAGGGTACAGATCGTTTGTAATCAAAGGAGATTAGAATCATGCAATTAAAGTGGCTAGAATGGGCGAAACAGATTCAAGCGATCAGTCAAGCAGGGCTAGAATACTCTAAAGATATGTATGATATTGAACGTTTCCAACAGTTACGCGAACTTAGTGTAGAGATTATGCATCAGTACACCGATGTAGAAGTGGAAAAAGTGCAAGCGCTTTTTGCCAATGAGACAGGGTATGCAACGCCCAAAGTCGATATTCGCGCGGTTGTTTTTCAAAACGATAAAATCTTGATGGTACGTGAAAAGCAAGACGGTGCATGGGCATTACCGGGTGGATGGGGAGATATAGGATTATCGCCCAAGCAGATTGCAGTTAAAGAAACGAAAGAAGAATCTGGCTTCGATGTAGAAGCGGTTCGTCTGCTTGGTGTCGCGGATAAAAATTTCCATAACCATCCACCGTCTCCCTGGCATGTATATAAGTTTTTTATTTTGTGCCGGATAGTTGGCGGAGAAGCAACCGTAGGTGATGAGACATCCGATGTAGGCTTTTTTGCTGCCCATGAATTACCGCCTTTATCGGTCGAACGTAATACCCAAGAGCAAATATTGAAAATGTTTGATAGTAACAGCAGTCCGCATAAAACGGTATTTTGCGATTAATAATAAGTAATTGTATTGGTCATTTTAAAGAAAACCAGAACATGTCTAGTTACGATAACAATCATCGGATCATGATTGTAAGAGATGATTATTGTAACCAGACGATCAATACCGGCATCACTATAAATGAAGCCAGTGTTGTCCAAAGAATACAACGGGAAACAAGCTGGGGAGCCGCATTGAATTGTCCTGCAAGAATAACAGCATTGACTGCGGTTGGCATCGATGTAAGAATCAACAATACACTAAACAATATGCCTTCCACATGCAACAATGTTAACAATACCCATGACAGCAACGGAGCGCCTACGAGACGAATACTCATGCCTGCCCAGAATGCTCTGTTGCTAGATGATATTGTGTGTTCAGCAGGGGTCGTAGAGCTTGTAGTGCCCATCGTAATCATTTGTGTGCCTAGAACAACAAGCGCTACTGGTGAATAAGCCGCCGCTAACATCGCAAATCCAGAATCAAGTGCAGTTGGCAATGAAAGATCAGTTACTCGTAATACAATAGCGATCACCGTCGCATAGATGGCAGGTAGTCGAAAAATAGCCATACCTGCTTGCTTTACCGAAAATTGAGAACGAGCTGCAAAAAACACGCCGACAGTATTTACAATAATCATTTGCCCGATTACATAGACCGAAGCTTTATCTAATCCCAATTGTCCAAAAGCTAGTAATACCAACGGTAACCCATAATTTACACAGTTCGTAAATGTAGAGATAAGCGTCAGACCGGCTTGTTCTTCTTTATTCAATCGTAAAATACGACTCAACCCGACCGCAATCGCCCATAATAACACAAGACTTAATAATGAAAAGCTAATAGTAGTGCCTATATCTTGTAGCGAAATATCAGCATGCAATAAAGTATTAAATACAATCGCTGGTGTTAATACATACAGAGACATCGTAGCAATCGGCTTACTATCGAGATTGCGGAATCGCTTAAGCAGAATACCACCAATCACAGGTAGCGAGATCGGCAAAAAAACTTGATATAACGTATGTAACAGATTCATGATCAAATGGTATTCATCCTTTCCAGTGCGATGTTACCAATTTACGTCTGAATGTACTCTTCGTCAAATATCTATATCCTATTCATTTATAGCCTGTACCTATCAATGATTATTCGTTTATTGGATAGAGCAATCTGATGCAAATATGTGATATATCAGAGCACACAAAAGCCACTTCGTTATGCTGCTAATTACAGCGTCCATGAAGTGGCTTTTGTATGTTCCCAATCATTCTTCGTCAACTAAGCGAAGATTTATTATTTAGAGTGTAGATGAGACCGAACTTAAAACATTGTATTTTTGTTAGCTGATTTCTCAGGAACTGCTTGTATAGTGTCCCAGTGTTCTACAATTTTACCATCAGCTACTCTGAAAATATCGACTACTGCAGAACCACGATCATTTTTATCCATACGACTCCAGCTATGCAGAACGACTATATCACCTTCTGCAATAACACGAATAATTTTGTTGCTGCTATTTTTGTTAGATTGTAAAAATGAAGCGAATTGATTCAAAGGTTCTCTACCTGTAGGCACGGTAGGATTATGTTGAATATAATCTTCTGCAATATATTTATTGATCACAGATACATCGTGTTTGTTAAAAAGATCATCGTAGAATGTTCGCACCATTTTGGCATTTGCTTGAACTTCACTCGGGCTTAGAGGAGTAACTTCGACAGGTGTACCTTTAGCAGGGAACATTGTATTTGTATTTGCTGATTTGGCAGGAACCGGTTGGAAAACATCCCAGTGCTCTACGATTTTGTTGTTTTTGATACGGAAAATATCGACTACAGAGCTTCCACGATCTTTCGCACCTGTGGTCACATGATTATGCACAACCACTAGATCATTTTGAGCGATAATGCGTTTCACTTCAGATTTATAATTTGGATTCTGCTTCAGATAAGATCCAAAAAATTTCACAAAAGCTTGACGACCATCTGCAGCTAAAGGGTTATGTTGCTTATAATTTGAGACGATATACAAGCTAGCTTTGTTCAATTCATGATCATTGAAAATATCTTTGTACATGTTGAGTACCAGCTTTTTGTTTTTAGCCAGTTGCGCTTCTGTAGACTTCGATGTTGTTGTGCTAGTTGGTGTCGCACTCGTAGAAGATATTTTGACAGGAGAAGAGGTGCATGTATTATCTTTTGATCCTGCAAGTGGACTCGCCTGAACACCTGTAACTGCAAGCGCAGATGCTAATGTAAAACTGATTGCCAATGTACTTGTTTTCTTCATCATGAATAACACTCCTTTGTATAAAATGATCTTGTATCCTGTATGGATGGAATGATTGTAACTTACATAGTTACATGTATGCAAGTTTTACTTTGAAACGGTTACATACTTGCAGTAACAACAAAAAAAGCCACTTCATGTCAGGTAGACGATGAAGTGGCTCTTCGTATATAATGCTTCTATTCATTTATATTGCGTGGTGTGAATGTAATCGGGTATTCTTTTACTCCAAAGACGAAAGCGCTTTGAATCGGTTGCAATGTCGTATCAGGAACCAGTTGAATATGTTCCATATGATTTAACAATGTCTGTAATACGACTCTACCTTCTAAGCGAGCAAGAGGAGCGCCGAGACAGAAGTGAATTCCGAATCCGAATCCCATATGTTGATTGGGCTTACGGTTAGGAACAAATGTATCTGCATCTGCAAATTTCTGTTCATCTCGGTTAGCTGAACCGACCCATGAGATGACTTGATCTCCTGCTTGAATCGTCTGCCCGCCTAGCTCAACTGTTTCTTTGGCTACACGTCCAATAGCGACAATTGGTGGATAATAACGCAACGTTTCTTCGACAGCAGTCTGGATCATTTCTGGATGCTCACGTAATTGCTCTTGCAATTGAGGTTGTTCCGCCAGAATCCGAACACCATTCGTTATCAGATTAGTCGTCGTCTCATTACCTGCTGCTAGCAACAGAATACAAAAGCCGACGATTTCTTTATCTGTTAATTTCTGACCATCAATTTCTGCTGCTAACAATAATGAGATCAGGTCATCTTCCGGTTGTACACGACGTTGCTCCATAATAGCAGTGAAGTAATTAGATAATTCTTCATGATTTTTAGCTTTTTCCGCCATTAATTCTTGGAAAGCTTCATCGCTATCATCTCTAGCGCCTTTGACCTGTACATCTGACCATTCTTTAAATTTATCACGATCTGATGTAGGGACACCGATTAATTCAGCAATCACGATAACCGGAAGCGGTGTAGCGAGATCATGAACCATACGGATCTTTCCTTTGGCTAAATGAGAAGAAAGCAGATCATCAGCAATTTCTTGGATACGTGGAGCCAACGCTTCTATCGCACGCGGAGTAAATGCTTGATTCACTAGATCACGTAATTGTTTGTGTTTGGGTGGATCGGTTGTCAACATACTCTCATTGGCACGATTACGCTGAGACGAGAATAATTTTGGGTTTTTAAGCACATATTGAACATCTTCATAACGGAAAACGTCCCAACATTTGCGATTTTCATCATACCGAACAGGGGTCTGTTCACGCATTTCATCATAAACGGTAAAAGGAGATAGCTGACTTTCAATCGCTGCCAGTTCTCGAATAGGAATGTAGTTTGCATACTTCTTGGTAGCTTGATTCATGATATTCCTCCACCTTTATATATTTATTTACATATAAAACTCTTTCTTTATTATAAACGTACTTGTGCCAAGATACAAATTTTGTAATTTTTCATGACTGGTACATACAGTTGAAAGGTGGCTACATATGAATATTTTATGGAAAAAGATCGAACAAAGTTCGCTACAGACATGGCCTGCACTACATAGTCAATTGATTAATGGATGGAATATACGTCTTTCTGACGGCTATAGCAAACGTTCCAATTCTGTCAGCCCGTTAGATTATGTAGAAACGAAAATGACGCTGGAAGAGCAGATCGCTTATTGTGAAGCACAGTATCATCAGGCGCAATTACCGGTTGTTTTTAAAATGACTGACTTTGTAGAGCCGACGCTACTCGATCAACTTCTACATGCACGAAATTATCAGATCCAAGATGAGACAAGCGTACAGTTGAAGTCACTGAATATGATCGATCAAGAATATACTAACTACAAAAGTACTCAACAACAAAGGTTATCGGAAGTAACTTATACCATTGAAGAACAATGGAGCGAAGCGTGGATTAGACAAGCGAGCACACTTGGACAATGGCCTGATAATGTAGGTCAATCTATTGCCAAATTGATGAAGGTGAACCCATCATTACCAAAAGCGTATATCACGCTTTATCAAGCAGGAACACCTGTAGCTTGTGCTATTGGGATTATAGATGGTCATTATATGGGCATTTACGATGTGATCACAGGGGCTGCTTATCGACGTCTTGGTTTTGCTAGAACAATGTTATACCATCTGATGAAATGGGCAAAAGACAAAGGAGCAAGTTATACGTATCTACATGTAGGTGAACATAATGAGGTGGCTATTCAGCTCTATCGTCATCTAGGTTTTGAAGAAATGTATCGCTATTGGTATCGTGTATTGCTAGAGAAATAACAAAGAGCGCCTATGATCGGGCGCTCTTTGTTGTATTTACTATTGAATGATTTAATGAGTCGATTTGGGTAAAACGGATGGAGTATCTTTGTAATATACTCTAGTCTCATACGGACGTAATGGTAAAGAATGAAGTTGATGATGTTCGTGATCATCATAGTTAGATAAGACCAGTTCCCATCCTTCATCACTAATACGTTCAGATAATTCAAATGTCGGTTTATCATCAAAGAAATTCATAATAACCATTAATTCAGTGCCTTCATAACTACGTATAAACGAATACACTTGATGATGCAAAGCACAGAGCAACCGATAATCTCCATAGATTACAACCGGATATTTTTTGCGTAAAGCGATTAGATTTTTATAATAGTAAAAGATCGAGTCAGGGTCATTAAGCGCTTGTTCTACATTGATATCGGTATAGTTTGAATTGACTTGAATCCATGGATTGCCATCTGTAAAGCCAGCATGAGTTGTATTATCCCACTGCATTGGAGTACGAGCATTATCCCGACTACGTCTAGCCAAATTTTTTAGAATCTCTTCTTCGGTTTTGCCTTCTTTTAACGAAATATTGTAGTAATTAATCGTCTCTACATCGCGGTAATCTTCAATATGCTGGAAGCTCGCATTGGTCATTCCAATCTCTTCACCTTGATAGATATATGGAGTTCCTTGTAGTAAATGGATCAGTGTTGCTAACATTTTGGCAGATTGTTTGCGGTATTCGCCTGTATTGCCAAAGCGTGATAGATGTCTTGGTTGATCATGGTTAGAGAAGTAATTTGCATTCCAGCCTTTGCCATGTAGAACGGTCTGCCAGTGACTCATAATCTTTTTGATATCTAACAAGTTCCAGCTTCGCCCTACCCATTTGGAACTTCCTGTACCGACACAATCCAGATGCATATGTTCAAATTGGAACACCATATCCAGTTCATGACGTTCATTTCCCACATATTCGAGTGCTTGTTCAGGGCCAAGACCGGATGTTTCACCCACTGTCATCAGATCACGTGTTGCAAATACTTGCTGATTGAGGTCTTTCAGTAACGTATGGACTTTTTCCAGATTGGAGAAAAATTGAAAAGCTTGTACAACCGGTAAATTTTGTGGATTATCCGCATCCGGTAGACCAACAGCTTTGACAATATGAGCGATCGCATCTAGACGGAATCCATCGACACCTTTATCCATCCACCAGCGAATCATATCGTGTAGTTCATTGACCACTTCTTTGTTTTCCCAGTTCAAGTCAGGTTGTTGACGGGCATAGAGGTGCATATAATATTCTTCTGTTTCTTGATCATATTCCCAGACCGAACCGCTAAAATACGACTCCCAGTTATTCGGATAGCCGCCATTTTTTCCTTTACGCCAGATATAATAATCCCGCTTCGGATTATCCAGTGAAGAACGTGATTCGACAAACCAATCATGCTTATCCGATGTATGATTGAGCACCATATCGAGCACAACTTTGATTCCCCGTTCATGAGCTTCACGCATAAATTCGTCGAAATCTTGCATCGTTCCGAAGTCTTTCATAATCGCTTGAAAATCACTGATATCATAACCGTTATCAAAATTGGGAGATTCATAAATAGGGCACAGCCAGATCGCCCCGATCCCGAGTTCTTGCAGATAATCTAATTTGGAAATAATGCCTTGAAAATCACCGATACCATCACCGTTAGAATCTTTAAAACTTCTTGGATAAATCTGATAGATTGCATTTTCTTTCCACCATTTGCGTATCATCGTTGGTTCCTCCATCTGCAAGCTGAGTATATGTTTATAGTAAATAATGAATAAAGAGTTGCACTTTCTTGTGTAATTGATTTGCAAATAAGAAGATAGAGCACTTTGCAAAATCGCTTGGTGTTTGAGCAGAACATAATAGCTTACTATTCTAAGTACTACGATGTACGCGATATCTCTACTTTACTTTTATCCAATTTAGTCACAGACGAAAACGAAATAAGCGATTATCACTGAATCAATACGATGAAAGTGTATTTATTGTGATCATTTCAATGATCTGCTACACTGCTAACAAATACATAATTTATCTAAAGGAGCTTATGATCATGAACAATCATACCGTTGTTATTCGTGAAGCCCATCAACAAGATATCACACCATTAGTAGGGTTAATGGAACAATTAGGCTACCCGACTACAGAAGAAGTGTTCAAAATAAGAATCGATGCGTTAGAGCAACATGAAGATTATCAAATATTTGTAGCCGAAATAGAAGAGCAAGTGGTCGGTATGGTTGGCTTGATTCGTGAACTGCGCTTTGAACGAGATGGAGTACATGTCCGTATCGGCTCATTAGTTGTCGATGAGCAATATCGTGGCGCAGGGATAGGTCATTCTTTGATGCAAGCAGCCGAAGGCTGGGCAGGTAGTGTAGGCGCTCAAGCGATCGCTTTAAATAGTGGTAATCGATATGAGCGTGAAGGTGCACATGAATTTTATCGCAAATTAGGATTTGCAGGACTTTCTACTGGATTTGTAAAAAAGTTATAAACAAAGAAAATTGCACAAGTAGGATGAAAAGGTGTCTGTATCAGAATAACCATATCTATTTATAGAGAGGATGTTCATGATGGCTAAAGTATTTGATTCTATGTCTCCCGAGCATATCGCATTTATACAAGCACAGAAGATGTTTTTTGTAGGTAGTGCGGCAGCAGAAGGTCATGTCAATATTTCGCCAAAAGGCTACGATTCATTTCGCATTCTATCCCCTAATCAGGTCGCTTATCTTGATCTAACAGGTAGTGGTAATGAGACCAGTGCTCATTTGCAAGAAAGTAATCGGATGACTTATATGTTTATCGCTTTGGAAGGTAAGCCACTGATTTTGCGATTGTATGGAGATGGACAGATTATTTTACCGGATGATCCAGCATGGGAGCAGTATGCGCATGTATTTGATCTTTATCCAGGATACCGGCAGATCATTGTTTCGAATATTCACCGGGTACAGACGTCTTGTGGATATGGTATTCCTTTCTATGAATATGAAGGGGAACGAGATACGCTGATTGATTGGGCAGAGAACAAAGGCGAAGAGAAGTTAGAACAATATCGTAAGCAGAAGAACTCGACAACCATAGACGGTATACTTACACCGATAGGTCAAAAGTTGGCTGATATTCAGTAAGTTGTTGTATTTCATCTATATTATTGATAGCATGCAAATGATGGATTATACACGCAGATAAAGAGGGATGAGCATGAAGTTGGTCAATACGATCAAAAATAATTTTAGATTATCGGATTTTATAACGTGGTATGTGATTATGGCGATTTTGTTAGTTGTGTTAGATGTGAAAAATAATCCCGATGGTGTTACATTTTTGAGTGTATTGATTACACTGGTGATGGCGTTGATTCCAGCTGCTATTTTCAGCTTCTTTTTCCGCTTAATTACGGGTTGGATTGTCAAACTCAACGAATAGCAGGGTAAGTAAATAGAAGTACAGCTTAGATAAGCAAAGGAGTTATTTAGTTATGAAGAATCATGCGATTGCTAGACGAGTGCGTGAATTAGAACAATATGCCCCGATGCATACAGCACAACCTGATTTGGCTGATTTCTGGCAACAGACATTACAACAATTTGCAGATAAGCCGTTAAACGCTCAACAGACGGAGCAAGTAACACCGATGAAATCGATCCAGTCGTATCAAGTGATCTATGAAGGATTTGACGATACGCCGCTTCATGGTATCTATGTACGACCTGCCGATCAAGTGGGACAAGCGATTCCATGTATCGTTATGTTTCATGGATATACGATGAACAAAGGGTATCCTGAAGATTATGCTCACTGGACAGCGATGGGATATGCGGTATTCGCTATTGATATTCGTGGACAGGGCGGAGATACAGGTAATCATTTGAATGCTGATTTTGGGATGAGTAGCGGTTGGTTGACTCAAGGATTGCTGGATAAAGATAACTTTTATTATCGTGCAATCACGATGGATGCGCTCAAAGCGATACAATGGGTAGCCGAGCAATCTGATGTAGATCGCAGTAAAATTGCAGTCTATGGCGGTAGTCAAGGTGGCGGGCTAGCGCTCATCACATCTGCTCTAAGCGATATTCCAGCAATCACTGTCGCTAATATTCCGAATATGAGCCATATGGATTTTGGCATATTAAATTCAGAAAGTTCTCTTCGTGAAGCCGCTCAATTTGTAAGTCGGTATCCTCAACATTTGGATCAAGTGCTAGAGACGTTGAGTTATTTTGACATGATTAATCTAGCAGATCGTATCCATTCACCTATATTGATCTCGTGCGGTCTTAAAGACACTGTCTGTATGCCTGAAACGGTTTATGCAGTATACAATCGGATTCATGCAGAAAAAGAAATGTGTCTGTATCCATTTGATGGACATTTTGTGAGTCCATATCATCAACGCAAAACGATGGAATTTGTTCAAAAACATTTCGGATAAATCATCAAAAAGTTTAAACAAAAGTCTGTTTCTGAGTCGATAAGAAACAGGCTTTTTTTGCTCTGAAAAAGTAAATATATCAAGCGAAGGTCAAAAAAGGTCAAAAATGATAAAAGAGGTTGAAAACAAGAATTTTAATACGAAAAAAGGCTGTAAATTGGTCTAAATAGGCTTATTTTGCCAATAATCTATTTTGCTTACTACAGGTGTTATCACTATAATAAAGACATAAGGTCAAACAAAGTCAAACTTATCAAAAGCAGTTAAAAAATCATTTAAGGAGGAGATTGGATATGTTTGATTTAGTTCCTTTTGGTAAACGTCGTGAGGATGCTTTGAGTCAATGGATGAAGTCGTTTCAAGATATGTTTGAAGATGATTTGCTAACTCCGTTCAAAGGATCGACCTTATCCTTCCGTACGGATATTCGGGAAAATGACAAAGCGTATCTTGTTGAAGCCGAATTGCCGGGTTTGCAAAAAGAAAATATCGACATTGATTATGCCGCTCCTTATTTGACGATCAAAGCTGTGCAACAACAAGAGCAACAAGAAGAAAATGCTGAGCAACGTATGGTGCGCAAAGAGCGTCGTTATGGAGAGTATGTTAGAAGATTTTATGTGCAAGATATTGAAGAAGAGCAGATTCAAGCGACTCTGAAAGATGGAATATTGTTGTTAACTATTCCGAAAAAACAGCGTGCTGAAGGTCGGCGCATTCAGATTGAAGATGGCAGTTCCTCTTCGGCTCGACTTGAAGACGGACAGCAAAAGTCTTCTGAATAAAAGTCGCATCATTCACAGGTTAGCTGTAAAATAATCTTATATCCAGAGGTGCATTGTAGATTAAACAGCTATGATGCACCTTTTTTTGAGTAAAAAGAAGCCATTCCGCTTATTTTCCTGTAAAGTACGTTAATAAATAGAAAGATGAAAGCTACAGGAAAGGGGGAGAACCGATGCTCAAAGATTATTATAAGATTCTAGGCGTTGATCGCCAGGCTTCACCCAAAGAAGTGAAGAAAGCATATCAACAATTGGCTAAAAAGTGGCACCCTGATGTGAATAAAGCTACGGAAGCGGAAAGTAAATTTAAAGAAATCGCTGAAGCCTACGAAACGTTAAGTCATACCAACAAAAAAGAAACGTATGATCAGCAGTTACATTACCAAGAAAATCCTCCTCGTCATACAAGAGCGAACACCGCGTATTCAACGCGTGATCATAAAGCAAGTCGAGCTTACAATTTTGAAAATTTTGATAATGCAGGTTTTCCTGATGAAGATTTATTCGATATGTTTTTTAATAGCCGTACCGCTGGCGCTGGTCGAGGGATGGAGAATATGACTCAAACGTTACGGGCTAATCTGGATATTACACTGGAGCAAGCCTATCGGGGAGATCGAATTTCAGTACGAGTCAGTGGCAAATCGATTCAACTCAAATTGCCTGCCCGCATCAAAAATAATAGCACATTAAAAATTCGTGGAAATGGTAGCAATGGACTTGATCCAAATGAAGAGTTATTAATTAGCTTCCATATTGTTAACCACTCGATGTATACGATTGAAGAAAGTAATCTGATCGCGGTAGGTCAAATTGCACCGTGGCAAGCGGTTTTTGGTGGCGATATGCCTGTCCGTTTACCTGATCAATCTACGGTTCGTCTCAAAATTCCTGCCGGTACACAGACCGGTCAAACGTTACGCCTTTCCGGTAAAGGATTAAGCAAAGACAAGCAACATTATGGAGATGTACTGATTCGTATCGAAATGATTATTCCGGAGATCAACGATATCGATGAAAATGAACGCAGATTGTATCGTCAATTAGCAGAATTTAACCCGTTCCAACCACAAATCAAAACCAAATAAGGAGGAGTTCACAATGGATTATAATAAGCTGACTCAAAAGCTTCAAGAAGCGGTCGCTTCTTCACAATCCATTGCTTCAACGATGGGACATCAAGAAATTGATACTGCTCATCTGTTAAAAGCATTACTAGAACAATCGGAAGGATTATTACCTCGATTGTTGCAAAAAATGAATATTTCATTGTCGGAAGTCACACGCTTAAACAATGAACATTTACGTCGTAAACCGACTATTAGCGGCTCATCTGGAGCCGTACGTCGTTATGCTTCACCTTCATTATTATCTGTATTGGATCAAGCTCAGCAAGAAGCGACTACTATGCAAGATGATTTCGTAGCCGTAGAACATGCTGTACTTGCTATGGTGTCCGGTCATGATCGCGAGAATCAAGAACTGCGCAATATGTTACAACAACAAGGATTAAAGCGTGATCCGTTATTAACTGCTTTAGCCGAGATACGAGGTCATCAACGGGTGACTAGCCGGGAGCCGGAAGCAACCTATGAAGTATTGCAGAAGTACGGTCGTGATCTTGTTGCAGAAGTACGGAGTGGCAAAGTCGATCCTGTGATTGGACGGGATGCTGAGATTCGTAGAGTTATTCGTATTTTATCTCGCAAAACCAAAAACAATCCGGTACTGATTGGTGAACCTGGTGTCGGTAAAACAGCGATTGTTGAAGGGCTGGCACACCGGATCGTACGTAGAGATGTACCGGAAGGGCTTAAAGATAAAACGATTTTCTCACTGGATATGAGTGCACTGGTTGCCGGTGCTAAATATCGTGGTGAATTTGAAGAACGTCTTCAAGCAGTACTGAAAGAAATTCGAGAAAGCGATGGACGGATTATTTTATTTATTGATGAATTGCATACGATTGTAGGAGCAGGCAAAACAGAAGGTTCAATGGATGCAGGGAATATGCTCAAACCGATGTTAGCGCGCGGAGAACTTCATTGTATCGGTGCAACAACACTGGATGAATATCGCAATTATATTGAAAAAGACCCTGCATTGGAGCGCCGTTTCCAACAGGTGCTAGTGCATGAGCCTAATGTAGAAGATACCATTTCTATTTTGCGCGGCTTAAAAGAACGGTTTGAAGTGCATCATGGTGTCAAAATTCATGATAGTGCTATTGTAGCCGCAGGTGTGCTATCTGATCGGTATATTTCAGATCGCTTTTTACCGGACAAAGCAATCGATTTGATTGATGAAGCTTGTGCTATGATTCGTACCGAGATTGACTCTATGCCAAGTGAAATGGATGAAGTCACCCGCCGAATTATGCAGATTGAGATTGAAGAAGCTGCTCTGAAAAAAGAAACTGACGATGCTAGCCAGCGTCGATTAGAACAGTTACAACGTGAACTAGCTGACCTCAAAGAAAAACAATTGGAAATGACAGCACGCTGGGAAAAAGAAAAATCAGCGATTCAAATTGTACGTGATCTCAAAAAAAATCTAGAACAAGCACGCAACGATCTGTTAGAAGCACAGGAAGAATATGATTTGAACAAATCGGCTGAACTCAGTTACGGTATTATTCCAGATCTAGAACGTCAGTTAAAACAAGCGGAAGAAGAAGCGTATCAAGATCAAGACAATCGTCTCTTGCGTGAAGCTGTTACCGAAGAAGAAATATCAGATATCGTATCTCGCTGGACAGGTATTCCGGTAAGTCGTCTGGTTGAAGGGGAACGGGACAAATTATTGCGGTTAGAGGAAAGTCTGCATAAACGTGTAGTCGGTCAAGATGAAGCGGTACAATTGGTTGCGGATGCTGTGATTCGTTCACGTGCAGGTATCAAAGACCCGAATCGTCCAATAGGTTCATTCTTATTCCTCGGACCTACTGGAGTAGGGAAAACAGAACTTGCCAAATCGATTGCTGCTTCTTTATTCGATCGTGAAGATGGCATGATTCGGATCGATATGTCAGAGTATATGGAAAAACACAGCGTTTCTCGATTAGTCGGAGCGCCACCTGGATATGTCGGTTACGAAGAAGGCGGACAATTAACCGAAGCTATACGTCGTCAACCTTATTCTGTATTGCTATTGGATGAAGTCGAGAAAGCACATCCCGATGTGTTCCATATTCTTTTACAATTGCTAGATGAAGGACGATTAACAGATTCGCAAGGCAGAGTCGTTGATTTTAAAAATACAATCGTAATTATGACTTCAAATATAGGCTCTGCTCATCTTGTGAGTGGATTGGGCGCAGATGGAGAATGGAGCGAGACAGTACGTGACAATGTTATGCGTGAATTAAGTAATCATTTCCGCCCTGAATTTCTCAATCGTGTCGATGATATTGTCTTATTCAAACCACTAAGCTTAACAGAGATTGGACAGATTGTTCGCAAATTGGTAGAGCATTTACAAGATCGTCTGAAAAATCGCCAGATTACGTTACAATTGACTGACGAAGCTGTCCAACTGATTGCTGAACAAGGATTTGACCCGGCTTATGGTGCAAGACCGCTCAAACGATTTATTCAGCGCGCATTAGAAACCAAAGTTGCTCGCGCAATGATTGCTGGCGAAGCTTCAGAAGGATCGACAGTTATCGTAAATGTGGTGGATCAAGAATTGCATGTTGTGATTCAATCACCGCCATCAGCAGACCGCCCGGCAGAAGAATCTCCTGAGACTATTTCGATTGGCTGATCGTAAATTGCTGTACAAGTTGTAAAAGATACGCTATTTTGACGAACTAAATCTAGAATATATTACAAAAAGTCTGCATGCTCGTAATGAGCGGATGCAGACTTTTTGCGTTTGATTAGGAAGAGGTCAGTACAGGAGACTCTAAAAATAATTCTTGCGCTGTTTTGATCAGTAGTTGTACCGCAAGTGATGCTTGAGATACAGAAGGAATAGCGATTCCGATCTGACTTGTGATGCGCGGGGTGACTTCTCGTACATCCAGATGATGAGGATGCATCGATAAGGCTAGATTAGAAACGATACCAATTCCAAGCCCCTGACGAACCATATTGATCAATGCACTTACATTATGGGTCGTAAAAGTGATTTTGAGATGGCTTTTTTCTTGATCAAAAGCTTCAATAATCGCAGTCTCATGACCACCTTTGCACAAAATCATATCTTCTCCATGAAGATGCTGAACAGTAATATGAGCTTGCTGTTGCAATGGATGGTTATCCGGTAACAGAAGTACCATATCATTTTCACATAATGGAATAACATCCAAGTCGGGTGCTGGCAACAGAACGATACCTACTTCAATCTTGCGAGTATAGACCCATTCTTTGACATCATTAGCAGAGCCTTCGTGTAGATCGAAGATCAGATTAGGATAGTTTTGTTTGATTTTTTGAATAATAGGTGGCAAAAAATAAGCAGATGCTGAAGGAAAAGCACCTACACAGATCGTGCCTACATCTAACCCTTTCACAGCAGCTACCTGTTGTTGTACTTTTTCCATACTGTGTAAAATGGTACGAAATTGCACTAATACTTGCTCACCGATTTCAGTCAGTAATACTCCTTTTTTGCGATCCCGTAACAGTAACAAAGTGTCTAATTCATTCTCAATACTGGCAATCGCATGGCTAACAGCAGGTTGGGTCATATGCAACTCATGTGCAGCTTGAGTAAAACTTAATGTCTCGGCAACCCGCACAAATGTCATAATCTGAGTGATGGTCATAACAATATCATTATCTCCTTTATGCAAAATATTCATTTTCTTTATGAGTGATAAAAGTATAACCTAAAGAAGCACAAATTTAAAACAGTGTACTGTAATAGATGAAAGGATGAACAACATGAAGACTTTATCACCCAAAATGACATTATGGCTGGTTATTTTTCTTGTAACGATCTGGGGCATTAACTGGCCTTTAACCAAATTAGTATTACCTGATGTACCGCCACTTTTATTTTCAGGTCTGCGAACATTAATTGGTGGACTTATTTTGTTAGGATTTGCTATGAAGCATGTCGAACGATTGCAATGGAAGCGAAATCGAAAGATATACGCTATACTCGCCGTTTTAAATATTATCGGTTACTATGGATTGCAAACGATTGGAATCGGTTATTTGCCAGCAGGGTTATTCTCAACGATTGTATTTTTACAACCTATTTTGTTAGGGCTGTTCTCATGGTTATGGTTAGGCGAAAAGATGAACACTTTAAAAGTGATTGGATTAATACTAGGTTTTGTAGGTGTGGCTGTGATTAGTTCAGGGGGGCTTGAAGGCAATTTATCGTTAACCGGTATCGGATTCGCGCTAGCCTCTTCCTTATGCTGGGCGCTAGGTACAATATATATGAAGAAAAATAATCAACAATTGGATTCGTTATGGACAGTTACGATGCAGTTATTGATCGGTGGCGTAGTATTAATGATTGCTGGATCGTCTACCGAAAGTTGGAGTGATATTCAGTGGACTCCTTCATTTATCGAAGTATTATTGTTTATCTCGTTGTTTGTTATCGCAGGGGGATGGATGGTTTATTTCAAATTAATCGACAGTGGAGAAGTCAGCACCGTAGGAACGTATACGTTTATGATTCCGGTGTTATCTAATATTTTTAGTATCTGGATTCTTCACGAGTCGATCACATTATCATTATTGATTGGTCTAGTTATGATTGCTTGTAGTATCGCTCTCGTCAATTGGAAAAAAGCGATAAAAGCTCCATTGGTTGTCCCTGTTCCTTTAAATAAAAAGTAACTTCGGTTACAGCTAAATAAATACATCATCATTATTAAAAGACTATTTCGATTCTAGAAATAGTCTTTTTTTGCTTTCAAATAATCATAAAAGTGAACGTGGAACCATCTATTCTAAGTTATATTGCGAAATTTTGAACAAAATCTAGGTCAAGCTGACTATGAAGTAAGTACCTTTCTAAGCTGACCAATAGACCTTATTTATATTACATATAATGGTAACCATGTCGAACGTTAATGAGGTTTGTACTATTTTTCATATGAAAATACCTAATTTTGGTTATTCATATTAGAAAAAACTACAATGCTAAATAGTAAGTTGCTATTTTTTCCTTTTATTAGGAAAGCAGCTCTATTTACCTCTGCTTCAAATTCGGACAAAATAAAAACATGTTTTTCAAAACTTATTAATGAGTCATATTTACAGTTTGATCTTTACAGCATGATTTTTACAAATTGATTAAAACAAATAGGAGACAACAAATGATAGGACTTATTTATATTCCATTTCTTGTTCTATTACTGGTCTGTATTATCACAGATTGTCGTAAGCGAATTATTCCAGATGTGATTACTTTTCCAGGTACTCTATATTTTTTACTTATTCATCTTGTTGTCAACGATATAACGATCTGGCAAAGCCTTTTTGGTGTAATAGGCTTGGGCGGAATAGCACTTTTACTTGCGGTCGTAAGCAAAGGGAAATTAGGTGGAGGTGATATCAAACTTTTTGCGATGGTTGGAGCTTGCTTAGGTTGGTCTGGTGGGATATGGGCATTCCTTTTTACATTCCCATTGGCAGCTCTGGCGGCGATTCCTTTACTGCTTTTACGCAAAGTAGCACCACAAACATTTCGTATTCCTAATGAATTACCTTTAGCACCATTTATAGCTGTAAGTTGTTTTTTACTAATTGCATTACTACAAAAGGTGGCAGAGACGTATGTTTGAATCTAAAAAGCGTGCATTTGTATTTATGTTGATCGCAATCACTTTAGGCGCTATTGCAGTTATTTTGTTTTCTAGTTATATGAAAGAAACCAAAGCCAGTCTAGGTGAATTTGTAACGGTACAAGTAGCAGCGCAAGATATTCCAGCAGGTAGCGTAATCAAGTCTGAATTGTTAAAGACTCAAGAAATTCCACGTAAATATATGATGGATTCGTTGATTACCTCTTCACAGCAATTGGAAAATAAAATATCGGTTGTTCCTATTACAGAAGGTTCTGTACTAACAACCTCAGTCTTGCGTAACAATACGTTTGTCAAAGGAGATTATCGTCAAGTGATGTTGCGTGCTCCATTGGCTGTTTTTGATGAACAGATTGATGCGTATGACAAAGTGGATATCGTCTATTCTTATGATGCAAAATCGACTAAAGAAAAAGCAGCAAATGGAGATAGTCGGATTACTAAAGTATTACTGAAAGATGTAACCGTAAATAGTGTTCAAAAAACAGGCAATGAAATTACAGCGATTGGTGTATTGGTCAGCCTCAATGATTCCAAGTCTGTGGTATGGGCGCTTAATTATGGTAAAGAAGTACGCTTATTAAAAAGTGGAAGCAGTAAAGATGTAGGTTCAGATAATAGTAATACATCAAGTAACGTATCTTCGACAGCAAGCTCACCTACAGCGAACAAAGAAGATACTCAAGCTTCATCAAAAAATAAGAAAACAGCAGAAAAAGCAGTAGAGCAATCAACATCGACTAAAGAAAAAGCGACCAATAAAGCATCAACCGATCGAATTCAAAAAGATGCTATATCTAAAGAATCGTCTCAAAAATCGAAAGAAACTTCTAATACATCTTCAACAGATAAGTAATCGAAGAACGGTTCAAACTTACTATAATCAGCAAGGAGGCAATCCATTTGTCGACAGTTAAAATATCTATCGTATCTAGCAATGAGCGCCTCACTCAACAGTTAATACAAAGTATTCATTTTTATAATATGCAACCAGGCGAAGTGATTGAAAAACCACGTGAAGCTTATATGCAAATTCATCCAAAAGAACCACGTGTTATTTTGTTAGCAGAATCGGAAGAATCAACTGATTTGACACCGATTATCCAGCAGTTAAAAAAAGTAAATGGCTCAGCACCGGTTATTTTTCTAAGTCGTACTGGAGATTTTACACAAATTCGAGAAATGTATCGTGCAGGCGTGACTGATGTACTGCGAATACCTGATGAATTGGATCATCTAGAGAATGTGCTTGAAAAAGCGATACGACTTGCACAACGAGGAACAGATCAACGTTCTATTCATGCACCTGATGCAAATGGTGGTAAAGTGATAGCTTTGTATAGCGGCAAAGGCGGTGCAGGAACAACCACAGTCAGTGTGAATCTGGCGCAGACAATAGCATTGCAAACAGATGCTAAAGTGCTGTTAATTGATCTTAATTTGCAATTTGGTGGGATACAACATTATCTGGATATTCAATTTGAACGTAATCTGGGTGATCTCAAATCAGTATTGAAAGAAATTACGTATAGTCAGCTTAGTAATGTACTGTATCCACTACAATCATCTGGCTTGAATTTGCTATTGTCACCAGCACATCCGCAAGAAGCTGAAAATTTTACCGGCGAAGATATCGAAATGTTGTTCAATACTTGTCGTCAACATTTTGATTACATCATTTTGGATTTACCTCGCGAATTAAATGAAGTCTCCATTAGTGCAATTAGTCAAACCGACGAATTAGTCTATGTGCTGAATTTGGATCGTGCTTCTATTTTGAGTTTGAAAAGTGTGATCGATATTTTGGATCGTTATCACCTGATGGATATGAATCGTATTTCTCTTGTGATTAACAAACATAGTAAACGATCCGATGTGACAACCAGTGATCTAGAAAAGATTGTTAATATCGCAACGATTGGTTCGATTTCAGAAGATCTTAAAGGTCAGTTACAGACGAGTGCGAATTTGGGGCAACCTCTATTGCTTGAACGCAAAGAAAAGTTAAAAGGGGTCAAAGGATTAATCAAAGAATTTATCAACCTTCAATCTGCTTTAAGTGTTAAAGAAGGAGGCGAGTCTCATGTCGATCTTTCAAAAGTTAAGCAGCAGGCTTGATGATTCGCAAGCCGAAGAGCAGAAGCCTTTAGATTATACTGATTATTTATTTAATCATTACAAAAATCGTTTGCTGAAAGAAACCAATTTGGATCAATTAATCAAACTGCCTAATTTTCAAAAACGACGAGCGATTGAAAAATTGATTACAGATATGATGGAGCAAGAAAAAGTTATTATTACACAGATGGATAAAACCAAATTACTCGACATGATTTTGGATGATTCTGTTGGTTTTGGTCCATTAGAACCTTTATTACAAGACGACGATATCACAGAAATTATGGTTAATGCGCCAGATGAAATTTATATCGAACGGAAAGGTCAGATCACTTTATCCGATATTTCTTTTAAAAATGATGATCATATCCGCAATATTATTGATCGTATTGTTGCTCCTATTGGACGTCGTATTGATGAAAGCTCACCGCTAGTTGATGGACGTTTAGAAGACGGTAGCCGTGTTAATGCAGCGATTCCTCCTATTGCTTTACATGGGCCTGTGATTACGATTCGTAAATTCAAAAAAGATCCATACACAATGAATAATTTAATTGGATTCCAATCCTTATCTAGTAAAATGTCTACTTTTCTAGAAGCATTAGTAGGAGCAAAAATGAATATTATTATCTCTGGTGGTACAGGTAGTGGTAAAACAACATTACTTAATGTGGTCTCAGCAGCAATTCCAATCGGTGAACGTGTGATTACGATTGAGGATATGGCAGAGTTAAGGTTAAATCGTAAAAATGTTGTTTCATTGGAAGCACGTCCAGCTAATATGGAAGGCGCTGGCGAGATTACAATCAGACAGTTGGTTAAAAATGCGCTTCGTATGCGTCCTGATCGTATTATTGTCGGGGAGGTACGTGGTGGGGAAGCTATGGATATGCTTCAAGCGATGAATACCGGTCATGAAGGATCTTTGACCACGATTCATGCAAATAGTCCGCAAGATGCAATGTCTCGATTAGAAGCTATGATTTTGATGAATAACTCATCTATGACAGCTGAAGTGGTAAGACCTTTTATCTCGGCAGCTATTCAATTAGTAGTACAGACATTACGATTATCCGATGGTACACGCAAAGTGGTGTCTATTGCAGAAGCTATCAGTGAAAATGGCAATATTCGATTGAATGATATTTTTCGTTTTCAGCGGATAGGAACAGAAGCAAATGGACGTATTCAAGGTAGTTTTGTGACTACCGGCTATATTCCGCAATGTGCAGATAAGCTTAAAACATTCGGCTATGATCTAGGAGAATCCTTTTTCACTCCGATGGAGGAGGAGATCATCGATGTCGGTTGAACATTGGTTTTTAATTATCCTTTTTATAACAGTCGTTGCGATTACGATAACAATTATGGAAATAACGGCTGTACGAAAAAAAGAAAAAGTGCTTCACAAGCGACTGGCTGATTTGCATACGGAAGAGATTAAAACCAATAAAGGAACATACCGCAGACTTGCAGGTAAGTTCAATCGTTCTGATTATGGACGAGAATGGGATAATCGTCTGGCAGGAGCAGACTTGAATATTTCAGGATTTAATTATGTATTAATTCAATGCGCATTGTTATTTATAGCGACTTACCTACTTAACGTATTGGTCGGGTTACAATTTCCGATGGATATTATCGTCGCTTATTTTCTAATCACGATTGGTTCTTCGCAGTGGCTCAAATCCAGACGACGCAAGTTTGCTGCACAGATCAATGGTCAATTACCTGAAGTATGCCGAATGATGGGAAGTTCTATTCGTGCAGGTATGAGCATACAACAAGCGATAGACATGGTAGCCAAAGAATTGAAAGCACCTGCGGGCCCTCTTTTTCAAGGAATGGCTCGTGAAATGCAATTAGGTAACAATCTGGATACTGTACTTGAAAATATGAATGAGAAGTTTAGTAGTCGCGATATTCAATTAATGACTCAGACGATTACGATCCAGCGTCAAGCCGGTGGTAATCTCGCCAAAGCTCTAGATCAATTAGCTAAGACCTTAGAAGAACGAGAACGTATGAACAAAGAATTAAGCAATCAAACAGCAGAATCGAGATATATTGCATTAACACTTGGTTTAATGCCTGTATTTCTTATTATTGCTTTTAATATTGTATTTAAAGGATTTATTACCCCTTTGTTCACGATTCCAGGTTTGATTCTATTGGTTGTTGTCGCTATTTTGATGGTGTTCGGATTTATTATGATTCGTAAAGTCACCAATATAAAGGCGTGAATAAATAATGTTATGGACGAATACTCTATTGTATACAGCACTAATTTCGTGGGGGGCTGCTGTATTCTTTTACTGGCGGTATCAGCTAAAACGACTCAGTCTCAAAAAAAGAATGGGTATGGTGAATGAAGATAAGAAAAAGAAACGTACTCTAAGTGAACGATTTAAAAAGCGAATATTTGATTGGTCAGAAAAATTAATTCCTTTAGGTTTGCGGTTCAAATTGTTTACAAATCCGACTACGATTCAACGGCAAATTGAACTTGCTGGACATCCAGGTGGATTACGATTGGATTCCTTTTATGGATTTCGCTTTTTATGTGTATTTGCAGGAATGTTATTCGGGACATTGCTAGTATGGATGGGATTCGGTAATGGTGTTGTATTCATTTTATTTATACTTGCTGGATTAGCATTTCCTTCGCTCTGGTTACGAAGTGCGGCCAAAGACAGACAAGAGCGCTTAGGTTTGGATTTGCCTGATTTTATGGATGCGATGAGCGTTACTTTACAAGCCGGTGTACCAATGGATCCTGCTATGAAACAAATTATTATGAAAATGAATGGACCTTTACAAGAAGAGTTATCTCGCTTTCAGCAAGAATTAGATATCGGAGTTCCGCGCGAAGATGCATATATCCGATTGATGAATCGCAATCAAAGTAAAGAATTAGAAACGTTAGTATCTTCACTGGTACAAGGTAGCAAATTAGGCGTTCCCATTTCTCAGACATTTAATCTGCTATCCACAGATATGCGTGAAACTCGAATCGGTATGATGAAAGAGCGTGCTGCCAAAGCAGGACCTAAAGTTACTTTGATTACCAGCTTTCTTATTTTACCTGCTGTATTGCTATGTGTTGTCGGATTGTTAGTACTTAACTTCATCTATAATCCTGAAGGTATTGGCGTCTCATGGGATGCTTTGCAATAACAAAAGGGATATTGCATCAAACCATTTGATTTTATTGAGAGGGGGTGAATAACGATGATGAACAAATTAGGTTCTTACTTATATGCCAAAGCAACAACGATTGGACAATATACCAAAAATGAAAAAGGTGCTCAAGCAATCGAGTATGTAGGTGTAGCTGCTGTTGTCGTTGTACTGATCATTGCACTAATGAGCTTGTTTGGTAAAGAGGGTGGCGGAATTGCGGAAGCACTGGTGGATAAAATTAAAGATGCAATCGATAAAATCAAAATTGGTGGATAACCAAAGTACTTATACTGGTGACGTGCCGTCTACGGGCGGCTGGCGTCAGTATCTTCATAATCAGCGAGGTGCGCAAGCTATTGAATTTGTAGGTGTGTTGCCTTTATTTATTTTAATGGTACTTATTGTTTTTCAATTTGCTTCTGCTGCGATTACAGCAGTAACAGTCAAACAAGCAGTAATGGAAGGCGCACGTGTGGCAATGGTAGAAGATCAAGGAAATGCTGGATATCAGACAGCAATTCGTAATTTTGCAGGTAAATACGACATAAAGGAAATGAGCAAGCAAGAATATTCATCAGGTGGCGATACATATGTCACCGTCAAAGTGACATTGGAATCACCGCTTGTATCTGGAGCTTTGTTCAATACATCGGGATTATCTATTCCGATCTCATCTTCAGCGACGGTACGCAAAGAAGAAGATCCGGCAAAAGAATAATTATACAGTTATTCTCAAAAACGTACGGAAAGGAAGTGTTCAATATCCGACGCGTTATGTATAAAATAAGTGGAGCACTGCTTGCAGTGCTTTTTGTTCTCACATTAGCTTCACCTGTGTTCGCTACAGCGGATACTGATCAAGAGTCTCCTTTTAAGGTTCATCTGAGTGATGTTGAAGTGAAAGATCAGAATGCTGTTCCAACTGACACTACAACCGATACAGCTATTCCGCCTGGCGATAGCACGAATCCAGATGGTACGAATCAAAATGGCATAAATCAAAACGGTACAAATCAAGGTCAGAATCAATCATCTGATCCTAATCAACAAGGAAATACGCAAACTCCTGACAATGGGCAGACACAAGGCAATCAAACTGGTGGGACATCTACTAATAGTACCCATGGAAACGGTACAACGATGCCGAATTCCACTGAATCTAATGGAGTTGTAACCCCTCTACCATCGACTCCATCGCCTACTCCAACAGGTGGTACTCAAGTCGACGGTACAAATACAGATGGTACTTCTGTAGATAAACCTAATCCAGCCAAAGCTGATCAGCAAGGAAATGAACAAGTAGATAATCGTCCGTGGTATGAACAATGGTGGGACAAAGGCAAAGAGATCGTCGCTAACCCTGTCGAAAGTTTGCAGAATTTTGGTAAAGGAGCAGCGGCTGGAGCTATAGGAGCAGGAGCCGTTATTTTAGCAGCAGTTGTTATTTTCTCAGTTATTTTAAGTGCTCCTATTTCTGTACCTGTTCTTATTGTAGCTGGTGTAGTAGGTATTATAGCTGGTGGCATATATGGATTGCTGGCTGGTGATAACTTTGAGTTTGTTAAAGGGATTGGTTATGGCGCTTTAGGTGCAATTTCTATAATAGGTATTGCTCAATCTGGAGTCGTAGGCGCTGTACGAGGAGGTTGGACTTTTTTTAGAAGTCAAGGTACAAAATTATTTTTCAAAGAAGCTAGCAAAAGATCTTGGGGATACTTAAAAGGCTTTGGTAGAGGCTTATGGGATTCGGGTAGAAGTTTAATAAGTTCACCTATTCAAACGATAAAATCTGCTATAACAAGTAAAGCATTTAAAGCTTCAGCTATTATTAATATAAGTACTGGTTTTTTTAATAAAATGGCTTTTGATGGAATAGTACCAGACTTTAAAGATATGGGGATTATTTTTTTAGAAGGTCTAGCAGGGGCATTAATATTTGATAAAGTAACAGACATATTTAAAAGTCCCGCAGGATCTCAATTTGGAAAATCTGTATCTGGATTTTTTGGCAGTATGGTAGAATCTCTTTCAATGACTAGAATCAAAACCTTAATAGATCCAGATGAAAATAAAAATCTTGCACAACAAGGAACAACTAGCTTTTTAAATTCTATGGTTTTGAGTCCTATATTTGGCCGTGTTCTTAAAAATGTACGTACTAATAATGGTATTACAACAACAACATCTGATCTTGAGGAAAAAGGAATTGAAGTTAGTCAAAGTAATGTAGGTGGTAAATCAATTACGCATCGTCAATTAGATATGATTTGGAATGATACTGCAAATAAGAGGACAGTAGAACGCTGGCAAAATAATCATAATAATTCTTTAACTCAAGCTCAGTATGATCGTTTATTAGATCAAGAAAAAGCTTTGCAAAGTATAAAGAATCCATTAGATATTACTCAAAAGGTGACGGAACAATCAGTAGAAAAGGGATCAGAATGGCTATCAAATGACAAGAAATAATAAAAGAGGTGAATGCATGATAAAATTTTTACAACAAAGTTTTACTGATAAAAGGCAACATAAGTATTTGAATATAAGTATAGTAATTGCTGTAATAGCTATGTTTGCGGTTAGTTACCTTAATCGAAGTTTAGGTGTTCTTAGTTTTAATGGAAGTCTTATTACTGTCATCATTGCTTTAATACCTAGTGTTTTAGTTTTGACAGGCATATATATATTAGCTGATGCGCCAGCACGTAAACAATACCGAATTCGTTTATATTTAGGCATTATTGTATTTACTATTATTGGATATCTAAGATATGGAAGATAAATATTAATATACGTAGGATGTGAATAGACATGAGAAAGAAGGGATATTATATCCTGTTGCTTACCGCTACGTTTGCTCTAACAGGATGCAACGATTTGGCAGAACCTGTAATATCATCTGCTGATTCAGTTAATACAACAGAGACATCATCAGAACCAACAGATGCTACCACAGAGCAATCTACCGCTACAGTTGATTCTTTGTCAGCTCCAACTCCTGTAAAAGTAATTGTACAAGGAGTAGATGCGACAGCAGATGCTCTGCCTGCGGAAGCTAAAGATATTAGTAATAATCCTGCCGAACAGCAAATAAAAAAATTGATAGACTCTGGAGCGGTCACCTTAGATGCGACAGATAATTTTAATCCTGACCAACCGATTACACGCTCTGAATTTATCAATTGGATGTATGGGTATGATAATAAACATGTCAAAACTAAAAACGCAGAAAATCCTAGTTATACGGATGTAGCTCCTGATAATCCAGATTATCGGTTAATTGAAGGATTACAAGCGGCTGGTATTATTACAGGTTTCCCCGATGGTACGATGAAGCTGGACAAAGAACTGACCCGCCAAGAATTAACATTATTATGGGGATGGTATCAACGTGAATCTGATGTTACAGATCCTATAGTTGCAGATTCTGTTCAACAATTTACGCTTAACAAGTATAGCGATATGAAGAAGATCGGTAAAACGTATTTAGCTTCTTTGAGCTATTATGCAGGAAAACAAGAAAAGCCTTATGTTAAAGTATTTTCTACAGATCAAGCATTAGATCCTCAAGAAGCTGTAACACGAGCACAAGCCGCACAATGGATTATTGATTATACTCAGATTGATGAAAAACAAGTAGAGGTTGATCAAGAAAATCAAGATGAAGATACTTCACTAAGCAACACATCTTCTTCCAGTGAGACGATAACAGTCAATGATATTTCAGATAGTCCTGTCAAAACACAGATTGTTAAATTGTTGGGATCAGGAGCAGTTACTCTTGATACAAATGGACAATTTCGTCCAGATGACTCTATTACACGACGTGATTTTATAAAATGGTTATATAAATATGATTTTAAAGATTTTGAACCTCAACAAACCGATCAATCGAGCTTCAAAGACGTACCTGTAGATGATCCCGATCATAATCTGATCGAAACGTTAAAAGCTGCAGATGCTATTGTGCCATTAGATGATAATGAGTTACAGCTCGATCAACCTTTAACTAGAGAACAGCTCACTCTGATGTGGTCATGGTATCAAGATCAATTTAGTGTAAAAGATCCTATTGTGAATGTAGATGTTTTGAAAACTAATTTGCTGAATAGTGTAGGAGAAGACGCTAAGAATATTGGTAAACTGTATCAAAATAAAGATTTATATATACAGGGTATATCTGGTTATCTAAACGGAGACCGTGAATATCGCAATATTTTTGGCTTTGTTAAATTAATCAAACCACAAGCAGAAGTTTCTAGAGCAGAAGCCGCACAATGGATTGTTACGTACACAGACAAAGATGAGTAAGAGTATTTACACTTCAAAAAATAATACGCAATCTTATGTATACATGTGACAAACGTCGAAAATGCGGAAGGGATCAACCATGCAATATACCTGTCAATCTTGCCGGGATATATCGGAACGCAAATTATTACGTAAAGAAATGGTATGTGCTAGATGTGGCGGTGAGATTGTAGCGGATCCGCAACAGATGGCAAAAGTGAATAAACAAATCATGTTAGTGCTTGTCGTAATGGCGATTATTGCTATTTGTGTTATTGTATACGGCTAATTTAAAAATGGAGATGAATACACATGAACCGATGGATGAAGAATATACAGCAGAAACTTCATAATGAACAGGGCGGAATGTCGATTTTGACAGTATCGACGCTTGCCTTTGTTATCATCGGTAGTGTGTTTTTATTTTATTATTTTACCGTTTTTATTGAAAAGCGACAGGCGCAAAATGTAGCTGATGCCACGTCGCTTACTGCTGTACAAGAAGTGAAAAAACAGTATGAACTGGCAATGCAAGAAAAAGCAGAGCAAACTATACAGGACTATTTAGAAAAGCTGGATGAACAATCTTCTGAAAGTGGAAGTAGTGGTTCTTCTTCAAGTTCACCGAATCATTCAAATTCTTCTGGTGGTGGTCACTATGAAGGTAATGCAGGTGGACATACGAATGGATCAGGTTCGACGGGTTCTAAGAGCGACAGTGGTTCTGGTTCAGGTGGTGATCAAGAATCAGATCGTGAAGAACAAATTAAAGAAGATATAGATACCAAAAAGTTAGAAGATATCTTGATTGATAATGAATTTGATGCTACAACAGATTGGATGCTAGTGGTAAAAGAACCTTATTTTGAAGAAGAATTTACAGCAACCCAAAATGGTGATTTATTGTATGATCGGATGCGACAGTATGCCAATCAGATCGGTGCTGCTGCCCGGCAAGCAATAGATAGCAACGGTGGAGATACAAGTGAGGGTAGTCTTACATTTCCTGTTGAAGGAGAACCCAAATTCAAACTTGCAGCTGCACGTACACTCAAATTAGAAAAACTAGGGATCGAAGAAGATATTTTTGCTGCTTCTGCCGCAGGTATAGGCTCTAAAGATGTACCGATTGATGTGAGCACGAAGCCAGAATTTACGATAAACTGGTAAGATGAGATTGAATATCTAGAGTGAAAGGAGAATTTCATTGTTATCACCTAAAGTTCAGCAATATTTCAAAGAACAAAACGCATGGTATGAAGAAGCTTCGACTGAATATGCAGGTGCACTGGAAACGTTGCAGATTCCACTGGATTCAGACTTTGCGCAGTTTTATCTACATGCAGAGACAGGGCCTACTTTTTACAGTCGACATCAGGAGCTTTACCATATTTGTTGGTTTGTATTGTATTCGAATTATGATCTAAGTATACATAGTGCTCGCGAGACATTGAAATTGCCTGAACAATATCTTCCGCTGGATGCTTTTGTCGGTGAAGGTGGATACTTTTACAATCGGCAGACAGATCAAGTGTTGGAGTTGAGTCTCGGTCAACGATTACAAGACTTTTGGGCAGGGCAATTACAACCGCAATGGCAGAGTTTTAACTCTTTTTTAGAATGGTTTTTTGAATTGGATCATACTTCTCATACTTTATCTTAAAGAAGTCGCTAAGATCATCATGATCTGGCGGCTTTTTTTAAGCTTTCCTTTACCTTCTTTTAAGCTGAATTTATAACAATTACGTTATAGTAAAAAGGATTTTGGGAAAAGCGGGAGGGAACGAAATATGCTGCAAGTCCAGCAAGTAAGCAAATGGTTCGATCAGCGTCGAAGTGTAGATGGGATCGATTTTGAAATGAAGCGGGGCGAAATTGTTGGCTTTCTAGGTCCCAATGGAGCTGGCAAAACCACAACGATGCGTATGATTACAGGCTATCTCACCCCATCTTCTGGACAGATATGGGTAGATGGCTTACCGATGCACGAACAATCCAGACAAGCACGTAGCAAAATAGGGTATTTACCAGAAACACCGCCACTTTATCCAGATATGACAGTGCGTTCTTATTTACGTTTTGTAGCGGACTTACGCGATGTATCGGTGCGAGAGCAGAAATTAAGAATTAGCGAAATGATTGATCGACTTGGACTACAAGGAAGAGAGCGGCAGGTAATCCGTTCTTTATCTAAAGGATACAAGCAACGTCTCGGTTTAGCTGGCGCGATTATTCATCAACCAGAATTGCTTATTTTGGATGAACCAACATCCGGGCTTGATCCGAATCAGATTATGGAAATTAGACAATTGATTCGAGAATTAGGTGAACAACATACTGTACTATTGAGCACGCATATTTTGCCTGAAGTCAGTATGCTGTGCAATCGGATGTTAATTATCCATGAAGGCAAATTAGTACTGGATCGCGATGCTGATCATATTGGTGATTCGTTACAGCAGAATTTCCAGGTGCAATTGGAAGTGAAATCGAAGCCTGCAATCGTACGCTCTGTACTGGAACATGCTGCTTTTGCACATACTGAATTTCACTATTCTCATACCAATGAACAACAAGAGCAATTGATTGCGATTAAATTAACAGGAATCGATGAGGAAGACTTTAGAGAATCGTTATCTCTTTTATTAGCAGAAGCGCGGATTCCTGTACTGGAAATGCGTAAACAAGGTCAGAGTCTGGAAGAACTATTTGCCAAATTAACAACCGATTCTCCATCTGATCTTAATGTAAATTCAACTTCTGGGGATGATCTAGATACTCCTTTACCGAAGGAGGACACAACCAAGTGAGACGCATGTGGGCAATATGTTCTAAAGAATTACAGTTGTATTTTTTGAATCCAACAACGTATTTTGCGATAGCGGTCTATGTGTTGCTATCTAGTTATATGTTTTATGTTAGTTTTGTCGGTTACCAGCCAAGTATACTGGATTACCGCTTGATTTTGGGCAATACGATTTTTATGTTATTGATTATTATTCCATTATTAACGATGCGTTTGATATCCGAAGAATTTAGACAGGGAACCGATGAATTGTTACTGACTTCCCCTGTAACCGTCATCGAGATTGTAATCGGTAAATACTTAGCTTCTCTTGGATTGTTATTAGTATTGATTGCTTGCAATCTGGTATATCCGATCACGATGTCTTTTTTCGGTACGATGAATATACCGATGTTGTTGTTATCTTTGTTAGCGGTATTTTTACTAGGCGCTGCGATGATGGCGATCGGATTATTTGCTTCCAGTCTGTCTCAACATCAGATGGTATCGGCTGTGATCGCTTTTGTACTATTGCTAGGATTATGGATTATAGATTCCTTTACGATGAATTCAGATATCGCTCAGAAATGGCTAGAGCCTTTTTCCATATCCAGCCGAATTGATAATCTAGTCAAAGGTGTACTGCATGGACCGGATATTCTGTTCTATCTCACCTTATCGTTATTGTTCCTTGTACTGAGTATACAAGTCGTGGAACGGAAAAGGTGGAGGTGAGCACAATGAAAAAATGGATACAAGGTACAAATGCAGTCGTATTTTCGGTAGCCGTTATTGGTATTTTTATTATTTTGACGTTATTTCTTAATTCGATCGGAACATTTCAAGTCGATCTAACCAAAAACAAACAATATACATTATCCGATCAGACGATCACCACCCTTCAAGGATTGGATCAGAATGTTGAAGCTCTTGTTTTTCTAAATTCACAGGATGCAGAAGTATATACACGCGAAGTGACTGATTTATTAGCAGAATACCATAAAGTGAACAGCAAGCTAGAAGTGAAAACTTATGATCTGTTGACCAATCCGACACTTGCGAAGCAATATGGCGTTACCGAAAGTGCAGTAGTATTGAAAAAAGGAGATACTACCAAAATTGTTCCTGTCTACGATATGTTCGCTGATGGTGCAGGAGCTAGTGATATGAGTGCAGAAAGCGCGGAAGCCAGTGCATCTTATCAATTTAGCGGTGAAGAAAAGTTAACGTCAGGTCTGTTATCGCTATCTTCATCTACCACACACAAAGCGTATTTGCTTAACGGACATAATGAATTTGCAACGACAGATATGAGTACACTGATGAGTCATTTAAAAGAAGAGCATATTACTGTGAGTGATCTGTCACTATTGCAAGAAGGTTCAATTCCAAAAGATGCTAATCTGCTGATGATTATTGGGCCGCAAAATGATTTGAGCGATGGAGAAACCAAGCTGATTAAGCAGTATTTGAACAATGGTGGCAAGTTATTTTTATCGCTTGGCTTTAATGAAAAAATGAGCAGTAGCTGGAAAAACTTAGACTCTTTGATGAGTATGTATGGTGTCAAAGATACACATGCTGTAGCGGTAGAACCCAAAGACACTTCATTATACGATCCACTTACGATTATTCCAGATTACAGACAACATGAGATTACAGCCAAATTAGCGGCAAATAAAATGTATACGATGATGTCACTGTCGATAGGATTGCAGTTAGAAGCAGTGAAAGGATGGACAACTACGCCATTACTGACTTCTTCAAGTAACAGTTATGGAGAAACGAATCTATCTGGATTACTAGAATCCAAAACAGAGCGTGATACCAAAGACCTTGCAGGGCCATTCGATCTTGGTTTTGCTGTAACAGATGCTAAAGGTGAACCGAAAGCTGTGATTTTGGGCGGGTCTACATTTATGATGGATCAGGAAATTGTACAACAAGCGAATTTGGATTTTGCACTGAACAGTATTAATGATCTACTGGGGAATACGAATAAAATTACGATTCGACCGCAAGTGCAAGAGCAATACCAGACCGCTAATTTATCGTTATCTCAAGCGAAAATCATTTTTATTGGAACGGTTATTGTATTTCCTTTGTTATTTGTCATTGTAGGAATTGTACTATGGTGGAGACGACGTAGAGGATAGAAAGGAGTCGTGCAGATCGTGCAACTTCGTAAATGGATGCCAACGATCATCATGGTGGCGATTTTGCTATTAGGTGGAGCCTATGCCTATTCACAGAACTTTTTTCAAAAAGATCAGACTGCTCCTGTAGAAGCGAAATGGATTACATTTACACCTGCTAACGTGCAGCAAATCGAAATGAAATCTTCATCAGATGATGCAAAAGCCACTACAACCCCATCATCGATCACTTTAGAAAATAAACAAAATCAATGGCAAATGCGTACACCTTCAAGCTATCCGACCAATGCGTATGCAATTACAGATTGGTTGACTACACTACAAGCAGCAACAGTACATGCTATTGTCGAAAATCAACCTACCGATGTTGCCAAATATGGGATAGATACCAAGCAACCTACGATTGTACTTACATCAACAGATGGCAAGCAGGATAGGCTCTATATTGGTAGCAAATTACCAACAGATGGGTATTACTATGCACGCTTAAATGAAGGAGCTATTATTCAATTATCTCAGCAGACAGTTACAGACTTATCAGCGACTGTATTTAGTTTCGTGGATACGACTCCATTCGGTTGGGATGATCAATATATGACAGCTTTGAGCTGGACAGGTCAAGATCAGAACAATCAGTGGACTTTAAAACATCAAGCTAATCTAGAAGATCCAAGTCAAGATCGCTGGACATTTAATGGTCATTCGATTAGTAGTGAACAAGCTTCTAATTTGACCGACAGTATCAAAAATATTCCAACCGATCAACTGCCACAACCGGCTTCTCAGCTATCTTCCAAGTCGCCTGTATTCACTCTTGAGGTTACTCGTAAAGAAGGGAAGCGAACAGTGACCGAGACTTATCAAGGATTCCAGTCTACCGATAACTCTGCTTATATTGAGGTGGTCGATCCTGCTCATCAATGGGCATATCGGTTGCCGTCAGAATCGATCAAGCAAGTGATTCAAGCCGCGCAAGCGATAACTTCGTCATCTGATCACCAATAAGTTCAAAGCTGTATGTCATAGATACACATTAGCGAACTCTGGATAACTAACATCTTTTATAGAGTCGATCCTATACTCTGTAAAAGATGTTTTTATTTTTGCCAAAAAGCAGTATTGTTACATAAAATGATTGACTGTAGGTAAAATTGATAATAATATCTAACTATAAATTAATCAAAACATAATCAAAAAGTGATAAATGAATCAAAATATAACAATGATCTGGATAGTGCAGTTAACTTTTATGATGTGTATTGATTAAAGGAGGAACAGAAATGACAGAAGCACGAGCAGTAGAAAAGTTAAAAAATTATATCAATGGAGAATGGGTAGAAAGCAAAACAACAGTCTACGAAGATGTATATAATCCAGCGACCAAAGAAATTATCGCCAGAGTCCCTCTTTCTACCAAAGAAGATATTGATTATGCCGTTGAAGTCGCACATCAAGCTTTTCAATCCTGGCAAAAAGTAGCTGTTCCCCGTCGTGCTCGAATTCTGTTCAATTTCCAACAATTATTATCTACTCATAAAGAAGAATTAGCTCGTCTTATCACTATTGAAAATGGAAAAAATCTAACAGAAGCGCTTGGAGAAGTAGGGCGTGGGATAGAAAATGTAGAGTTTGCCGCAGGTGCACCTACATTGATGATGGGAGATTCACTCGCTTCGATCGCAACAGATGTAGAAGCTGTTAATTACCGCTATCCTATTGGTGTAGTCGGTGGCATTGCTCCATTTAACTTTCCTATGATGGTGCCTTGTTGGATGTTCCCGATGGCTATTGCACTGGGAAATACTTTTATTCTCAAACCTTCTGAACGCACACCACTATTAACGAAACGTCTGGTGGAATTATTTACAGAAGCAGGTCTACCCAAAGGAGTATTCAATATCGTATACGGCGCGCATGATGTCGTAAATGGTGTATTGGATCATCCGTCTGTGCAAGCTATTTCATTTGTCGGTTCAAAGCCTGTCGGAGAATATGTATTTAAGCGTGGAAGCAATAACCTCAAACGTGTACAAGCATTAACCGGAGCCAAAAATCATACGATTGTATTAAACGATGCTGATCTTGAAGATACGGTAACGAATGTAATTGCATCTGCTTTTGGTTCGGCAGGTGAGCGTTGTATGGCTTGTGCCGTAGTTGCTGTTGAAGAAGGCATTGCTGACGCATTTATACAACGGTTAAAAGAAAGAGCAGGCGAGATCACCATCGGTAACGGTCTTGATGATGGAGTGTTTTTGGGGCCGGTTATTCGGGAAGAAAATCAGCAGCGTACGATAGGCTATATTGAAAAAGGAATTAGTGAGGGCGCTACATTAGTCTGCGATGGTCGTGAACAGATTTCGAATGAAGGCTATTTTATCGGGCCGACTATTTTTGAAAATGTAACGACAGACATGACCATCTGGAAAGATGAAATCTTTGCTCCGGTATTATCGATTATTCGAGTGAAACATTTGAAAGAAGCGGTTGAAACGGCTAATCAGTCTGAATTTGCAAATGGAGCGTGTATTTTTACATCTAATGCGTCAGCGATTCGTTATTTCCGCGAACATATAGATGCAGGTATGTTAGGTGTGAATCTGGGTGTACCTGCTCCGATGGCATTTTTCCCTTTTTCCGGTTGGAAATCTTCATTTTTTGGTACATTGCATGCTAACGGCAAAGACAGCGTAGACTTTTACACGCACAAAAAAGTAGTCACTGCTCGTTATGTGACACCGACGTTTGAATAAGGGAGATGGCACATGATGAGTACATTATTGCGTAAGCCTCAACAACAGCATATTCGTCCGGGTGTCACCCTTTTGCATGAAGTCAACGCAGATCATTCAACACTGCATTATGTAGGATTCAAAATGATCGACTTGGAACCCGGTGCACTATACGATGAAGTATTAGGTCGAACAGAATGTTGTATTGTAGCAGTGACCGGTACAATCACCGTTAGTGATCATGAACAGACTTTTGCAGGAGTAGGGACACGAACAAGTGTGTTTGAGAAAAAGCCTACAGATAGCGTATATATCTCGAATGATCGTTCTTTTGTAGTGACCGCAGAGACTGTAGCTAGAGTAGCATTATGTTATTCACCTTCATCTGTACAACGTCCAACTCGTCTTATTCCAGCTAGTGAAAATAGCGTAGAACATCGTGGTAAATATAATAATCAACGGCTTGTGCATAATATTTTGCCGGATTCTGATCAGACTGTGAATAGTCTATTAGTGGTTGAAGTAATCACAGAAAGTGCCAACTGGTCAAGTTATCCACCACATAAGCATGATGTAGATATGTTGCCTGCTGAATCTTTATTAGAAGAAACGTATTATCATGAAATCGATCCGGCACAAGGATTTGTTTTTCAACGGGTATACACAGATGATCGCTCGATCGATGAGACGATGGCGGTAGAACATCGAAATGTCGTTATCGTTCCTGCTGGATATCATCCTGTAGGTGTACCTGATGGATACACGTCTTATTATCTGAATGTTATGGCAGGGCCCAAGCGCATCTGGAAATTCCACAACGATCCTGATCACGAATGGATATTGCAACGTTAAGCAGATCATCAAGTCGAAAATTGTGAAGGAAACGGAGTGGAAGTACAGATGAAATTCGAATTAAAAAGTGACCGTGTATTCGATATGATTGCGATCGGAAGAGCATGTATTGATCTGAATGCTACTGAATATAATCGTCCTATGGAAGAAACGATGACCTTTACCAAATATGTAGGCGGATCACCTGTTAATATCGCGATTGGCAGTTCCAAATTAGGGCTCAAAACAGGGTTTATTGGTAAGCTTGCAGATGATCAACATGGTCGCTTTATTTCAAATTATATTCAGAATCTAGGTATTGATATTACAGGAGTCGTGATTGATCAGGCAGGTCACAAAACAGGGCTTGCTTTTACCGAGATCAAAAGCCCTGAAGAATGCAGTATTCTGATGTACCGCGAAAATGTAGCAGATCTTTATCTGGAGCCTGATGAAGTAAGCGAAGATTATATTAAACAAGCAAGCGTTCTACTGGTATCAGGCACTGCCTTATCTCAAAGCCCCTCACGAGAAGCTATTCTCAAAGCAGTGAGCCTCGCTCGCAAGCATCAGGTGAAAGTGATTTTTGAATTGGATTATCGTCCGTATACATGGACATCCAAAGAACAGACCTCGATCTACTATACACTGGTTGCAGAACAAGCAGATATTGTCATCGGCACACGAGATGAATTTGATATTTTGGAAAATCGTATAGGAGAAAATGAGCAGACGATCGCTTATTTATTTCAGCATACCCCTCAATTGATTGTGATCAAGCATGGAATCGAAGGATCATACGCGTATACAAAGTCAGGCGATGTTTTTCAAAGCAAAGCATATATGACTAAAGTGTTAAAAACATTTGGTGCTGGCGATTCGTATGCTTCTGCTTTTTTGTATGCTTTATTTGCAGGTAAAGATATTGCTACAGCGCTCAAATACGGTAGTGCTTCTGCTTCGATCGTGGTTAGCAAGCATAGTTCTTCTGAAGCGATGCCTACAGTAAGTCAGATTGAACAATTGATTGCAGCAGATGAGACAGAGGCACAATACAGATCGAGGTGAAATAATGCAAACGATTCGGCTTACAACAGCACAAGCATTAATTCGTTTTTTGAATGCGCAATATATCCATATAGATGGGAACGAATTTCCTTTTGTAGAAGGGATATTTACCATTTTTGGACATGGCAATGTACTTGGGATCGGTCAAGCATTAGAACAAGAATCCGGTCATCTCAAAGTGATACAAGGTAAAAATGAACAGGGCATGGCTCATGCGGCGATTGCCTATAGTAAGCAAATGCTACGCCAAAAAATATATGCAGTCACTACTTCTGTAGGACCAGGAGCCGCCAATCTAGCAGCGGCGGCAGGAACAGCACTTGCCAATCAGATTCCGGTACTTTTTCTACCGGGAGATACATTTGCTACCCGCCAGCCTGATCCGGTGCTTCAACAGATCGAGCAAGAATACAGTGCCGCAGTCACAACCAATGATGCTTTAAAACCGTTATCACGCTATTGGGATCGTATTACTCGCCCGGAACAATTGATGTCTAGTTTACTGCGAGCTTTTGAAGTGATGACCGATCCTGCCAAAGCAGGGCCTGTAACGATCTGTATTGCGCAAGATGTAGAAGGCGAAGCTTATGATTATGATGAGACCTTTTTTGCTCGTCGTGTACATTATGTAGATCGCAAATTGCCAACCACACGTGAATTAACAGGAGCAGTAGCATTGATCAAAGCAAGTCGCCATCCGGTTATTCTTGTCGGTGGTGGAGCTAAATATTCAGAAGCAGGCGATATATTAAAAAGATTATCTGAAAAGCATCATATTCCATTAGTAGAGACACAAGCAGGTAAAGCGACTGTTGAATATACATTTGCGAACAACCTAGGTGGGGTAGGAGTTACCGGTACATTATCGGCTAATAAAATAGCTCGGCAAGCTGATCTGATTATTGGTATCGGTACACGCTATACTGACTTTGCAACTTCTTCCAAAACGGCGTTTGATTTTGAACATGGTCAATTTTTGAATATTAATGTTAGTCGTTCTCAAGCGTACAAATTAGATGCTTTTCAAGTAGTGGCGGATGCAAAAGTAACATTAGAACAACTGGCTCCACTGTTGGAAGGATATACCAGTGAATTTGGCAATCAGATACAGGAGCTCAAAGCGGAGTGGGATCAAGAGCGAGAACGATTAAGTCAGATTACATTTAACCGTACAGACTTTACGCCAGAAGTGGATAATCAATTTGATCAAGCGGCACTTAATGAATATGCAGACGCACTTCAGACCGAATTGCCACAGACTACGGCTTTGATCGCTATGAATGAATCTATACCGGCAGATAGCATTATTGTTGGTGCAGCAGGATCGTTGCCAGGTGATCTGCAACGGATTTGGAATCCGAGCATTACCAATACGTATCATCTGGAATATGGATATTCTTGTATGGGTTATGAAGTATCCGGTGCGCTTGGTGTTAAGTTAGCCGCTCCTGATCAAGAAGTATATTCGATTGTGGGTGATGGAAGTTTTTTAATGTTACATTCCGAGTTGGTTACTGCTATTCAATATCATCATAAGATCAATATTATTCTTTTTGATAATGCAGGCTTTGGTTGTATTAACAATCTACAGATGGAGAACGGTGGAGGCAGTTATTTGTGCGAATTCCGTACGCCAGACAACCGTATATTAAATATTGATTATGCCAAAATAGCCGAAGCCTATGGAGCCAAATCGTACAAAGTGAACAATATCAAGCAATTGCAAGATGCTCTGGCAGATGCACAGCAACAGTCATCTTCTACATTGATTGAGATCAAAGTATTACCGAAAACGATGACTCATGGATATGAGAGCTGGTGGAATGTAGGAGTAGCCGAAGTATCTGATCATGAAAGTATTCAGCGTGTTTTTGCGGCGCAACAAGAAAAGTTGAAAACAGCTAAACAGTATTAATATTTTTCTTTAACTATCTTTTAATGATCTACGGATAGCAGGCTAGATTTGAAGTTAAATCACAACAAGATGTGCTCTTCTAAATGCAAAATGATAATAAGGAGAGATGAAGTTGAGAACGGTATCTATGAAACAGATGTTACTTCAAGCGCAAGCTGATGGATATGCAGTAGGGCAATATAATATTAATGGTGTGCAATGGGTACAAGCTATTCTTAGAGCTGCTCAAGCAGAGCAAGCACCTGTTATTTTGGCGGCTTCTGATCGACTGGTATCATTTCTTGGAGGATATGCTTTAATAGCAGCTATTGTCGATAAGTCGATACAAGAATTATCGATTACTGTACCGGTGGCTTTGCATTTAGATCACGGAATGAGTGTAGAACACTGCAAGCAAGCTATTGATAATGGATTCAGTTCAGTGATGATTGATGGTTCACATTATCCTATTGAACAGAATATAGCGATGACGCTAGAAGTCGTAGAATATGCTAGTTCTTTTGGTGTATCAGTTGAAGCAGAAGTTGGCACTGTTGGTGGGATGGAAGATGGATTAATCGGAGGTATCCAATACGCAGATCCGCTTGAGTGTGATCGACTGGTCAAAGAAACAGGAGTAGATGCACTAGCCGCTGCTCTCGGTTCTGTGCATGGTCCTTATCAAGGAGAACCTGTACTTGGATTTGCTGAAATGAAACATATTGCCGACCTCACAGGTGTACCGTTAGTGTTACATGGAGGTTCAGGTATTCCAGCGCATCAGATTAGGCAAGCAATCGAATTAGGGCATGCCAAAATTAACGTTAATACTGAATGTATTCAGGCATGGGCATCAGCTGTACGTACAGTGCTGAACCAGAATCCTCAACTTTACGATCCTAGTCAAATTCTTACACCCGGTACAGAAGCTATCCAACAAGTAGTTCAAAATAAAATGCAAGAGTTTGGTACCAGTGGTCAGGCGATGCACACGGTATAGCAGATACTTATGAATGATCCAATCAGCAGAACAAATAATATTTTATAGCAAAAAGACAATTCTTTCTCTAATCATAACTTAGAAAAAAGAATTGTCTTTTTTGGATCGTTTATTTACAAATATATAATTCAATCTGATGCTCCCGACAGAACGAATGATATTCATCAGATAAGGTGCCAGAAGTAATTAGCACATCGACCTCTTGCAAAGGAGCATACGTAAGCTGAGTAGACTTGCCGAATTTGGAAGCATCCGCAAGTAAATAGACAGACTGTGCTTTTTCAGCTATTCGCTTTTTTATTTCATATTCCAAAATATCTGAATTCGTCAAACCATGTGCAATAGATACTCCAGTTGCCGCCATAAAAGCTTTACTAATATTGTACTTATCTAAAATATGTAGATCATCAATACTGACAAACGATTTGGTTTTGCGTTTGTAGCGATTACCGATCGTAATCAATGTAATATTTTCAAAAGCAACAGCCGCATTGATCACATCCAGACTATTGGTCAAAATGGTTAACTGTTGAGAGGACGGAAGAAATTCAACAATATTACGTGTGGTTGTACCGGAGTCGATAAAAATCAAATCTTGATCTTGTACCAATGCCGCTGCTTGTTTGCCGATTTTTACTTTTTCGGGATGATTGGTATGATCACGATTTTCAAATGGGATCAAAGCAGGAGTGACTGACGTAACACCGCCGTATACTTTTTGAATCGTTCCTTTTTCTAAAATCTGATTTACATCACGACGTACTGTATTTTTAGAAACGTTAAAATATTCACAAAGTTCATCTAAAGAGACGGTCCCTACCGAATGGATATAATCTTCCAGATGTTGTAGACGTTTTTCTTTCATGAAAGTAAACTCCTGTCTCATCAAAAATGGTACTCAGAATATAACATATGACCAAAAGTTAATCAATAGTTTATCTTTAAATAATAATTTGAGAGTAAAGAGCACTAAAAAAGCAAGTTCTCTAGTAATTATACCTGGAGAACTTGCTTATCTATTGCATATTAACGATAAGATTTGAGCAATCCTTTGATAAAAATATGCTGTAATTCCATTTCTGGATTCAGCACCAGTATATCAGCACGTTTGCCAATATCTAGACTACCTGTCTGTTCATACAAGCCTAGTTCACGAGCAGGATTACCACTTGCGGCAGCAGAAGCTTGCATAATCGATAGACCTGCTTGCTGGATCAAAAAGCGGAAACCTTCGATCATTGTTAAGCGGCTACCTGCTAGTGTTCCACTATCATCCGGTAATGTCGCTATTCCATTGATCACATTTACAGGCTGATCGCCAAGCATATACTGACCATCTCCAAGTCCAGCCGCAGACATTGCATCGGTAATCAGAATAAGATTATGGGCTTGCTTTAACTGTGCTAGCAAAGCAACCGCCGCAGGATGAACATGAATGCCATCGGCTATCACTTCAGCATGAATAGCAGGAGTACTTAGTACAGCACCAGCGACTCCTGGTTTGCGATGATGCAGTGGAGTCATGGCATTAAATGTATGAACTGCGTGATTAAGCCCCATTTCTACAGCAGCTATAACCTCTTCATAAGAAGCATCTGTATGTCCGGCAGCGGCTGTAATTCCATGCTCACGTAACCATGAGATCAAGTCCAAAGCACCTTCCCGCTCAGGAGCGAGAGTAAGTTGCTTGATCAGCCCGGGATAACGTGCCTCCCATTGTTCTAACCATTCGATATTCGGTAATACGATATGTTCTGGATTTTGAGCACCCGGCCACTTCGGACTGATAAATGGGCCTTCCAGATGAACACCTTCGACTTGAGCACCTGGCATTTGTCCATGATGCATATAATTGTAGACCTGTTCTAATACATGATCGATATCCGCATGAGGTGCTGTCATCGTCGTAGCTAGAATAGCAGTTGTTCCTTGACTAGCGTGAAAAGTAGTAATCGTGTCCAATACTTGTGGATCAGCATCCATAAAGTCTGCACCCATTCCACCATGCACATGAATATCAATAAAGCCAGGAATCACCAAGCCACCTTGAGCATCGTATGTAGTCTGGTGTTGCCATATAGGAGCATTGGCTGTTGAACCCACATACGTAATCATTTGATCTTGTACTTGCACAGTTCCATTTTCAATAATATGTGTAGGTGTTACCACACGCCCATGAATAATTTGAAATGAATGAGTTATGTCTGTTGAGATCGGCATTACTGAAACAACCTCCCGGCTTCAGCATCCAGCAACACCGTAACATTGGAATGCAATTGTAACAGTGAAGCAGGGCATTGGGTTGTAATCGGACCTGTAACTGCGCGATGAATAATTTCGGCTTTGTCTGCACCACGTACGAGCAATAGTATTTGACGGGCTTTCATAATACTACCGACACCCATCGTAATCGCTTGTGCAGGCACTTCGTCGATCGAATCAAAATAACGAGAATTGGCTTCTCGCGTCTGTTCTAATAAAGTCACCACATGAGTAGCAGGATTCAAGCTATCATCGGGTTCATTGAATCCAATATGACCATTATGTCCAATACCTAGCACTTGTAGATCAATAACGGCTTCCGACAACATTTCATCATATAGACGACATTCAGCATCCAGATCAGTCGCTTGTCCATCTGGTACATGTGTATTTTCAAGATTAATATCAATATGGTTAAATAAATGCTCATTCATAAATGTACGATAAGAAGCAGGATGATCGGTAGGCAGACCTGCATATTCATCCAGATTGTAGCTTTTCACTTTGGCAAAACTAACTAATCCTTGCTTATGAATCTGAATCAATTCACGATACAGTCCTACAGGTGTGCCTCCTGTAGCAAGCCCTAATACTGCACGAGGAGAAGTCTGTACCAGACTAGCGACAATATGAGCAGCTACTTTGTGAAAATCTTCTTCATGAGTCACTTTGATTACATTAGCCATTATTAAAAACCTCCCGAGTCTTTACGATAGCGTTGCACATTTTTATAAGATAGTTCCAACTTAGCAACAGAATCATTAAATTGAGCGCTGATCATACCGGTAAACAAAATATCAATAATATGAAGCTGAGCGATTCGTGAAGCCATATCCCCGCGGCGTACTCCTTGTTCAAGAGACGAAGAGAATAATGCAATATCCGCCATCGAAGCTAATTTATTGTTGCTGTATTGAGTAAGTGATAATACAGTGGCTCCATTATCTTTGGCACAAGAAAGAGCATCAATCGTTTCTTTCGTTTCCCCGGAATAAGAGATCGCTAGAGCTACATCTTCTGAAGAAAGGGTAGAAGCAGAAGTGATCTGCATATGAGAATCAGAGAACGATGTGCTGTTTTTACCGATCCGAATTAATTTCTGATAAAAGTCTTGTGCTACGATCGACGAAGTTGCAATACCGTACAGATCTATACGACGCGCACGGGTAAGATAACCGATAGCTTGTTCAAGCTTAGGTAGATCCAGAAGACGGGTTGTATCATTAATCGATGTAATATGATTGGTTTCTATCGCTTTGACAATCTCTGCTAGCGGATTACCTGCAATAATATCTTGATAAGAACTTGGAATCGATTGTTGTGCTAATTCACTAGCCAACTTCATTTTAAAATCAGGAAATCCTTCGAAATGGAACGTTTTGCAAAACCGAGTAACTGTAGCAGGACTAATACCACATTGAGTAGCTAGTTGTGTAATCCCCATACGGATCACAGTAGAAGGTTGTTGTAAAATATAATGAGCCAGTCGGCGCTCTTGAGGAGATAAACTTTCGATGCGTTGCTCCAACATATGCAAAATAGGAGACAAGTTTAATCCTCCTTAATGAAAATTATTTTTATTTTGTAATTATATATAGAGAAAATTATTTTCTTTCACCATTATCTTAAAGCACCCTAAACAAGATTGCAACCTATAAATATTCTTTTTTGAGCAATGTTATTTACAGCGTAGATCATGCCTAATAAAGAGTACGATTTAGCATACTTATATATGTAATACATAAGATTGAGATTCTTGTAAAAAATGCTGACGGGTGACTGATTCTCCGAAATAGGAGCGGTAAGCATTGATTGTTCCATCATGCGTGACAATATAGATTCTAGGTTGGTCTTGTTGGCGACACCATGTGATAAACTGATCTGCAACTGTGCTGAATTCTTGCTCACTGATTGTATTTATTCCGTTTGTCCATATGTGCTGTGAGTATTCCGCAATACGAACCCAAGGATAATCTAATCTTATTTGATGTAAAGATAGTATTTGATCACAACCATAAGCTTGATCTGGTGCTAATAAAGGAAACATTCGTGGACCGACAAATGGATGAACGATCAGCGTACAAGATATATTTTGTGACCAGATCAGAGAAGTTTGAATCGTACGTCGAGTAGGGCTTATAACTATCGTATCATCGGTATGTAAAGGGAATGTGTGTGCTAATTGCTGTGCTTGTTGTTTTCCTTTTTCAGTTAAAGAGGGATGGTACATATGTAGACTTTCTGGTGGAGATAAGGTATGTTTCCCTTGACCATGACGTATAAAAATAATTTTCATCGTATTCTCCTTTGGTATGATCAATCATACATAGAATGGATTATATATAATATGTTAACAAAAAAAGTCTATAACCTTATATAAAAGGATATAGACTCTTTCGATATACTTTATTTTATAATCATGATTGTAGTGGATTATAGCCATTTAAGCTGTCTGTTTACGGCTACGATATTCAGGTAAAATCAATCTCCATACCATCCAGATCAGTACGATCATTTGTGGGATAAAGGTCTCCCATGTCGGATACATACCAATCCAACTGATCGAAGGCAATCCAGCAACTGTATGAGCAGGGAATTTACCTGCCACTTGCAGTGCATGAATACTTTCCCCCAGAAAACGGAAAACGAGATAATAGATCAATACGGTGGCCGTTAAAAAGAATGGACGAATCGGTAGCTTCACGCTGAACTTGATAATTAGTACAGCAATGACGATCAGAATTACTAACGCAATCGCTATACCTAAGATCAATTGTGAAAGGGCTATCGCTGGAGCCATTCCAATATAGAAAATAGCAGTCTCTGCACCTTCACGCAAAATAGCGAGTCCAGAAACGATAGCTAACGACCACAGACTACCACGTTCCAAAGCGCCACTGACCTGATTTTCAATATACGTATTCCAGTTTTTTAAATTAGCTTTCTGATGTAACCAGTGTCCTACACTAAGCATCATCACAACAGCGACCAGACCGGTAATACCTTCAATCATTTCGCGAGTACTTCCGCTACTAGACACTTGAGAGAAAGCATACACGAAGATCGCTGCCATCACGCCACTCAGCACCAGTCCGGAAATAGCACCAGACCAGATATAGTTGCCGGCAGTACGACTACCACTACGTTTGGCATAAGCGAGCAAAGCAGCTAAAACTAGAATCGCTTCCAGACCTTCACGTAGCAAAATGATAGCGGCATCCCATGCGGTATAAGATGTTTTGGAAGTTAAAGGTGTTAATTCATCAAGCATCGTCACAATCACTGTATTCGCTTGTGACCATAGGGGAGGATTAGATACCAGATATCCTTGAACTTCAGCCATTTCATTTTCAATAGCTGTATACGTAGAAGCAGAAGAAATCTGTACTTCTCCTTCAACCAACGGCCACATTGAGATAAATTGAGTCATAAGATCAGAAGCTTGGGTCTGATCTTGATTAGTTACAGCAGTCTGTACTTGTTGTAGTAAAGTGACGGCATCACTCAAACGAACCGTACCACTTGCAGGAGCAGTATCCGCAATATCGCCTGCTGCATATTCGTTCAGTAAAGTAATCAATGCTTGAGTGTCTGCTTTGGCTTGTTCTTCACGCGGAGGGTCTGCTTGAAGTGCAACACGAATCATACTCATCTTAACCTCAAGCTGACTATACACTGTAAAATTATCGGCACGAATCGCATTCTCTACATCAGGCCACGAATTAACGATTTGTTTGTAACTGTCTTGAGCAGCTTGCCAATTGTGCTGATCGATATGCTCAATCGTTGTATCCGCTAAAGGCAAAATGACTTTAACTGCTGTGAGTCCCTGCTGAGAAGGCCCGGTACTGCTACTTGTTGCACTGCTTTTGGCTTGACCAGCTTCGGCAAATGTATTGACTGCACGTGCTAATGTCCCTAGAGCAGAAGTAGCTGCTTTGGGATCAGTAGACGATTTGCCAAGAGCTGTTTGAGCATCGGTCAAAGCTGTGTTTACTTCATTGGCTTCAGTTGGAGCCGCCGATGTATCGATAGCTTTCCATGCTGTAGCAAATGTATCTAATTCCTGTTGTGCATCTGTCCACTTTTGTTGCCCGGCATCTACAAGAGCGCTACCTACCAGTGGCAACAGTTGATCTACTTCCGCAGAATCATTAGAAGCAGCTTGTGCAGTAGATAGGGCTACACTCCAAGCAGAAGCAGATAAGACTATCAATAGACTCAAGCAAAGCATGAACCTGATCAACAGGGCACTTTTACGCATAGCCTAGAACCCTCTTTTCCATATCAAAATAAATAACGATTATACTGATTAGATTGTATTTCAAAAATCACTATTGTAAAAAAATATCTCTATAACCTGTCTAAATAAGCAATTACTCAAGCTGTCACACCAGTTGGTCACCGATATAACCGCCTTGTTGTACACCCGGGAAACAAGCGAAAACAGCACTTCCGATATGCTGAATATATTCATTCAACGCATCGATCTGTGCTAACCGTTGTTGCATCGGAATAAATTGTTTTTCGATACTGCGTTGATAACTAATAAAAAACAATCCAGCATCCAATTGTCCGGTAACTTTATCCATCCCACTTGAATATGAATAAGGACGACGCAAAATCTGCATAGTACCGTCTCCGCGAGCGACACGCATATGGGCATTCATTGGAATCACCGGCTTACCTGAAGTGTCTTTGGCTTCCATATCTCCGCGATCAAATTCATTGTGCGAACCGAGTGGAGCACCACTGACCCGTTCTCGTCCAAATGTATTTTCCTGATCTGCCAGACTGGAACGATCCCATACTTCAATACGCATTCGAATTCGGCGCACGACCATATAACTACCATTGGTCATCCAGCCTGCACCATCTTGTGGTTGCACCCAGACGACTTCATTCATCATCGCGTTGTCTTTGACACTTGGATTGGCGGTCCCATCTTTGAATCCCATCAGATTTCGTGGAGTCGCCTGATTGGGATCAGCTGCACTACTGCGCTGGAATCCTTCTTGGCTCCAACGTAAAACCGCAGAACCGCGGGCAATTCGAATTAAATTACGCATCGCGTGAAAAGCGACCTGCATATCATCAGCACAGATTTGTACAGCTAGATCTCCGCCACACCATTCGGATTGTAGATTGTCTCCGTTAAAAGCAGGCAGGTCTTTAAAGTTCGCTGGTCTTTTGCCAGATAGTCCAAATCGATGGTCAAATAAAGCAGGGCCTGCACCAAATGTAATTGTAAGGTTGGAAGAAGAAAGCCCTGCCGCTTCACCGGTATCCGCAGGGGGAAGATTCGGATTTTCATTTTGTCCATCTAACAATTCGCCAGCCATAAGTGAAGCACTTGCTTTGGTCCAAGCTTGAAATAGTCGGCGTAAGCCTGCGGCATCATTTAAAGTCACATCAAACGAAGCAAAGCACATAAAGTTCTGACTAGGCGTAACAATACCTGCTTGATGTGTACCATAAAAAGAATGTTGATCCCCGCCATGTGTAATACCAGTTGTTACATTTTCAGCACTACCCGGTGTATCGGACGCAGGTTGTTTGGTGAGACCAGTAGCTTTCATAATACCTAGTGCACCTGAACTTCCCAAAAGAAGCCCAACACCAGAAGCGCCTGCTAACCGCAACATATCACGACGGCTAACAGGCTTTTTGAATACTCCAGTTTGAGGTTCGTTACTTACTTCTGTAGAAGAAGTTGAATCCACTTCATATGGAACTGAAGTGGATTTTGGTTGATCTTCGGATGAATTCTTTTTGCTCATTATGATTACACCCCTAAAATAGTACCCATCTGCGACAAAGGTTCAGCCAGTGCATCAAGGTTTTGACTTAATGTACGAATATCTTCTTTAGTCAGCTTGTCATAGGTTACATAACCGCCGTCTTTGGTAGCAAAAGGAGCCAATTCTTTATTTAACGCTTCAAACCGTTCACCGATTTGTTTTTCCAGATCAGCATCTTTTTCAGCCAAACGTGGTTTGAGAATGTCATAAATTTTTTCTGCACCTTCTACGTTAGCGACAAAATCATACAAGTCCGTATGAGAGTAGCGTTCTTCTTCACCTGTAATTTTGGAAGAAGAGACTTCATTCAGCAGTTCTACGGCTCCAACCACAAGCATACTAGCATCAATGTCAACCGTTTCCACTTTAGCTCGTAACAATTGCGCATCTTGTAGAAGACGATCAGCATATTCGCTCATTCCGTCTGTTGTTTTCTTTTCCCAAAGTGCTTGTTCGATCTTGTGGAATCCACGCCAGTCTTTATCATCGACATCGCCTGCACGTGCATCAATATCAGGATCAAGATTTCCCAAAGCTTCTGCAATCGGTTCGATCCGTTCATAATGCATACGAGCTGGAGCATAAAGCGCTTGAGCTTCTTTCAACTTGCCGGCTTTGACTGCTGCTGTAAATTTCTCTGTTTCGGTTACAAATGAATCAATCTCACCGATCGCATATGTACGATACTGTTCGGTCTCATTTTTGAAATCAGCTGTAGAAGCTGTAGTCGATTCGGTAGATGGTGTAGCAGTTGTTGACTCTGTGGTAGTTGCTTCTGTTGTTGCTGGAGCTGCTGTTGTATTAGTAGGCGCTTGATTACCACAAGCGGTAAACAGTACAGAAGATAAAAGAATTGTTGCTGGTAATGTTACACGTGCTTTCATAAAATGCCACTCCTTAATAATGATAATCGTTCTCAATTATTAATCTATCATAATGGTGAACGATAAGAGCGTCAATCTTTATTTTTATGTAAATAAATATCCATAATCTATTAGCAGTCCTTATTCATAGATTGTGCCAATGCGTGTATCCCTTCTTTGATTTGATTTTCACTTAAATGTCCATATCCAATCAGAATTTTATCGTTTTGAGTAGACTTATCATCATAATAATCATTAAGCGGATAGATTTTAATTCCAGCAAGCTGACTTTGTTGTATAAAAGAAGGCGTGATATGAAGATGGGATAATTGCAAAACAAGATGAAGCCCGGACGCATCTCCCCATACTGTAGCTTTTTCTCCAAATTCGTGTTGAATACATTCCAGTAATAGTGTTCTTTTCGTTTTATAGATACGACGCATCTTTTGAATATGTTTATCTATTTTGCGAGATTTTAAAAATTCAGTTAAAGCAACTTGCTCTAATATAGGGTTTTGTACATCCATATAGATTCGTCTTTTTGTCCATTCGCTTTGTAGTGATTTTGGTACAATAGCAAACCCTATACGTAATGCTGGAAATAATGTTTTGCTAAAAGTACCTACATAAATAACGTTCGAATGATCGATAGAATAGATCGGACTGATTGGAGCACCTACATATCGAAATTCACTATCATAATCATCTTCAATAATATAAAAATTGTTCTTTTTTGCTAATTGAATTAAATCGATCCGACGTTTGGCAGACATAATCCCGCCTAATGGAAATTGATGAGAGGGAGTCACGTTTACAGCAGACCATGCTTTAGATGGAATAGTATCTATTAATGCTCCATCGTGGTCTACATTTACCCAGTGGATAGGATAGTTTTTTTGTTGAATAATTGTTCTTGTTCCTGAATGAGAAGGATTCTCCACAACAAAAGGATGATGTTCACGATACAGCAAATCGATCAGTACATGAATAGCTTGAGTGGCTCCAGCAGTTATATAAATATCTTGAGCATCTACAATCATACCTCGACTACGAAAAAGCCATTTAGCAATTTCTTCACATAAAGGTTCATATCCCTTAGAGTCGCTATATCCCCATTGATGCTCTAAAAGGTTTTCCGACGCATGACGTATCATCTTTGTCCAGATATTCCATGGAAAAAGAGAAAGATCAGGTTGACCCGTTTTAAAATCATAAAGAATAGTGTGATTGGTAGCATTTGTGGAGTTATCTGTTGTTTTGGGTGGTGAAAGAATTTCTTGATGTAGATGTAAACCAGTGGCAACTGTAGTAGGAGCCCCTTGTTGGCTAATTGTAAAACCTTCAGTCCATAGCATCTCATACGCTTCAGAGACCGTATTTCGCGAAACGTTTAAATGTGTGGCAAGTGCTCGAGTAGAAGGTAGAGATTCGCCTTGTGGCAATTGACCTGTAACGATATAGTTTTTGATCGTAGAAAAAATCTGACGAGATAAGTTCATATCTGACTTACGATCCAAATCGATTCCTAACATTATTAAGCCTCCTACTGGTCTAGTGAAAATGACTATAAACTGGATCTTCAAGAAGTCCAGTACAGTATATAAAATTGTATCAGGGTTACTAAGTAACGTCTAATTCCAGCTATAAAAAGGAGCCTTGATATGGAAAAGTATAAAGGAATGTTATATTTGTTTATTTCATTTACATTAGCAGGTACATCGGTTATCACTATGAACTTTATATCTAAAAGCTTAAATATATTTACGATTACTTTTATGAGTCTGGCTATATTGTTGATTAGTTTGCTTCCATTTTATGTAGGTTCAGTATGGAAAACGATGTGTGCTGCACAGAAGCAAGACTGGTATATGTGGATACTTCAAGCGATATTCGGCATTTTTATGTTTAGAGCATTATTACTGTTAGGATTACCTTTTACAAGCACAGGAGAAGCAGGTATATTAACAGGCACAACACCGGCGATCACTGCTATATTGGCTTTTATTTTTTTACGAGACAAATTATATAAACATACTTTGCTAGGGATAGCTTGTACTTTAATAGGCATTGTATTATTGCAAGGATCAACATTACAACATACTCAATTCTCTATAAAGCATATAGTAGGCAATGTATTGGTTATAGGTGCGGCGGCAAGCGAATCTATATTTAATGTGATTTCACGCAAACAACATCTGACTGACGGCGCATATATTCAAAAGTCGATTCATCCTATTATTCAAACGATTATTGTTTCTTCGATTGCAATGATATTATGCCTGATTCCAGCATGTTTAGAAAAACCGTATGTGGCTATCTTGACATTATCTCTCTATGGATGGTTAGCATTGGGTTGGTCTGGATTAATCGTTACTGCTGTAGCCTTTGCCTTTTTTTATGCGGGTGTTAAAAGATGTAGTGCGTATATCACCGCTTCTTTTTCAGGACTTATGCCGTTAACTTCGTTGTTATTATCTTTTTTTTGGTTACATGAACCTATTATTGCAGTTCAATGGCTAGGTGGAATATGTATTATTGTAGGTATATTATTGATCAGTATGCGACGCTCAACAACATCTGTATAACTTATCCAATAGTTTGAAAATGTGATCGATACAAAATACAAATATAAGTAACTGTTTCTCCTCTAGCTAAAATATAATTTACCGTTCTTTGTCTAGTATTCGTGTTTCGTGTTTAATAAAGAACATACTTAGTTTTGCTAATCAAACATTATCAAGCATTGAACATACTCGAGGAGGAAGTAATAAAAAGAGCTTCCCAAAGGAAGCCCTTTTTATTATTTCAATTGTTCTTCTTCTGGTATATCGAAAATCCCTTTGTCACTTTGTTCTGCTGTAGCGGTAGGAAGCTCAGTAGCTTTACCATTTTTATCAATTGTTCCATACTGGACTCCTCCAGGTAAGGAGTAGGAGAAATACACACCACCAGTTGGGTTAACAGGCATTTTGCCTTTCGATTCGAGAATTTTATACTCAACGATTGGTAGATTTGCATTTTTTGCTTTATGATCTAAATCCAATCTAGCCGTCCAAACTAGCTCAGCGCGACCATCAATAATGCGATAGTAGTTTACTACATCTAAATGTTTTTTCATAAATTCATCTACTTTATTTTTAGAAAAATAAGTAGTATATACCATATTGTCTCCTTTACTACTTTCTAGTAGAGCGCCTAATCTATCCACTGTAGGGAAGCGGATCGCTGCGTTACGAGAAGTCGCTGTATCGCTAGATTGAAGATCCTTTTTTAAATCATCAGAAGGTTTAGCTACATAGACAATGCGTTGGGCTGAATTCCAATAAGCATAAGCATCAGAAGCATCAGTAATAAAACGAATAGGGACCATAATGCGTCCGTTTTTCATTTCGGAAGCATTAGGCAAAGCCACTTTATCCCCATTAATCTTAGCTTCTTTCGATCCTGCTTTTAAAGTGGATTTTTCATTATCGTTTGTTACTGTTACTACTTTCATTTTATTGTCCCAGGAAATTGTTACATCGGGGATACTTTTAATAGCACTCAGTGGAACCAAAGTTGCTCCATTCTTGATATATGGAGATACATCCAGCTTGGGAGTCTCATTGTTTACCATGATGGAAATATCTGAAGCTTTTGCAGCGTGAGTCTGAGTAGTCCCCATTAATCCGCTAGCAAGTAAAGAAACAGAAAGGGATGAAGTTAAAAGAGCTTTTGTGAATATTTTCATAAATTAGATTCTCCTTTGATTAGTGAGGTATATGGTATAGACGAAGTTAATCCTAAAAAGTTACATATATACTTAAAGTTTATATAATATACAATACATAACATTTCTGTTTTTACATTATATCATTAAATTTACATAATAAAAAAATCTTTGCATATGAAAATTTCTATTTCTTCAAAAGATTTATAGTATAATAAAAAAGAGCCCAAAGGGCTCTTTTTTATTAAGCTTTATCGATGCGTGCAGCAAGTGGAAACGTGTTAACCAGATAAACGTGAGCATCTCCGCCAGCATCACCAAGGTTCCGTTTAATAGTTTGTTTAGAAAGACTAGCTGTCCATGGATTGTAAATAGTTCCCGCAGCGTTCATACGCAGTTGCGGCTGAGAGAAGCTAGCAGTGCTTGTCACGTTGGATCCAGTATCTTCAACACCTTGCACCATTTTAACTGTATTTAGGGTGTTCATTAATCGTGCAGTATACGTCGTCACAGGAGCCTCGTCTGCCCAAGGTACGACTTGGCTATTGATGAAGAGACTGGAACGTTTTGTCGAATGGTTATAAGTCAGTTTCATATCAACTGTTTGACCTGGTTGTAGATAGGAAACTCGTTGAGAACGCTTGTTAGGTACGTCTGCTCCTTCAACACCATTAATAAATACTCGAAAGCCTTCGCCTACTTTATAGGAAATGCCTGCTTCAATAGCGGATGGACCGATGCCAAGATACCAATCTACATAACCACTCGTTACATTAATTGTAGTCGGGAGGGTTAATTTAGTAGTTACTCCAGTATAATTAGCGTTCGATGTTTCAGATACAATTCCTACGTGTCTGTTCATTTTTCATTTCTCCTCTTTTTTTTGTATTTAAGGTGTTTGTTGTCTACCTCATATATAGAGGAGAAAATAAGATATATTTACAACACGTTTTAATTTTTTTTACAATTAGTTAAATGGCTTTAGAGCTATCTGTGAAGTAATATTACATTTAAATAAAAAAGATCAGCAGGTTTTTGCTGATCTTTTGGTAATATGACTGAAATATAAATCTGATTGTGCATCCATTAATAATTCGATCATTCCTAATTTTAAACTTTGAAGAGCATCCTCTTTAGGCATGCGAATATAACTTGATAAAAAAAGCATATCTGCTTCGAAAAGATTTAGAAAGGCATTTATTGATTCTTGGTCATGTTTCTCTTTTATTTTTTGGATTAGTTCTAAAATATACTCATCTTCGTTCTCATTTCTTTTAACATTTTTTGTTTCCATCTATTCACCGCCTGTTGTGTCATGTTTAGTGAATAAGCTACGTCCTTTTCTCTTTCTTCCAATATGTAGATTCTATAGATAATTTCTTTTCCCAAAAGGGAACTTAATTCATTTAACATTTGTTCTAAGCTGAGTTTGAAATTTATATTTTCTTCGAAACTATTAACTGCAATGATTGGATCGAACCTCACGAGTTTTTCGTTTCTTTCTGTTTTCTTTATACGATAATGAATTCGCCATGCTAAACGCTTTAACTCTTCTTGATATTGTTTTTTTAAGGTCATAGCAGCCGCTCCTTTATTTTTTCTTACCTTTATTAAAGTGCAATTAATAGTAAAAAAAACAACCATTTATATAGTTGTTTTCTAATGAATTAAATTTGAAGTTAAGTCGTAAAATTGTTATTATTTTTTCTTTACTATAAAAAAGATCGTTCCATGTTTCTATCTTAGAGGAAAGGGGCAATCGGATGGATACTGAAAGTGTTACGATCTTAGTGATCAATTTTAGATTTCCTGTAACTCTATATTTTTTTACTAAAATACGTATTGTAAAAAAATGAAAATATATTTATACGATTAAATGAAATGGTAAAAGAGTTAACGAAAGCTGTACAAAACTTGCAATTTCTACCTCAACCCGCACTATTTTCAAAAGATGTAGCGCGTATATCACCGCTTCTTTTTCAGGACTTATGCCGTTAACTTCGTTGTTATTATCTTTTTTTTGGTTACATGAACCTATTATTGCAGTTCAATGGCTAGGTGGAATATGTATTATTGTAGGTATATTATTGATCAGTATGCGACGCTCAACAACATCTGTATAACTTATCCAATAGTTTGAAAATGTGATCGATACAAAATACAAATATAAGTAACTGTTTCTCCTCTAGCTAAAATATAATTTACCGTTCTTTGTCTAGTATTCGTGTTTCGTGTTTAATAAAGAACATACTTAGTTTTGCTAATCAAACATTATCAAGCATTGAACATACCCGAGGAGGAAGTAATCATGACGATTAAAGCAGTTATTTTTGATTTAGATGGAGTTATTGTATCGACGGATCAGTATCATTTTGAAGCTTGGAGTAAAATTAGTGAAGAAGAAGGTATCCCTTTTAACGAAACGATCAATCATCAGTTGCGCGGAGTGAGCCGGATGGAGAGTCTGGATATTATTTTGCAACGTGCGACCAAAACGTATACGGACAAAGAAAAATTAGCATTAGCAGAGAAAAAGAATGAGTATTATCGCCAATCGTTACACCATTTAAGCCCTAGTGATCTATTACCAGGCGTTGAACATACATTGAAAGAATTGAAAAAAAATAAAATCAAAATTGCTATCGGTTCTTCTAGCAAAAATACGCCAACAATTTTGAAGCAGATAGGTCTGGATAAAGAATTTGATGCGATTGCAGACGGTAATGATATTACGCGCAGTAAGCCTGATCCTGAAGTGTTTTTATTAGCGGCAACTCGCTTGGATATTGCTCCAGAAGAATGTCTGGTTATAGAAGATGCACTAGCAGGTGTAGAAGCAGCGATAGCTGGCAAAATGAATGTTGCGGCTGTAGGAGAATCTTTGCGTAGTTCTGATGCAGACTACTATTTGGAAACGGTTGATGAATTACTTGAATTAGTATTATAACTTGAACACCCTTCAAAACATGCTATGATGAATATATCTTAAATTCATTCTGGGATAAAGATAATGAATAGATAAAAATATTCGGATAGTGGGCTATGGGGGGGAATCAGCAATGGATTACACGTCAACATTTGATCGTACAATTGCGCGTATAGGAACCAGTTCGGAAAAGTGGGATGCGCTTCGTAAACATTTTGGGACAGATGATGTTATTCCTTTATGGGTAGCAGATATGGACTTTGCGGCGCCATTACCTGTACAAGAAGCTATTCAGCAACGGATGGAACATGGTGTGCTTGGTTATACAGTTCGTACCAATCAGTATCATCAGTCGATAGTGAATTGGATGGAACATAGGTATCAATGGAGTATAGATCAGGACTGGATCGTATTTACACCAGGAGTGGTATCTGCGCTGAATTTTGCAGTAGAGACTTATACAGAACCCGGGGATAAAGTGATTATTCAGACACCGGTGTATCCTCCTTTTTATAGTGTCGTCAAAGGACATGGACGAGAATTGGTCGAAAATCCGTTGATCCAAGATCCTAACGGAGATTATCTTATGGATTTCGAACATTTAGAAAGTGTGCTAGACGAGAAGGTAAAAATGTTGATTTTGTGTAATCCGCATAATCCTATTGGACGGGTATGGACACGCAACGAATTAGAGCAATTAGAACGTCTCTGTGCGAAGTGGAATATTATTGTAGTATCTGATGAAATTCATGGTGATCTTGTGCATGAACCTCATTCTCATATTCCGTATGCCAGCTTGTCTGAATCTGCTAGAAACCGGAGTATTATTTGCACTGCGCCAAGCAAAACATTTAATATTGCAGGCTTGAACACATCTAACATTATTATCCCGAATGAACAATTACGGAACGCATTTGCACTGAAAATCAATCAATTTGGGATCGGGCAAATTAATGTGTTTGGAGCGGTCGCTACAGAAGCAGCATATACACATGGTCAAGAGTGGTTACAGCAATGTATGGAGTACACGTATCGCAATATGGAGTATGTACAACAGTATATAGCTGAGCATTTACCAGAATTATCAGTGCGATTGCCAGAAGCAACTTATTTACTATGGATCGATTGTAGTAAGCTCCAGATGGAACAATTGGAGTTGGTTTCTTTTTTGCTGGATCAAGCCAAGATTGCACTGAATGATGGCAATGCATTTGGTACGACAGGTCAAGGGTATATGCGTATGAATGTAGCATGTTCACGTTCTTTATTAGAAGAAGCGATGGGACGATTGCATAACGCTATAAAAGTATGGAGAACAACGCAACCAGTAACAGCTACGGTGGAATAGACTACACCTTATAAGTAACAATTGTTCAAGCTTTTTACGATATCTTCAAATTATTAAAAACAGACTGCTTTCTACAATACCGACTATAGGTATCTAGAAAGCAGTCTGTTTGCTTTGGATCATTATTGATATACAGAGTAGATTGCTATTCTGTATATCATAGCTAGGCCAATTTTAGATTTGGTTCAAGTATTCTACAATCGTAAGCAAGCCTTTATCAAAGTTTTCCAAGTTGAAATGTTCATTAGGAGCATGCAGGTTCTCGTCAGGTAAGCCGAAGCCCATCAATACTACAGTCGGAGCAATTAGACGAGAAAATGCTTCAACGATTGGAATCGAACCTCCATCTTTAGTGAATAATGCACGTGTACCATATACCGTTTTGAAGGCGTCAGCCGCTTTTTGCAACAATTCGGCAGAAGGATCGATATTGAATGCACGAGCTTTTTCACCTGGTTTAATATCAATCGTTGCGCCGGTTGGTACATTTGCTTCTAGATGTTTAATAATTTGATCCAACACATAAGCAGGATCTTGATTAGCGACTAGACGACAAGTGATTTTGGCACTGGCTTCTTTTGGAATAACTGTTTTGCTTCCTTCGCCTTGAAAACCACCATACAATCCATTGATCTCAAGTGTTGGACGAGCGCCGACACGTTCTACAAAGGAATAACCTTCTTCACCATGTAGAGATTCTAGCGCTAATGATTGTTGCAATTTCTTCTCATCGAAAGCTTGTTTTACAAATTCATTGCGCATTTCATCCGACAATGGCAATACACCTTCATAGAATCCATCAACCAGTACACGACCTTGTTTATCATGCAAAGAGTTCAGTACTTCTACGATAGAGTGAAGTGCATTTGGAACTCCACCACCGAAGCTACCGGAGTGTAGATCTGTATTAGCCGTATGAATCGTAAATTCAAGCGAGCATAGTCCGCGCAATCCTGTGCAGATCGCAGGTTTTCCTTTTTCGATCAAAGCCGTATCTGAGATCAATACAGCATCCGCAGATAGCATGTCTTTGTTGCTTTCCAAAAATGCAGGCAGATTCGCACTAGAAATTTCTTCTTCGCCTTCGATACAGAACTTCACGTTTACCGGAAGTGTTCCTTCTTGCTTTAGAATCGCTTCTACTGCTTTGATATGCAAAAAGATTTGACCTTTATCATCGGTTGCGCCACGAGCGAACAATTTGTCACCACGAATCGTAGGTTCAAACGGAGGCGTCTCCCATAAGTGTAATGGATCGACCGGTTGTACATCATAATGTCCATAGACCAATACCGTTGGCTTACCCGGTGCATGCAAATAATCCGCTGTAACAATTGGATGACCAGCAGTTGGATGAATCTCTACATGTTCGAGACCCGCTTTTTTCAACGTTTCTGCTAACCATTCAGCCGCACGTAGCATATCTGGCTTATGTTCTGAGATAGCAGAAATACTAGGAATAGATAACCATTCTTTTAACTCATTTAAATGGTGTTCACGATGTTCTTGAAAATATGTAGCATAACTCATAATTGTATATCCTCCTTAGGAAATAGAGATCATTGCTTGAATCCGATAGGATCATATCCAGTCATCAAAAAGCGTATGTTTCTATTTTACTACGTTTTGCTCCAATTGCGAAAAGTTTAACTACAAAATAAAGCAGAACGGTTCCAAAAGCGTACTTTGGAATCGTTCTGCTCTATACAATCATCATGTATTCAACTATTGATATACTTAAAAAAGAAAGATAAAGAAAAGCATAAAAAGAGAGAGAATTATAAACACAAACAACAAAAATAGATCTATTCGTTATTGTGTTTCTTTTATCACTATACTTATTTTGTAATCGTGCTTACTTTAAAAGCTCCATCTGTCAATTTACCTGTATTGGCAAAATCGACACCCGGTGTATTGGTCTCTGGATTGATAATCGCTACTGCAATATCATACGTACCTGCGGCAAGACTGCTAGCGACAGGAATCGAATCAGTTACTGTATATGATCCTGTTTTCCATGTGGTTAGATTAGCTGTTGTGGTTTTTTTGGCGACAACGGTATCTCCTTTACGCAATTGAATTTCCAACGGCCATGCAAAAGGGAAATGCTGTACGCCTTTATTTTCGACTTTGACTGTTACCGCTACAGAAGTGCCTGTAAGTGTAGTCGGATGGGATACTTCTTTGATCACAAAATGATAACCCATTCGTTTTTTCAACGTATCGATATTGGCTTGTAGTGTTCCTCCAACAGCAAGAGAAGCAGGGGAGTTAGGGCCAAGCCAGCTTGGTTTACTAAGTTCCGTCTGACGCAACGTTTCAGTAAATCCAGCACCTGTAGTGAGTGCTGCATTCATACCCGAAGCACCACCATAGAACTCACCACCCGAAATGCGTGTTTCCCAGAAATCTTTATGAGCAGGTTGCTGTTGACCAATATCATCCCAGTAGCCATTTTGCGTTCCTGTGTACCAGCCCCAATCGGCATCGAAGCTTGGTTTGTCTCCGAATACATCGTTAAACATACCCATGACAAGCCCTTTATTATTGGTTTTGGCAAGAGCAATACTGCGTCGAATCATTAATTGCATTTTATCTTCTTTGCCTGCAAAAGCATCAATATAATGTTGTACATATTGATTAGAGATCGCATTAACAGGGAATGTTCCGGTATAGTTCGTTTCTCCATTAGGTCCAACATAAGGCCATGTATGGAATTCACCCCAATGTCCAAGCGATCCAATCTGTACAAAAGCGACCGGACGATCATTCGTATTATAACGATTAGCAATGGCTTCGATCGCTAGCTTATGGCGAGCAATCAAATAAGTGGAACTATAATTAGGAGAAAATCCTGTATTGTTACCAGCACCCATGCCTCCAGTAGCATCACTATAAGCTACTCCAGCAGATTCACCTTGAGCAACAATATCATTGACTAACCAATCTGGAATATCGCGATGAGCACTTCCAGAAGGGCTATCGAGAATAAGGCGGAATACGACTTTAACGCCTTTACTTTTCCAGTATGCAAAATTGTTAGTCGCTTCGATCGCGGCGAAATCATAATTACCTTTGGTGGGTTCTAATTCTTTCCATGTAACTCCTGCATATACCAATCGGTGTTGTTGCGGATAAGAAGTCGATTTGGCAGAAGGAGACCAACCTTTAAAAGGATTATTAAGAGGGCTATCTAATTCTGTAGGCGTGACCACTGTTGTCGTGCCTGTTGATGGTGTATCTGTAGCAATAGTATACAAAGGCAATAGCAGTGAAGCGGCAGGAAGACGGTTAGTTGCTGAATTGTTATCAATATAACCAATTTTTATCGTATTGCCGACTGCTAATTGCAAGGTGGACAATGGGATAGAAGTCTCAATAGTGGAAGAATTACGTACAAATTGAGAAGCAGGTAAAGTGCTGATTGCATTCCAACTCCAACTTGTGCCATCTCCGGTGTAACGATATAACGTATTATTTTCGAGCATCCATTCAATACCGGTGACACCCCAGCCAGAAGCTTGGTAACCAGTAGCTGTATTATTGTCTGTATTGAGCCAGAAGCTTCCTGTAGCCGTGCTCAGACCAGCACCTTGAACAAGAGCATACAAGTTGGTACTATTCTGCGTTACTTTGAGACTCTGAGCAGTACCTGTATTAGTTGTTAAAGCGTTAATACTACTCCAATCGGTTGCATTCCCATCTACTCCAATCGTTGCTGCCTGACTTTGTTGAATCATGGTTGAAGGGGCAAACAGTGTACATAATATTACTAACACGATCCACATTAAAGTAAGACGCTTCGTACTCCATTGTAATAATTGCATCGTCATCCTCCTTCGTATTTATACGGTTTATTCGTGACTGAAGATATGCTTCCTCCCTGTTCAACCACCTCCTTTACGTATTAAATAGTTAATCTACCTATGACTTTTAGAAAATAAGCAATAAACTTATTTTTTTGCGGCAAATATTTAAAATGAATAGAATTGAGAAAAGTATTATGTAAGATCACATAAGCATTATAAGTCAATTATTTTCCATATACAAGCTAATTTAACCTCAAATTTGGATATTTTAGAGAAAATAAAAGAAATTAAACTTAAAATTGCGGCAAAATATAACATGAAAAAGCATAAAATAGATTGACAAGAGTCAATGTCTACTTTACTATCAAGTCATAATTAGTATTGAGTTAGCTTATTTAACATTGCTTATATTTTAATTTGCCGCAAAATTAAATAATGGAGTGTGGGAAAATGGAGAAAATAAGACTAGCATTTATTGGAGTAGGCGATATGGGGTCGCATCATTGTATCGGATTCGATCGATTAGATGATTGCGAAGTATTGTACATATGTGATACCCATGAAGCCAATGTAGAACGCACGTTAAAAGAATTAACGAATAGTCAACCTGTTATTTATCAAGATTATCGGGAATTGTTGCACAAGGACGATCTGGATGCAGTCGTGATCAGTATTCCTAACTATTTGCACCGTGAAGTAGCTGTTGCTTTTTTAGAAGCAGGCAAACATGTTTTTTTGGAAAAGCCAGTTGCTCATACATTAGAAGACTGTGATGCTATTATTGCGGCGGCAGCTCAACATAATAAAGTGTTGCAGATCGGGCTGGTCTATCGTTATTCGAATCTGTATCGCCGTATGGCAAAAGAATTAGCGAACGAACGTCTGGGCGATGTGAAATTAATGTGGTGCAAAGAGTTTCGTGATCCTTTTCCACCGACCGATTGGTTTTATGATCAGTCCAAATCGGGTGGAGCGATTGTAGAGAAAGATTGCCATCATTTTGATATCTTCAACTGGATGATCGACTCTCCACCTGTACGTGTATTTGCTTCAGGTGGGCAGCATGTACTGAAACAAGGACAGGAAAATATGATTTATAATTCATATAGTCATTATCCGGTCAAAAGTATAGAACAGACTTCGATCGTAGATCACGCTTTTATTACGATTGATTATGAAAATGGCAGTAAAGCGAATCTAGGATTGTGTATGTATCTGCAACCTAGAAATCTACTGGATGAAGGATTAGAGATCGGACTGATCGGTGAAAATGGTGTGCAAATGGTAGCCAAAAACGACCGTACGATCGATATTGCAGGTGGAGCCGATTATACACGCGAACATTTGGATATGGATGTAACTTCAGATTCGATTATGGGTGGACATACCGGTGGACAGACCCAACGGATCGATTTTTTGAAATGTATTATAGAAGGAACTGAGCCATTTGCCAATGCGGAGATCGGTCGTAATGCTTTGTTAGTCGCACTTGCAGCGGAGAAATCAATCGTAGAAGAACGGTATGTGTATTTAGCCGAACTATAAAAAGAAAGGGGGGCTCAAATGAAAGGTCTCAGAAAGTATGATACCCTGTTATTTTTTCTTTTTATTGCTCCATGGATCATCGGCTTTATTACATTTTTCTTGATTCCTTTTGGAACATCTGTTTTTTATGCTTTCACCGATGCTCGTTTACCGGGAGCCGTCACGTATCAATTTGTAGGTCTGGATAATTTTGTCGAGATGACGAATGATTCTATTTTTCTCAAAAGTTTGTTTAATACATTATATTTTGTTGTGTTTGGCGTTCCTGTTGTGACGATTGGTATGTTGTTGTTAGCATTATTACTGAATATGAATATCAAAGGCATAGCGCTATTCCGTACCTTTTACTATTTGCCGACATTGGTACCGATTGTCGCTACTGTGATTATCTGGCGGTTGGTATTCAACTCCGAATTTGGGATATTGAATGCTTCGCTTGGCAGTATCGGTATTTCCAAAATCGATTGGCTTGGCGGCGAGCATACGATAAAACCAGTTATTATTTTGCTACAAGTATGGATTTCCGGTAGTGGTGTTCTTATCTTTCTGGCTGCTCTTAAAAATGTACCCCGTCATCTGTATGAAGCGGTAGAAATTGATGGAGCAGGTAAAGTACGCAGTTTCTTTTCGATTACTCTTCCGATGATCAGCCCTTCGATTTTATTTGTTGTGATTATTCAGACCATGTATAACTTTCAGCTATTTACCGAATCCTTATTATTATCCCGGGGTGGACCCAATTATGCTTCGTATACGTTTGTGTATAGCATTTACAAATCAACCTTTACCGACCTCAAGTTTAGTATGGCGATGTCCCAGTCTATCTTTTTATTTATTCTGATTGCTGTTGTGACATGGATATTGATGAAAATTTCGAATCGTGTTGTGTATTACGAAGGGGATAAGTAGGGAGGGGAAATAATGAGAAGTACGAGAACGATATCAACCCGTTATGTCGCAGGTGTGATTGTGAAATATGTATTGTTATGTACCGCATTGTTACTATTTATAGGGCCTTTAATCTGGCTACTTTCTACCATGATGAAAACAAAAGCCGAAACGTATAAAATGCCGCCTACTCTTTTACCAGAATCGATTACGTTTGAATCGTTTGAGCGATTGTTTGCTGTTCAGCCTTTAATGTTGCAATGGATAGAAAACTCATTAATCGTATCGATCTTGGTCGTGATTGGTGCTGTGATTTCTAGTTCACTGGTTGCCTATGGGTTTGCCCGCTTCAAAACAAACTACGCTTCACGTTTATTTCCATTAGTGTTAATGACATTGATGATCCCTCCTTCGATTATGATGATTCCTTCGTACGTATTATTTACTAAGCTCGGGTGGATTGATACCTGGCTACCGCTTATCGTTCCTTCATGGTTAGGAGGAGCCTATTATATTTTTTTGTTCCGCCAATTTTTCTTAACAATTCCGCAAGAACTGGATGAAGCTACTTATCTCGATGGTGGCAATCGTTGGACGGTTTATTTTCGCGTAATTATGCCTTTGTCCAAGCCGATTATTATCACGACGATTATTTTTGCTTTTGTTAATTCGTGGCTCGATTTTTTAGGTCCTTTTTTGTATATCAAAGACAGTCAGTTATTCACATTGAGTGTAGGTTTGCAATTGTTGATCGGACAGACTAGCCAAGATTTTCCCGCTCTGGCGGCAGGTGCTTTTATCAGCATTATTCCGATAGCAATTCTGTATTTTTTTGCGCAACGTTATATTGTCGAAGGGGTTGTACTGACAGGTTCCAAAGGATAAGGTCGATCATCTGATTAAAGGGGCGCTTATTATGAAAATCAACAGTAAATGGATGTACTGTAGTGTGATCATGTTGGTGATGATGAGTATGATACTGGCAGGGTGTGGACGTGGTAATTCCAGTTCGAATTCAGCTTCTGGAACCAAAGAAGGTTCAGCAGACAGTCCGGTTGAGATTACGTATGCGCAGTGGGGAACCGCAGAAGAATTACAGCGTACACAGGAATTGTTGGATACTTTTATGAAAGCTAATCCCGATATCAAAGTGACATTAGAAGGTAAAGATTGGAGCAGTTATTGGGATGGGCTAACCGCGAATGCCGCAGGCGGTAAATTACCTGATGTGATGAAAACAAGCTATGCGTATATTGAGAAGTATGCACAGCTTGGTATTTTTAAAGAATTAGATCCGCTATTAACCAGTCAATCTTTCGATCTAAATAATATTGATCCCGGTATCTTAGCGCTTCATCAATATGAGGGCAAACAAGTGTCTTTGCCGATCGATGCCAATGTAATTGTCTGGTATTACAACAAAGCATTGTTCAATGATCCCAAAACCAATCCCAAAGGAGCCAAACCGCCTGTATTAGAACCCACATGGGACGAGATTACACAAATTGCTACCCAGATGACGATAGATAAAAATGGAAAAACAGCAGATGAAACAGGATTCGATAGTAATCAGATAGCCCAGTGGGGGATGGCGATTTCACCCGGTTCAAGTATTGATTGGTTTCTAGAACCTGAATTGTGGTCAAATGGAGCTAAATTAATCAATGATGACGGTACATTAGCGCTGAACACACCTGAAGCGAAGCAAGTGTTAGATACATTTATCGATCTAACCAAAACTAAAAAAATCAATACCACTCCTGCTCAAATTGAAGGATTGGGCGGACAGGTTAACCTAGCGATTACTACAGGCAAAGTAGCTATGAACCCTGGTGGAAGCTGGAATGTAACCAATTACCAGGAAGCAAAGACCGATTACGGTATTACGTATTTGCCTAAATTCAAAGAAAATAAAACCGTTGTTCAGCCCGCAGGCGTAGCTGTTAGCGCTATGACTGAACATGAAGAAGCGGCGTACCGTTTGGCCGCATGGTTAGCAGGGCCGGATGGACAAACAGCGCTGGCACAGCAAGGGTATTCGATTCCGTCAAATAAAGCCGCCGCCGATGCTTATTTAGCCAAAGCAGGTTCAGGTAATCAGATTTTTATTGATGCTCAACAATTTGGAATTGTGTCTCCTTTTACCGCGAAGAAAACGGATTTGGTCTGGACATATGGTGAACAAGCACTTAAGCTTCCGTTAGCAGGTGAAGGAGATGTACAAGCCGCACTAGATCAGTTAGCATCGCAAATGAATTAAAGATATGACGTTCAGAAGCAGAACAATAGTGAGATTATCGCGCTTGTTCTGCTTATTTACATAAAGATGGTATGATTGACAGAAGCAAATGAGCACTATAAAATTAATTTTGCCGCAAAATTTGCGTATGAAATAAGTATACAGATATTGAATCGTTACAATCACATGATCAATCCAAAGAATCACTTGCAAAGAAAGGACAAACTTATGGCTAAACTAAAAGATATTGCTGAACGTGTAGGTGTGTCGATCTCTACCGTTTCACGAGTAATGAAAAATGATGCCAACCGTTCGGTAAGTGAAGAGACACGTAAAAAAATATGGGATACTGCCGCAGAACTGGGATATAACAAAACTCGTTCATCCACTACCAAAAAAGACGAGCAGACTACAGCTTACCGTATCGGTTGTGTTGTAGCGAAGCCGCAAAATAAATATAATAATCCGTATTTCTCTGTGATTTTAGAAGGTATCGAAAAAGAGTTGAGTCGTCGGGGAATGCGGTTAGAATTTGTATTCAGTATCGAAAATCCTACAGATACCGAGCAATTAAAGCATCTTGTGCATGAACATCAGATCAATGGGATGCTGGTAGTAGAACGTATTGAGCAAGAAGCTTATCAATGGATCAAAGAACATGTTCAAGTGGTAGTAGGTGTTGATCTCAGCGACGCTTCGATACCTGTTGTTCATTATGATCGGACTGCTGCTGTGCAAGAAGTGGTGTCTTCACTGATCGAACAAGGACATCGACGGATTGCTTATCTAGGTGGCTCTGAATCGGATGATCATTTTCGCAGCGAAAAGCGTTTTCTAGGGTATCAACGTGCGATGCTACAAGCCGATCTTCCTATTGATGATCAATGGGTGATTGATGTGAAGTGGGATGTATCACTTAGTTATGAACTCACCAAGCAAGCTTTTGCACAGAATGAAGAATTACCTACAGCTATTTTTGCCGCTAGTGATATGATGGCGATTGCCGCGATGAGAGCAGCGAATGAACAAGGGTTGAAAATTCCGGAGGATATCGCTTTTTTTGGAGTCGATGATATTGAAGTTTCTGCCTTTACATCACCACCGTTATCTACCGTGCATGTGCCGAAGTTAGAAATGGGTATATTTGCAGTGAAGTTGTTACTGGATTATTTAGAACATCATTATGCGATTCCTGTGAAAATAACGATTCCCCATCAGATTATTGTTAGACAGTCCTCGGGCACTCTTTTATCTGAAAAAGTAGATGCGCAGGCATGATAGTTCTTTTGCAGTCATGTTGAATAAGATATCGATCAAATGAATGCTCTTTGCTTCTGTAGCAAAGGGTATTTTTTATATATGTCATCATTGTATAAAAGCATACTCTGAAAGAAATCATAGAAGTATGTCTTGAACATCCTATTTTATGGGTAATATGCGATAGGTCATATACATAATTGAAGTGGAAAAAAACAGTATTAGATGAATATTTAAATTGTTATAAGCCATAAAAATTAGCTGTTGACAAATAAGTTTCCCTGATGCAAAATATGGTCTAAGTATTATGTTGCTATTGATATAATTATTATCACTATACAGACACATAGAATGTATTGGTATTCTAGATAAAATAAGCCATTGGATAGGCTTACTGTAGAGAAAGGATGAGACACGAAGAATGGATTCCAACACAGAATTAAATACAAATATAGATGTCAAAAAATCAAACTGGTTACACTCCAGTTCAAGTATCAGTATGGAAGAAGTGAACAATACCGTTAAGATTCCTGAAAATGCTGGATTCTGGCGTAAATTTTTCGCTTTTTCTGGTCCGGGAGCATTAGTTGCTGTTGGATATATGGACCCGGGGAACTGGGCAACTTCGATAGCGGGAGGAGCACGCTTCGGATACACCTTGTTATCAGTTGTACTGATTTCTAACTTGATCGCTATGTTATTACAAAGTTTATCTGCCAAATTAGGAATTGTGACAGGGCGAGATTTGGCACAGGCGACTCGTGATACAACGAACAAAAGAACAGCCGTTTTTCTCTGGATACTGACTGAACTTGCGATTATTGCTACTGATCTAGCAGAAGTAATCGGGTCAGCGATTGCACTGAATTTGTTATTCGGGATACCGTTACTATGGGGTATTGTGATTACCACTTTTGATGTATTACTTCTATTGTTATTACAGAAAAAAGGATTTCGGATTATTGAATCTATTATTATCGTATTGATGGCGACGATTTTTTGTATCTTTGTATTTGAAGTGATTATCTCCAAGCCAGAAGTATCAGCTTTGTTAGGCGGATATGTACCGAAGTTTGAGATTGTGACCAATCCAGCGATGTTATTTGTAGCATTAGGGATTTTGGGAGCGACAGTAATGCCGCATAATCTATATCTACATTCATCGATCGTACAGACACGTCAATACAAGCGCACAGAAGAAGGTCGCAAAGAAGCAGTAAAATTTGCGAATATTGATTCTATTCTTTCATTATCTGTCGCTTTTCTAATCAACTCGGCGATTTTAATTTTAGGAGCTTCTGCTTTTTTTGGTACAGGGTTAAATGTTAGTGGGATTGAAGATGCTTATGCTCTGCTGAGTCCGACATTAGGCGTAGGAATTGCCAGTACATTATTTGCAGTAGCTTTGCTGGCTTCAGGACAGAATTCGACAATTACAGGTACACTAGCAGGACAGATTGTCATGGAAGGATTTATCAATTTACGTATTTCACCTGTGTTACGCCGTATTATCACTCGATTATTAGCTGTTATTCCTGCTTTTATCGTGACATGGATTGCAGGAGCAAAAGGAACAGGAGAGTTATTACTATGGAGTCAGGTGGTACTGAGTCTACAATTACCATTTGCAATTATTCCACTGGTTCGCTTTACCAGTGATCGTGCCAAAATGGGCTCATTTGTCAATCCAGCATGGGTCAAAATTTTAGCATGGATCGCTACTGTGGTGATCGTAGCTTTAAATATATTTTTAATTATTTATATTTTTGCAACCGGCGGTGGCTTTTAATACCCAATCAATATCAATATAGGGTGTTTAATCCGTCGATCTTAAAAAGCTTTTATCCACTTACAAGGGTAAAAGCTTTTTTGTCATATTTTGTTCAAATAATAGGCTAAAAAGGTGGGAAAAATGGAATATTTTTTTATAAAATACTAATCGTTTTGTGCAGTTTGTACGTATATATAAGTAGAACAAATTTCAATAATATATGTCATACATTTACGAATATTCATAAATAATTATTACTTTTACGATTTGTTTGATAAGCTGTGGTTAAAATATGTATACCGCAGTCTATATATCACTCAATTGCAATCCAGCGAAAGAATATAGCATTATTGTACATCTATCATTATCCTTCATCATTTACTTCTACTAATGAATTCACTCCTTTTATAAAAGTTACTATTGAGTAATAAGCACTACTTCTTCCTACTGTTTTATGGTTCTATAGGCATACTATTCCTACTCTCATACCTATGTATAGGAATATAAAAATGTCGAAAAAGAACGAATGAGAGGAAAGTGCTATAAATATTATGCAAAATTTACCGATAAACTATATAACAGGCACAAAGTCGCATGAAAAACGCAAATATTACCTAAAATCTAAGGGGGATTCAACCTATGAATTATACTAAATTATCTAACGTAAAAATTATGGAAAAAGCAAAAGCAACTTCTGGTGGATGGTTCCGATTTGTAGAAAGTAGCGAAATTAAAAACAACGCAAATGAAATGGAACAATGGGCAGCTATTTACCACGTTGCTAATGATAAATATATCGTAACTAATGATTTTCTAAATGTAGGATTGAATGACCATGCTAACCAAGTCAACGTTGTTGGTTATGGCGATAATTTAGATAGCATTATGTTCGTTATCTGGGAACACCAAAAAGAAGCAGGCAAATCTTTCACTATTTTAGATGAAATTCGTCAAATCAAAAATGAAGAGATCGAAAAAGCTAGCCAAAAATTGTGGGACTGGAACGAAAAAGCAGCAGACAGCACTTACTTCAAACACGAAATGTTCAACCCGTGGGAAGAAAGTTATTGAGCAATGAATGACCGAATCAAAAACAAGCTCTTCTGAACACCTTATGCTATAGAGGTGCAATCAGAAGAGTTTTTTGTGTTTGGATCGTTTATAATATATCTATAGACAGACTGACGGAGGATACATACATTATGGAATTACCAGAAATCACTCATTTTGAACATGGTATTATTCAGGTGAAAATAGCGATGTCTTATCCACTACGCTGGGTCAACAGTTATATTATTGTTGGCGATCATACATGGAGTGTAATTGATCCAGGGCCTCGTAGTGCAGAAAATGAAGCTGCATGGCACACCGTACTGAATACGTTGGAATTACATGTAGATCAATTGGAATCCATTATTTTGACGCATCATCATCCTGATCATTATGGATTAGCTGGTTGGTTACAAGCACAAAGTCATGCACCTGTGTATATGTCGGCACGTTCACTGGCTGAAGCTCGATTAGCATGGGGGGAAGACAATACCGCAGCTCAAGATTTGATTACGTTTTATAAGATTCATGGTATGCCTTCAGAGATTACCAATGAACTTCCTGAACATCTGCAAAGCTTTGTCACGCAGGTATTACCACAACCAGAAGTATCTATAATTACACCAGAGCAACCATTTCTGATTGCAGGGTATCCATGGTTACCGATCCAGACATCGGGTCATGCAGCAGGGCATCTCTCTTTTTATCAAGCCGATTGGAAAGCGATCATCTGTGGCGATGCAGTCTTACCTCAGATATCACCTAATATTAGTCTGATTCCGAATAGTGATCCTGAACCATTAAAGTCTTATGTAGAAGGATTACGTGTGCTTGGTCAATATGAGGTAGAGTGGGCATATCCAGGGCATCGTCGTCCTTTCACCGGATTTAGAGAACGTACTGTCAAATTATTAGATCATCATGAACAACGATTGGATGCGATGACAGAACGCATCCGTACTCAACCTGCTAACGGATATGATGTATGTATGTCTATATTCAATAGCAAGCTTACGCTACATCAACTAAGATTTGCGATGTCCGAGACGTTGGCGCATCTGGAAGAACTTATTCGCCGCGGGATTGCACATAAATATCAACAAGATGGCATTTGGATCTATGCAGTCTGATTAGTATGGATAGATTATAGTCATAATTACAGGATATCAATATAAAGAAGCAGGATATAGAGGGTAGCAACCACATCTATATCCTGCTTCTTTTCATTATCATTTGAAAAAGACTATGATAATACTAAAATATTTACATATCAATAAAAAGTGATACTATCATTCATTCAGATCACCGGTTAATTTGGCGATTGCCCGGCGAGCGATCTGTAATGTGTCTTCTGTAGTGGCTTTATTTTTGGCAGATTGCACTTGTTCTAATTGTCGTTCTGCTTGATGAATTGTATGTTGTAGACTGCGAAGCAGTACATCACGTTCATTTTCATCCAATAATGCTTTGAGCTTATCAGTCACATTAGGTTCATGAGGCATCTGGTTATATTCGGAAGCTGACATTTTACGAATATCCAGATAGCTATTTTTGTATTCGATAACGGTTTCGGTATTACGAGCATTTCGCTCTGTTTCAACAACAACCATTTTATTCGCATAATCAGGATAAACATTCACAATTTTTTGTCTAATATGCAATAATCCACATATTTTACGAAAAGGAATTTTGTGTACTCGACTGACTTCTTGTGACATCATATCAACCTCCGCAACCTATCGTCATTAGTTTTAACTCTGTTTAAGTCCATTTTCATCCAATATTAAGCTAATTCTTTTACAATACATAATAATCAACACCCCGAAATGCGAAAGGGGCTTATCATATGTTTAGCACAAATGGAACTTTATTGGATATCGCAGTCGAAGGATTGCGATTCCTTGCTTATTTATTATTGCTGATTGGTGCAGTTATCGGAATATTTAGTAATATGTCTATGATACAAGAAAAGTACCGTTCTGTCTGGTACCGTGGTCGTAATATCCTGGTCTTTATGGGACTTAGTGTTGGTATTGTTCAAGGGATCACCAGTATGATTAATATTATTGTTCATCAAGGATGGTCGGCTGCTATTATTCCATTTACCACAGCTTCAGGACGTTTGGCTAATGGCTGTGCATTAATTGCTTTCTATATTACACTAGCATATGTTATTCCTGCTATCTGGGTATGGAAAAGACATCATCAACCGTCACCTCGCTTTATTTCAGTCTTGTTGTACCCTGTATTAGAGTTGTTATTGCTGTCTGGATTATTGACCCGTAATGATTCTGGCATTTTATCGATTCACTTATTTTATGTATTTACAGGATTATGCTTAATCTGGTTATTTGTACTACAGTTTATGTCCGGTGAAAGTAGAAGACGACGTGAACGCAAGCACTGGTGGGTCAGCCCTGATATCAAAGTAGGTCACCAATCTTCTTCCAATGTTCAACCCGAATCAAAAGAAGAACCATCTTCTTTATTTCATCCCAAAGGATTTTAAAAGAATTAATCTACTATCACTTGTTGGATAACGATCATATATGCTAATCAAAAACTCTGACTCTGTATAAAGTATCTATACAGAGTCAGAGTTTTTTTGTTGGGATTGATTTGAGCAGACTAGACAGAAGGTTCGCTTTCATCATCTTCAGGCAATGGGGTATTGCTTGTATCTGCTGTAGGGTCTTGTTCTTTATATTTGCCATGAGCAATACGACTACTTGCTGCCGCTGCAATCGCACCTACAATATCGTCAAAAAACGTATGGATCGGCCCGATACTTTTATCATTTAATCGTCCCAATACACCTGGTTTTAATTTATCGACATATCCATAATTGGTAAAGCCGATACTTCCATATACATTCACAATCGCAAATGCCAAAATTTCATCGACACCATACAATCCTTCATCGTTTTCGATCATTTCTTGTAATGGAGAGATCAATTTACCTTCTTCTGCCAAAATATCTAATTGAATACCGGTCAGAACAGCATTTTGCACTTCACGCTTTAATAGTACTTTTTCGACACTTTCTACGCACTCTTCTATCGTAAGCGAAGGATAGTAACTTTTTTGAAGAAACATTACAATGTCTGCTATTTCCAAAATCGTAACGCCACGTTTGAGCAACCATTCTCTTGTCGCTTGTTCTACATTTAGACTGCTTAGATTATAAGGAACTTTGCTTGGTTGGGATTCCATAGATAGCCACCTCTTTCATAAATAACGTTATACAGTATTAACCGATTTTTTATGAAAAACTCACATATCCGCTGTAGCATCATAATCAATCGTCAGATAAGGATGCTTTTACAAGTTAGGTTTGTTAGAATAAGAAGGTGAATATGACGCAGGAGGCAACCATTTATGAGAACAGACGGACGACAACCGAATGAATTACGCCCGTTAACAATAACACCGAACGTGAACAAATATGCAGAAGGTTCTGTCTATATTGAAGTAGGCGATACCAAAGTATTATGTACTGCTTCTGTAGAAGAACGTGTACCGCACTTTATGAAAGGTCAGGGTAAAGGCTGGGTAACAGCAGAGTATTCGATGCTACCTCGTGCTACACATACCCGTAACCAGCGTGAAGCAGCAAAAGGTAAATTGGGCGGACGTACGATGGAAATTCAACGTCTGATTGGACGTGCACTTCGTTCAGTTATTGACCTACAAGCATTAGGAGAACGTACGATTACAGTCGACTGTGACGTGATTCAAGCGGACGGTGGCACACGTACAACATCGATTACCGGTTCTTTTGTTGCCTTAGCAATCGCTATGAACAAATTATCGACCCAAAATAAACTAACTAAATTCCCTATTACAGATTATTTAGCTTCTGTCAGTGTGGGTGTAGTCGGAGATCGTGCTTTACTTGATTTGAACTATGAAGAAGATTCCAAAGCCAAAGTAGATATGAACGTGGTAATGACAGGCGCAGGACAATTTGTAGAACTTCAAGGCACAGGGGAAGAACGTCCATTTTCTCGTGAAGAGCTAGATCAATTGCTAGTACTGGGTAGCGAAGGTATTGAGAAAATGATTGCGATGCAAAAAGAAATTCTTGGCCCGATCGCTTTGAAAATTGGTTCCGGTCAAGCTGGTACACAAGTATGAATCTGATGAGTAGCTCTATTGTCGTTGTTGCTACTCAGAATAAAGGGAAAGTTAGAGAGTTTGCTCATGCTCTAGCTCCTTTCGGCAAAGAAGTGCGCAGCATGTTTGATTATCCTAATCTGCCTGAAGTGGTAGAAGATGGAGCCACATTTGCTGAAAATGCACTCAAAAAAGCCAAAACTGTCGGCGATGCTTTAGGTGTTCCTGTACTTGCTGACGATTCAGGTCTATGTGTGGATCGTTTAGATGGAGAACCTGGAGTGTATTCGGCAAGATATGCAGGTGAATCGGCTACAGATGCTGATAACAATGCCAAATTGCTAGATGCACTTGAACGTTTACAAATGGGTGAAGATACCGATCAGACATTGCTCAGTACAGCGCAGTTTGTATGTTGTCTGGTATTGTATGATCCTGCTACAGGCTTAGCAATAACAACAGAAGGATCGGTAGATGGTTGGATTACATCTCAACCTTCTGGCAACGCTGGCTTTGGATATGATCCATTATTTTATTTGCCGACTCACGACAAAACGATGGCAGATATTACGATCGAAGAAAAGCAAGCGATTAGTCATCGTGGAGAAGCGTTACGTAAATTGGTCGATCAATTGAATCTTAATTCTTAAAGTAGAAACAGCTTAACCTGAACAATAGAGGTTAAGCTGTTTTTATATCAATAAGTATTCTTTTTTTGATTATCGAGAGATTTCTATTGTAAAATATAACAAATAGAATTGAAGGAGGGTTTAATAATGGAAGTGAAATTATCGGTTGATTATGATCAGAATGAAAATGGGGTCAAGCTAAAAGATTTGATCACAGAACTGGTTGCTGATGTAGAAGCTTGCAAAGCCATTACCAGCTTGATTATAGGGGATTGGGGCGCAGCTTATGAAGATACGATGGATGATGCTATTCCAGCTCTGATTGAAGCAAGCCCGATATTACCGAATTTAAAAAGCCTTTATATTGGCGAGATGTCTTCAGAAGAATGTGAAGTTTCGTGGATCAATCAGACCAATCTAGGGCCTGTACTTGCTGCTTATCCACAGATCGAATCGTTTACGATTCAAGGAAGTACAGACTTATCGTTAGAACCTTTACATCATGATAAATTACATACATTAACTATTATTTGCGGAGGATTGCCCAAATCCGTTTTGAATGAGATTTATAACGCGCATTTACCTGAATTAACAACACTTACTTTATATCTAGGAGTAGAAGATTATGGATTTGATGGTTCTATAGAAGATATTTTGCCATTTTTGAATCAGAATCCTTTTCCTAAATTAAAATATCTAGGTCTAACTGATAGTGAAATTCAAGACGAGATCGCTATCGCAGCGGCAAATGCGCCTGTACTTGAGCAACTAGATACGCTCGACTTATCGAATGGAACACTATCTGATAAAGGTGCAGAAGCACTTATCAATAGTGATGCGGTCAAAAAGCTTAAACATTTGAATTTAAATTATCATTATATGTCTGACAAGATGATCAAGCGCTGGAAAGATACAGGCTTGTCTGTTGATACAGGTGACCAACAAGAAGTAGATGAAGATGGCGAGTACGAATGGCGTTATCCTGCACTTACGGAGTAATGAATTTGATATGAGTAGATCTACATCGACTTCTTATCAACAATGGCTAGCTTCTGCGTCTGCTTGTATTTTGTTTGGTAATCCTAATAACAAGCGGACAGCAGGCTGGCAACAAGCAAGAGAACAATATGATCTGTCTTCTGCATTGGTCGTTCCTTATATTCGTCTGTTGCATAGTATTCGTGCAGGAGAATCGCTGGATGATCTGTTACAAGCAGTATTTCAAAGACAGACTCATCATCAGCATCCTATTCGTGTGAGTGAACCCAAAATCGGTATTGATGGATGTTCAACATCCTCTGGTGTAGAGTCATCTTCGTTATCTCCATCTTCGTTATTATTGCGTCTGGATGCGCCTGGTGATCATTTTGCGGTTGAACGTGAATTGATTGCATTAGGTGCAGTAGATGCAGAAGGAGATATAGAGGATGCGTTAGTACCGTTAGATGCTTATACATTAGGTGCTTCAATCTCAGCAACAGCAGCACGTCGATTGCAACCTCAACATGGACGTATCTGGTATCCTGCTCAGTGGTTTCGAGGGTATTGCCGATTGTTATCGTGGCTTCAGCGTGAAGTATCATTGTTATTACCACACGCAAAATGGATGAATGATCCTGCTGATATTGCTATCATGTTCGATAAAAGGCGCTGTCATCAGTGGCTACATACAGCAGGTGTAGCTGTACCTCCACTTGTACCTGATCTGCTAGGAAAGCATACTGGTTATGAACAACTTCGGCAAAGTATGAAGCAACACCGAATTCATCGCGTATTTATCAAATTATTTTGTGGATCTGCGGCTTCGGGTGTGATCGCTTATCAATACAATCCCCGTACAGGGGCAGAGATTGCGACCACTACAATCGGAATAGATAACAGTGGCAACGAATCTTATTATTATAACTCTGGCAAATTACGTCGTTATACAGACTCTAAGACTATAGCGCAGATTATCGATTGGGTAGGGCAAGAAGGTATGCATGCCGAACGATGGATCAGTAAAGCCAGCTGGCAAAATAAAGCTTATGATGTACGCCAGTTGGTGTGCCGACATGAAGCAGGGCATGGGGTTATGCGATTAAGTCATACTCCGATTACGAATTTACATTTGCGTAATGATCGGTTGGTAGTGTCTCAATCTCATTTGTCAGCAGACCAAGTACATGCTATTGAACAGACAGCGATGGCCGGGCTACGTACGTTTCCTTATTCATTTTGTGCAGGAATTGATGTGCTTGTTCCAAGTCACGGTGGACAGCCTTATATTATAGATATGAACCCATTTGGTGATTTGCTGTATGATGTAGAGCATCGCGGGTTAGGCACTTATGCATGGGAGTTACAACAATGGTTAGAGCATGAGTGACAATGAAAGGATTATCGTTATGCTTAATATGAATGAAATTGTCGGTACACATGACATTTTGATGATTACACTGGATACGTTGCGATATGATGTAGCCAAGTTAGAAGAAGAGAACTGTACTCATTTATGTGCAACAGGAGGATGGGAGAAGCGTCATAGTCCGGGTAGTTTTACGTATGCTGCGCATCATGCTTTTTTCGGTGGATTTCTACCGACTCCTGCTAATACGGACAAAGCTTCACATATTCGATTATTTCATGGAAAACACAGCGGATTTCGCACTCATCCGTACACCTGGCTATTTGATGCACCTGATATCGTATCTGGATTGGCGCAAGAAGGATACCGTACGATCTGTATCGGTGGTGTAATCTTTTTTACGAAAAAGAATAAACTGGCAAAAGTATTACCTGCTTATTTCCAGGAGAGTTATTGGCGAATGACATTTGGCGTAACCAATCCACGTTCTACCGAACATCAAGTGAATCACGCGTTACAATTGTTAGACGGAGCTGATCTAGAGCAACGTTTATTTTTATTTCTCAATGTATCTGCTATTCATGGACCGAATCATTATTTTATTCCTAATCATATTCGTAAAGACTCGATAGAGACTCAGCGAGCGGCTTTGCGTTATGTTGATAGAGAAGTAGGACGACTATTTGAGGCTTTTCGCAAGCGAAAGCGCCCAACCTTATGTCTGGTATTTTCCGATCATGGAACCGCTTATGGGGAAGATGGATACGAAGGTCACCGGTTAGCACATGAAGTAGTCTGGAATGTGCCTTATCGTGAATTTATATTATAGAAAATGTATATGATATAAGCTGTGCATTGTATAAAAAGTATAAAATTATGCAGATAAAACAAAACATGAAGCTGTTCAAGTTAAGCGGTTATTGATAAAAAAGGAGTGTTGTAGTATGAATTCGGAATCATTACAGTTACCTCTCCATGCGATTCCACCATCAGAATGGACACCTCAGTTGCAGGAATGGGAACAACAGATGAAGAGTGCTCCTTATCGTTCATATCTTTACTCTTATCCACATAAGACAGCGTATCGTGAACTCAGTCCACCGTATTCGTTGCAACAATTATGGGAGCAAGAGCAACTGGAAAGTTATTTTCTTTATATGCATATTCCATTTTGCGGAGCCCGCTGTGGGTTTTGTAATTTATTTACGTTGCCAGATAAGCGGGTTGATGTACATCAGCAATATGTAGATGCGCTGGAACGTCAAGCCAAGCAATGGGCACCACTTGTAGCCAGACGACCTTTTTCACGATTTGCGATTGGTGGAGGTACGCCTACTTTATTACAGCCAGATCAATTGAATCGATTGTTTGATATTGCTGAACATATTATGGGGCTTGATCCTACACATGCTTCGATTTCTGTAGAAACATCGCCGGATACGGTAACACCTGAGCGGTTAGATATTTTGAAGCGTCGCGGAACTGACCGAGTGAGTATGGGGATTCAGAGCTTTGTTGAATCGGAAAGTAAAGCAATCTATCGTCCGCAAAAACCAGAGTTAGTACGTGAAGCGTTGCGGATGTTAGTGGATTATGATTTTCCTTTACTGAATGTAGATCTGATCTATGGATTGCCTGAACAGACGGTAGAGACATGGTTGTATTCAGTAGACCAAGCATTATCGTATAATCCAGGTGAAATATTTATTTATCCATTATATATTCGAGAAAATACCATATTGAAGCCAGGGCATACCGGATTAGAGCAAGATATTCGCTTAGAGTTGTATCATGCTGCTCGTACCCGTCTAGAAGCCGCTGGATATACACAGTACTCGATGCGACGTTTTGCTAAGCCGTTATCTTCCTCTAAGCAACTATTGCCGTATAGCTGTCAGGAAGAAGGGATGGCTGGACTTGGATGTGGAGCACGTTCCTATACTAGAGAGGTGCATTACGCTTCTCATTATGGAGTGAGCGCTGCCACAACACGTAGTATTATCGAAGACTATGTAGCCGCTGAACGTCATGATCAGGCGAATTATGGATTTGTACTGAATCAAGAAGAACGCCAGCGACGTTTTATTCTCAAAGCTATTTTACATCGCGAAGGATTAACGATAGCTGATTATGTAGAACGGTTTGGTCAATCACCACTTACTCATTTCCCAGAATTACACAATTTGATCTGGACAGGGATGGCTGAACTTGTAGAAGACGAGCAACAATCTCAAGTGTTACAACTAACCACTGAAGGGTTAGCTTATTCAGATGGTATCGGAGATTGGTTTATTTCAGACGATGTGTATGCATTGATGGAAGGATATGTAGGCTCATGAGTATGCAGGCAACTATTTATTATCGGGGCAAATTATCTTCGTGCAATTATAGTTGTCCCTATTGTCCGTTTAGCAAAACAGTCGATAGCAAAGAGACATTGATGCAAGATCGTGAACAATTGTCACGCTTTATGGAGTGGGTACGTGAACAACAGCATTATGGTCATCAGCTTTCTATCTTTTTCAATCCTTATGGAGAAGCTCTTGTTCATTCATGGTACCGGGAAGCGATGATTGAATTATCTCATATGAGTCATGTGAACAAAGTGGCTGTGCAGACCAATCTGTCTGTGAAATTAGATTGGACAGCTCAACTGAATCCAACCAAAGTATCGTTTTGGGCAACGTATCATCCAGAACAAGTACGTGAAGATCGATTTGTTGCTCAAGCGATGACATTGTATCAACAAGGCATAGTATTTAGTGCAGGTACAGTCGGATTACGGGAAGCTTTTCCAGCGATTCATCGTTTGCGTGCTCGATTGCCTGAAGATGTCTATGTCTGGGTCAATGCATTCAAAGATCGTCCGCACTATTATAGCGAAGCAGAAGTAAAAGAATTGAGCGGGATCGATCCTTATTTTAGATACAATCTGCAAGATTATGATAGTCTCGGGCAAGCTTGTCAGGCAGGGGAGCATGTTTTTTATGTTCAAGGTTCAGGGATTGTAAAGCGTTGTTATCAAGATAAGCGCGTGATTGGACATCTTTATCGTCATTCTTTGGAAAAGTTATCGCAAGATCGTCCGTGTCAGATGAAAACATGTGGTTGTTATATCGGTTATATTCATATGAAAGATCAACCGTTTGCTTCTATATACGGATCGCATTTGTTGGAGCGTGTACCTCAATCGTATCGTAAGTTAGCTACACCTATACATCTATAACAAAAACCGGAATGGAATATATCCATCACCGGTTTTTGTTTTTTATCGATTCTATTGGTAAAAGAGTATACGTTTATGAAGAAGAAACGCTGGTTTGTTGAGGTACTTGTTGTTGATTTAACATGTACTCCATATTGAACAATTGTTTTTCTACTTTTTCCCAGACGTTTAATTTATAACTATCAATCATAATACAACCGTTATGCATATTGTTCACATACACATGAGTACGTGCTTTGAGTACGCAGTGTGCATTGCTACTACTACCTACATTTTGAGCAACGATTCGATCCATAGCTTCCAGTTGAGAACCACGACATACGGAATGTTCATCTAAAAAAGCGATACTGCCCGCAGAATACAATTCACTTTGGATCACGCCTGCTTGTGTAACTACGATATCGCCATTTGATTTGATAATAGCATTCTGACATTGAGCCATTTCGATACTGACTTTGGTCTCTTGCATACTGGCTACATTGGAATGAAGCTGTTCTAACAATAATCTCATTCGTCCCAAAGTCTGTTCGCAGAAAATATCCGCTACTTGAGCGGATTGAATGATCTGTCGAAGCAATAGCAATAACTGTTCATTTTGTTCAGTCTGCACTTGTTGGATACTTGCAAATACTTGCAATAGATCACGAGCAAGATCAGGAATAATCTTAAATTTGCTTTCTAACAACAACATAATAACCTGTCCATACCGTACCGTTTGTTTACGTGCACGTATTTCATTAGTCAGCAATTGAGCAGCAATCTCTAAGCGTTCCATTTCTTGCTTGAGTTGCTTGGAGACCATATACATTCGATTGAACATCACTCCGAAATACCCTGAATACAACTGACCACTAATCACATTTCCTTTAACCAGAATACTTCCTGTCGCTGTGATTGTAGAATTATACACATTTCCATGAACATAGACATTGCCAAGCGATTCAATAATCATATGATCGGTGACATGACCATGAATAATCACATCACCTGAAAAGACGATATTACCAGTACTAAGATCTACATTGCCTTCCACGATAAAAGCATTAGAAATATCGAATTGATGTACTTTTTTGCCCGTTAAGCGTGGTCTGCCCGGAGTGAGAGCAATAATCTCACCTTTGTCATTCATTTCCGTTGATTCTTTAGCGACCACTATAATATCTTGAGCAGGTGTAGGAGGAAGCATATCTCCATATACGTTATAGCCTGGAATCCCATCGACCAATGCATGTTTGACAGCAATCACATCACCTTCATGAACAGAAGGGATACGGCGATGACTGCGATAATCGATTACACCACCAATTTCATGGAAGATCGTTTCAACTTGTTCAGGAAAAAATAACTCTAATCTTGCATCGATGCCCGGTGTTGACGCTTTGCCACGAGCTACCACCACAGGTTGGTGAGTAGGATGTTCCAATTCTTCCATAATAGCAGCGGTATCCACATGTTTGCGAATCCCTAGCTTCTCAAGTGTATTGATAATATGATTGAATTGCACCACATCAATTACCAGATCTTTGTTCGGTGCAACTTTAATAAAAGCACGATCAGAAGCAGGCAAATCTTGCAGTTCCCATGTATATTTTTCACGCGAATATAGAATGAATGAAGCTTCCATTTGATCGCGAGACACTTTAATTTCAAATAAAGGTGGGTATTTAATATCCCATGTAATAATATCGTCTTCGGTAACTTCTGTTGCTCCATTTAAAGGAATCCCGTTGATCAATAATGTTAAAGGGGAGACTGCACAAATAGTGGCCGGCTTTTTACCTTCATCTGGTGAAGTGACGATAATCTGATGATTCTCCACCTGAATCCATCCATTACCATGAAAAGAATCCGATGCACCAGACTTACGATCTACAGAAGCAGACGATGAATCCAAGTTCATTCGGTTAATAAGTAAGCCCAGTTCCTTTTCGGAGATGGGTGTAGCCATAGGGAATACCTCCATTTCAATTGCTGATAGATACTATAGGAAAATGGAACTGACATGAGTATGTTTGAAAAAATAAGTGGGAGCGTTTGCAAGTAGGAAAAGTATGTATGCGTGGGAGATTCGATATAGGTATATTAATCCACTTTTTTCCAATTGAAACTTATAATTGAATATAAAGTACCACGTATTTCATAAAAAAAACAGGTAATTCTAAGTATATAATAATTTTTTTTGAAATTAAATACATAATAGAGTATAATCAATAATGTTGTATTACATACATAACCTATTTGTCTCAGTAGCTCAGCTGGATAGAGCAACGCCCTTCTAAGGCGTCGGTCGGGGGTTCGAATCCCTCCTGGGACGTATTTTATTAATTACAAACGGATTGATACAATTGAGTTTAGAAGAAATTAGGGATTTGTTCAGGGCGTTGGTCACTGATGCAGAATCCCTTTTTTTATATTTAAAATTAGTAAGGAGTATAAAATGGATAAACAAAAACTTCAAAATGAATTACATAATGAACTTTTAAAAGCAGCAAAAATCGCTAGTAGCATTGGATATAATCCTCATATTTTTAATCAAATGTTAGCAAGTGAAGGAGGATACGCAGTTGCAAAAAAACTAATACACAAAGTTTCTTCAGGATTTGAAAAACTATGGGAAATTAATCGATTAGATTTATCCGCTGAAGCAGTGATGTTAAATCCTAAATTTAAAGACTTATTTACTCAAGAAGAAATAGATACAGCAAAAATGAGATTAAAAGAATTTGGTTACGAGATAGAAGAAATTATCTTACCTATTTTACAGCCAAGTGGTCGTAAAAGAGAATATGATAATTATCAAGATGAAATTAAAGCAAAGGTTATTTACGAGCATCTTGCTAATGGTTTAACACATAGAGAATTAGATGAGAAAGTACTTGGCTTAGATAGAGATAAAAGTAAAGGGTTACAGTCGATGAATATTCTTCATTATTTAGGAATGAAGGCTGATTACAAAGGCATTTTTGAAGGTAAGGAATTAAATGAAGTCTTAAATATCTTAAAAAAGCAAGATGAATCTTTTACAGAAGCAGTTCGATTACTAATATTATTAACTGATGAAGAATTAATAAACAATATTAATTCAGATCTAAAAGCTGAGTTAGAAGAAGAAGGTCATAGGATTGAAGGACAAGTAAAATATTATTATGGTAAACGTTATGAGAGAGATTCTAAAAATAGATTACTAGCAGTTAAAAAGCATGGTTTAAACTGTTATACTTGTGGATTCAATTTTGAAGCAGTATATGGAGAACGTGGTAAGGATTTTATTGAAGTACATCATATTAAACCATTAAGTACATTAGAAGAAGCAACTGAAGTGAACCCTGAGACAGATTTAGTTCCTCTTTGTGCCAATTGTCATCGAATGATACATAGGAGAAAAGAGGAGATACTAAGCCCTGACGAACTCAAAGTATTAATAGAAAAATTCAAGAATGTAACTTGATTCAATCCCTCCTGGGACGTAAAAAAAGAAGTCTTCTCATTATACCAATGGGGAGACTTCTTTCTATATTCAATAACCATAAATAAAAACAGTAAGCATACAATCACTTAGCAATAGATTTCACTTATGTGTTACTAACTAGATAAGTCACATTACATACATTCCCACTACCACCAATCACCTGAACCGTATAAGCAGGTGAACTACTTTGTGCAGAAAATCCGTCTGAACCCACGTATGGATCATCAAAGTACAACGTAATTTCTCCTTGAGGTAACTTGTAATAAATTGTTCCTTCTACCCCTGTTGCGAATCCATCAGAATCTGCTTCAAAATTAACAGGCTTAGCATTGTTTGTTACATTGGTCGGAGAAACCACCCATTCTCCATGAGCTAAATTCGTTTTACTTTCCAAAACCAATTCGCTGTCAGTTACATTAATTACAGAAATGTGTACTTCGCGTTGAGACATACGAAAATCACTCCTCTAATATAAAGTGGTCTTGCAGAACTATAATAATTTAATTTACTAATTTAATCAATATATTTATTTTAAAACATTTTTGGTATAAAAAGTAAAATGTAAGTATGAATGTAAAGCTTTGAATAGTTTCATTGCGGGTTCTCAATTCCGATTGTATAATCTATGGATAGACGAATATATACAAATAAAAGATCGTAGATCGTTATAGAATAGAGGAGGATCACCTTGAAATCGTGGATGAGTCATATTTATAAAATACCTGCTATTTTACAAGGAATATTGAATACTACACTTGTTTTAGTAGGTTTTACACTAACGTTTTTTCTTCTTAAAGAAACATGGTATATTTTTAGCTTTATGTTTATTGATTCAGATGTGGGTAAAACAGATTATGAATTTACAGAACAGCTTTTAGTATTCTTTTTGTATTTCGAATTTATTGCACTGATTATCCAGTATTTTAAAAGTGGATTTCATTTCCCGTTACGCTACTTTATTTATATTGGGATTACTGCGATTATTCGTCTGATCATTATCGACTACACCAACGCATCCAATACATTATTGTGGTCGATCTCGATTGCTGTATTGTTAGGTGCACTGGTACTGGCGAATATGAAAGTCGTACGAAGAGACGAGCATTAAAGACTTATTCATCTAACCCTAATTCTGGAGGAATCCGTATGAGTGAACAAGTGAAAGTATCGCAGCGTACCGCATTGATTTTAGAGCGTCTACGTCGTGATGGAATAACGCAAGAGCAATTGATCGATGCTTTGGAACGCCAAGATATCGCTCCATTAGAGCAAATCACATCATCACAGACTGATTTTCAAGAATGGTTTACTTATGCAATAGAGCATAATGAACCTCTAGTACAGGCAGTAAAAGAAGGATACCGAATCACATTTAATACGATTCAAGGACTGAAAATGTGGTTGGATTATCGCTTTTTGCTTGAAGAAGATGATGATTATACAGAAGGCGAAGGTCGCTTGGATGAGATTACATTGACTGCTGACCAGATTGAGCAATTAAAAGAGGCTATCGCTGTAAATTGGGTAGTGTTAGAACAAGAAGATGGTACAGTATCTCTTGCGCTACGAGGATTGTTACCTGCTTCATAAATACATGTACAATAAAAAGACTTCTATACTCACACTTAGATGATATATCGGTGGAGATCGAAGTCTTTTTATTTTGTTTGGTTTGCGGCTTTTTGAAGCTAGCTTTTTTGATATTAACTTTTTGATTTCAACTTATAATAATGTGATTTTAATAAGTGATCATTTCAATCTATCTTATGCTTCATTTGAACATAGCATTTCATTACGATATGGTATACATAGACTCAAATCAAAAAGAAAACAATAGGAGAACGATGATGCAAAATATTGAAACACAGCGATTGCGATTGAGACATTTTATCGAAGCAGATGCGCAAGGACTTTTAGAATATTTAGGACAGCCACGGGTAAATTGTTTTCTCGATGACAAAATCAATACATTACAAGAAGCTCAATTAAAAATTCAAAAAAGAAGCAAAGATGATTCATATATCGCTGTCTGCCTTAAAGAAACGAATGAGTTGATCGGAGAATTATTTGCGTTAAAAGAAGAACCGGATACGTATTGTGTCGGCTGGAACTTCAATGCTCGGTTTGAAGGCAAAGGGTATGCCAGTGAAAGTGTACAGGCGTTGTTTCAATACCTATTTACACAGATGCAAGCGAGAAGATTATATGCTTATGTTGAAGATGATAATTATAGATCACAGAAATTATGTGAACGATTTAAAATGCGTCAAGAAGGTTGTTTTGTAGAATTTGTATCTATGACCACGTATGAAGACGGCACTCCCAAATATGAGAATACTTTTCAATATGCATTGCTCAAAAAAGAGTGGTTACAACATCAGTCTATGTAGTCACCACTTAATTGTATATTCAAAAATCGCATATGCAAAAGAATGTTTGTAGATAGAAGTTTCTTTGACAGAAATATTAAAATATATGCAAAAGGTAGCTCATCTTATACACTGCATGTTTATCTATTTACACCTATATGTTTGGCAGAAGCCCGGTATTCCCGAGGACTGACCTGAGATAAATGCTTAAACATTTTACCAAAATGCGAAAAGTTACCGAAGCCCACTGTATTTGCGATATCGATAACTTTAAGCTCAGATTCTCGTAACAATCGTTGTGCTTCCTGTATACGAACTGTATTCAAATATTCGGTGATACTGAATCCTGTTGTTTTTTTGAAAATACGACTAAGGTATGACGGGCTTAAATGAAATTGATCTGCTAGTAAAGGTAAAGAGATTTCCTGCTGGTAATGAGACTTGATATAGCGAGCCACTTCAGACATATGTTGATGAGCTTCAGTTCCGATAGGGGCAGGGAGCTGAGGCTGTTCGCGATGCAGACGAGCACAAGTAATTAGTAATTCAGTTACAATACACTGCATACATAATTCATACCCTGGTGCTTGAACAGTTAACTCACGCAATAGTTGTTGTACAAGAGGATTCAGATGAGATTGTTCTCGTGTAGATAAATGAAAAACAGGTTGCTTGGACTGGAATAAAGATAATATCCATGCACGATGCCCGGCAAAATGTTGTTCAGCAAAATGATCATTAAAGTACATCACAATTCGTTCATGTTCAGGCAGTTCAGCAGGAAGTGTACGATGCAATTCATTTTTGGCGATAAATACAAGATCTCCTTGTTGCACACGATAGATCTGATCTCGTATAAAATAATGGCGCTCACCTGATAACAAAATGTACACTTCATAATGAGGATGAAAATGCTCATGAGTCATCGCAAAATAATCGCTTCGTCCCGCATATTCTACAGTGAGCGCATTCGGCGTCTGCGTATCAGTCAAGCTTGATCCTGTCTTATATCCATGATTCATATCTAGCTTCCTCCTGCTCGATAAAATCCATCAGCTTTTATGTGCCATATCTATTTATCTAGTCTATCTGTCTATCTGTCTATCTACATATCTGTAAGCGTTATCTTTAAATGAGTATATCACAACAAAATAAGCGGTATATATGAAATAAAACAAGATTTGCGGAGAAATACAATGCTTTATTTGCTACTCTTTTTATAACCAATGATAAAGTAATGAGAGGGGAAAATAGCATGACATTGAAAAAATATGTATTAGTAGGTACAGGTGGACGGGCTGAATTTTTTTATGGAGCTATAGCAAATACATATCGAGATACGTCGGAATTAGTGGGACTATGTGATATCAATCTCACTCGCGCCCGTCATGCTAATCAATTACTACAAAATAAATACAATTACCATGCTGTAGATCTATATACCGCAGATCAATTTGAACAGATGATTCATGACAAACGTCCAGATGTTGTGATCGTGACCAGTGTCGACCGTACCCATCATCGTTATATTATCAAAGCACTGGAATTGGGATGCGATGTAATTACCGAAAAACCTATGACAGTCGATGAGCATAAGTGTCAGGATATTATTGATGCTGTGGAACGCACCGGTCAGAAAGTAAGAGTGACATTCAATTATCGTTATGCTCCTCATCATACCAAAGCACGTGAATTGATCGCAGACGGTACGATTGGTGATATCACTTCTGTCCATTTTGAATGGTTGCTTAATACAGAACATGGAGCAGACTATTTCCGTCGCTGGCATCGAGACAAGCGCAACAGCGGTGGATTATTAGTCCACAAATCAACCCATCATTTTGATCTGGTTAACTTCTGGATCGGTTCACAGCCGGATACAGTATTTGCGATGGGAGACTTATTGTTTTATGGTCGTGAAAATGCAGAAGAACGAGGCGAAACGAATTTCTATGCACGTTCTACAGGAAGCGAAGTCGCTAAAAATGATCCATTCGCTTTACCACTGGACACCAATCCTAATCTAAAAGCGATGTATCTGGATGCCGAACATGAAGATGGCTATATTCGGGATCAGAGTGTGTTTGGAGATGGAATTAATATTGAAGATACAATGAGTGTTGTGGTGCGTTACAAAAATAAAGCGATGCTAACCTATTCGTTAAATGCGTATATGCCCTGGGAAGGATACCGTATTGCTTTTAACGGAACCAAAGGACGTATCGAAATGGAAGTCGTCGAAAAATCTTATGTCAATGCAGGCGGAGAAAAAGCAGACGAAGGTGCTCTCAAACGCAAAACGATCAAAGTGTTCCCGATGTTCGCTGAAGCCTATGAAGTGCAAGTGGAAGAAAAAGAAGGCGGACATGGTGGAGGTGATCCTGTGCTTCTAAACGATCTATTCGGCGAACCTGTTGAAGACCCTTTCCACCGCGCAGCCGATCATGTGGATGGAGCACGCTCGATTCTAACAGGAATTGCGGCTAACCAATCGATCCGTACCGGCTTACCTGTCAAAATCGATGGTTTGGTTCATTTTAATCAATCCAAGTGATATGCAAACATTATCAATTTAGAGATCAAACACAATAGATAAGAAAAAGCCCTTCTCTCTTCAATAAGAAGGGCTTTTTTTCTATGTCTATTCATCCTCCTCATAGTGATTACAATCACTACCTTGAATATATGCACATGTTACGATTCATTTGAGAATAATTCTCAATAAACAGAATGATAGCCAAGCATGATCGATAAGGAAGGATTGAACTATAATGAGTGAACTGATCAACAACCGGGAACATCGGAGTCCCTTAGAGGATACACGTCAACAGATGCTAAAAGAAATTATTAAAGAATTGCATCAAGGTAAAAGTACTGAAGAAGTCAAAGCCAGATTTACAGAAGCAGTAGGTGATATTACGGTCGAAGAAATTTCTAGCTTGGAACAATCATTAATGGAAGATGAAGGCATTCCTGTGGAAGAAGTGCAACGGTTATGTAGTGTACATGCAGCGATTTTCAAAGGATCGATTCAAGATATTCATCGTGTTCACAGACCAGAAGAACAACCCGGACATCCTGTTTATCTATTAAAAAAAGAAAATGCAGAATTAGAACGGTTATTGCATTTCTCTATCAGTCTGCATCTAGATCAATTTCGCAAATCAGATGCCGAGCATAACCGTCTCAAATTACTGGAAGATTTGAGCTTATTGTATGATGTAGATAAGCATTATAGCCGTAAAGAAAATTTGATTTTTCCATTTTTAGAAAAGTACGGTATTTTCGGGCCGACCAAAGTAATGTGGGGTGTCGATGATGCGATTCGTGGAGCGATCAAAGAAGCCAAACAGTTGTTAACGACTTATCAAGGCAATGCTGATGAAGTGATTGCTTGTATAGAGCAAGTCAGCCGCGAAGTTAGCGAAATGATTTTTAAAGAAGAACATATTTTATTGCCGATGGCATTGGACAAATTAACAGAAGATGAGTGGGTATCGATCGCTCGTGAAAGTGATCAGATTGGATTTTGCTTAATAGAATCGGATTCGCAGTGGAAGCCTGATCGCCAGCCATTACCTCTAGCTTCTACAGAAGAACATTCAGGTTATATTCATTTACCAACAGGTATACTTTCGGTACAACAACTTGAACTGATGATGAATCATTTACCTGTAGATCTTACATTTATAGACGAAAATGATGTAGTTCGTTATTTCTCTCATGGCAAAGAACGGATCTTTGCACGAACCAAAGCAGTGATCGGTCGCACGGTACAAAATTGTCATCCTCCGCAAAGTGTACATGTAGTTGAAGAACTTTTACGAGATTTCAAAGCAGGGATTAAAGATATCGAAGATTTCTGGATTCCTTTAAAAGATCAATTTATCTATATCCGTTATTTTGCTATTCGTGATGAAGCAGGCACCTATATGGGAACATTAGAATTTACCCAAAATATCAAACCTATTCAAGCGCTAGAAGGACAAAAGCGCATTTTATCCTGATCATATATGTATAAAGGATATAATAAAAAAGAACAGTACCACAATAAAAATACAAAAAAAGAAGTATTCTATAATGAAATAGAATACTTCTTTTTGGTACGTCCCAGGAGGGATTCGAACCCCCGACCGACGCCTTAGAAGGGCGTTGCTCTATCCAGCTGAGCTACTGAGACAAATAAAATATGCGTTTGAAGCGCAACAAAAGTATTATAGCATAATATAAATAGGTAAGACAACACTTTTTTTAGATTGTAAAATAACGTAATGCAACGAGGGAAGAACGATTACATACTTTTTGAAGCAGGGACAAGCTATGTTATAATCATAAAATCGTAACGCTTATATTGATATTTTCGTAATATTAAATATACAGTTAGCATTGAAATGTAGGAGGTGCTATTATAACGGACTCAACGAATTCACATACAGAATCATCTGGAAATGTTATTTTGTTTCCCAAAACGTTAGATTTTTATCAGATTGAATTAACAAATATGTTAGAAACCGAACGTTATGGCGAAGCGATGTCTTTGCTTGATTTTTTACTGCATTGTCAGGGACAAAGCGACCAGCAAATCGAAGAGTGGGAATCGCTATTAGGTTGGTTACGGATGAGCTTTCCAGAAGCAGCGATCCAAAATAGTTCTTTGGATCAACAAGAAGAGGAAGAGAACCATCCAGATAGTGATACGATGATGCGAGATCGTATCAAAGGGAAACAATCAGCAGATCATTCGTATGAATCCCAACTACTGGAGACAGCCATGCAACAGCCTGTCACCGAGCGCACGTTGTTAGCGCTTGAACAGCTATCTTATTTGGATCAGCCAAAGATTGATGACGAGTTGATTGAATGGTTGCAGACAGGTAAGCAACATCCTTTAATTCAATTCCGTATTTTGCAAACGTTGCGTAGACGTGGGCATTTGGGTAATGTAAGCTTTGAACGTGATCATGAATGGATTGAAGTCGAAGTGGAAAATGTTCCGTTAGAACCTGCTGAGTTTCCTTTACCGGTTATTCAGATTTTGGAGCGTGTCGCTGATAAGACGGAAAGCGATGCACCAAACTTATTTTACTTTGCTCAAGAATTATGGTCACAGTTTATGATGGGCATATACGGTACATCTAATTATCAGTTGATCGCAAGAGGCGATGATGCTGAACTTGATATTTGGGCAGCGGCTCTTCATCAGACCGTTTCTGAGACATTAGAAGGTAGCAAGGAAGAAGAAAGTATCCGTTTACTATACGGGGTAACAGATAATATTCGCTTCCGCTATGAACAAGCTTATCGCGCTATGCACCAATTTGTGTCAGGACAATTGCCACGTTCTTGATCTAAGAACACAGAGTCCAGACCATCAAAGGAATCACGCTTGAAAAACCATCGATAGTTGTATATACTATAATGGTTATTCTGTACGTGAAATTAACATTTATACAATGTGAAATATTTTTTGGAGGGGAATACTTGAAATGACAGCAAAATGGGAAAAAACAGAAAAGAACCTTGGGGTTCTTGAGGTAGAAGTAGGTGCAGAGCGTGTAAGCGCGGCACTTGATAAAGCATTCACTACAGTAGTTAAAAAAACCAGCATCCCTGGTTTCCGCAAAGGTAAAGTGCCTCGGTCTATTTTTGAAGCACGCTTTGGCGTAGAAAGTCTTTATAACGATGCAATCGATATCTTGCTTCCAGAAGCTTACTCTGAAGCTGTTGACGAAGCAGATATTTTCCCTGTGGATCGTCCTGAAATCGAAATCGAGCAATTCGCAAAAGGCGAAACTTTCAAATTTAAAGCTAAAGTTACTGTAAAACCTGAAGTTAAATTGGGCGAATACAAAGGACTAGAAGTACCAGTTGCTAAAGCTGAAGTTAGCGAAGAAGACGTGAACGAAGAATTGACACGTTTGCAACAACGTCATGCTGAATTGTCTGTACTTGAAGAAGGCGCTGCTGAAAATGGAGACGTTGTTGTTATCGACTTCGACGGTTCTGTAGATGGCGTTCAATTCGAAGGTGGACAAGCAGAGCGTTATTCTCTTGAATTGGGTTCTAACTCCTTTATTCCAGGATTTGAAGAGCAAGTAGTTGGTATGGCTACTGGCGACTTCAAAGACGTAAGTGTAACTTTCCCAGACAGCTACCATGCGGTAGAACTTGCTGGTAAAGATGCAGTATTCAAAGTAAAAGTTCACGAAATCAAACGCAAAAACCTTCCTGAATTGGACGATGAGTTTGCTAAAGATGTAAGTGAATTTGATACACTTGATGAGTTCAAAGCAGATTTGAAATCTCAAATTGCTACTCGTAAAGAAAACGAAGTAAAAGCAGCAAAAGAATCAGCAGCAGTAGAAAAAGCAGCTGAAAATGCTGAAGTAGAAATTCCAGAAGCGATGATCAGCTCCGAAACAGAAAACATGGTTCGTGATTTTGACAACCGTCTTCGTCAACAAGGTATGAACCTTGAAATGTACACAGGATTCTCTGGTCAAACAACAGATGATCTTAAAGAGCAAATGAAAGAAGAAGCTTCCAAACGCGTTCGTAACAACCTAGTGTTGGAACAAATCGCTAAAGAAGAAAATATCGAAGTTTCTGAAGAAGAAGTAACTGCGGAATTGGAAAAAATGGCTGGACAATTCCAACGTGATGCTGAAGAAGTTCGTAACATTCTTGCTGCGAATGGTTCTCTTGCAAGTCTTTCTGACGAAATCAAATTGCGCAAAACAATCGAAATCTTGGTAGACAACAGCAAAGAAGTTGAGCCTGTAGCTGCTGAGAAAGCTGAGTAATTTTTAACTTTATATGAACGTTGCAAATATTTGCAACCTTTTCAGATAAGGCACGTATACATTTGCGTGCCTTATTTTTACCTATTTATAGATAAAATGATTAGCACTGAAAAAATGACATGAGACCTTGTACATGTTAAAATGGTTCTGTGTCATTATTTCTATGCATTTTTATATGCCCTATATTTTATGACAAAGAAAAGAGGTTGGTCTTATGAGTCTAGTACCTATGGTTGTCGAACAAACCAGTAGAGGTGAACGATCTTACGATATTTATTCAAGATTGCTCAAAGACCGTATCGTGTTTCTGAGCACGGCGATTGATGATGATGTAGCCAATCTCATTATTGCACAACTATTGTTTTTAGCTGCGGAAGATCCAGAGAAAGACATTCATCTATACATCAACTCTCCTGGTGGTTCTGTCACAGCAGGGATGGGTATATACGATACAATGCAATTCATTAAGCCAGATGTATCTACGATCTGTATCGGTATGGCTGCAAGTATGGGTTCACTGTTGTTAACAGCAGGTGCACCAGGTAAACGTTATGCATTGCCGAACAGTGAAGTGATGATTCATCAACCGCTTGGTGGTATTAGCGGACAAGCATCAGATATGAAAATCCATGCTGAATGGATTATCAAAACACGTCAAAAATTGAACCAAATTTATGTAGAACGTACGGGGCAATCTTTAGACAAGATTGAAAAAGATACCGATCGCGATTATTTCTTAGAAGCTGAGGAAGCGAAAGCTTACGGAATTATAGATCAAATTCTCACTCGTCCGATCACAAGCTAAAGAGGGGTGCTTACATGTTTAAATTTAATGATGAAAAAGGACAGCTTAAATGTTCTTTTTGCGGAAAATCTCAAGATCAGGTCCGTAAGCTTGTAGCAGGTCCTGGTGTTTATATATGTGACGAATGTATCGAACTTTGCACAGAGATCGTAGAAGAGGAATTGGGACATGAAGAAGAGTTAGATCTTAAAGATATCCCAAAACCACAAGAAATCCGTGCGATTTTGGATCAATACGTTATCGGACAAGATCAAGCGAAAAAATCATTGTCTGTAGCTGTATATAATCACTACAAACGTGTAAATTCACAAAGTAAAATTGAAGATGTAGAATTGCAAAAAAGTAACATTATGCTTGTAGGACCAACAGGTTCTGGTAAAACGTTACTTGCGCAAACAATGGCTCGTATTTTGAACGTACCATTCGCGATTGCAGATGCAACTTCATTAACAGAAGCTGGTTATGTAGGGGAAGATGTTGAAAATATCTTGCTCAAACTAATCCAAGCTGCTGATTATGATGTAGAAAAAGCAGAACGCGGTATTATTTATATCGATGAAATTGATAAAGTAGCTCGTAAATCTGAAAATCCTTCAATCACTCGTGATGTATCCGGTGAAGGTGTTCAGCAAGCATTGCTGAAAATCCTTGAAGGTACGGTTGCTTCTGTTCCACCACAAGGCGGACGTAAGCATCCTCATCAAGAATTTATTCAAATCGATACCACTAACATCTTGTTTATCGTAGGTGGTGCTTTTGACGGTCTTGAGCAATATATCAAACGCCGGATCGGTAAAAAAGTAATCGGTTTTAACTCTAACAATGAAGGTCAAAAAGAATTGAAAGCAGGCGAATACCTAAGTATGGTATTGCCAGAAGATTTGCTTAAATTCGGTTTGATTCCTGAATTTGTAGGACGTCTACCAGTTATTTCTGCTCTAGAACCACTAGATGAAGAAACATTGGTACGCATTTTGTCTGAACCTAAAAATGCATTGGTAAAACAATATTCCAAAATGCTGGAAATGGACAATGTAGAATTAGTATTTGAACAAGGTGCACTTGAAGCGATCTCCCGTGAAGCGATCAAACGTAACACTGGTGCTCGTGGACTTCGTGCCATCATCGAAAGCATTATGCTTGATGTGATGTATGAAGTACCGTCTCGTGATGATGTAACCAAATGTGTGATTACTCAGCAAGTTGTTGAGGATAAAGTGGTTCCTGAGTTACAGACAGGCAAAGATAAAAAGCAAGAAGAAAGTGCATAATAACTTAACGATCAATGGTTGAGTATGCGTTTCTTCTATGATGTTCATAGATAACGCGCCGGCCTTTTTCCTTTGCAGGATGAAGGCTGGTTTGCGATTAAGCCCACATGTAAGGGAGCAAAAAAAATGTTTTTGAGAGAAAACACAAGACCGGTCAAAGTCGGAGATTTGACAATTGGCGGCAGTAATGAAGTTCTGATTCAAAGTATGTGTACCACCAAAACAGCAGATGTAGAAGCGACTGTAGCTGAAATACTACGTCTGGAAGAAGCAGGTTGTCAGTTGGTGCGTGTAACAGTCAACAATGAAGAAGCAGCAGCGGCAATCAAAGAGATCAAAAAACGCATTCATATCCCTCTTGTAGCAGATATTCATTTCAATCATAAATTAGCTTTACTTGCGATTGAAAATGGAATCGACAAAGTACGTATTAATCCGGGTAATATCGGTAGACGTGATAAAGTCGAAGCTGTTGTACGTGCATGTAAAGAAAAAAATATTCCAATTCGTATCGGAGTTAATGCCGGTTCACTGGAAAATCATTTGCTTGAGAAATATGGTTACCCAACACCAGAAGCAATGGTAGAAAGTGCATTATTCCATATCGGTATTTTGGAAGAATTGGATTTCCATGATATTATCGTTTCACTTAAAGCATCTGATGTGCCTATGGCGATCGAAGCTTATAGTCAAGCAGCGAAAGTGATTCCTTATCCGCTTCATTTAGGAATTACAGAAGCAGGAACATTGAATGCAGGAACGATCAAAAGTTCTGCGGGTATTGGTGCACTTTTAGCACTAGGTATCGGTTCTACTGTTCGTATCTCATTGAGTGCCGATCCTGTAGAAGAAGTAAAAGTAGCTCGTGAACTACTCAAAACATTCGGCTTGATTACGAATGCAGCAACATTGGTATCTTGTCCGACTTGCGGACGTTTGGATATTGATCTGTTTTCGATAGCCAATGAAGTTGAAGAGTATATTTCCAAATTGAAAGTGCCGATCAAAGTATCTGTACTGGGTTGTGCGGTAAATGGACCAGGTGAAGCGAAAGAAGCCGATATCGGTATCGCTGGTGCTCGTGGAGAAGGACTTCTTTTCCGCTATGGTAAAATGATCCGTAAAGTACCCGAAGCAGATATGGTCGTAGAATTGAAAAAAGAAATCGATGCAATTGTTGTAGCGTTTGAAGCGACAGGGAAAATTCCGGGTCGTGAAGAGCGTCATGCACCTGCAACGAAGTAAATGTATAGACTAATGTAATAAAGCATACGTAAAGATACTGGTGGAGGAAGTTGCCTCAATCAGTATCTTTTTTTACATGAATTTCTGCAAAATCAGATCGGTTGGAGGATCATTGGTTTTTCAATGTGATATTTGGTAAACTAGGAATGATATAGGCAGTATGATACGCACAAGCATAGGAGGATGAAAGCGATGGGACCAAATAAAAATAAGGGGCGTCGTTTTCCTTTACTGCCTTTGAGAGGACTACTTGTCTATCCAAGTATGGTATTACATCTGGATGTAGGACGAGATAAATCTGTAAAGGCATTAGAAAAAGCGATGGTTGACGATAATTTAATTCTTCTTTGTTCGCAATCGGAAGTCAGCATCGAAGAGCCGAGCCAGGATGAGATTTTTAGAATCGGAACGGTAGCTAAAGTCAGACAAATGTTGAAGCTGCCTAATGGAACGATTCGTGTACTGGTAGAAGGTTTGGAACGTGCAGAGATTATTCAATATATTGATAATGAAGAATACTATGAAGTGCAAGCAAAAGAACTACCAGAAGAAGAAACCAATGATCCGGAAGTCAGTGCATTGATGCGGACCGTATTGACTCAATTTGAACATTATATTAATTTGTCCAAAAAGGTAACGCCAGAGACATTAGCAGCGGTATCTGATATTGAAGAACCCGGTCGATTGGCAGATGTGATTACCAGTCACTTATTGATCAAAATCAAAGACAAACAAGATATTTTGGAAACGGTTGATGTTCGTGCGCGTCTGGAACGTTTGTTAGATATTTTGAATAATGAACGTGAAGTATTAGAATTGGAACGCAAAATCAATCAACGTGTTAAAAAGCAAATGGAAAAAACGCAACGTGAATATTATTTACGTGAACAAATGAAAGCGATCCAAAAAGAACTAGGTGAAAAAGAAGGTCGAGCTGGCGAAGTCGAAGAGTTACGTCAACAATTATCCGAAATTTCGGTACCTGAAAAAGTACAAGAAAAGATCGAAAAAGAAATCGATCGTCTGGAGAAAATGCCTGCCAGTTCTGCTGAAGGTAGTGTTATTCGTAACTATGTTGACTGGTTGATCAGCTTACCGTGGTCGAAATCGACAGATGATGATCTGGATCTTCATCATGCAGAAGCGATTTTGAACGAAGATCATTATGGACTTGATAAGCCCAAAGAACGGGTGCTTGAATATTTAGCAGTACAGAAATTAGTGAAAAAGCTAAAAGGACCTATTCTTTGTCTTGTAGGGCCTCCGGGTGTTGGTAAAACATCATTAGCACGTTCGATTGCCAAGTCTTTAGGACGCGAATTTGTTCGTATCTCACTTGGTGGCGTGCGTGATGAAGCTGAGATTCGTGGTCATCGTCGTACGTATGTAGGAGCGATGCCTGGACGTATTATTCAAGGGATGAAAACAGCAGGTTCGACCAATCCTGTCTTCCTGATGGATGAGATCGACAAAATGGCTTCTGATTTCCGTGGAGATCCTTCAGCGGCATTGTTGGAAGTGCTTGATCCCGAGCAAAACAATACGTTTAGTGATCATTTTGTTGAAGTTCCGTTTGATCTATCCAACGTTATGTTTGTGACAACAGCAAATAGTGTGCAAAGTATTCCTCGTCCGTTATTGGATCGGATGGAGATGCTTTCTATTCCTGGATATACTGAACTTGAGAAAATGCAGATCGCTAAGCAGTATCTATTGCCTAAGCAGACCGAAGAACATGGTCTAACTCCTGAGCAATTAGAAATTGGCGAAGATGCACTGTTACGTATGATTCGTGAGTATACACGTGAATCGGGTGTGCGTAATTTAGAACAACAAGTAGCTGCACTTTGTCGTAAAGCAGCCAAAGCAATCGTCTCTGATAATTTAGAAAAAGTATCTATTGAACCGGATCAGATTAAAGATTATCTAGGCGTACCTAAATTCCGTTATGGTCTGATTGAAAAAGAAGATCAAGTCGGTAGTGTCACTGGACTTGCTTGGACAGAAGTAGGCGGAGAAACGCTAACGATTGAAGTCACCGTTGTACCGGGTAGTGGTAAATTAATGCTGACAGGTAAATTAGGCGATGTGATGAAAGAATCAGCGCAAGCTGCATTCAGTTACACTCGTTCCAAAGCCAAAGACCTGCATATTGCAGACGATTTCCATGAGAAAAATGATATCCATATTCATATTCCAGAAGGCGCTATCCCTAAAGACGGTCCTTCTGCCGGTATTACGATTGCAACTGCACTAATCTCGGCTCTAACCGGTCGCCCTGTATCTAAAGAAGTCGCCATGACAGGTGAAATCACACTGCGTGGACGTGTACTCCCTATCGGTGGTCTCAAAGAAAAAACATTAGCTGCTCACCGTGCAGGCTACAAAAAAATCCTACTTCCCATGGATAACGAACGCGACTTACGTGACATTCCAGAAAGCGTAAGAAACGATCTTACCTTTGTTCCAGTATCTCATATGGATCAGGTGCTAGAAGAAGCTCTTATCGCTCCCAAAGAAACACCTGAAACGATCCAACCTTTAATCTAAACCACTCAATTTAATAACAAACTACCAACGGAATCGTTCTATAAGCAGTAAAATAGAGCGATTCCGTTTATTTGATGTGCTATACTATTACTAATCCGTTGATGGAGCAGAGTATCTTTTGTAGCACGGAACGAAGCAAACGGAATTATTCGATAGAAGCGAAGCGCTCGCCTTTAAGATCAAATATCTACTGCGACCAGCAGTATTTCAAGATATTTGATCTTAACAGCGATCGACAGAATAATCCGTTTGTGAAGTGGTCAAGCTACTTGATCCGATGCTTACCTTCAACTTCTAACTAAAGGGGAACTTGTAATTATGAAAGTAAATAGCGCGGAATTTATTATTAGCGCGGTGCGTCCGAACCAATACCCGGAAGATGGGTTGCCAGAGATTGCTCTAGCAGGACGATCTAATGTAGGTAAATCTTCTATGACTAACCGTTTGATTAGCCGTAAAAACCTGGCACGTACCAGTGCAACACCGGGTAAAACACAACATCTAAACTACTATATGATCAATGAATCGATGTATTTCGTCGATTTTCCTGGATATGGTTATGCCAAAGTTTCTAAAAGTCAGCGTGAAGCATGGGGTAAAATGATTGAAAAATATTTACTTGAACGCGAAACATTACGTATGGTTGTACTGGTGATCGATCTTCGCCATCCACCTTCCAAAGACGATGTAATTATGTATGAGTGGCTTAAATACTATGAACGGGATGTATGTATCGTTGCTACCAAAGCCGATAAGATTCCACGTAGTAAATGGGACAAGCATATCAAAATCGTTAAACATGGTTTGAGCTTTGTACCGGAAGATGATTTTGTACTGTTTTCATCTGAAACAGGATTGGGTAAAGATGAACTATGGTCCGTCATCGAACGTTATGCTTTTGCACTTCCTGAGTCAGAAGATGATGAAGAAGTAGCGCAAGTGGAGACAGAGAACGAAGATCATCCGTTAGAAATGGAAGAGTCCAAACCCCCTCAAAGCAATCAATAAAGTCACGAACAGGTCAGCAAAACGAAGAAGTTTGTATAGAAAAGTGAGTATTCAGGCCGTTCTTTAGAACTTTACGGGGATTGTTCCGTTTTTTTCTGGAATATGGTGAAAATAGTTCATCTTGATCACAAGCAAGGCGTTTCGCAGATGATGTATAATGAATATATTGGAATGTTAAAAGAATTGAGGAGATTTTTATGGCTCAGCGGTTAGCCACAGAATATATTAAAGCCAGTTTACAGTTGTCGAAAGCTCAAATGTCCCAGTTTGTCCATTATGCCGAAGATCCTCAGATCCACCATCGGGTAAAAATACTTGATAACGGAAATCAGGAAATTGTTCTCGGAGTGAAAAACGGAGAAGAAGTGCATTTACCTTTTGACCTCAGAGAAGGAAGCTATGTCTGTGAGTTATCTTTCCGCTTGGTAAATCCGCAGTTAACCAACATCATTCGCAAACTATTTGTTGCTTTCAAAGGCAATGGAATAGTCAATCGAATCTATGATGGATTTATCATGAGATACCATTATCAACAAGGCTCTGTTCGTCAGATTGTGGAATGTATAGGCGAACAAGAGAAAATGATCTACCAACACAAACATACAGCAATAGATATGAAAAGCCAGTGGCAATCCGTATCTGTTGAGACTGATATTGAATTGGTACGAAGTATTGTAGATCGTCTGTTGGACCAACGTTTAGCTTCACAAGGTCCGTATGAACAGATTGATCAAGAGCTACGTATTCAATCCCAACGATTGTTCGGTATGGAAGCTTAACTACGAATCATAGTGTCTGTTTTCCTTTTGAGGAAAGCAGGCTTTTTTATTATAAAAATATTATATTTATACATAAAAATGCATGCTAAATCAGATAAAATAAACAATCTTTAAATATTTAATAAATATTGCAAAAAGGCTTGCATTTCATGTCGATAGATGTTATTTTTAATCTCGTTGAAAATAATATTAGGAACCAGGATTCACTCAGGACATAGTAATGTTGCGAGAGATAAGACCCTCGGGAAGTGAATGACGTAGGTCCTAGCGGATGAAATTTTTCAAACATTTTATTCCTAGGAAGGGGGAACCGGAAGATGGAATACTCAACTTTCGGAAGACACGTTGCTGTTGATACTTGGGGTGTAGATTTTGATATGCTGAATAATGCTGAGGTTTTGCAAGCTCATATGGTTGATGCAGCTGAAGCATGCGGAGCAACAGTAATGTCTGTTCAAGCCAAACAATTCGAACCACAAGGTGCTACAGTACTTGTTTTGTTGTCGGAGAGTCACCTCTCGATTCACACATATCCTGAGAGAGGATTCGCGGCTATTGACTGCTATACCTGCGGAGAGACCGTAGATCCACAGTTAGCTATTGACTACCTGGTATCCGTTCTGAAACCTGAAAAAACGTATGCCAAAAAATTAGTTCGCGGTTTGGGAGAACTTCAAGTGGAAACACCTGAAATCAAATCGGTTGAACTTATCAATCAATAATATAAACTTTGCTTTGTAGAAGCAAAAGATTAAAATGAAATAAGATCTAAACAATAGCCATGGGGGTTACCTATGGCTATTTCTTTTTAAGTCCATCATTTGACGATATGAAATCATTTGATTATGGTAGGGATAAAGAAATTGTGTCTATATTCCGATGATGATTTCATAAACATTTCATAAAAACGACGAAATTCGTAATTTAGCTGTGATATAATTAACGTATTGTTAATGAACGTATAGAGATATGACTTTTAGATTAGGCAGGTGAACTTGCAATGCACATCGTTGTTGTCGGATTGAATTACCGCACAGCACCCGTTGAAGTGAGAGAACGGTTTGCTATTGCGGACGAAGATTTACCGCAGGCGCTCCGGCAGCTCAGAGAAACTAAGAGTGTGTTGGAAGGGACTATTGTAGCGACTTGCAACCGTACGGAGATTTACGTGGTATTAGATCGTCTGCATATGTGTGGACATTTTATTCGTACCTTTATGGAGCAGTGGTTCGGTATTCCCCGTCAGGAATTTACACAGCATTTATATATATATGAAGATGAACAAGCGATTAGTCATCTTTTTCGTGTAGCTTGTGGATTGGATTCGATGGTGCTGGGTGAGACTCAGATTCTGGGTCAAGTAAAGCGTTCATTCCAATGGGCGCAAGAAAATAAAGCAACAGGTACGTGGTTTAATATGTTGTTTAAGCAAGCTGTGACACTGGGCAAACGTGCACATTCAGAAACAATGATCGGTGAAAGTGCAGTTTCGATCAGTTATGCAGCTGTAGAGTTGGGCAAGCGCATTTTCGGTGCTTTTCATAATAAAGTGATTATGATTCTAGGTGCTGGTAAAATGAGTGAGCTTACTGTGAAACATCTATATGCGAACGGTGCGGCTGAAGTAATTGTAGCGAATCGTACACTTGGACGTGCTCAAGAATTGGCGCATAAGTTCAACGGTACACCGTGTACTATTGAACAAGCGATGGATCGTTTACATCAAGTAGATATTCTGATCAGTTCTACAGGAGCACAAGGATATGTACTAAATGCAGATACACTTGCTCAAAGTATGAAATTGCGTAAGTCTCGTCCTTTGTTTATGATTGATATAGCGGTTCCACGTGATATCGATCCAGCAATTGGCGATATTAGCAATGTGTTTTTATATGATATCGATGATCTAGAAGGTATTGTAGAAAGCAATATGGAAATGCGCCGAGCAGAATCGATTAAGATTGAGCGTATGATCCGCCAAGAAGTAGAATCGTTCAATCAATGGCTCAAAACATTAGGTGTACGTCCAGCAATTCGTGCTCTACAAGAACGTGGAGCAGATATTCATGCAGAGACACTGGAAAGTTTATTTAATAAATTACCAGAGTTAGATGAACGACAACGTAAAGTGATCAGTCGTCTAACCAAAAGTATCGTAAATCAAATGAATCATGAACCGATTCATCGGATTAAAGAAATGGCTGCCGAGAAAGATGGGGCTGAAGCACTTGATTTGTTCACTCGAATATTTGCTTTAGAAGATCAGCTTGAACATTCAGCAGATCAAGTCAATCAAAGCGAAGTTTCTGAAGCACAGTCGCCTGTGCAAGCTAATAAATTGGGATTAGAAGGTAGTTTTGGGTCTTTTGCTCCCGCAACCCTATAGGCAGGTGATTCGCTTTGACGCTTTTTAACCTGTTATACGATATTATTATTTATTTATACGCCCTGAGCCTTCTGTTTTATTTCTCGGATTGCATTCGTCGCAATCCGAGGGCGAAGCGGTTAGGCACAGGGTTTCTTATTTTGGTATTTGTTATTCAGATCGTCAGTATTACGATTCGAACGATAGAGGAAAAAACATTACCGTTATTTTCAACGTATGATTTTTTCTTTGTACTGACTTTTATTTTAATATTAATTTCCTTTTTTATTGAAAAGGTATTGAAGACTGATTATGCCGTATTGCTGTTAAATGTAATCGGCTTTTGTGCTATGGTGCAAAATCGACTTCATTCACCGGGTGAAGGTGTACTCCCTACAGGTTGGGATACCGTTCATGGATTATTAATTTTACATGTAATATTTGCTAATATTAGTTTTGCTGCTTATACGGTAGCTGCTGTGTTTGCTTCGATGTATCTCTTTTTACATCGCAAATTAAAACAAAAAAAATGGGATAATACAGTACGCCGTCTACCTAGCTTAGAAAGTATGGAGAAGTACACTTACACAGCGATGTTAATCGGTACACCGGTATTGATCGTTTCGTTGATTGTCGCTTTGATGTCGATTGTTGCAGAAGGAAGATATATTCTTTTGCTGGATTCCAAAGTGGTGTTTACGTTGTTAGCGTTATGTGTGTATGTTGCTTTTTTTGCTACCAAAAAAATACGTAACTATTCAGCCAACACAATGGCACTATGGGCAATCTTAGGATATATTTTGTTTATTTTAAATTTTGTTTCTAATTCATGGTCTGCTTTTCATCAATGGGTGGGTGTATGAGTGATTCTATTCATTATCTGCCTATTATGCTGGATTGCAGAGATCAAGATTGTCTGATTGTAGGTGGCGGTAAAGTGGCTGAACGTAAAAGTATCTCTTTGCTACAAGCAGGAGCATTACTCACGATAATCAGCCCTACTGTAACACCAAAATTGCAACAATTAGTAGATCAACAGCAGATACGCTGGCATGATCGCGAATATCAGAGTGGTGATATCGCTAATCGTGTTCTTTCCGATGAGAAACTTAGTGAATTTGGTTACAGACCTTATTTTTTGGTACATGCGGCTACATCAGTACCTGAAGTTAATAATCAAGTTGCTAATGAAGCACGTTCTTACCGCATTCCGGTAAATGTTGCTCATCAGCGTGAACACAGTACTTTTATTAATCCAAATGTGATTCGTCGGGGACGCTTAACGATAGCTGTAGCGACTTCTGGAGCTGGACCTTTAGCAGGTCGTCATATTGCGAAAGAAATCAATCAACATTTTGGAAATGAATATGAGATGTATATTGATTTTTTGTATCATTTACGGGAAACAATTGCTACACAAGTTAGTGATGAATCATTACGCAAATCATTACTACATCAAGCGATGTCGCTTTCTATTTTAGAAGATATTCGGCAGGGTGTATTTGAACCCTGGAGTGAGCAACAAATACAACACTGGATCAACCAATCAATAGAGCAATTAGACTATTGAATACAATGGGATCAGGAGATGAATATATGCGTACGATCGTAGTAGGAAGTAGACAAAGTGCTCTAGCGTTAACACAAACAGGTCATGTGATTGATGCGTTAACCGCGATTAGTGAGGAGCAAGGTCTAGAAGTACATTTTGAAATTAAAAAGATCATTACCAAAGGCGACCGGATTTTAGATGTTACTTTGTCCAAAGTGGGGGGAAAAGGTCTATTTGTTAAAGAAATTGAGCAAGCGCTGCTTGATGGTGAGATTGATATGGCTGTGCATAGTATGAAAGATATGCCGTCTGAATTACAAGAAGGTCTTATCAATGGTGCTATACCGCCAAGAGTCGATCCTAGAGATTGCTTGATTACACGTACAGGTTGTTCGTTAGAAGAGCTTCCGCAAGGGGCTAAGCTTGGTACAAGTAGTCTTAGACGTGCAAGTCAGCTTAAATTATATCGTCCTGATCTACAAATTGAATCGATTCGCGGCAATATTGATTCTCGTTTGCGTAAGCTTGAAACCGAAGGCTTTGATGCGATTATGCTAGCGGCGGCAGGATTAGAGCGGATGGGTTGGTCGGATCGAATCACTTCCTTTTTACCGACAGACATCTGTCTGCCTGCTGTAGGACAAGGAGCACTTGGAATCGAATGTCGCGCAGATGATATCGAAATGTTGCAATTGTTGTCTTTGTATAATGATGATCTAACCGCAGTCACAGTCACAGCAGAACGTACATTTTTGGCTGAGTTAAATGGTGGTTGTCAGGTGCCTATCGGTGCATATGCGGTTCGTCTTCAAAGTTCGGATGTGCCGGAAGAGCAAAGTATTATACAATTAACAGGAATGGTTGCTACACCGGATGGCAGTATTATGCTGAAAGAAACGATGCAGGGCACAGATCCTGTAGCACTTGGTATTGCTGTAGCGGCACAACTGAAAAGTCAGGGAGCAGATCGGATACTGGCAGAAGTAAGGGGATGAGTGTATGACCGGTAAAGTGTATTTGGTGGGGGCAGGTCCTGGAGCGTTAAAGTTAATTACGCTTCGGGGCTGGGAATGCATAGGGCTTGCAGATGCGGTAGTCTATGATCGTCTAGCAAGTCCACGGTTGCTCAAGCAAGCCAAGCCAGGAGCAGAAAAAATTTATGTAGGCAAATTGCCTGATCGACATACGATGAAGCAAGAAGAGATTAATCAGTTGCTGGTTGATCTGGCTTTACAAGGGAAAACGGTTGTCCGTCTAAAAGGTGGCGATCCGACGATTTTTGGTAGAGTAGCGGAAGAAGCTGAATTGCTACGCCAACATCAGATTCCTTATGAAATTGTACCGGGGATTAGTTCTTCGATTGCTGTGCCTGCATATGCAGGTATTCCGGTTACTCATCGTGACTTTGCTTCATCTTTATCTATTATTACAGGGCATGAGAGTCCTGATAAATTGGATCAAAGTATTCACTGGGATAAAGTGACTAACGCTACAGGAACACTTGTCTTTATGATGGGTGTTGCTAAGATCGGTTATATTAGTGAGCAATTGATAAAGCATGGACGACCGACATCTACACCTGTTGCTTTGATTCGTTGGGGAACGCGAGCTGAACAAGAGACCCTGGTCGGTACACTTGAAGATATCGCTGCTAAAGTAGAAGCTGCCAACTTCAGACCGCCTGCTGTCATTGTAGTCGGTGAAGTGGTGAATCAACGTGAACATTTGAAATGGGTAGAAGATTTGCCTCTATTCGGTAAGCGTATTTTGGTAACTCGTGCACGTAGTCAGGCAAGTGAATTGGTCAATCGTATTGATGAGCTAGGCGGAGAACCGTATGAGTATCCAGTGATTGAGACAAGGCTGTCTGTAGATGAAGAAAGCACTCAAAATATCGCCAATGCTTTATCAAATTTGCCTAAATATGATTGGGTATTCTTCACCAGTGTTAATGGAGTAGAGTACTTCTTTGAACATTTGAAGCTACATGCTCAAGATATTCGAGCATTGTATCGTGCCAAAATAGTAGCTGTCGGTCCTGCTACACTAGAAGCTTTACGATTGCACGGGATTGCTGCTATGCCCTTGCCTGAGAAATTCCAAGCAGAAGGCTTGTTAGACAGCTTAGAAGGTCAACTACAAGCCGGACAGCATGTTTTACTACCTCGTGGTGATCTAGCACGCTCATGGTTACCGGATACACTTCGAACAATGAATATAGAAGTGACCGAGATCGATACGTATGAGACAGTTATGGTCGGAGAAGATGATATTGAGTTACGTAAGTTATTAGAGGAAGAAGCGATTCATGCTGTTACATTTACCAGTTCTTCGACAGTAACTAATCTTTTAGCAGCTTTGAAAAAGATGGGCATTGAAGATCCTGTACAAGCATTGCAACATTCGATGATTGCTTGTATTGGACCGCAGACTGCTTTAACAGCCGAGCAAGCAGGCCTTAAAGTAGGATTATTGGCTGAACAAGCAACGATTGAAGGATTACTAGATGTGCTTTGTCGTTGGAATGCTGATGTATTAATAGATGTTTAAGTTATAAATTGATGATCGACATCAGATATGCCGACCTTGCAAGTGCTGGTCGGTTTTATTTATCTAGGGTAGTAAGAATATGTTGTTATTTATGATGTATACATTCAAGGAGGAATATGATTATGAGTCAACCCTTTTCACGTCACCGTCGTCTTCGCAAAACGCCTGCTATTCGTAGCATGGTAAGAGAAACAATGTTGCACAAAAGCGATTTTATTCAACCGGTATTTGTAACATACGGTACAAATGTAAAAGAAGAAATTTCGTCGATGCCTGGCGTATACAATTTCTCATTAGATACCATGCAAGCAGAAATTCAAGAAATTGCTGAATTGGGCATTCCAGCAGTCTTATTATTTGCTGTTCCTGAAGTGAAAGACAGTGTAGGTACAGGTGCTTATGCTCAAGATGGTCTGGTACAACAAGCGACTCGTTGGATTAAGGCTAATTATCCGAATCTACTAGTGGTTGCAGATACGTGTCTATGTGAATTTACCGATCATGGACATTGCGGTGTTGTACATGCACATGAATGTGATGGTCATATTGAAGCTGAAGTCGATAACGATGAATCGTTAAAATTGTTAGTCAAAACAGCAGTCTCTCAAGCAGAAGCAGGAGCAGATATTATTGCTCCTTCTAATATGATGGATGGATTTGTATATGCGATTCGTGAAGGCTTAGATGCAGCAGGATACAAAGATATTCCAATTATGTCGTATGCTGTTAAATATGCTTCAGCATTTTATGGTCCATTCCGTGAGGCTGCTCAATCTGCACCTCAATTTGGTGATCGTAAGTCTTATCAAATGGACCCTGCTAACGTGCGTGAAGCATTACGGGAAGCTGAAAGTGATGTAGCCGAAGGAGCAGACATGTTGATGGTCAAACCTTCTCTTGCTTATATGGATGTATTGCGTGCTGTACGTGAGAACTTTGATCTACCATTGGTGGCTTATAACGTAAGCGGTGAGTATGCTATGGTCAAAGCAGCTGCGCAAAATGGCTGGATTAATGAACGTGGGATTGTAACTGAAATGATGCTTGGCTTCAAACGTGCAGGAGCAGACATGATTATTACGTATTTCTCCAAAGATGTTGTACGTTGGTTGCGTGAAGAACAATAATTTAATTTCAAATAAATTGATTGATGGAGGTATTTGCTCATGGAATCTACTCATTCTGTTCGTCGTGATGAGCGTTCACGAGAAGCTTTTGAAGAAGCAAAACAATATATTCCTGGAGGCGTGAACAGCCCTGTTCGTGCTTTTAAAACGGTAGGCTTAACACCAATCTATGCTGAACGTGGTGAAGGTTCAAGATTGTATGATATTGATGGTAATGTATTTATCGATTATATCGGCTCTTGGGGACCACTCATTATGGGACATGCGCATCCTGATGTGGTGCGTGCTCTTCAAGAAACAGCAATCAAAGGAACAAGCTTTGGTGCACCTACTGAACTGGAAACAAAAATGGCGAAGCTTGTCGTAGAACGTGTTCCATCAATGGATATTGTACGCATGGTCAATTCAGGAACAGAAGCGACCATGAGTGTGATTCGTCTTGCTCGTGGATATACAAAGCGCAATAAAATTTTGAAATTTGAAGGTTCATATCATGGACATTCCGATAGTCTGCTGATCAAAGCAGGTTCAGGTGTCGCTACATTAGGTTTACCTGATAGTCCGGGTGTTCCTGAATCAGTAGCAACCAATACGATTACAGTTCCTTACAATGATCTGGAATCTCTAAAGTTAGCGTTTGAACGTTTTGGCGAAGAGATTGCTTGCATTATTGTAGAGCCTGTTGCTGGAAATATGGGAGTGGTTCCACCGCAACCGGGATTTTTACAGGGATTACGTGATATTACGACTCAATATGGTAGTTTACTTATTTTCGATGAAGTGATGACAGGTTTCCGTGTTGATTTGAATTGTGCACAAGGACGTTATGGTGTTACACCTGATTTGACATGTCTGGGTAAAGTCATCGGTGGTGGATTGCCTGTAGGTGCTTATGGTGGTAAACGTGAGATTATGGAGCAAGTAGCGCCAACAGGTCCTATTTATCAAGCAGGAACATTGAGTGGTAATCCACTGGCTATGGCAGCAGGGTACACCACACTTAGTCTTTTAACTCCAGCAGTTTATGAGCGTTTGGAGACAATTTCTGCTCGTTTGCAAGCAGGATTTGAAAAGAATGCGGCTGAGTTTGGGATTCCGTTGACTGTCAATCGTGTAGGATCGATGGTATGTCCATTCTTCACAGCAGGGCCGGTAACAGATTATGATTCTGCCAAAGCTAGCGATATGGATATGTTTAAGCGTTACTTTGGAGCCATGTTAGATCGCGGAATCAGTGTAGCTCCGTCTCCATTTGAAGGTATGTTTGTATCAGGTGTTCATAGTGATGAAGATATTGAACAGACGCTTGCAGCTCATTATGAAGTGATGAAGTCTTTGCAATCATGATGAATGTATCCGATCCTAAGCCATCTTCTATTCTGGCTCAGTGTTCTATAAGAGATGGGGAATGGTTACAAATCACACCAGATCATGATCTTCTACAAGCAGAAGGCAATACCAGGCACAAAGCGGTGATGCAGTGGTTAGAACAAGTATCGGTTCCGGTGAAATTAATCGGTCGACTGCATTCCAAAGGTGAAGTGAAAATAGACGGAGAGCATATTCGGCTTCGTCTGTTTCCACCGATGGATTATGGATTTGATCCTCGTCCACATGATCGCGCGAAAGTGCTCTATGAAGATGATTATGTTCTGGTAATGCATAAGCCAGCAGGTATGAATGTACATCCTTCGGAAGCATCTGATCCAACGATTACATTAGCCAATGTAGTGGCCGATCATTATCAAAAAACAAATCAGAAGTGTGCTGTTCGTCATGTGCATCGTCTGGATGAAGATACAACAGGCCCTGTTTTATATGCCAAAAATGAATTTGCTTTATCCAAATTAGATGAGCAAATGCGTTCTAAAACGATTGATCGTAAATATATAGCTATTGTACAGGGCAAAGTAAGTGATCAATTGACTATCATAGATCAACCGATCGGCAAAGATCGCCACCACAAACAGCGTCGACGGGTGTCTCCGACAGGGCAAGAAGCGATTACTCATATTGAGAAAATATACAGTTCAGCCAGAGCGAGTCTTGTGCGGTTAACACTAGAAACAGGGCGAACTCATCAAATTCGTGTGCATATGAGTGATGCCGGTCATACTCTTATCGGAGATGTTCTTTATGGAGGTAGTCAAGAATTTTATCGTCAGGCACTTCATGGAGAACAATTAACATTTGAACATCCTTTTACAGAGGAAATAATGACTGTTAATGATCCTTTACCAGAAGATATGATCGAATTATTGGATCAATCAGGCATACCTCGCCTTTAAGTCAGCTCTATGACAGGTTTTTTATTGACTTTGATAGGAGCAACGGGTATGATTTGGAGTAAATATTGATTTATTTATGATCTCAATAACCTTGAACGGGAATAGTAGATTATATCGTCCTCAAGAGAGTAGAACTGTTGCGCTGAAAGGTTCTATAGGATCCGGTAGATCGAAGTCGCCTGGGAGTTGTTTATTTGAATTTCAGTAAACCTATTAGATGGATACTGAATGTAGAATAAACCGGTAGCAGCCGTTATCTGCCTCGGAGTGTCGTTCATAGGCTTTTTTATGCATGGACGAAACAAAGGTGGTACCGCGAGAGCTAAGTCCTTTCGTCCTTTGAGACGAAGGGCTTTTTTTATTGAGAATTTTAGCAAAATGACTACGAATATGGGGGTATTTACTATGGCAGATACGTATGAGAATCAAGCAACAACTTCAATGCCGACAACTTATGATCCTAAAGCGGCAGAACGTAAATGGTATGACTATTGGATGGAAAATGATTTTTTCAAAGCAGGGCAACGTCCTGATGCGAAGCCATATACAATCGTTATTCCACCTCCTAACGTAACAGGTATGCTTCATATTGGACATGCACTTGATTTTACATTGCAAGATATTATGACACGTACCAAACGGATGCAAGGTTTTGATGCGCTTTGGCTTCCAGGAGCAGATCATGCAGGGATTGCAACACAGACCAAAGTAGAGCAGAATCTGCGTGCAGAAGGTATTACTCGTCATGATTTGGGACGTGAGAAGTTTGTAGAAAAAGTATGGGAATGGAAAGACAAATACGCAGCTAACATTCATGAGCAATGGGCGAAAATGGGCTTTTCTCTTGATTATTCACGCGAACGTTTTACATTGGATGAAGGTCTATCCAAAGCGGTTCGTGAAGTATTTGTAAAGCTATACAACAAAGGTCTCATTTATCGTGGTAAATACATTATTAACTGGGACCCTGAAGCACGTACAGCTTTATCAGATATCGAAGTAGAATACAAAGAAGTGAACGGACATCTGTATCATTTACAATACCCGCTTCAAGATGGTAGCGGACATATTGTGGTAGCAACGACTCGCCCGGAGACAATGCTTGGTGATACAGCGGTAGCCGTTCATCCCAAAGACGAACGTTACAAAGATATGATTGGTAAAATGCTAGTATTACCAATTACCGGACGTGAAATTCCGATTATTGCTGATGATTATGTTGACCGTGAATTCGGTAGTGGCGCTGTAAAAATCACTCCTGCTCATGATCCGAATGACTTTGAAATGGGACATCGTCATGATCTGCCTCAGATCGTAGTAATGGATGAGACAGGCACGATGAATGAAAATGCAGCGCAATACGAAGGATTAGATCGTAGTGAATGTCGCAAACAGATCGTTAAAGATCTAGAAGCAGCAGGCGTTTTGATCAAAATCGAAGATCATGTACACCAAGTAGGGCACAGCGAACGTACAGGCGCAGTAGTTGAACCGTATTTGTCTACGCAATGGTTTGTAAAAATGAAACCACTTGCTGATGTTGCGATTAAAGCGCAAAAAGAAGGCGAAGGCGTTAACTTTGTACCGGATCGTTTTGAAAAAACGTATTTGAACTGGATTGAAAATGTACGTGACTGGTGTATCTCCCGTCAATTATGGTGGGGACATCGTATTCCAGCATGGCATTGTGAAGAAACAGGCGAGATTATTGTAGCAACCGAAGATCCAAGTCATTTGCCTGAACATGCAGGTAAAACTTTGCGTCAAGATGAAGATGTATTGGATACATGGTTCAGTTCTGCATTATGGCCGTTCTCTACACTTGGCTGGCCGGATGAAACAGAAGATTTGAAACGTTATTATCCTACTGATTTACTTGTAACTGGATACGATATTATCTATTTCTGGGTATCTCGTATGATCTTTACAGCACTTGAATTTACAGATCAAATTCCATTTAAAGACGTATTGATGCATGGTTTGGTACGTGCTGCGGATGGACAGAAAATGTCCAAGTCGCTAGGTAACGGTATTGATCCACTTGAAGTGATTGAGCAATATGGTACAGATGCGATGCGTTATATGTTGTCTACAAGTAGTACACCTGGACAAGATTTACGTTTCCGTCTGGAGCGTGTAGAACAAGCACGTAACTTTGCAAATAAAATCTGGAATGCTTCCCGTTTTGTTTTGATGAATATGGAAGGCTTCCGTTATGAAGATATCGACTTGAGTGGTGATCTTAGTACAGCAGACCGCTGGATACTACATCGTATGAACGAAACAGCACGTGATATTACACGTCTAATCGATTCATATGAATTTGGTGAAACAGGTCGCCTATTGTATAACTTTATCTGGGATGATCTATGTGATTGGTATATCGAAATTGCTAAGTTGTCACTATATGGTGAAGATGCAGTAGCGAAGAAAACAACGCAATCGGTATTAGCTTATGTGTTGGATCGTACATTGCGCATGATTCATCCATTTATGCCATTTATTTCAGAAGATATCTGGCAACATTTGCCGCATGAAGGCAATACAATTACACTTGCAGCTTGGCCTGAATTTGATCCGGCTTTAGAAAACAAAGCTGCGCAAGAAGAAATGAATTTGTTGATCGACTTGATTCGTGCTGTTCGTAATATTCGTGCAGAAGTGAATGTACCGATGAGCAAAAAAATCGAATTGATGGTTAAAGCCAAAGACCAAAAAACATTGGATATTATTCAATCCAACGAAGGATATATTCGTCGCTTCAGCAACACTTCTGAGTATCAATCTGGATTGGATCTAGCAGCACCGGATAAAGCGATGACAGCGATTATTACCGGCGCAGAGTTGTATTTACCACTTGCAGGTCTACTTGATATCGGTCAGGAAATCGCTCGTCTGGAAAAAGAAGTAGCGACTTTAACTTCTGAAGTTGAACGTGTTGATAAAAAGTTAGCTAATCAAGGCTTTGTAGCTAAAGCACCTGCTAAAGTGATTGAAGAAGAACGTGCTAAACAAGCCGATTATTCGGAAAAACGTGAAAAAGTTCTTGCCCGAATCGCAGAATTGAAAGGGTAAGGTGAACAGGATGGAACATGGAACATCAGAGGGGCATCAAGCCCCTTTTCACACTTATGAGCAAGCTGTTGAATGGATAAATAGTCTGATTCCTTTTGGGATTCGTCCGGGGTTATCTCGTATTGAAGGTCTGATGGAGTTATTGAATAACCCGCATCGTAAGCTTAAATTTGTACATGTTGCAGGGACGAATGGTAAAGGAAGCACGTGTGCTTTTTTAACAAGTGTTTTGATACAGTGCGGCTATGATGTCGGTACATTTACATCGCCGTATATCACCAAATTCACCAATCGTTTTCAATATAACGGTATAGATATTCCAGAAGAGATATTGTGTCGCTTAGCTAATCGTCTATATCCTTTAGTGGAGCAAATGGCAACAACAGATTTAGGATCACCAACGATGTTTGAAGTATCAACAGCACTTGCCATTTTGTACTTTGCTGAAGAATGTTATCCTGATGTGGTGATCTGGGAAACAGGTCTTGGTGGACGAATGGATGTAACCAATATTGTTCATCCAATATTGTCGGTCATTACAAATGTAGGCTATGATCACACTGATATTCTAGGAGATACATTAGAGCAGATTGCTAGTGAAAAAGCCGGTATTATCAAGCCGGGCGTACCTGTAGTGAGCAGTGTAGATCAACCGGAAGTGATCGAAGTACTTCGTGCTAAAGCAGCAGCTTGCAAATCAACGCTTTATTTAGCAGGTGAACAATACACAGCAGAACGTCTATCCGGTGATGAAGCGGAGCAAACGTTCCGTTACAAAGGTCTTTTTCGTGAAATCGATATTACGATCTCTATGCAAGGAGAACATCAATGTACCAATGCAGGTGTAGCGATGATGGCGTTAGAAGTACTGCGTCAATATTCAGCTTTTGTATTGGACGATGAGCTTTTGCTGAAGGGATTTAGACATACTTTTTGGGCAGGACGCTTAGAGAAAATGCCTGGCGAACCAACGATTGTACTGGATGGAGCACATAATCCTGAAGGAGCAGCAATGCTTGTCAAAAGTATACCGCAGACTTATCATTACAAGAAGCTTCATATGCTTGTCGGCATGTTAGAAAACAAGCATCATGAACCTGTATTTAGACATCTATTATCAATTGCAGATACAATTATTTTGACAGAACCCGATTTTCGACGCAAAATGGATGCAGATCAATTGGCACAATTAGTGATCAGATTACAACAAGAAATGAACAGAACAGAAGTAAATGTTATAGTGGAGCGTGACTGGCGGCAAGGTATTCAGTTGCTTCAATCACGAACAGAACGGGAAGATCTAGGGGTCGTAACCGGAACACTGTATTTAATTTCGGATGTAAGAGCGACTCTTTTGCATCAAACCGATTCTGAAAAGGGCTGGTGAGTCAGATGAATAAGACAGAACATGTACATTTTATCGGGATTGGTGGGTACGGTATGAGTGCCATCGCCCGTGTTATGCTTGAAATGGGATACAAAGTAACAGGTTCCGATATGGCAATGAGCGCGTTAGCAGCGAAATTGCAACAAAAAGGAGCAGTCATTCATATAGGTCATGCGACAGAACAAGTTCATGGTGCTGATCTGGTAGTCTATTCTACTGCACTATCTGATGATAATGCGGAATGGGTAGAAGCGAAGCGTCTTGATATTCCAGTGATCCATCGTTCTGAAATGTTAGCAAGATTGCTTAATGAACGTAAAGGTGTAGCTGTAGCGGGTGCTCATGGCAAAACAACCACTTCTTCGATGATTGCACTGGTGATGGAAGAATGTGATACCGATCCAACGTATATTATCGGTGGAGAAATCGTTAATCTGGGTACGAATGCCAAAGCAGGTAAAGGCGACTATGTAGTTGCAGAAGCCGATGAAAGTGACGGTACTTTTTTACAATACCATCCTGCTATCGCTGTAGTAACTAATATTGAAGCCGATCATCTTGAAAATTATGATGGTGACTTTGCTAATCTCAAAGCAGCCTACGTACAATTTTTAAGTCAATTACAAGCGGGTGGTAAAGCTATCGTTTGTGGTGATGATGAAAATATTCGCGAAATTATACCGAATATCGAAGGCACAACGATCACTTATGGTGTAGAAGCGCAAAATGATTATACAGCGACAGACATTCAACCCGGTGACCGTAAAATTTCCTTTACTATGCAATATCAAGGAGCAGATTTGGGTCGGATTGAATTATCTGTGCCAGGACTGCATAATGTATATAATGCGATGGCAACTGTAATTTCATGTTTGGAAGCAGGAATTTCATTTACAGCGATTGCAGCAGCGATTGTTCAATTCCATGGCGCTAAGCGTCGTTTTCAGGTGGTCGGTGATGCTAGAGACATTTTGATCGTCGATGATTATGCTCATCATCCTACTGAAATCGAAGCGACGATTGTTGCAGCTCAAGCAACAGGCAAACGTGTGATTGCTGTTTTCCAACCGCAACGTTATTCACGCACCTTCTTTTTGTTAGATGCTTTTAGTCGTGCTTTTACAGGAGCTGACGAAGTGATTATTGCTGATATCTATTCACCAGCAGGAGAAAAGCAGATTGAAGGTATTAACTCTGCACGTCTGGTTGAACTGATTAAGCAAAATAGTAATGCGGGTGCGCGTTATATCGCACAAAAAGAAGATATTATTGCAGACTTATCTACTCGTATTCAACCCGGCGATCTTGTTATCACTATGGGTGCAGGCGATATATGGAAAGTCGCAGAAGCACTTGCTGCTGATTTGCAAGCCACGGAGAAAATAGAGTAATGTGATAAAAAAGGCTGTCTCCGGACAGTCTTTTTAACTGGAATAATAACAAAATGTTTGCGAAATGAAGGCGATAAGTTACAAAAAATTGTTACTTTCATTTTTGTTTGTATTGATGTGGGAATAAACGTATAATGATGAAGTGTCAAATTAAAGGCAGGAGAAATAAGAATGAAAAAGAATGCAGGTATGCTTATTTTATTTTTATTGCTAGGCTGGTTTATTGGCACATGGGTAGCCACTTTACTTGAACCTGTAGCGATGGTATCTTTTCTCACGCGATCGACAACGATTGATTGGGAGCCTAGCGCTAATTTAGACATGATTCGTTATCATCTCGAGATTCATTTCAAAGTGAGTCTACTTAGTTTGATCGGTATTGTTGCTAGTATTTGGGCATATCGCAAACTGTAAAGAACCAATCTGACTTTTAACACAAAGGAGAGGACCTTTCGATGAACAGAGAATCAACACGCCGTCTCATTTTGGCGTCCGCTTCTCCAAGGAGAAAGGAATTAATGACCTCTTTACAACTGGAATTTGAAGTGTTACCCAGTGATACAGACGAATCGGTGCCTGAAGACTGGTCACCAGAGCAAGTCGTCAAAGAGCTTGCACTGCGCAAAGCTACTGCTGTTCAACATCATTATACAACCGAGGTAGCAGATAGTATTATTATAGGCAGCGATACAATTGTTGTTTTGGATAAACGTATATTTGGTAAGCCTCGTGATCATGATGAAGCTGTAGCGATGTTAGATGCTTTGCAAGGAAGAAGTCATTATGTCTACACAAGTGTAGCTTGTATTGATACTTCTACTGGTGTAACTCGTGTGGAATACCGGCGAACTCTTGTACATATGAAGCCGCTCACCCCTTCCAAAATTCAATCATACGTACTTAGCGGTGAACCTGCTGACAAAGCTGGAGCTTATGCTATTCAAGGTCTAGGTTCGACGTTGATCGATAAAATAGAAGGCTGTTATTTTACAGTCGTCGGATTGCCTGTATCACTTTTGAGCGATATGTTGGAACAATTTGGTGTGCAGATTATTTGAATCTGTCGTGGAGAAGAGGAACATATTAATGGAGGCGCCACAGTACCTTTTACGTGATGTTCCACTGGAAGAAAGACCCCGGGAACGGATGATGAATTACGGTGCAGAGGCGCTTAGTCATGCAGAATTACTAGCGATTTTACTGCGCACAGGCACAAAAGATGAATCGGTTATGCATTTAGCAAACCGAATTATGCGTCAAGTAGGCAGTATCCGGCAACTGGTTGATCTCAGTATTGAAGAATTAACAGAGATCAAAGGAATCGGAACAGCCAAAGCAATCCAGATCAAAGCGGGTATCGAGTTAGGTAGACGTATTACCCGTACTGGTAAAGAAGAAGTCAAAGCTATTCGCAGTCCGCGTGATGCGGCTGATTTATTGATTGAACAATTACGATATCTTCAAAAAGAACATTTTGTATGTCTGTTTCTAAACACGAAGAATCATATTATTTCCCAGGAAACATTGTCGATGGGTAGTTTAAATGCGTCTATTGTTCATCCACGTGAAGTTTTTCGAGCAGCGATCAAATGTAGTAGTGCATCTGTTATTTTTGCACATAATCATCCTAGCGGTGATCCTACACCAAGCCCGGAAGATGTAGCACTAACCAAACGGCTTGTAGATGCAGGCAAAATTATTGGAATTGAAGTACTGGATCACCTTGTGATTGGTGATATGAAATTCGTAAGTTTGAAGGAACAGGGCTTAATGTAATATAATAGTCGAGATTTAGGAAGAAAGGGAGTTAATAGTTATGTTGGGTGGCTTTTCAAAAGATTTAGGGATTGATTTAGGAACAGCAAACACGTTGGTATATGTAAGAGGTAAAGGTATTGTCGTTAGAGAACCGTCGGTTGTGGCGATTCGTACAGATACGAATACAATCGAAGCAGTAGGAGAATCTGCAAAAAAAATGATCGGTCGTACACCTGGAAATATCCGTGCAATTCGTCCGATGAAAGATGGCGTTATTGCTGATTTTGATACAACAGCTACGATGATTAAATATTTTATACGTCAAGCGCAAAAACAACGTTCGATGTTCCCGCAACATCCAAACGTAATGGTTTGTGTACCATCGGGTATTACAGCAGTAGAACAACGCGCTGTTGAAGATGCAACCAAACAAGCTGGTGCGCGTGAAGCTTATACGATTGAAGAGCCTTTTGCAGCAGCAATCGGTGCAGATCTTCCAGTATGGGAACCAACAGGTAGTATGGTTGTTGATATCGGTGGCGGTACAACAGAAGTAGCTGTTATTTCTCTTGGTGGTATCGTAACAAGTCGTTCTGTACGTGTAGCCGGCGATGAAATGGATGAGTCGATTATCCAGTACATCAAACGTCAATACAACTTAATGATTGGTGAACGTACATCGGAACAATTGAAAATGGAAGTGGGTTCTGCAACTCCATTTGAAAAAGTCGAAACGATGGAAATTCGTGGTCGTGACCTTGTAAGTGGTCTACCAAAAACATTAACAATCACTTCAGACGAGATTGCTGAAGCATTGTCAGATACAGTAGCTGCTATTGTAGAAGCTGTAAAAGTAACTTTGGAGAAATGTCCTCCAGAACTTGCAGCAGATATTATGGATCGCGGTATCGTATTAACAGGTGGTGGAGCATTACTTCGCAATCTGGATAAATTACTTGCTGGTGAAACAGGTATGCCTGTAATCGTTGCTGAAAATCCTTTGGATTGTGTAGCAATTGGTACAGGAAAAGCATTGGAGAATATCCACCTGTTCAAATCACGTAGTAGTTCGTCACTTCGTTCAAAACGCTAATTTTCGGCCAGGTATGGTCAACCCCTGCTAGGGAAAGAAAAACCGTTAATTAAGAGGGTGTTGAAACTGTTTAAGCTGCTGGGTAACAAGAAACTGTTTATCCTGCTTGTAGGACTCATTTTATTTATCGCTTTAATGGGATTTACGTTGACGAATCGTACATCTTTGTCCTGGCCTGAGAAGTTCGTCCGTGATACTGTTGGTTTTGTTCAAGGTGTGTTTTACAAGCCCGCTTCTTACATGGCGGGCTTGTTTGAAGATATCGGCAACTTGGACAACCTTTATGAGGAAAACCAACAGTTGAAGCTGACAGCTGCGCAGTATTTACTGCAACAAGCGAGTTATAACAAATTAGTCCAGCTCAATAAAAGCTATAAAGAAGATCTTAAATTTACACAACAGCAACTTGCTCAAAACCAATTTGATCTTCATATTGCAAATGTAACGAGTGTCGATACAGATGCAGATACAGGAACGATTGTGATTGATCTGGGGCAAAATGATGGGGTACGTAAAGATATGCCTGTTATTTCCATAAAAGGTATGGTTGGAATTATTAGTGAGACAAGTCCGTTCCATTCAACAGTGAAGCTGTTAACGACACTTGATCCACTGGATTCTAATTCCAAAGCGATTGCTGCAACTGTAGTAGGTAAAGAAAATGAATCTTTCGGCATGATAGAAAGCTATGATAAAGCAACAGGTATGCTCACAATGACACAAATTAAAGAAAATGATCCGCTCAAAAGAGGCGATGAAATTGTTTCATCCGGTAGTGGTGGATTATTTCCAAGTGGCATGATTATTGGTAAAGTCGTTAGTCGTCAAGTTGGTGATTTTGGATTGACCAATACAGCTACAATTCAACCAGCGGCAGACTTTAAAGACTGGAAAGAAGTATTTGTAGTGTACACCAAGGAGACTCAGGAATAATGGTACGTCGTATCGTATTGCTGTTGTTGTTATTTCTAGTATTTGTCTGTGAATCAACCATTGTGCCATGGCTGATTCCAGATGTATTGCATACTAGATTGATTCCACATTTAGCGTATATTTTAATTTTGTTTGTAACAGTTTATTATCATCGTCATACAGCGCTTGTGCTAGGATTGGTTTTTGGATTATTGCATGATGTTGTATTTTACGGTGATATGATTGGTGCTTATTCGTTCTCTATGGGATTGTCTGCTTATGTATTAGGGCTGCTGTTCCAATCTCCTCGAGCACCATATCCACTAATGATGACAGTGGTATTAATCGGTAGTTTGTTACTGGATAATATGCTGTATGGACTTTATTTGGTATTTGGTTTAACTAGAGAACCTTACAGTTGGGCGTTAGGACATTATATGTTCCCGAATTTGCTGCTTCATTTTATATTTGCTTTGCTGGTGTTTGTACCTGTTCGTCGTCAACTGGAGAAAGTAGCCAAGTTGCGTAAACGGGCTGCCGAAGATGAGTAAACGTATAATATTCCCACATGCAGAGACATTCAGTTCCTGCTTAATTTGCGGATGAAGCAGGAAAATCCCGCGACTAGCACGAACTGATAGTAAGGTGGGGGTGACAGGTGAATGGCTGTAAAATCATCAAGATATGTAACCATCAAAGGAATTAAAGATGGATTGATTTTTCAATTTGATGATCAATGTGAATTTAATGACCTTGTAACAGAGCTGACGTATAAGCTGGAACATAGTCATCAAAATATTTTAACAGGCCCGCTAGTTCATATTGATATGAAATTAGGGAAACGGGAAATTACAGATGAACAAAAAGATACATTGTTAGATATACTTAGTCAAAAAGGAAATCTGATTGTTCGTTCATTTGATTCTCCGCATGAGGAACCTGTAGTAGCACCTTTGCCAGAAAAACATATGGTCAAAACGATCAGTGGTATGATTCGTTCCGGTCAGGTATTTGAGCATGAAGGAACCGTTCTATTTCTAGGCGATGTTAATGCAGGAGGTACGATTATTAGTACAGGTGATATCTATATTTTGGGAGCACTTCGCGGAATGGCTCATGCAGGTATAGATGGTAATGAACAGGCCGTAATCGCTGCTTCTTTTTTCTCACCTACACAGATTCGGATCGCGGATATGATTAGTCGCCCGCCAGATGAAGGTGAAAGTCGAGAATCTCATATGGAATTTGCTTATTTGCAGGACGGAATCATGAAGATTGATAAAATGGCTAATATTGCTCGACTTGGTCGGGATTTCAATGTGTTCAAAGGGGTGTAGTACATGGGAGAGGCTATTGTCGTCACTTCAGGCAAAGGCGGAGTTGGAAAGACAACCACTACTGCTAATATAGGTACCGCGCTCGCGCTTCTTGGTAAGAAAGTCTGTCTAGTCGATACAGATATCGGTTTACGTAATCTGGATGTTGTAATGGGGCTGGAAAACCGGATTATTTATGATCTTTGTGATGTAGCGGATGGTCGTTGCCGTTTAAATCAAGCATTAGTCAAAGATAAACGGTTTGATGAGTTATACATGCTTCCAGCTGCGCAAACAAAAGATAAAAATTCTGTATCGCCAGAACAAGTCAAAGAGATCATTTTAGAGCTCAAAAAAGACTTTGACTATGTAGTGATTGATTGCCCGGCAGGTATAGAGCAAGGATTCAAAAATGCGATTGCAGGTGCGGATCAAGCGATCGTTATGACAACGCCCGAAAATGCTTCTGTTCGAGATGCAGATCGAGTAATCGGATTACTTGAAAATTCACATATTACAGCACCCAAATTGATTGTAAACCGTATTCGTCAAAGTATGGTCAAATCAGGAGATATGCTGGATATTGATGAAGTATTACAAGTGCTGAATATTGATCTTTTAGGTGTTGTACCGGATGATGAAATGGTAATCAAAGCTGCCAATTCAGGGGAACCTACAGTCATGAATCCTGAATCCAAAGCAGCGATTGCTTATCGTAATATTGCTCGTCGTATTTTAGGTGACACAGTTCCTTTGATGCCACTGGATCAAAAGAAAAGTGCATTCACTCGCTTTAAGAAGTTTTTTGGAATGGGTTGATCGATTTTGCTTAACAAGCTAAAAAAGCTAGACTTGGGTATTATTACTTTACTCGTTGTTTTTATGGTGTTTAGCACGTTGATCGTGCGCAGTGCAATTGCTCCTGATCCCAAATTTCAGGGCTATGATACGCGGACGATCATTTTCTATGTCATCGGGTTTATCGTTTTATTTGCAGTCAGCATATTTGATTATCGCATCTTATTACGCAAACACTGGTATTTATATGGCTTAGGTTTACTTTCGCTGTTGTTATTGTATCCGTTTGGTTCAGAGATTAATGGTGCCAAAAGCTGGTATGCTTTTCCAGGAGGGTTACAATTTCAACCTGCCGAAATGGTCAAAATTGTGCTTATCTTAACGATGGCTCATATGTTAAGTAAAAGAGACGGAGATCCTCTTCGATTTCGTTCTGATCTGATACCAACGGCTTTTATTGCATTGGTACCTTTTCTGATTGTATTGATTCAACCCGATTTGGGAAATGCAATTATCTATCTTATTATACTGGTAGGTATGTTGTGGATCGGTAACACCAAATATACCCATGTATTGATTGGATTAACGACAATTGTAGGTGGACTTATATTGGTTGTAGTGATGTTTACTACCTTTAATACACAGATTCATGATTACTTAGAAAGCCATAGTAAGTTGCACTGGTATCAACGTATCAATACATTTATAGATCCAGCCCAGGCTTCAGATGATGATAAGCATCAATCTAGTTATGCATTGATTGCTGTAGGATCAGGCGGTTTGCTAGGCGACGGTTATATGAATGGACAATTAAAAAATAATAAATTTGTACCTTATCCGTATTCAGATTCTATCTTTGTCGTTATTGGTGAAGAATTTGGGTTTATCGGCGCATCAATATTATTACTTTTGTATTTCTTACTCATCTATAGGATGATTTTGATTGCATTGCAGTGTTATGATCGGCGCGGTTCATATATTATTATCGGAATTGTCAGCATGTTCGTATTTCAGATTTTTGAAAATGTGGGTATGATGATTGGTCTGATGCCTATTACAGGAATCACGTTACCATTTATTAGCTACGGCGGTACTTCATTGCTTTTGAATATGTTTAGTATCGGGCTTGTCCTTAGTATTAAGATTTATCAAGAAAAATACGAATTAGAATAGCCGGTACCGGAAGGTGCCGGTTTTTTGTTAACACTATAGTGATGATGAAACTTTTTACTTACAGATAACGTCTAGACATCAAGGGAACGTATAAGGTTCGTTAGATAAATAGTAGCCTTGATGAGAGATAGAGGTGGAACATATAGTGAAGCAAATGATTGTAAACTGTGGTGTCAAAGATACACGTATGGTACTGCTTGATAATAGTAAATTAGTTGAATTTGCTTCAGAACAATCATCAGGTAGCGGAATTGCTGGAAGTTTTTATAAAGGAAAAGTGATGAATGTTCTGCCGGGGATGCAAGCTGCATTTGTAGATATCGGTCAGAAGAAAAATGCTTTTCTATATATTGATGATGTTTTGCATGCTCATTTAGATAAACAACCGAAAGTCAAACCAAGTATTGCTGATCTATTAAAACCCGGTCAAGAAATACTAGTACAGGTGACCAAAGAACCTTATGCTAACAAAGGGGCACGTATTACCACTCATTATTCATTGCCAGGGCGATGGATTGTCTATATGCCGGAAGCTGACTATATTGCTGTATCCAAAAAGATCAGTACCGATGGAGAGCGGGCACGATTACGTCAATTGGGTTCACATCTGAAGCAAGGTGAAGAAGGGCTTATTTTACGTACTGTAGCTGAAGGAGAAAATGACGAAGCCATTACAAATGATCTGAATACACTAAGACAACACTGGCAACATATTCGTGAATCTTTTGTTCAGAAATCGGCTCCAGCAGAATTACATCGTGATCTAGGGATGGTGGAACGATTAATTCGTGATGTATTTAATCCATTACAAGATCAATTGATTATTGATAACCAAGAGCGAGCTACTTCTGCTATTCAATTTCTGCAAACCTTACTTCCTGCTGGAGTACAACCACCGGTATCTATTTATACGGAAAAAGAACCTTTATTCCATGCAATGAATATACACGAACAATTGCATCGTGATTTTCAACGTAAAGTATGGTTGCAAAGTGGCGGTTATATTGTATGGGATCAGACAGAAGCTTTTACGGTGATTGATGTAAATACAGGTAAATTTACAGGCGGAATCACACTGGAAGATACAGTAACGCAGACTAATCTTCAAGCAGCTTCAGAAATTGCACGATTGCTTCGGCTACGGGATACCGGTGGAATCATTATTGTAGATTTTATAGATATGGATAATGAAGCTAATCGCCGATCAGTAGTAGAAGCTTTGGAGCAGATTTTACAAAGAGATCGAACCAAAACTCATATTGTTGGATGGACACGATTAGGACTTTTAGAATTAACTCGTAAAAAAGTTCGCGAAGAAACAGGTGGCTTTTCATATGAGACCTGTACCGTGTGTCAGGGAACCGGTAAAATAGCATCATGGATAAAAGATTGATTTCTTAAAATGGCTGTGATAGAATAGTCAAGTATGTGTCTGGTTCATAAGCTTTTCACATGCTGTAACCGCTCCGATGGGGTCACAAGCTTATACGTTGTATAACGTATGACACCTGCATTAGGCGAGTCTGAGACATGAGGAGGTGCAATTCAAATGTACGCAATTATCGAAACAGGTGGTAAACAATACAAAGTTCAAGAGGGCGACGTATTGTTCATTGAAAAGTTGGACGCTAATGATGGCGACAGCGTAACTTTCGACCGTGTTCTAGCAGTATCTAAAGAAGATGGTTTGGTAACTGGTTTACCGTTGGTAGAAGGTGCTTCTGTAACAGCGACTGTCGAGAAACACGGCAAAGGAGCTAAGGTTGTAGTTTACAAATACAAACCTAAGAAGAACTATCACGTGAAACAAGGTCATCGTCAACCATATACAAAAGTAACTATCGGAAAAATCCAGGCATAAGAAGGTGCGGTAATTGATTATCGTGCGAATCGAACGTAGACCAGATGGTACGATTGATGGTTTTTCATCCCGAGGACATGCCGGTTATGCCGATCCTGGTGAAGATATTGTCTGTGCTGCTGTTTCCGCTATAACAATCGGAACAGTGAACTCAGTTGAAGCTTTAACAGGAGTAGTTATGAAATCAAGAATGAAAGACGGGTTTCTAAGTGCGCGTTTACCGAAGCTTTCGGAAAATGCAAATATGGAACAGATTCAACTGTTACTTGAATCTATGCAGGTTATTCTTATTGGAATTGAAGATGAATATGATAAGTATATAAAAATAAAGCAAGTCACAATCTCGTAAGAAGGAGGTAGACCACATGTTAAAAATTAATTTGCAGTTATTCGCATCGAAAAAAGGTGTAGGTTCCACAAAAAACGGACGTGATTCTCACTCCAAACGTTTGGGAGCAAAACGTGCTGATGGACAATTCGTAACTGGTGGTAATATTTTGTTCCGTCAACGCGGTACAAAAATTCACCCAGGAACTAATGTAGGCATCGGTAAAGACGATACACTATTTGCAAAAGTGGACGGCGTTGTTAAATTCGAACGTTGGGGCCGCGACCGTAAAAAAGTGAGCGTCTACCCGGTTGACGTTGCACCAGTAGCAGCAGCAATCGAAAATTAATCATAAACCTGATAGGTTAGATTAGATAAGCCTCCGGTACTTGATGTGCCGGGGGCTTATTATATTTGCATATAAGTTGGACGTTAACGTAATTTTTAGTATAATAATGTCATAAAATTCTGCGCTATATGTTATACTTGTTCTTGGTTAAAAAGCCATTGAAAGAATGGAGAGAAACCATGAAGCAATCCAATCAAGTACCCACGCTTTTACTTATTTCTATTATCATCCCATTAATTATTGCTTATTGGACGCAATCTTGGATTGCTTACATTGTACTCGGCATCTGGATTGTTGCAACCTATGCAAAAGGTGTACAATATACACGTCGTTTTTATGAAAAGCGTGAGCAAGTGCAACTTGGAGAATACCATAACGGACAATCCAAAATGGCTGTGAAAAAGAAACAGTATCAAGCAGAACATCAAAAACAACGTGCAGTCATTGACCAAGCTCATACAAAATTAGATGAAGTTTATGCAGTAGCAGTTGATGCTTTAAGCCATCATCGGCATGACTGGATGAATGAACTCCAATTATTGTACGGTTATGTTCAATTAGGCAAACGTGATAAGCAAGTCGAATGTGTTGAAAGAATTAAAGAGCAAATGCTAGCAGAGAGTCGCGTTTCCAAACTGGGTATTCATTCCCTTGTTTTTTATTTACAATCTTTTAAAGCGGTGAATCGTTCGATTCAATTAGAAGTTGAATTAAATGACGGAATCACGCTTGCAGATCGATTGGGAACGGAACAGAGTGAGGAATTGACCCGAGTCATCAAAGAGACGGTCTCTGCATATGAGCAATTTGGTGGATCGTCCTGGGGTGAGTGCCCCACACTATTTCTGATGGTGAGCGAATATGAAGGAGCAGTTCATTTTATATTTGAGCCAGAAGAAGAGTATCCTAATCCTGATGGAGTATGGGAAGCTATTGATTTGATTGTTCAAGACACCCAGATCACAGCAACTCGAACGGAAGAAGATCCTGCCTCCATTTCTCTGCAAGTGTTAGTGGATTCTAAAAATTAGAGGTGTAATCATGTTTGTAGATAAAGCGAAGATTTATGTAAAAGGCGGTGACGGTGGAGATGGTATTATCTCTTTCCGTCGTGAAAAATATGTACCTAATGGCGGCCCGGCAGGTGGCGACGGTGGACGTGGTGGAGATGTCATTTTTCGTGTAGATGAAGGTTTGCGAACATTGATGGATTTCCGGTACCAACGTCATTTCAAAGGCGAACGTGGCGTTAAAGGTCGTAACAAAAGTCAGCATGGTGCGAATGCAGAACATACGATTGTTCGTATTCCTCCAGGTACAGTGATTTTGAATGATGATACAGGCGAAGTGATCGCAGATTTGACCCGTCATGGTCAAGAGATTGTTATTGCTAAAGGTGGGCGTGGTGGACGTGGTAACGTTCGTTTTGCTACAGCAGCGAATACAGCTCCTCAAATCGCTGAAAATGGTGAAGAAGGACAAGAACGTTATATCGTACTTGAACTTAAAGTAATGGCTGATGTAGGGTTAGTTGGCTTTCCAAGTGTAGGTAAATCTACACTGTTATCTGTAGTATCTGCTGCTCAGCCCAAAATTGGCGCATACCATTTTACAACAATCACTCCGAACTTGGGTGTAGTTGATGTAGGAGATGGACGCAGTTTTGTGATGGCTGATCTACCTGGATTGATTGAAGGTGCACATGAAGGCATAGGGCTTGGACATGAATTTTTACGTCATGTTGAACGTACACGTGTAATTATTCATGTGGTAGATATGTCCGGTTCAGAAGGACGCGATCCATTTGAGGACTGGCAGAAAATCAACGAAGAATTAAAACTATATAATGCAGAACTTGAAAATCGTCTACAAATTATTGCAGCTAATAAAATGGACGATCCACAAGCTCAAGAAAACTTAGAAGAATTCTCTAAAAAAGTACGCGAAGTTCGTTCAGATATTGAAATTCTTCCTATTTCTGCGTTGACTCGTGATGGTATTCAAGAAATGCTTTACAAAACAGTCGATATGCTTGATAAATTACCAGATGCAGTAGCGGTAGAAGAAGTAGAACAAATTGCTGAACGTAAAGTATACACATTAGAAAAGAAAGAAGACGATGGCTTTATTATTCGTCGCGAGAACGATACTTTTGTTGTGGAAAGTGCCAAAATTGAGAACATGATGAAACGGATGCAATTGAATTCTCATGATGCTATTCTCAAATTAGGACGTACACTTCGTCATATGGGTGTAGATAGCGAACTTCGTCAACGTGGTGCGAAAGATGGCACATTAGTACGTATCGGTGAGCTTGAATTTGAATTTGTTGAAGGTAGTAGTTACTTCTAAGCGCAATCTATATCACTATCAAAAACCGGACATGGATCATCATGTTCGGTTTTTTTGTTATGATTTTAGAAGAAAGCTAATCGTTTTTCCCTATAAAATAGGTAAGGAAATAATATTAAAAAAGTTGTGCAAAATGACCTTTCTTCGTAATATAGTTGCCTAACACGAATGGTTACTTTATAATGTCCACTATACGAATACATGAGTCTTTGAGGAGAGGACGTTGTGAAAGAGCGCTATTATTTAGTTCGAGAAGATATTTTACCAGAAGCAGTGATCAAAACGATGCGTGTGAAAGAACTGCTTGCTGCTGGAGAAACTCGGACGATTAACGAAGCAGTCGAAAAAGTTGGTTTAAGCCGGAGTGCTTTTTATAAATACAAAGATGGGATTCATCCTCTTAACCGTTTGGAAAAAGATCAGATTATTACGATCTCATTTGATTTAGAACATCGTTCCGGTATTTTGTCTCATGTACTGGGTCTGATGGCAGAGTACGGTGGAAATGTATTAACGATTCATCAAAGTATTCCTCTTCAAGGTCGAGCGAATGTGGTACTCTCTGTAGAGATTTCTCGCTTAACAGAAGATTTGGAAACGATGGTAGAAGCAATGGAAAATGTTCCGGGTGTCAAACAAATTCGGATTACCGGTCAAGGATAATCTTATCAGTGAATCTACTTTAATCTAGAAGCAATATAGGATAAGCTACAATAAAATAAATATCCTATAATAAAAGCTTGCTAATGAATAGTTCCAGGAGGGAAACAACATATGAAACCAGTAAAAGTAGGATTGCTTGGACTCGGTACAGTAGGTACAGGAGTTGTGCGTATCGTAGAAGGAAATCAAGAAGATCTAAGCAGTCAGGTAGGATCGCCTATTCTGATTGGTAAAGTAGCTGTAAAAAATATAGACAAGCTACGCAATATCGAAATTGATCCGTCCAAACTTACAGAAGATCCATGGGAAGTTATTCGTGATCCTGAGATTGATGTCATTGTAGAAGTGATGGGTGGCATTGAACAGACCAAAGAATATATATTAGAAGCTTTAAATCTTGGCAAACATATCGTAACAGCTAATAAAGATTTAATGGCACTGCATGGCTCAGAGATTTTAGCCAAAGCTCAAGAAAAGCAATGCGATGTTTTCTATGAAGCTAGTGTGGCAGGTGGTATACCTATTATTCGTACATTAATCGAAGGATTCTCTTCTGATCGTATTATCAAAATCATGGGTATCGTTAATGGAACAACCAACTATATTTTAACCAAAATGAGTCAAGAAGGAGCTTCCTATGAAGATGTGCTTAAAGAAGCGCAAGAATTAGGGTATGCAGAATCTGATCCTACAGGTGATGTAGAAGGATTGGATGCTGCACGCAAAATGGCTATTCTCGGTACACTCGGATTCCGTACAAATGTAGATTTGAGTGACGTAAGTGTCAAAGGTATCTCTTCGGTAACCAAAGACGATATTACGTATGCCAAAAATTTGGGTTATGAAATGAAGCTAATCGGTATCGCCGATCGCCAAGATGAACATATTACAATCAGTGTGCAACCAACAATGATTAAGCAGTCTCATCCGATCGCTTCTGTAAATGGTGTATTTAATGCTGTAGTAGTACATGGTGAATCTGTAGGGGAAACGATGTTCTATGGAGCAGGCGCAGGAGAATTACCAACAGCCACATCCATCGTAGCTGATCTTATCGCTGTAATCAAAAATCTTAAATTAGGCGTAAATGGACTCAAAGCGATTGTTCCTTATAAGACGAAGAAATTACAAAGCGATGAACAAATCTTTTATAAAAACTTTATTCTGCTGCATGTAGATGATAAAGCAGGGGTACTCGCTCGAATTACACAGATTTTTGCAGAATATGATGTAAGTTTAGCTTCTGTTGTTCAACAACCTAATGAACATAATCCAGATGCAGAGATTATTATCATCACTCACAAAGCAAGCAAAGCCAATATGGACAAAGTACTTAAACATTTTGAACAGTTGGATGTTATTCAACGAATCAAAAGTGTATATCGTGTAGAAGATATTTAATTGACTACCGATTCGTGGAATACATTTGAAGTAAGGAGTCATAGATTATGATAGAGCAAGACACTAAACAAGAACATTGGCAGAACCATACAGTACGTGTAGCTGTACCAGCAAGTACTGCTAACTTAGGGCCGGGATTTGATACATTAGGAATGGCGGTTAATCTATATTCTTGGATCGAGATGAAAGTGTCTACCGAGACCAAAATTACTTTACTAGGTGATGAGCTTTATGGTATTCCGACAGACAAAAGCAATCTGATCTACAAAATGGCACAATTGGTTTTTCAAAAAGCACAAGTAACTATCCCGGACTTAGAAATCACAATGTACTCTGATATTCCACTTACGCGTGGCTTAGGAAGTAGTGCATCAGCGTTTGTTGGTGGACTATGTGCGGCTAACGCTTTAATCGGTTTTCCTTTAACAGACAAAGATATTCTGAATATATCAACTTCTATCGAAAAGCACCCTGATAATGTAGCGGCTTCCTTATATGGAGGGATAGTCGTAGCGACATGGGATGGGCAAGAAGCTAACTGTATTCAGATTACTCCACCAGAAGATTTGGAAACATTAGTTGTTATTCCAGAATTTCAACTATCCACTTCCAAAGCTCGTGAAGTATTACCGACTGGGTTATCTGTAGCAGATGCGATATTTAATATTAGTCGTAGCTCCTTATTAGTAGCTGCATTATCATTAGGCAAACTAGACATGATCAAAACAGGGATGCAAGATCGACTGCATCAACCGTATCGTGCGTCGCTTGTACCTGGTATGCAGCAGATACTGGAGCAAGCTACAGAGCAAGGAGCATTAGGTATAGCGCTTAGTGGAGCAGGCCCTACAATGATCGCTTTTGTAGATCGTCATTCAGTGCAAAAAGAACAACTGGAGCAATATCTGGTAGATACAATGAAAGATCAAGGAATCAATGCACAGGCAATGTGGCTCAAGCCTGTAACTGAAGGTGTAATATACTATGATGATATAGAATCTCATTCATTCATGGATGTAATTAAAGGAGAAGTACGTTTATGATTCGTATAGCTGCTTTACCCTCTGGATCTGTTTCACATGAAGCACTTTTGCATCTACTAGGAGATCAGGAAATCGAGATCTCTCATCATAAGCTTATCGCAGATGTATTTCTTTCAACTGCTGAAGGGAAAACCGACTACAGCGTTATTCCGATTGAAAATACAATCGAAGGTTCTGTAAGTCTTCATATGGATTGGCTTGTACATGAAGTCGATATTCCAATGCAAGCAGAATGGGTGTATCCATCTATTCAGAATTTGATTGGTAATCGTGCTGAATTCAGCAATGAAAAAAATGAACTTGATTATAGTGGAGTGCAGAAAGTATTATCACACCCTGTAGCAATGGCACAGTGTCTTCATTTTATTCGAAAAGAAATGCCTCATGCAGAACTAGAGCATGTAGGCAGTACAGCAGAAGCAGTAGAGATGGTTAGCAAAAATGCAGGTAAAGGTTGGACTGCTATCGGCACTTCGTTGGGAGCACTTCGATATAATCTTGATATACTAGCCGATCGAGTGACAGACCATGATAACAACTACACACGATTTGTTTTGATAGGACAACAACCTGTTCATATTGGGCGAGCAGCAGATCATACCAAAACAAGTATATTAGTCACGCTATCAGAAGACTTTGCAGGAGCACTCCATCAGGTACTAGCTACGTTCTCCTGGAGAAAGTTAAATCTATCACGCATTGAATCTCGTCCAACTAAGAAGAAGTTAGGAAGCTACTATTTCTATTTGGATGTACTAGCGCCTCAAGATTCAATTTTATTAACAGCAGCGATAGAGGAAATTATAGCTCTAGGTTGTCAGGTGAGAGTACTAGGTTCGTATCCTTGCTTTGAATACAACCTCGTATCCAAGTAGTATAGTTAATCTAAATGAATAGCATACCTTAGGGTATAGATATACCTTTGAGGTATGCTATTTTAACTTTTAAAAATAAATCCAAAATAATGCTTGCTAAATAAATTCAACCATGATATATTATAAAAGTTGTCACGAACGAACGACAACACACGCAAAACATCATACGAAAACAACTTGAAAAAACACTTCAAAAAAAGTGCTTGCCAAGTGGTTGGAAACATGATATGATATAAAAGTTGTCACCGAGAAACACTGACAACGAAAAACGAA
>NZ_JARUWY010000099.1:0-215 GCF_030433815.1 Paenibacillus sp. PsM32 | reverse complement strand
GTATAAATCTCTACAATTTCTTGTTCTTGGTCATTATGAATCACCATATAGAGGTATATACCGAAAATTACCGAATATCACAACGACTTACTCATTTTAACATACGGTTAAACGCAAAAAAAGACAAGCTTGACTTAAAATCACAATCTTGTCTAAAAGTCAATAAAAAACTAAAAGAAGAAGCTATAAAATCTTCATTCTTTTCATTATATTGG
>NZ_JARUWY010000098.1:0-216 GCF_030433815.1 Paenibacillus sp. PsM32 | reverse complement strand
AAAATTTCTGCATCTTCTGCTTCCATCTGGATATCTAATCCACGAACCCGGAAAAAGCGCTTTCCATACCCCGGATATGCGCCGCGTGATTGGACATCGATAAACAAATACGACTCCCGATCTTTTTCCATCCCATGATACACATCTTCTAGATTACAAGAAAATCGATAAAAGCTACCTGCGGCAACCATACAACCGAGTTCACCATCAGGAATC
>NZ_JARUWY010000097.1:0-218 GCF_030433815.1 Paenibacillus sp. PsM32 | reverse complement strand
TATATATGAGTTGTCAGTATGTACGAAGTCAGCCAAGCAAGTTATCCATGCAAAACCGTAAGCGAGCAGTCAATTAATAACTGGCATAAGTAGTACAAACGGTATCGATTTGAAAGCCAAGTTCCCTCGAAATCTAAATGAAATATCTGCAAAGCCTTCTCGCTACTTTAGACGAGATATGACAGATGATTATCCTGGTGACCACATAAGCAGAAGTC
>NZ_JARUWY010000096.1:0-218 GCF_030433815.1 Paenibacillus sp. PsM32 | reverse complement strand
GCAACTACCTCCAGCAGCGATGCTACTATTTGGATTGTTGTATTTACTTGATGGTCAAGTGAAGGGGCACCCATTGATTCAATCATCTACTGTACGACATGCTACAAGCCCGCTTATCGCTGTAGATAGTCCGCAAAAAGCTGACTACGGTTGGCACTGGTGGCATTCTTGTTTTACATTGGACAGCCAGCCCATAGTCGATATTCCCTATTATTTTG
>NZ_JARUWY010000095.1:0-218 GCF_030433815.1 Paenibacillus sp. PsM32 | reverse complement strand
CTCCTGGCCTTTTGATTCGTAGTCAAACGCTCTATCCAGCTGAGCTAAGGGCGCAAGAATTTAAAAAATAACTGGAGGCGCCACCCAGATTCGAACTGGGGATAGAGCTTTTGCAGAGCTGTGCCTTACCACTTGGCTATGGCGCCATATTATATTGTAAAATTTGGAGCGGACGATGGGAATCGAACCCACGACCCTCGCCTTGGCAAGGCGATGCT
>NZ_JARUWY010000094.1:0-219 GCF_030433815.1 Paenibacillus sp. PsM32 | reverse complement strand
AACTTAAAGTAAATTCTATTGCTATTGTAGGTGTTTTTAATATTGGACAAGAAAAGGCAAGACTTGCTCAAGCATTCGGTATGCATACAATCGGTGTTCGTCGTTCATGTAAAGCAACAGAACATATCGAAGAGATGTATACGATGGATCAATTAGACTATGCTTTGGCTGAATCAGATTATGTGGTGAATATTTTGCCACTAACGGATGAGACGAAAC
>NZ_JARUWY010000093.1:0-220 GCF_030433815.1 Paenibacillus sp. PsM32 | reverse complement strand
ATGATGCAACTAAAGATCCGAATGCTGTCGATCCCGATACCTTTTTCTATAAAGAAGGCAAGTTATGGATTGTCTATGGTTCATACTCTGGCGGTATCTTTATTCTTCAATTAGATCCGGTAAGCGGTAAGCCACTTCCTGTTCTAGGATTTGGCTAAAAGTTAATCGGTGGCAATCTCAGTCTTATAGTAGGAGCATATATGTTATATTGGCCTGTGAC
>NZ_JARUWY010000092.1:0-221 GCF_030433815.1 Paenibacillus sp. PsM32 | reverse complement strand
GGAGACATCTATTTTCAAAGAATCTGAAGCCTAATTGTCGTTTGCTTTTGGACGGGATATCGCTGGGCAGACGTTTGTAGGCTACTTAGCCAAAATGCCCCTTTTACTTGTAGCAGGAGCTACAGGTTCGGGTAAATCAGTATGTATTTACGGGATTATTACAAGTATTTTATACAAAGCTAAGCCTGATGAAGTAAATTTCTTAATGGTCGATCCCTAAA
>NZ_JARUWY010000091.1:0-221 GCF_030433815.1 Paenibacillus sp. PsM32 | reverse complement strand
CCACTATTTAGTAGGTTAAGGTCTCGTTCGTTATCGCAATTAAGCAGACAAATCACTCCACCAACTAAGAACGGCCATGCACCACCACCCACAAAATCAAGAAAGAGCTCTCAATCTGTCAATCCTTATTGTGTCTGGACCTGGTGAGTTTCCCCGTGTTGAGTCAAATTAAGCCGCAGGCTCCACTCCTGGTGGTGCCCTTCCGTCAATTCCTTTAAGTT
>NZ_JARUWY010000090.1:0-221 GCF_030433815.1 Paenibacillus sp. PsM32 | reverse complement strand
TAAATCTGTTCTCTCCGAGTTCGGTGGTTCGAATCCATCAGCCTCCACCAGTTTTGAAGGGGCATAGTTTAAAGGTAGAACAACGGTCTCCAAAACCGTTAGTGTGGGTTCAATTCCTGCTGCCCCTGCCAATATAACATTAATGATTTATTTTATAGCATGGCGATCGTGGCGAAGGGGTTAACGCACCGGACTGTGACTCCGGCATTCGTGGGTTCAAG
>NZ_JARUWY010000008.1:0-237231 GCF_030433815.1 Paenibacillus sp. PsM32 | reverse complement strand
GTTACGCTCATCTCTTGCAGACGAAAGGACTCACAGGAAGCCATTCCAGACGAGGCAACTGTTTTGACAATGCCTGTGTAGAGTCTTTTTTTTCGCACCTCAAAACGGAGAAACTGTATTTGGAGACTCCTACCACACTCGAAGAAGCCAGATCCCAAATTGCCGATTATTTGACGTATTACAATGAGCAGCGTTTCCAAAGCAAACTAAACGGCCTTTCCCCGAAAGAATTTCGGGAAAAGGCCGCCGTTTAAAAACGTACTTTTTAAGTGTCTACTTGACGGGGCTATGACCATATTTGCTAGCCCTTTTTTATTTGTTATATGTTCCTATTACATTTGACGACACTTCTTCAGAATGCTGAATCGGGAGCAATAACGTAAATTCAGTGCCTTTGCCGATAATACTATCTGCTGTAATACTTCCATGATGAGCTTCTACGATATTACGTACAATCGCAAGACCCAGACCTGTACCACCAGCTTCGCCACGTACACGAGCTTTATCTGCTTTGTAAAAGCGTTCAAAAATAAAAGGAAGATCGTCCATCGGTATACCGGCTCCTGTATCCTGGAACACTACACGCACATGCTCTTTTTCCATATGAGCTGTTACGGTAATTGTTCCACCGGCAGAAGTATGACGAAAAGCATTATCAAGCAAGTTGGTGAATATTTGCTCTAACCGATCGACATCGGCATACAAATGCAAGAACTCGTCACGTACAAAGTTAAGTTTGAGTTCTCTTTCTTTGGCTCGAACAGTAAATTTGCGATAGACTCGATCCATTAATTCATTCAGATCAATCTCATCAAAATTCATATCGATATGGCCAGCTTCCATGCGTGCAAGATCTAATAAATCCTGCACCAATCTACCCATACGTAATGATTCATCATAGATGACCTGCACCAATTCGTCGCTTTCTTCTTTGGACGTAGCCATCCCATCAAGCAATGCTTCACTATACCCTTGAATCATCTGCAAAGGTGTACGAATCTCATGAGATACATTAGCTACAAAGTCACGACGCATCTTCTCTGCTTTGACCTCATCTGTCACGTTACGCATTACCGATACGGTTCCGCGTACATCGTTACCCGAGTATAAAGGAGCCATATTAACAGACCAGACTTGCTGTTTGACATGAATATTAGAACTTTGATCCTGACGTTCTCGAATAACGCTCTGGAACATCGGATATAGAGGTTCTGGCACTTTGCTATCAGCCGTTGTTCCATCTTGTTCTTGACGTTCCCAGCCCGCTTTGTGCCACGTATCCATAATCATTTCGCCTGGTGGATTATGCAGAATCATATTTCCGGATTTATCGAATGTAATCACTGCATCTCCCATACTGCGAAGTATGCTTGCCATTTGTTCTTTTTCCAGCTGTAAATTCTGAATATTTTTTTCCAATTCTTCTGCCATATGATTAAATGCGCTTGCTAATTGACCGATCTCATCACTGGTTTGCAAAGATACGCGGGTATTGTATTTTCCTTTGCGAATCCCGTCTGCGGCTTGAATTAATTGCTGCATCGGTTGTGTAATTTTGGTCAATAAAAAAAGAGCAAAAAAAGTAGTCATCGAGAATCCTACGATCGAGACATAGGTAAATAACCGTTTGATCGAACCGGAATTGGTAAATGTACTATCGATATAAGGTAGCAAAAATAAACCGAGTGTTAACAGTACACAAGCCACTAATGCGCTAATCGTCAGCCACAACTTACCGACAAGCGTTCTCCAGAAGTCCACTTATTTTGGAACCTCTAACTTGTAACCAACGCCCCATACCGTAGTGATCATTGCGGCTGATTCAGGTGATACTTTGTTTAGCTTTTCGCGCAACCGTTTTACATGGGTATCTACTGTACGCAAATCACCAAAAAACTCGTAATTCCATACATCTTTGAGCAATTCTTCACGTGAGAATACTTTATCCGGCGATACCGCTAGAAAATGGAGCAATTCGTATTCTTTCGGCGTTAAGCTAATCTCGTGTCCACTTGCGGTTACACGATGCGCATCATGCTCAATAATCAGGTTTGGAAATACGATATTGTTGCTTGAGTTGTTTTCTTGAGAAAGGTACGCTGTTGCTGAAGAGCGACGCATAATCGCTTTGACCCGATAGATCACTTCACGCGGACTGAATGGCTTAACGACATAATCATCTGCGCCCACTTCAAATCCTTGCACACGATTGACTTCTTCCCCTTTAGCGGTAAGCATCAATACGGGTGTTGATTTGACTTGACGTAGACGACTACATACTTCGATACCATCGATCCCCGGTAACATTAGATCAAGCATAATTAAGCCGTAATCTTCTGCTACTGCTTTGCGTAACGCAGCTTCTCCGTCTTCAGCTTCATCAATCTCATAGCCTTCTTTTTCTAAATACATGCGTAGTAAACGGCGAATACGTTCTTCGTCATCCACTACTAAAATGCGATTCATCTGGTCACTCATTCACTAAAGCCTCCTAGCTGTCATCAATGGATATAAATGATCTCTATGTTATGCTTTACCGCTGCTTTTTAGCTTATCAATTTCTTCTTTGGTCAGGTGGCGATATAGACCACGCTTCAAATTACCTACAAGTAATTCGCCAAAAGAAATCCGTTTCAACCGAATCACTTTATGAGACAAAGCTTCGAACATACGACGAATCTGACGGTTTCTACCTTCATGAATCGTTACACGTATCGTTGCTTGCTTCTTCTCTGTATCAATATCATAATAATCCGCTTCAGCAGGTTGAGTCATTCCATCTTCCAATTGAATCCCTTGACGGAATTTCTCTAGTGCTGTACCGTGTGGTACGCCTTCTACCGTTACATGATATGTTTTGGGTACGTGATGTCTTGGATGAGTTAAGCGATTAGCCAATTCTCCATCATTCGTCAAAATTAAAAGACCTTCTGAATCGTAATCCAGTCGTCCTACAGGATATACACGTTCACGAACACCTTTAAGATAATCGCCTACAATTTTACGTCCTTCTGGATCAGAAGCACTTGTAATAACCCCTTTAGGTTTGTTGAACATAATATATACTTTTTTCTCCGCAGCAATCGATCGTCCATTAACAATAATCTCGTCCACTGTTGGATCTGCTTTGGTTCCAAGCTCAGTGACAACTTCACCATTGAGAGTTACTTTACCTGCTACAATTAACTCTTCACATTTACGTCGGGAAGCTATACCTGCTTGTGCTAATATTTTTTGCAATCGTTCCATAATAGTTAATTCACCTCACACTAATGATACTCATCTATGCACAAAATCACAAGACACTCCCCAAGTTTATTGTGATTTTAGGGAGTTTCATGTGATTTTGAAAGGATATATAGAGAAGCACAACTGACTATTTCATCAATCTAGATCAAATCTTACGAAATATGGATAAAATCTGCCATCGATTGAACTTGCAAATCTTCTGGCTTCGCAGGTACAAATTGTGGTGAATGAGATACCGATGGTTGTACAATATTGGATTCAGACTGCATTTCGTTAGCATGGTGCACATCTTCTAGTGTCTGTAATTGCTTGAATTGAATTGTTTTGGTCACTCCAGGAATCAGATCAAAGAAGTTATCGCTAAATATGCCTTCGCTTGCTGTATTTAACCATACCTGACGCGCCAACACATCTGTGGTCAATTCATAAGCAATAACGCCATCGACTTCTGTTTCTGCGATTTGAATATTCGGTTGTTGTAAAGGTAACTCGGTTGCAGATACAAAATAAGCAATCTCTGTATGAAGTAGTTGATTTTCGTGCTCTAATTCTGCTACCAGAATCGCTTCTGCTGGATTCACGTCTCCAAGTAACTGTTCTGTCGTCAAAGATAGTAATTGAATCGCTTCTCCACCTGCAAGGGTAAGAGATTGCGGCATTTCTTTGTACAATGTACCGTCTATTCCAAGTACTTTGACACGAACTGTTAATGATTTGGGTGCAATCAGATCAGAGACAAGATGAATATTGACTGTACCTGAGACTGAATTATCAACCGATAATAAAATATCTTCAAAACTACGTTTGGCATAATATTGGACCGCTTTCCAGCGACCATAGTAATCCATACTTGACCATGATGCAACAGGCCAACAATCATTCATTTGCCAGTATAATGTTCCCATACAATACGGTTTACGGCGACGATGAGCTTCGATGGCAGTTTTCATCGCTTCAGCTTGTAGAACCTGACTCATATACAGAAACGAAGGAAAATCTTTTGGTGCTGGTAAATATTTATCCATGTATTCTTTGATCAATCGATTGCCTGCTCCATTTTTCTGATGACGAAGCATGACTTCAGATTCTAATTCCAAATCGGATTCTTCAGCATACGTACGAACCGATTTGTACTCTGGAAACGATTGGAATCCATACTCACTCATAAATCGACCGATATACGTATTGTAGCGTTCAAATGGCTCACTGTTATGCCATACACCCCAATAGTGGATATCTCCAGAATCTGTTATGCCATGTGTATGTTGTTTTTCATTATTTGTCACTGCAACAATTGGCGATGACGGCCAGTATGAGATACCCGGATGCTCTACTCGCACTACTTCTGGTAATAACTCATGGAATAATGACTCATAATCAGCCCAGATCTGTGCACGCTGTTCTGTATTGTAGTCTTTTTTCCAACCCCAACCACCATCTTCTACATATTGAGACCACGCAGAATCGATCTCATTATTACCACACCAGAGTACAATACTTGGATGATTACGTAGTCGGCGAATATTATCTTCGGCTTCGGCTTGAACACTATCTAAAAACTCTTCATCACCTGGATACATACTGCAAGCAAACATAAAATCCTGCCATACCAGAATACCGTATTCGTCACAGAGGTCATAGAATTCATCATTTTCATAAATACCGCCACCCCACACACGAAGCATATTCATATTGGATTCTATAGCGGTTACAATCTCATGACGATAACGCTCTAATGTCACTCGTGGTGAGAAGCTGTCATTCGGAATATGGTTCGCCCCTTTAGCAAAAACAGGTACACCATTCAGTTCAAAATAAAACGAAGTGCCCGGATAATCTGGATGAGGTTCAGTCACCAGACGGATGGAGCGAATACCTGTCCGTTCTGATTTCACAGCCAGTGTCTGATTCTGCTCTAACACCTCTACTGTAAACGTATACAGATGAGCGTCTCCTAGACCTCTTGACCACCATAATTTAGGATTATCCAGTAAAAGTGGAATCTGTACAGCATCTGTACCTTCCGCTAATGTCACTGTCTGTTCCCAATTCTGTCCATCCGCATATACACGCAAGTTCACCTGACGTTCTTGTTCCGAATAAATTTGGACAACAGCTGTAAGATCAGCAGATTCTACATGCACTTGATTTTGACGAATATATACATTTTCGATACGTACGTCTGACCATGCGACCAATTCAGCTTCACGCCAGATACCGCTAGTTACAAAACGTGGACCCCAATCCCATCCATAATGATAAGGAGCTTTACGAGCAAATATACTCACTCTTTGATCTCCTAGCTCACCAACTTCAGATTGATCATTGCTCGCAGGTAATCCGTAACCTAATGCTTTTAGCTTCGGTAAGTCTTCCATAATAGGAGAGCGGAAATGAATACGAATATCGTTAGCGCCTAATTTTACATAGGGCTTTACATCTGCACGCCATGTGCGGAACATATTATCTGCTGATAGTACATGCTGTTCATTAACATATACATCTGCATAGGTATCCAGACCAGCAAATACAAGTTCAATATGCGAATGATTGAGCACAGGTGCTTCTACATCAATCGTTGTTATGTACTCCCAATCTTTTTTATCAATCCATTGTACGTCTTTTTCATTCGTACCATAAAAAGGATTCGAAATTTTACCATTATCTAATAAGTCAGTATGCACTGTTCCTGGCACAGTAGCTGGTAACCATTCTGATTCATCGACAGCTTTGAAAGTCCATTGCTTTAACGATTGACGAAATTGTAGCGCTTGCAAATTAGTCATAAGACAAATTCATCCTTCCAATATTAGGTTATGAGTACACCTTACTACGACTGCATTTAAGAAGCAAATCGACTACTACGCTCTAACGTCTATGTTACTAGATTACATGACTGAATACGACAATTTGCAATCGATTACACGGTTTTACTGTTTTTAAGACTGACTTATCACTTGAATATTTTGGTATCTATTTTGCTTTCAAACTTACCCTCTTTCTGCATGATTTTGGTTACATTTTTAAAATAAATATTGACAAAAAAATCACATCGTTTTAAAGTTTGAGAGTCGTTGTATGATAATGATTATCAATTTCATTCTATATTAAAGGGGAATTTACGTATGAAAAAAATGTTGTTACCATTAATGATGGTGATTGTGTTGGTATTAAGCGCATGTGGTAATCAGTCTGGTAATACGGCTACTACCGATAAAGCAAGCTCTACAGAAACAGGCACTTCTGCTCCAGCTACTACCGGTACTATCACTTATCAATCCGAGACAGGCCCTGTAGAAGTTCCTGCTAATCCACAACGTGTAATCGCTCTAGCAGGTTATGCAGGTAACTTAATTGCTCTTGGTGTTCCTCTGGTTGGTGTAGATTCATGGACCAAAGCTGATCCTAACTTTGCAGAGCAATTAAAAGATGTCGCTGAAGTATCTGACGATAATCTAGAAAAAATAATCGAACTCAAACCAGATCTAATTATTGCGGCAAGCGATACTAAAAACATAGAAAAATTAAAAAAACTCGCTCCAGTTGTTACTTATACTTATAACAAAGTCGATTATTTAACACAGATTGAAGAAATCGCTAAAGCGGTAAATCAAGCAGACAAAGGCGCTGCGTGGATTGCTGACTTTAAAGAACGTGCACAAAAAGCAGGTGCTGAAATCAAAGCTAAAATCGGTGATGATGCTACTGTAACTGTTATGGAAGGCGATTCTAAGCAACTGTATGTGTTCGGTAGCGCTTGGGGACGGGGTACAGAAATCATTTATCAAGCGATGGGTCTGAAAATGCCTGAAAAAGTAAAAGAAATGACTTCGAAAAAAGGATATTATGATCTATCGCTTGAAGTATTGCCTGAATATCTAGGAGATTATGTTTTCTATAGTAAAGACCCTAGCGTAGATGCTTCGTTCCAGAATACAGATACGTACAAAAATATTCCAGCTGTTAAAAACAAGCGTGTATTTGAAGTGGATGCACGCGGATTCTACTTTAATGATGCAGCATCACTTGATTATCAGCTTGACTTTATTACCAAATCGTTGCTAGGTAAATCTTAAATGTAAATGACAAATGAAAAGAAGGAGCGCCTAGCGTTCCTTCTTTTCTAAATACAGAGAAGGAAACGATCCGTATAATGAAAAATGCTATGACTACCAAACATTTTCAAGCTTTTCTGATCAAGTTAATATTGATGTTGTTGCTGTTTGTTGTTGTATTTGTAATCGCTATTATGGTCGGTGCTAAAAATATTTCATTATCTGATATCTGGAATGCGATATTTCATCCGCAGATCACAGGTGGCGATATTTCGATTATTCGTGAATTGCGTCTGCCGCGTGAGATTGGCGGCGTGCTGGTAGGAGCTGCGCTGGCTGTTGCCGGGGCTATTATGCAAGGTCTTACGCGTAATCCTTTAGCCGATCCCGGTTTACTCGGATTAAGTTCTGGTGCAAATGCTGCATTGGCTGTCGCTCTCGTTTTTCTACCAGGCGTTGGTTACTTCGGTATTATGATCGCTTGTTTTATCGGGGCTGCTGTAGGCATGTTACTTGTTTTTGGATTGACCGCACTGCGTAAACGGAATATGTCGCCATTACGTATGGTGCTGGCAGGAGCAGCTGTTTCAGCTTTGTTATCGGCTGTCGCTGAAGGAATCAGTCTACAATTTAAAATTTCTAAAAATGTAACGATGTGGACATCTGGCGGATTGATCGGCACTACATGGGGACAGATTCAGAGTATTACCCCTGTTATCGTAATCTGTATTGTGATCGCTATTCTCTGTTCACGTCAATTAACCATTCTTAGCTTAAATGAAAGCACTGCTGTAGGATTGGGTCTGCAAACACATCAGATCAAAATGATTTTATTTGTATTGATTACATTACTTGCAGGAGCATCAGTAGCACTGGTTGGAAATCTGGCATTTATTGGGCTGATGATTCCTCATCTTGTGCGTATGATTGCAGGTACTGATTATCGTACGATTTTGCCCCTATCTGCGATTGCAGGCGCTACCTTTATGGTATTCGCAGATACGTTAGCACGCATGATCAATGCTCCTTTTGAGACACCGATTGCAGCTATTATCGCTATTATTGGACTGCCTTTCTTTCTACTGATTGTGCGGAAAGGAGTGCGCTCATTATGATGAAGCAACTACAACCTGCCCGTCAGCAAAAAATGATTCTTGGTATATTGACCATTATTATTTTAATTACAATGGTGATTGCACTCAGTGTTGGTGCTTCTTCTGTATCGTTTGACCGACTGATTCCTACATTGCTGGGGAACGGTACATTTGTAGATGACTTTGTACTGTTCTCGATTCGATTGCCACGTATGTTAGTGACATTGCTAGCAGGAATGGCGCTTGCTTTGGCTGGTTCTGTGTTGCAAGGTGTTACTCGCAATGAATTAGCTGATCCCGGGATTGTCGGTATTAATGCAGGTGCAGGTCTGGGTGTAACTGTATTTTTCTTATTTGCTCCACTTGAAGTTGGAACATTTGTCTACATATTGCCTGTCGTTGCTTTTGCAGGGGCACTGATTACCGCTATATTAATTTACCTCTTTTCCTATAGTCGTACTGAAGGTATGCAACCGATGAAATTCATTATCACAGGAGTCGGATTTTCATTAGCATTATCCGGTTGTATGATTGTGTTGATCTCTTCGGTAGATCGAGTGAAAGTGGATTTTATTTCAAGATGGTTAGCTGGCAATGTGTGGGGAACGGATTGGCCATTTGTGATCGCACTGCTACCATGGTTGATTGTGCTGATTCCATTTGTATTGTACAAATCCCGTTCACTGAATCTATTAGCACTCAATGAAGGAACAGCGATTGGTGCAGGTGTACCGATTCAAAAAGATCGCATTTTGCTTATGTTAGCTGCTGTCGCTCTTGCCGCGTCTGCGGTATCTGTTACAGGCGGTATTGCTTTTATCGGGCTGATGGCTCCTCATATCGCGAGGGCATTAGTAGGCCCACGACATCAACTATTTGTACCTGTATCGATTTTGATCGGTGGTTGGTTATTGTTGCTTGCAGATACGATCGGTCGTAACCTCGCTGATCCTGATGGAATGCCTGCGGGAATCGTAGTCGCTTTGATCGGAGCACCGTATTTTCTTTACTTGCTGTTGAAAAAGTAATACTTATCGAAAATAACTGTATAATTAACAGTAAAAGATACGCAAAAAGCCAAAATGATTGTCGGATCAATTCCCAATCATTTTGGCTTTTTTTGGACTATATTATCTTATCTAACGATTCTATTCAGATTACTTGTGTGCTGGATAGCTCAGGTTAATCTAGTGGTGTATTTTTGGAAGAGTCCGACGGTGTAGCGATAGTCTGATCAGAAGTAGAACGTTCTTCTGCACCTGATCCCTGATCAGATACAATATCTTCTGCTATTTCTGTGAGCTCTTCACCCAATTCTTCTAACACTTCTATATCTTCACTATGAACCTGTTCTTCCAAGCGTTCGAACAATAGCTGTGTTTCCCCTTCTAAATCTTCTGCATTTTCAAAAGCAGAAGCATCGGGAAGTTCACGAATATTGCCAAGTCCGAAATAATCTAAAAATGACTTAGTCGTACCGTATAAAATAGGGCGTCCTATCGCTTCAGCCCGTCCTGTTTCTTGAATCAAATCTTTATTGACTAATGTGTAAATTGCACGCTCGGATTTGACACCACGAATCTCTTCAATCTCAATTCGTGTAATCGGCTGGCGATACGCTACAATCGATAATGTTTCAAGCGCGGCTTGAGATAAAGAAGAACGGGAAGGTGAGTATGCCAATCGTTCATAATATTCAGCATGCGCACGTATCGTAGATAACTGATAGCCACCTGCGATATTAACCACCTGAATCCCCCGTCTTGCTTTTTTCAGATCAGCTTGCAGTTCTTCGATAGCGATCTGTACCGTTTGTACCGGTTGATCGGTTACTTCTGAAATCTGCTTCGCATTTAATCCTTCTTCTCCAGCCAGAAATAACATACCTTCAATAATCGACTTCAATTTCTGGGACTTCATTGTTACTTATTTCACCTCTCCACTCCATCACGATATCGTCAAAAAGCCGGCTTTGGTAGCAGGAAATTTGCTTCATTTTCATTAATTCCAGCACAGCCAAAAAAGTCACCACGATCTCATGACGATACATTTCCTGGTGTAGCAGTTTGGAAAACAACAAGCTTTCTCCTTTTCCTAACCCTTGAAACCGGGTAGACACTTCACGTATCCGATCCTTCACCGAAATCTCATCACGCTGAATCCGGGTCACCTGTGTACGGCGTACGACTTTACGAAGAGCTTTGCGAAAAGCCTCCATCAAATCTATCGTATGCAGACCTTCCACTGGATTCACATCGTCTTTCGGCATAAAAGGGGTCAAGTCTTCCGGTTCTTTTGTAAAAATCAGGCTACGCTCGGTTTCCATTTCTCGCAAATGCACAGCAATTCCTTTGTACTTGCGGTATTCCACCAGCTTGCGTACTAACTCTGCACGCGGGTCCAGATCGTCTTCCTCATAATAATCAAAATCATCCATCTCCATCACAGGCGGACGTGGCAATAGCAATTTGCTTTTGATCGACAATAATGTCGCTGCCATCACTAGAAATTCACTGGTCACTTCAAGTTCCAATTCTTTCATGCTATGAAGATATTCCAGATATTGATCTGTAATTTTGCTGATCGGAATATCCTGGATATTAATTTCAGATTCATCAATTAAATGAAGCAACAAATCGAGCGGCCCTTCAAACGTTTCCAGTTTGTACAGTACAGTCGTCACTGGACCACTCCTCTTAATCAATAGATTCTCATCTCTTATTGTATCTTAATCGCGCACTTTGCACAGTATATATTCAGCAAAAAAAGGGCAATCCCTGTTTCTGCCCTTTTTTTCGCTTATTATTTTATTATCATACGATAAATATTGTAGATATAACATATACATTTGCAGTAAACACGATAGCAATAACATCAAAACAATCTTTTATTGTACAAGATGAATGATTACCAAATGAACTAAAACATATACCATATCAAACTACATTCAAGCGTACGTGCTTATTGCTCAAAGATAGACTTGATCTATTATTTCATCATTTTAGTTAAATTCGCCATTTCGATCGCTGCGTTAGCTGAATCCCAACCTTTATTACCTGCTTTGGTTCCTGCGCGTTCAATCGCTTGTTCAATACTTTCAGTCGTTACAATACCGAAAATAACAGGTACGCCTGTTTTCAAATTAATGGCAGATACACCTTTAGCTACTTCATTACATACATAATCATAATGAGTTGTAGATCCGCGAATCACTGTACCTAATGTGATCACTGCATCATACTTTCCGCTTTCAGCCATTTTTTGCGCAACTAAAGGAATTTCAAAAGCACCTGGAACCCATGCCACATCAATATCATTTTCAGCAGTACCATGACGCTTGAGCGCATCAAGTGCTCCACCTAACAATTTGGTGGTAATAAATTCATTAAAACGTCCAACAACGATACCAAATTTAAGATCCTGCGCGATTAAATGTCCTTCAAAAATATTAGCCATAGTGTTCATCCTCTTTTCGGTAGATTAGTTTGAGTGGGTATTCACGGTTGGAGATGTCTGCTCCAAATAAGCTATTAAAGCTTGAATGCTGATCAATTGAAGATGGTGTTGCTTGGCGATTGCTTCGAGCTCGGGCAAACGCGCCATCGTGCCGTCTGTATTCATAATTTCACAGATCACACCAGCAGGTGGAGCATCACATAAGCGAGCCAAATCAATTGCTGCTTCTGTATGCCCGGGACGTTGCCGTACACCGCCTTCACTTGCAATCAATGGAAACATATGACCCGGACGGCGAAAATGGGCTGGTGTAGCTTCTGGATCGGTCAGACCTATTACTGTCATAGATCGCTCTTGTGCAGAGATACCTGTAGAAGTACTAATATGATCGACGGATACCGTAAAAGCTGTTCCATGATAATCAGTATTTTGCGCTACCATCGGAATCAGTTCTAACTCGGCAGCACGTCCACTTGTGATCGGAGCACATACCAAGCCTCGACCTTCTGTGACCATAAAGTTGATCACTTCAGGGGTAGCACGATCTGCCAAAGCGATAAAGTCGCCTTCATTTTCCCGATCTTCATCATCGACTACGATAATCACTTTGCCCTGTTTGAGATCAGCTACTGCTGCTTCTATCGCATCTAAGTTTGTAGATTTGTGATTCATCGATATAACCTCCCTCTTGAACCTTGTCGCGCTTATGGTGCCAAGCGCTTATTGTAAGATATTTTGCTTTGCAAAAATCATTTTTTTATTGAACCTTCTCGCGCTTATGGTGCCAAGCGCTTACTGTAAGATATTTTGCTTTGCAAAAATCATCCTTTATTAAACCTTGTCGCGCTTTTATTACCAAGCGCTTACATATATCCATTTTCCTGCAAAAATTGGCTTGTGATTGATGGCTTTTTCTGACTGGTAGCATCATTCGCTGTATTCGATTGGTATTGTAGTAAATGCTCTACATACTTACCAAGCACATCGCATTCAATATTGACCATATCGCCTGCTTTTCGATAAGCAAGTACAGTTTCTTTGAGTGTATGTGGAATGATAGAGATTGTGAATGAAGTTGTCGTTACCGATACAACCGTCAAGCTGATGCCATCAACAGTGATAGATCCTTTCGGAATAATATAACGAAATAGATCATGATCGGTCGGAGCAATCTGGAAAATAACAGCATTCTGGTTGCTTTGTATTTGTTCAATATGTGCTGTGCCATCGACATGACCTTGTACGATATGCCCTCCGAAGCGTCCATTCGCTATCATTGCTCGCTCTAGATTAATAGGGCTACCTGTTTTTAAATGTTTAAGGCTAGAAGAACGATACGTTTCTGGCATGACATCTACGGTAAATAGAGAATCTGCTATCGTGGTAACCGTTAAGCATACCCCGTTGCATGAGACACTATCTCCAATCTGAAGTCCGTCCATAATACGTGATGCTTGAATACCAAGTACCATCGTTTCACCACGCCGTCCATTTTGTCGGAGTGTACCTATTTCTTCGATCAGTCCGGTAAACATAGACATCCTCCTTTCTACCAAGATGGTCTGCTATTTGAATATTAGAGATGATGATAACGTGGTAATCCACTGATATAAATATTGTCATCTAACGTCTCTATTTCGATCTCATCTAGTGTTACAGCTTGATTCATTTTTTCAAATCCATCAAAAGCGAATGTTGATAACGTACCGCCAATAATCTTAGGAGCAAAAAATAAAGTAACTCGATCGATCAGTCCTGCTTCAAGCATCGAACCATTTAATGTACCGCCACCTTCTAACAAAATCGAAGAGATCTCAAGTTCGCCAAGCTTTTTCATCGCAAAAGGAAGATCTACATACGGCCCGCTACCACAGATGATAACGGTGATGCCACGTTCTTGCAGTTCATGGATACGATCCCGATCGGCTTGATAAGTAGTGACAATAATCGTAGGCGCTACGTCTGTATTCAATAACTTGGCGGTATCTGGAATACGTAGTTGTGAGTCAATCACAATACGGGTAGGCTGAACGCCAGGTACTTCTGTACGTGTAGTCAGCTCAGGATCATCGGCTAATACTGTGCCGATTCCCACCATAATACCTTGATGACGATGACGCATCGTATGAACGATCGCGCGTGCATCGCTATTGGAGATCCATTTGCTATCACCGGTACGAGATGCTAGACGACCATCTAACGTACTGGCTGTTTTGAGCGTCACAAAAGGGAGCCCTGTTGTAATATATTTGTTAAACGTTTCGTTGAGTCGTGCCGAGCGCTTCGCCAATACACCGGTCACCACTTCGATTCCATGATTACGCAGTCGTTCGATTCCAGAACCTGCTACCTGTGGATTCGGGTCTACAGCAGCAACAACGACTCGTTTTACTTTTTCTTTGATCAGACGATCACTACAAGGTGGCGTTTTGCCATAGTGACTGCATGGTTCTAACGTCACATATGCTGTAGCGCCTTCTGCTTGATCTCCTGCCATATTAAGTGCATGTACTTCAGCATGTCCGGTTCCTCGCTGTAAATGTGCACCCATTCCTACGATTCTGCCGTCTTTCACAACCACACAACCGACCACAGGATTAATATCTGTCTGCCCTTGAGCTTTTTCTGCCAAGTCCAGTGCTAGGGTCATGTAAAATTCATCATTGATTACGTTCATTATTCAGGGCTCCTTTGACACCATAAAAAATTCATAACTGCATCCTTTGTGCTTAATCAACATGCTGTTACAAGTTTGATCGTAGTATCATCATATTTAGTTACTATTCATAATTTAATAACTAAATTATAAAGTGTATACCGATACAATGACAAGCAAAAAGCCCTGTAAACCGGAAGAGTATCCGAATGTTTACAGGGCTTAACATAATAATGTATAGGAGTAAGAATCTAATGTACTTCTTATAGAGTGCGCATATGTCTGTATATCTACAGCGCAAAGACTGTATACCTACTGCTGGTTTCAGTTTGATCCACTGATCCAATTTCTACATATGTGCTACGTATAGAATCTATTTAGATGCCAAAGAAACCTAATGATGCTCAGGTATCTTGCTTCATCAAAATAGTAAACTATACACTCAAATAAGTGCACCTTAATTCAGAAATCGCTGTGCAAGCGATCTCTGTATCCCTCTCCCATCCAGACTATACTGTCGGCTCCGGATTCTCACCAGATCCACCGTCTATGGTTATTACACACATAGCCGGGTCACGGACTTAGAGATCACATATTATCTTGATCTCAACACCGCCGGTGGGGAATTTCGCCCCGCCCCGAAGGATAAATTATGAAGTTATTATCACCATTTCGCTGTGATGTTGAAATCATATCATCCACACACGCAAAAATCAAGAAACCTAACTTTTTCTATAAGCTACACGCTGTGATATCACTATTATTCATTTCATCTACAGGTGCTCTTATGACTCTACTACCTCTATTGTTGTATAATAAATTCGCGTTTTATTTTTTAAAATGATAGATTGTTTCCGTCTAATATCCTTACCATTACACTAATCGAAAGGTGATTATTATGTTTTTAATCAACAAAAAACTAATAAGCAAATTGACTACACCTTATCAAGAAATGAATATGCATATCTGTTATGCTACACCTCAACACTTTTCAGCGTATTCCAGTAAAGCTGTATTGCTACTTAATGATGAAAAACTTATCGTTTTATTTCTTAACTTCTTTTCTTCCAAAGTGATCCATACCGTTGAATTACCGATTGCTGATCTACAAGAGCATCATTATAATCAAGGAATTTCGCTGGCTTCAACATGGTCATTTCAAAGTAACGGACAATCGTGGCGCTTTCAGATTCTCAAAAAGATTATTCCGCTCGGTAAGATGCAACAACAGTTTTTAGACTTTCTACATGACCATATAATCTATACATAAATAGAACGCAAAACAACCCTAATAACCCTCTTCTACAGTTGTAAAAGAAGGGTTATTAGGGTTGTGAAATATCTATCTTCTGAGTAGATAGACCCTAATCGTTTACGCTTGATAAGCAATCTGTCCATTCACCACTGTCATACGAACAGCCGTCTGCAACAGAGATTCGGAATCCGTAGTAATATCTCGATCAATTACTGTAAAATCAGCCGCTTTGCCAACGTGAATACTACCACGTTCTTGTTCTTCGCCTGCTGCTTGTGCACTGCCTACTGTAAACAAATGAATCGCTTCAGCAATACTAAGTCGCTCCTGTGGTAGATACCCTTCGGCTGGCTCTGTAACATAAGGTCTACGACGGGTAACGGCGGCATGGATACCGAGCATCGGATCAAGCGGTTCAATAGGTGCATCGCTTCCACCTGCACAGATCACACCAGCATCTATTAACTTTTTCCAGGCATATAAATAATCGGTACGTTCTGCACCTACACGCTCCATCACCCAAGGAAAATCACTGGCAACAAATCGAGGTTGGATATCTGCAATAAGTGGTAATTGCGTCATTCGCTCAAGCAGTTGTTGATCCAATACCTGCGCATGGATAAATCGATCAGGCAAGTGTGAAATACCTTGCAACGGATGAGTTTCCATCGTTGATAATGTAAGATCTGCCGCACCATCACCAATGGCATGTACAGCAATCGGATAGCCTAGCGAACGAGCATAGGATGTAATTTCATTTAACTGTGCTGTCGTATGAATCGCCATTCCGCGTGTATGAGGTGCATCACTATACGGTTGTTGTAATAGCGCTGTACGCCCTCCAATCGCTCCGTCAGAGAACAATTTGGCTGCACCAATACGTAACCATTCATCTCCGTCACCTGCCCGTAATCCCAATGCTTGGGCTTCTTGTAAATGAGTATAAAAAATCAATTGATGGGTGCGGAATTGTAGTCCTTCTGCATGCAATTCACGATAAATCTGTAGCATAGTCTCTATACTTCCCAAAAATCGTAAATCTTCAGTATGGGATGCGGTCAATCCTAATCGAAGTGCATCCTGACAAGCGCGCCGAATCGCTTCTTTTTTGGTAGTATAATCTGGTTCTGGCTGTACTGCGGTAAAAGCCGCTGAAGCTTCTTCATAAATCCATCCGTTCAACTCTCCAGCTTCATCCCTTCCAAACGAACCGGCTTCAGGATCAGGTGAAGATGAGGTCACTCCTGCTTTGGCAAAGGCTACACTATTACCTAAAAAAGCATGAAAACAGGTACGGGTCAGATAAATAGGATGATTTGTCGTAATCTCATCCAACTCTGTTCGTAGTGGCGGAATCGGTGGATCAAAATTATTCTCATTCCAGTTCAATCCAACAATCCATTCCCCTACAGGTGTTACTTCTGCACGCTGACGGATCAACTGAATCATATCTTCTTTGGAGGTCACGTCTGAGAAATCGAGCATAGATAATTTCATTCCATGCATAGATAAATGCATATGCGAATCGACTAAGCCGGGCAATACATAAGCACCATCCCAGTCCACTTGACGATAATCTTTGCCTGATAATTGTAGCGATAATTCTTGCGTCGTACCGATTGCAGAGATGATTCCATTTTCTATGTAAACTGCATCTGCTTCTGCGGGAAGATGAGAGCTAAATGCAAATTTGCCATGGGTGAATAATGTTCCTGACATTGGTTTACACTCCTTTAGCAGATTTTTAGTAAAAAAAGAGCCTGCATTATAAATGCAGACCCTTATTGCTGTTGAAAAAAAGCTTACGCTTCTACAACTGCAACAGTTTCCATTTTGTCGCTACCTTTAAGAGCATCAACATATTCCAAACCTTTTACTACTTTACCGAACACTGTATGTTGTCCATCCAAGTGTGGTTGTGGTTGGTAGCAGATGTAGAACTGGCTTCCGCCTGTGTTGCGTCCTGCATGAGCCATAGCCAAAGAACCGCGCTCGTGTTTGTTCGGGTTGATTTCGCAGTTTATTGTGTAACCAGGACCACCAGTACCTGTACCGTTAGGGCATCCGCCTTGTGCTACAAAACCAGGGATAACACGGTGGAATGTTAATCCATTGTAGAAACCTTCGTTTGCTAATTTTTCAAAGTTAGCAACCGTATTCGGTGCATCTTGTTCAAACAGGTCGATTACTACTTCGCCGCCGTTTGCAAGTTTGATGTTCGCTTGTTTAGACATAATATAATAAATCTCCTCTCAATTAAAAACAGAAATTAGGATGCTTGCCTCTACTTCACTCTAGTACGATTAAGCAAGAATTAGTTCTGTAGGACAGCATCCTATTTAGTTTACTATGAAAATGAATTCTGCGCAAAGGCATGTTCACTTGTTTATCGTTTTATATGGTGAGCAATACACTCAAAATTCCAGTTCATATAGAGATAATGACAGCATTTTTTTATATACTATCGTTGCTATAGTGATTCTATTTATTTATGAAGCGGTAATCGTAGCTTTGCTTAGGCGAGCAGGAATAACGTCATTGCCTGTAATATCTGCAAGTGTTTCTCGCTCTACAATCACATCACTTTTGCCGTCTTTGACTAATACCACTGCCGGGCGACGAATTCGATTATAATTGCTTGCCATTGAATAATTGTATGCACCTGTACACGCTATAGCTAATAGATCGCCAGCTACCGGAGAAGCCAGCTCAATATCCCAGATCAGCATGTCGCCACTTTCGCAGCATTTACCAGCTACGGATACCAGTTCTGTCTCTTCATCTGTTGCTCGATTGGCAATCACTGCTTCGTATTTCGCTTCATATAGAGCGAGACGCGGATTATCTGTCATACCGCCATCGACTGATACATATTTACGTACATTGGGAATATCTTTGTTCGAGCCTACTGTATATAATGTCGTTCCGGCATCGCCTACGATACTACGACCGGGTTCTACCCAGATTTGCGGTAATGTTCCTTCTAATTTGGCAAAGTGTTCTTTCACCGCTGTCGTGATCGCTTCTACATAATCAGCTACTTGTAATGGCGTATCTTCAGCTGTATACCGAATACCGAATCCTCCACCCAGATTGATAACGGTAAATGAAATGCCTTCTTGTTGCTGTACTTCAAGCGCAAAAGCCGCAACACGCTCTACAGCTACTTGAAAACCATCTACTTCAAAAATCTGTGAACCGATATGAGAATGAATACCAAGCAATTTAACATTTTGCAATTGATGAGCTTCTTTGACTGCTTGATAAGCTGTTCCATTGCCTACATCGAATCCGAATTTGGAATCTTCTTGACCGGTTGAAATATATTCATGGGTATGTGCTTCTACCCCTGGCGTTACACGTAACAAAATATTAGGAATCAGATTTTTGGAAGCGGCTATCGCATTTAATACTTGCAGTTCGACAAAGTTATCGACTACAAAGCAACCAATTCCTGCATCTAGAGCCATCTCTAATTCATCAGGTGTTTTGTTATTACCATGAAAATGTATCCGTTCTACAGGGAATCCAGCTTGCATCGCTGTGTATAATTCACCCTCAGATACCACATCCATCGACAATCCTTCTTCTTCTACAATCCGGCACATCGCCATCGTACAAAAAGCTTTGCTAGCATAAGCTACTTGAAAAGTTAATCCTGATGCTTCAAAAGCTTGCATATATTCCTGACAACGACTACGAATTAAATGTTCATCCATAATATATAAAGGTGTACCATATTGTTCTTTTAACTGAACGGTATCACAACCACCGATCACAAGATGACCTTGATCATTTATTTGACTTGTTCCATGTAAATACATCTGTTGTCCTCCGTTCATTCACTTGAAGTGTATAGTCAGTATAACCATTGTGCATATTATAGCAGAATGGACTATTTTGCTGAACATTTGTGTTTTATGTGACTTTACAAAGAGTTGATTTGCTTATTAATGTACTTACATATGGAAAAAATAAGCATTTACGATACTTCAAATAAGATGCTACTATGCTGTATAGAGACACCGTAATATCGCATTACATCAGGGTTGTAAATGATTACAATCTCTATATTTTATCATTTATTTACCGAGGAGGATGGCATTGAAAAAGATTGGATACTTTATGCTTACATTTATACTATTTGTACCGACTCTACTATTGCAGAATGTAGCAGAAGCGGCAAATCATACGGTGGTTAACCCGTCTGTCACTTATACATATGCAGCGATGACCCGTCATATTCAATTGTTAGCTCAGAAGTATCCTGATCTGATCCAGTACAAATCGATAGGTAAAACCAAGTATGGTCGTGATATATGGGCAGTAGGACTGGGTCACGGACAAGCTACTGTATTTATCAATGGTTCTCATCATGCGCGCGAATGGATGACGACTACAATCAATATGTATATGTTAGAGCAATATGCGATAGCGTATACTGCCAATCGTCCATTTGAAGGATATAATACACGTCAGATTTTAGATCGCACAACGATCTGGTTCGTCCCGATGGTCAATCCAGATGGAGTAACACTACAACAGCAAGGAACCGGTGCTTTTCCAGCTTCAGTTCGGCAAGCGTTAGTAAAAATGAATGGCGGAAGCACTAACTTTAAACGCTGGAAAGCTAATGCTCAAGGTATCGATCCGAATCGCCAGTATGATGCTTATTGGCGCACGATAGAAGATAATATTCCATATCCATTCTGGAAAAACCATAAAGGAACATCTGCTGTACAGACTGCTGAAAATCAAGCGACCACATCATTTACATACGAAATCGATCCTGAGATCGCTGTTTCGTATCATTCTGCAGGACGTATTCTGTATTGGAACTTTCATACCCTTCCACAAAATCTCAGTCGTGATAAACGGTTGGCGAACATCTTCACAAGCTTTACCGGATATCGACAAGTGCGTCCAAACAACAACCCTTCTGGTGGAGGATATACCGATTGGTTTATCACTACCTTTCGCAGACCTGCGTTTACACCGGAGATCGGAATCAAAACAGGCGAGACCAATCTGCCCTTGTCTGCTTTCAACGAAGAATGGCGCCGAAATAAAAAAATTGGACTATGGATTGCTCAAGAAGGATATTCACTCTGGTTGAAAAAGAATCCAACTACACCTGCTTCACCGACAACACCAACACAGCCACCAGCTAATCCATTACGTCGATCTTTAAATGTCACTTTAGACGGCGTAAATGTGAAAAAAGAAATCCCTGCTTTTGTCCAAAACAAAGTTGCTTATATTTCATATAAACCATTACTCACACCGTACGGATTCGCTTTTTTCTGGGATCAAGACAACCAGAAGATTACAGCAACATCCAGCGCTTCCGGTACAGCCACATTTACACTCAACCAAACAGCCGCTGAAATTAACGGCGTATCGACTACACTACAAGGTGCACCTATCCATCTCGACGGAACTATCTATGTACCTATTTCATTGATCAGCCAAGTAACAGGAATCGCAATCACTATGAATGACAAAGGAGACACTTTAACACTGACCAGTCCAGACACTACCACCCCATCACCAGCAGCAGAAATCATAACAGAAGATGCTAACCCTTCTCCAACACCTACACCAGAGCCATCACCTACAGAACAACCCACTGTAGCCCCCGACCCTGATGCAGGCGAATCCTAAGTAAAACAAGCATTATTCTCTTCTTCAACTTATTTGCACTATGACAATAACACGATAAACCAATCAAAAAACTCGCTAGATCAACAATGATCTAACGAGTTTTTTTAATCCCAATATATATGTACGATTATTTCCAACCCACAATCATCGCCAACCTACAAATAGCTAAAACAAAATATTTAAAATAAACAAATCTATCTAACATCTATAAAATCACATCACCAAACACATAAAAAAGTAATATCTCCCATTCTTATACGAAAAATCTATAAAGAAGCTTAACTACATTTAATAGATAAACTATTCTTAAATCAAAACAATTTCAAACCCCATTTTGAAATCAGCTTACTTCCAAAAACGAAAGGAAACATGACCAACAATCATCAGTATTTTTCCCATCTAACTCAAATTCTCTCGAATACTACATCCTTTCCAACAAAAAAGCTTCCAATCCTATACCATAGGATTCAGAAGCCTTTTTCACATTATTCATCTTTCAAGCACTTAACTTACTTATTCACTACCTACCAACCCCATCATAAGCCTGGCTTTTGTTTCATGACTACGGTCTTCCTCAGCAGAGCGAAAGGAAAAAATCATTCTGTAAGTCGCCTTTGAAGTGGAATCCCGACTGCATCGCAGTCTAATCAAGGGATTCCATTTCACCAGCGACGGTAAGAATCATTTTTTCCTGTAGCGGTCTCCACCCACCCCAGTCATCTTCAAAACCACCCCAAAACCATTACATTTGAGGAATAATCGCCAATACCAATTTCAAGAACTGATCACGTACACGATCAGCTGTCTCCATTACTTCATCATGAGATAACGGTTGATCCAAAATACCTGCTGCCATATTCGTAATACAAGAAATACCCAATACTTCGATCCCTGCATGACGTGCTACAATCGTTTCTGACACGGTAGACATTCCTACAGCATCTGCACCCAATGTGCGCAACATCACGATCTCAGCAGGCGTTTCGTACGTTGGACCAAGCAATCCAGCATACACACCCTCTTGAACTTTCAAGCCTTGTTGTGCTGCTGTTTCTTTGAATACCGCACGTAGACGACGGCTATACGCTTCAGACATATCAGGGAAACGTACACCTAGTGCAGAATCGTTTGGTCCGATCAATGGGTTACGACCTGTCATATTCAAATGATCGCTAAGTACCATCAGATCTCCTGGCTCGTAAGAAGTATTCACGCCACCCGCTGCATTGGTAACCAGCAATGTAGAGATTCCCAATTCTTTCATAACACGTACAGGGAATGCTGTTACTTCCGGGCCGTATCCTTCATACATATGGAAGCGACCTTTCATCATCACTACAGGGCGACCTTGAATCGTACCTAGTAACAATTCGCCTTCATGACCTTCTACTGTCGATACAGGGAAATGTGGAATATGATGATAATCAATCGCTACGCTATCTTCGATCAAGTCTGCTAAAATACCTAATCCTGAACCCAAAATCAATCCGATTTCTGGTTTGATATCACTTTGACTACGAATATAAGCAGCCGCTTCTTGAATCGTTGCTTGTGTAATAGTTGTCATTACTATATCCTCCTTGAATATCTATTCATTTATAAAATGACTGCAAGCCACTATATACATAGTCGTCTGCATGTTATTTTAATTTATCTAAAAAGCTTTCTCCATGCAATGGACCACCTGTTCTAAAATTATCTGCAATCGTGGCACCAATATCACTATACGTAGCCCGAATGCCTAGATCCGTACCCGGTTGAAGAGATGGACTATAGACTAACAAAGGTACATACTCGCGTGTATGATCGGTTCCTTTGTGCACTGGATCATTACCATGGTCTGCGGTAATAATCAGCAGATCTTGTTCACCTATAGCAGATAACATATCAGGTAAAGCTTGATCGAATTGTTCTAATGCTCTAGCGTACCCTTGCGGATCACGACGATGTCCGTATAACGAATCAAAATCAATCAGATTGGTAAATAACAATCCGTTAAAGTCCTGTCGCAACAAGTTGGTTGTCACTTGAATCCCATTCTCATTTCCTTTGGTCGGATGGGTTGCTGTGATGCCGTGACCTGAGAAAATATCGTTGATTTTGCCGACTGAAATAACATCATAGCCAAAGTTCTGCAATGTATTCAATACAGTAGGTTCTGGTGGATTCACCGCAAAATCACGACGATTGGCGGTACGCACAAATTGTCCGGGTTCCCCGCGATAAGGACGAGCAATAATACGTCCGACAGAATGTTCAGGCGACATGGTCAGTTGACGTGCGATTTTGCAAGCTTCATACAATTTATTTAGTGGAATAATATCTTCATGAGCTGCTATCTGCATCACACTGTCGGCAGAAGTATAAATGATCCATGCTCCACTTTTCATCTGTTCTTCGCCATATTGTTCGATCATATCTAACCCTGCACCTGATTTGTTACCGATTACACGTCTACCGGTAAGCTTTTCGAGTTCAGTGATGAGATCCTGAGGAAACCCATGCGGATACGTATTAAATGGAGAACTAATCTGCAAGCCCATCATTTCCCAATGACCAGTCATCGTATCTTTGCCGATCGACGTTTGTGCCATTTTGCCATAATATGCTTGTGGTTGTTCTACCGGTTCCAATGGTGATAAAGACGTAATATTTGCGAGTCCCAATTGTTGCAAATGAGGGATCTTAATATCTGGAACTTGTTCCAAAATGTGACCTAATGTATGTGCACCTTTATCACCGAATTTCGATGCGTCAGGTAATTCACCGATACCTACACTATCCATTACAATAACGCTAATACGTTTAAACCGTGTGTCTGATTGTGTCATGATCAATGCCTCCCTATTCTGTGGTGAATCAGGTTACATTGGCACGTGGATGGTGAGCTTCATACACATCTTTCATATTCTTTTTGGATACCTGTGTGTAAATCTGAGTCGTCGAAATATCAGCATGTCCTAACATTTCTTGTACTGAACGCAAGTCGGCTCCGCTCTCCAACAGATGAGTCGCAAAAGAATGACGCAACGTATGAGGTGTAATATCTGCTTCTATTCCAGCTTCACGAGCATACTTTTTGATAATTTTCCAAAAGCCTTGTCGTGTAAGTCTTGTGCCAAGCTGATTCACAAAGAGTGCCAGTTCTTCAGGATGATTACGAATGAGTTGCTGGCGACCCTGTTCTATATATTCACCTACACGCTTCGCTGTGACACCTGTGATCGGAATAATTCGTTCTTTGCCTGCATTATTCGCACAGCGCAAAAACTTCAAATCCAGACGCACATCATCGACATTGACCGATATTAATTCAGAAACGCGTATACCTGTAGCATACAACATTTCTAACATGGCACGATCACGTCTGCCTTGAGGTGATTGACGGTCAGGAGCATCGATTAAATGCCCTACTTGTTCGATCGTCATCACATTCGGTAGACGCTTTTCTGCTTTGGGCGCTTCCATATGTACTGAAGGATCTTGCTGAATAATCCCTTCTCTTACAAGATGATGACAAAATGAACGAATTGAAACAGTCATCCGCGTAATCGTGGACGATGCTCTTCCCATTTGTCTCATTTCTCCTAAAAAAAGAGCGATATGTGTTTTACGAATTTGATCCGGCGTTTGTAAATCGCGCTGTTTTGCAAATTCTAGAAATTGATTTAAATCACGTTGGTACGATTCTAGGGTATTTCGAGATAGTGCTTTTTCTTCGGCTAAATAGCGGATAAACGTCTGCAAATATTCATTCATCGGAAATCAGGTCCCTTCATAGGAATGGTTACGGCAAAAAGACTCTCTCCCGAACAGCCAAATATCGGGCGAGAGTCTCTGGTATCCATTTTAGTTGTCAGGTTGTTCGTCTTGATTGCTATCGTTTTTATCTTTGCAACGGTAGCAAATTCCGTAAAAGTCGAGTCTATGGTCCAGAACCGTAAAATCGAATTCTTTATCCAGTCGTTCTTCGAGTGGTCCTAGCCAATCTTCGCGGATCTCATCCATACTTCCGCATTGCACACATATAAGATGATGATGATGGTGCTTGCTGGTGTCGGTACGCAAATCATATCGCGCTACACCGTCACCGAAGTTGATTTTTTCCACGACATGCAGTTCACTCAGAAGTTCAAGGGTACGGTACACAGTGGCAAGACCGATTTCGGGAGCTTTTTGCTTCACTAACATGAAGACATCCTCTGCACTTAGATGATCTTCTTCATTCTCAAGAAGCACTCGAACGGTGGCTTCCCGCTGGGGCGTTAATTTATAACCTTTGGATTGCAATTGTTGTTTAATTTTATCGATCCGTGCTTCCATTCTATACCTCCCCCTGTGGAAATCACTGCATCGTGTAAATGCTCACTTCTATTATTATAGGGGGAATTCTTTGACAAAGTCAAACTTTTTAGAACAGGTGTGTCTGCTTGCAATTCAAAGCAAATCCCTAAGTTTATCACGTCAATATGCTATGATGTTACTTCTTCATGACTTTGCCATATGTTCCGCCACCACCGGAGCTTAACAGCAATTCGCCACTGCGTGCTTGAACAATCGACAAAGCTATTTCAGCACCTACAATATCGGTGAGTTGTTGAGTCGAACTCTGATGCAATATATTCATCTCTGTCCCAAATTCAGCCAGTAATCGATTCATCTTCGCAGGCCCTAAGCCCGGAATAAATGAAAGGGGCACCTGATAATGATATGGAGGACGCTTAGGATCAACAATCGATTGTTCTCGATCTGCAATCTGAAGAATCCGATCCATCACACCTACTGTTAATTTGGTACTACCACAATAAGGGCAACGCTCAATAGCCGGTGAAGCATCATCAATAATGCTATTACAGTTCATACAGTACGTACGATGGTATTTGCCAAGTCTAGGATCTAGTCCATAATTCGCAACAATATGACGTCCTTCTTCTCCACGTAATACCGATACCCATTCATCAAAACTTGCTTCACGCATCGCAAAAATATTGTATTCCCGTCCAATTTTGCCAAGTGAATGCGCATCTGAGTTAGTCAGTAGCGGATAGCGATCAAGTTCACTAATATAACTAGACATCGTAGTGTCGGCACTTAACCCCAGTTCTCCACCATCTATCTGATTCAAATCTAACACTTTACTCATACGTGCTACCGTACTTCCGTAGATTCCTTTATGCGGAGTAAACATATGCGCAGGCATAAAAATACCGTTACGTTGTTTCACTTGCTTCTGTAATTCGTGAAACGATACATGCAGACGCTGAGAACTTAGCTGGACATTTTTCATATGCTTGCTCATCCATTGACTAAAGTCAGTGATCGTCGCTAGATCACGAAAATAGACCAGTACATGGGCTTCATGATAACCAGGTTCACGTATCTCAATCTCTGAACCCAGTAGGATGGTTGTATCCTGATAACGAATGCCTCCACCGGGCACTTCGACCATTTCACCGCTAGCGATATAGTTGCGGATATCTTGCTGTACACCGGGAGAATGACAATCGATAATTCCAGTTAATCCGATTCCTTTGCGTTCTGAAGATTCTTCGGCGATATTAGCAAAAGTCAGATTACGGCTACCACTGATCTTCACGGGTTGTCCATCTTCACTTCTACCGATATGGATATGAAGATCAGCGTAGACAGATTGCAATTCACTCACAGACTTGGTTTGCCTGTCACTTTGATTAGATGCCAAGCTTGTACCGCCATAATCGTCTTCGCATCGCTAATACGTCCATCACGAATCTGTTCATATGCTTCTTCCAATGTAATCTCTGTTACTTCCAGAAATTCATCGTCATCTGGATTGAGCTCACCTGCTTCTAGATTTTCAGCAAGGTATAAATGAATGATCTCATCCGCAAATCCTGGTGATGTATAAAAGGAGTTCAGCAAGGTCACTTGATCACAACGATAGCCTGTTTCTTCTGCCAGTTCACGCTTGATCGCTTCTTCCGGTTGTTCCCCTTTTTCCAATTTACCAGCAGGAATTTCCACTTCTGTCCGACCTAATGCTTGACGATATTGCTCTACGACTAACATACGATCATTGTGAATCGCCAATACAGCTACTGCTCCCGGATGACGAACAATCTCGCGCTTACTGGTATTGCCATTGGGAAGTTGTACAGTATCCACTTGTAAAGAGATTACTTTCCCTTCAAAGATAGATTCGGTGGACAGTGTAATTTCGTCTAATGCTTTGTTCGCTGTCATCTCAATTCCTCCACTTATCGTTTATCGTTCAATACGTTGGTTGTTTTATTTCCACTCTGTTAATTGAGCGGTCTCACGTACAATTTCTGTTACTAGATGGGCTGCACGAATCAATTCGTCTTTGTGAATACGCTCATCTGTTGTATGAATAAATTCGTAGCCTACCGCTAGATTCGCTGTCGGAATCCCAAAGCTATTGAAAATATTCGCGTCACTACCGCCACCTGTATGGAAAATATCGTTAGGTACGCCTAGCTTGCTCGCTGCACGTTGCGCCAGTTGTACTACTGCATCGTCTTCTGTAAATTTAAACCCTGGATAGACGATAACACTTTGAAATTTACCGGTCGCTCCAAAATCAGCACATGTACTCTCTAAAGATTGCTTCATAGCCGCTAATTGCGCTTCTACTTTTTCATGTACAAGACTTCGTGCTTCTGCTTCCAAGCGTGCATAATCACAGATTACGTTAGTTGCTTCGCCGCCTTCAAATTTACCAATATTCGCAGTCGTCTCATGATCGATCCGTCCTAATTTCATCCGGGAGATCGCTTTGCCAGCCACTTGAATCGCACTGATTCCATCTTCAGGATTCACCCCTGCATGAGCAGACTTGCCAAAAATCTCCATAACGATGCGAGCTTGAGTAGGTGCAGCCACAGCGATCGTACCTACTGTTCCATTGGAGTCAAGCGCATAGCCAAAGTCAGCATCGACCAAAGATGAATCCATTGAACGTGCACCCATCAGACCTGATTCTTCACCCGCAGTAATAATCAGTTGAATCTGCCCATGCTCGATTTGTTGTTCTTTTAATACACGAATCATTTCAAAAAGAGCAGCGATGCCTGCTTTGTCATCTGCACCTAGAATCGTATCGGTAGAGCTTGTAATATAACCAGCTTCATCGATAATCGGTACGATGCCAATACCCGGCTTGACTGTATCCATATGAGAAGTGAAAAATAATTTAGGAATTGCTTTGTCTGTATTAGCAGGCAATGTGGCAATCAAATTACCTGCCGCATGACCCGTCTTAGCAGCAGATTCATCTTCAATCACCGTGAATCCAAGAGCGATTAGCTTTTCAGTCAAATGATCTGCTATCGCACGTTCTTGTTTGGTTTCACTATCAATTTGGACAAGCTCTTTAAATTCTTCTATTAAACGAGATTCAGATATCACAATATTCGCCCCTTTGAGTTTACGTAAATATACACATATTCGCGTACTTCCTTTTGCAAAATAGCCTTATAATCGGTATGATGAGATGGATTGGTACATGTACCAATCCCTATTTTACAGACACAAAGGAGTACACTTATGGAAAAGAAAAAATGGTTCAAAGTCTTTATTTATATCATGTTGATTGCAATGGTCGGTTCTACTCTACTGATGGTCATTCAACCGTTTTTATAAGGATAATGGTTCGTCCGGCTGTGCATACTCAAAATGGCGCATAAAATGTGGCAAAATCTCCTGTGCCACTTGCTCAACTGTAAATGTACGGCCGGTAATATCCTCAAGCGAAGTTACTCCATATTGCTCGATGCCACATGGAACTATACCGCTAAACCCTTCATTTTGAATCCCCGAAGAAATATTAAACGCAAATCCATGACTGGTAATAAACCCTTTGCGATGACGACATTTATTAAATTTAATGCCTATCGCAGCGATTTTGAGATCACCGATCCATACGCCGGTGTATTCTTCTTTGCGTCCAGCTTCAATACCCTGCTCTGCTAAATAATCAATAATAACTTGTTCCAGTGTTCTCAAATATCGATGAGGATCGATGCCTTTGGCGGCATCCAGTAGCAGAATCGGGTAACCGACCAACTGTCCTGGGCCATGGTATGTAATATCACCGCCTCGATCAATCTGAAACAGTGTAATGCCTCGCTCTGCCAGCTCTTGTTCATTCCATAATAAATGTTCTGGATGACGCTGAGAACCGATAGTATACGTCGGTGGATGCTGAAGAAGCAGAAGGTGTTCCTCTTGCTCACCGGCATCAATCCCGCGAACAATCTCCTTCTGCTTCTCCCACGCTTGCGCGTAATCCATCGAGGGCGTATAGGAGACTTGAATGAATTTACTCATATGCAGACACGTCCCTTCCCTGATGACTATTCTATTGTAGTGTACCTTTATCTTAATTTACCGTATTGAGGTTCTTAATACAACTTTGTATCGGTATTATAGCTTTCTAAGTTGTCTTTGACACGTTGTAAGAAACGTCCACAGATAACCCCATCTAGAATACGATGATCTAAGGATAGACACAGATTCGCCATTGAACGAACAGCAATCATATCGTTAATAACAACAGGTTTTTTGACAATCGATTCAAATGTCAAAATCGCTGCTTGTGGATAGTTAATAATCGGATACGATAAAATCGAACCAAACGAACCCGTATTATTCACTGTAAATGTACCACCCTGCATATCATCCAATTTGAGCTTACCATCACGTGTACGGCGTGCCAAATCTTCAACTTCATGCGCAAGACCAGCGATATTTTTTTGATCTGCTTTGTGAATAACAGGCGTCATCACTGAATCTTCTGTACCTACAGCAAGCGCAATATTGATATCGCGTTTGACGATAATTTTATCAACTGCCCAGACAGAGTTCATAATTGGATAATCTTTAATCGCATTGACTACCGCTTTGAGCAAGAACGATAGATAGGTTAAATTGATGCCTTCTTTACGTTTAAATTCATCTTTTACTTTGTTGCGTAACATAACTAGATTCGTTACATCGACCTCAATCATAGTCCATGCATGTGGAATCTCGGATACACTTTGACGCATATTACGTGCAATCGCATTACGAAGAGGCGTAACATTGATCAAATGCTCGCTTTGACCCAATTGATTCGCTTGATCTTCTTCCATAACGATTTTAGGAATAGCTGGTGTCTCTGATAAATGAATACCGGAGTGACGTACTTCGTATTCAGTAGAAGACGTCGGCATATTTGCCGCTGTTGGTGCTGTTGTATTGCTAGCTGTTGAAGGTGCTTGCTGTGTTGCATTGCTATTATTCGAAACAGGTGTAGCTGGTGGTGTATGAGCTGTGCCGTTATCCAATGCTTTGAGCACATCACGACGAGTAACACGTCCACCTGCTCCTGTACCTTGAATAACGGATAGATTCACATTATGTTCTGCTGCAAGAGACTGGACAGCAGGTGAATATCGTCCACTCATTGATCCATTATTAGAACTTTGAGCTGTTGCCGGACGTGCAGATGGTGTAGATGCTGTAGATGCTACAGATGATGCGGATTGAGAAGTAGCTGGTGTTGCTAACGTCTCCGCAGGTAGATCATCATGCACTGTAATTTCAGGTGAAGCTGGAGAAATATCTTCTGTAGTCGCAGATGGTGCTTGCTCGGTATGAATCTGACAGATCACTTCACCGACAGCTACTTCCTGACCTTCTAATGCAATAATATCGCCCATAATACCTTCTAATACAGAAGGTATCTCAGCGTTGACTTTATCGGTGATCACTTCACAGATCGGTTCATATTGATCTACAGATTCACCTGGTTGTTTGAGCCATTTGGCAATCGTTGCAGATACAAGAGATTCCGCAAGTTGTGGCATTACCACATCTGTCGGATTTCCTTTTGCAGACATATCATTTCACTCCTAAAGGATTAGATATTTTGCTATGCAAACATCTTCTCACAATTTGTATAGTTACGCTGATGGCATCAACACATCAGCGTTAAAGTCATTCGTTCATTTTAAAATAAAGCTAGATCACGCATAGCTGTTTTTACTTTATCTTTGTTCAACATAAAGAATTTCTCTTGCGGTGGATTGATAGGCATTGGTGGTGTATCCGGTCCAGCAAGACGACGAATAGGCGCATCTAGTTCGAATAAACATTCTTCTGCGATAATAGCCGCAACTTCTCCGCCTACACCGCCTGTTAGATTATCTTCATGCACAATCAATACTTTACCAGTATGACGAGCAGCATCAATAATCGCTTGACGATCTAACGGTTGAATCGTACGCAGATCCAGAACATGACTGGTAATGCCGTCTTCTTGTTCTAATTCTTCTGCCGCTTGCATAATAAAGTGTAACGGTAAGCTATAACTGATCACTGTAATATCATCGCCTGAACGTAGCAGATTCGCTTCACCGATTGGCACAACATAATCATCATCAGGTACATCACCTTTGATTAGTTTGTAACATTTTTTATTTTCAAAAAAGAGTACTGGATCAGGGTCACGAACAGCGGCTTTCAATAGACCTTTAGCATCATAAGCCGAATAAGGTGCTACAATCTTCAATCCTGCTGTACCAAAAAATACTGATTCCATACACTGAGAATGGTAAAGACCTCCGAATACGCCACCCCCGATAGGAGCACGTACCACTAATGGACAACTCCAATCGTTATTGGAACGGTAACGAATTTTGGCAGCTTCACTAATAATTTGATTCGTTGCTGGTAACATAAAATCAGAATATTGCATCTCTGCGATAGGCTTCATCCCGTACATCGCTGCTCCGATGGCTACACCTGCGATAGCAGATTCTGCAAGCGGTGTATCCATTACACGATCTTCTCCAAATTGTTCCTGCAATCCTTTGGTGGTTGTAAATACGCCACCTTTAAGTCCTACATCTTCTCCCAAAACAAATACATTATCGTCTAGCGCCATTTCTTCTTTCATTGCCAGACGAATTGCATCGATATATTCCATCATAGCCATTACTGATTACCCTCCTCATCGCCTGCAAACACATGCAGCAATGTATCTTCAGCACGCGGATAAGGGGCATTGTCCGCATATTCCGTAGCTTCTTTCATGATTTGAACGTATTCTTTGCTTAATTCTGCATCTTGCTCTTCTGTCCAAATACCACAATCCATCAGGTATTTTTTATAACGAGGCAAGCTATCTTTTTTCCAGTTCTCATCGACTTCTTCTTGAGTACGATAAGCCAGATCATTATCTGATGTAGAGTGTGGAGACAGACGATATAACATCGCTTCAATCAAAGTAGGACCTTCACCATTGATCGCACGTTCGCGCGCTTCTTTGGTGACACGATATACTTCAAGCACATCATTACCATCCACTTGTACACCCGGGAATCCATAACCTAATGCACGATCGCTGATTTTACCACTGATCTGCTTATGTGCAGGTACAGAGATCGCATACTGGTTATTTTGACACATCATAATAACTGGCAATTTATGTACGCCAGCAAAGTTACAGCCTTCGTGGAAATCACCTTGATTGCTTGACCCTTCACCAAATGTAACAAAAGAAACTAACTTTTTATTTTTCATTTTGGCTGCAAGTGCAACACCGACTGCATGAGGAACTTGAGTCGTTACCGGGCTGGAACCTGTCACAATGCGTAGACGTTTGCTACCAAAGTGACCTGGCATTTGTCGTCCACCACTATTTGGATCTTCTGCTTTGGCAAACGCAGACAACATCAACTCGCGCGCTGTCATACCGACAGATAGAACGAATCCATAATCACGATAATACGGTAAAAAATAATCTTCTTCCCGATCCAGAGCAAATGCAGCACCCACTTGCGCCGCTTCATGTCCTACACCGGATACGTGGAAATTGATTTTACCTGCACGTTGTAATAAATGACAACGTTCGTCGAATTTACGTGCCAAAAGCATATATTTGTACATCTCGATTGCTTGAGCATCGGTCAATCCTATTTGTTCATGTCTAGTTTGTTGGTCAATAGTACCTTCCGCTTTCATAGCAGGTACCTCCTTAAAATTAGATAAGCTTTATAGCGAAGCTAGCTTGTCTTTTTGATTAAAATAGAAGATTGTACAATACGTGTCCGTCACTACAACAACCTTTGATCAGTTATTTTAAGCTACTGGAACAGATTATTCAACAATCGGGTTGTTCGACTTCAAGTACAGGTTAATGCTTGTCTTAAAACCTGGTACTAAGACTTGAGCCTAAACCTATTATAATCACATCACGGGCAAAAAGAAAAGACGGATTTCTCCATCTTCGCTTATAAATCGTTATATTTAGTGTCAAAAAGAGTAGAATTGAGATTACATTCCGATAGATTTACCATCTACCGCTAACATCGCTTCGCCCAAAATTTCGGCAAGTGTCGGATGAGCATGAACCGTCTGAGCAACTTCCCACGGCGTGGCATCAAGGAATTGCGCCAGTGCCGCTTCGCTAATCAAGTCGGTCGCTTGTGGTCCTATAATCTGAACGCCAAGCAGATCCTCTGTCTTGCGATCGGCGATCACTTTCACAAAACCGTCACTTTCTCCATAGACTAGAGCTTTACCGATCGCTTTGAAAGGAAACTTGCCTACTTTGACATCTATTCCTTGCGCTGTTGCTTCTTGTTCTGTAATACCTGTACTTGCTACTTCCGGACGTGTATAGACGCAACGGGAAACTTGAAGCGGATTGTAGTGAACCTCTTCTCTGCAAATATGATTCACTGCTGCGATACCTTCATGACTGGCTGCATGTGCTAATTGAAGCCCGCCAATAACATCGCCAATTGCATAAATATGTGATTCTGTGGTCTGCATTTTGTTATTGACTTTGATAAATCCGTTCACGATCTGTACATCGGTATTAGCAAGTCCGATACTTTCGGCATTGGCTTGGCGACCGATCGATACCAGTACTTTGGATACGGTTAACACGTGCTCTTGTTCTTGATGACGGATCGTAATTGATAGTTGCTGTTGATCCGATGCAGGTGCATATGTATCTGTAAGCAAAGTCGCTTCTGTATAAATAGTTACTCCGCGTTTTTCTAGCAATTTGCGCAATTCGCGAGCTACTTCTTGATCTTCAGCAGGTAGAATTTGAGAAGCCGCTTCAACCACAGTAATCTTCACACCAAAATCACTTAACATCGAAGCCCATTCCATTCCGATTACACCGCCGCCGACAATTAACATCGATTCAGGCAATGATTCCAATTGAAGCGCATGATCACTATTCAGAATAAGTTGACCGTCTGCTTCAAGTCCTGGAAGAACACGAGGACGAGACCCTGTAGCGATAATTAGATTTTTGGAGACGACCGTTTCCATTTCGCCATCTTCGTACTCGACAGCAACTGCTCCACTTTGCGGAGAAAAGATAGAAGGCCCGATTACACGTCCTTTACCTTGAACAACTTTGATTTTATTTTTACGCATCAAATACTGTACACCTTGATGCAATTGATCGACAATACCTTGCTTACGGGCTTGTACTTTGGCAAATTGTAATGTGATATTGTCTGCTGCGATGCCATAGTCTTCGCTTTCTTGCATAAGTGCAAACACCTCTGCACTACGCAATAAGCTTTTGCTTGGAATACAACCGCGATGTAGACAAGTTCCGCCTAATTTATCCTGTTCAATAATCACTACTTCTTTCCCTAATTGAGCCGCACGAATCGCAGCCACATAACCACCTGTTCCTCCACCTAGTATTGCAATATCACAATTAATCGTCATCGTTAACAGTCACTCTCTTTTCTATATCTATATACAATACTATTGCGTTAAACTGAGTATTTTACAATTTTCGTTTTAAAATAAGCATTGATTCTGCACCTTTTTGAAAAATATAAGGCGTCGGCTTTTCTTCGCTTATCCATTCTCCTGCACTTGCTGTAAAGATCGCTTCTTCTATAAAAGAAACACGTTCTCCTTGCAGATTGACTAACGGAAAAATGCGTATTTCTTGAGTAGTTACACGCATCATCTCACGCAAACATTGAATATGAAACGACAAATCTAACCGATCTGCATACATAAACAAAAAATGAGCAGACAACGTCAAATCTACAGACTTATCCGGTAATGGTAACTGTGGCAAAGTAGCCGGAATATAACGTTGATCATACTGTGCTCGATCCTGACAGAACGTTTCCAGTGCAAATAGTCGTGTATTTCCTAATTGCTCTATCGTTCCCATCATCGTCCAGTCATATTCATGGTGTGCTGTCTGCATATGCTCTAGCATATGGGCAATATCTTGTTTTCCTTTAGCGTGCAGAGCATCAGTATCAAATGTATACGCGATATCTGTAGCTATCACATCCAACCCATGTTTGGAAGCTTCAGCTGTAAACGAGCATGCACCTGCCGGACAATCCAATATTCGCCGTCCTTGCAACTGCTCTTTGGTTAGATCAAACATGGACATATACTCATTGTACGTTCTGCCTATAAATATAATCCGATCTAAATGAAGCCCACCTGCATGTAACTTTTCACTCATCTCAGCTCAATTCCTTTCTCAGCTCAACTATGCTCTACTCCTCTATAATTCCCTTTGCACAAGCTATGTTGCCCGTCTATTTTAACATATCTGTGTTATTGTTCAATCATTGCAACCTAAGCGTTACGTATTTATCTGCTCACGATTTATGTTTGGACAACACTATTCATATAGAGCATCACGTAAACGACTGGACATTTTGGGCTGTTGAGCATTCACTTTAAGCAATGCTGTACGTAGACGTTTATTTTCGGCAGACACGGTCTGTAACGTATGAAGTAATTGCTCAATTAAAGGAGCATCACCTGCTGTCCATTCTGATCGTGTTAACAACTCATTCAGTTGTTGTTCTAAAGAAATTCGTTCTTCTTCAGTCATCGTTATTCTCCTCTTTTGTACATTATTATTCATTATTGTGTATGTTGCTTGATCATCATTGGATTCTACCTATACAGGTTATATCCACACCCTATGATATTTTACGATGATCGCTATGGTATATACTGTATCCGTAACATCAACAAACCGGGCAACAGTATGCGCCCGGTTCAATACTAAAAATAGATTAATACTTATCAGGTGCATCAGTACCCTTTTATAGTTCCACAAATGATAATAATCGTCAATCTATTTACGTTACAGATAGATCAAGCTTGTTCTTCAATAAGCTTCCGGTGTGAACAATCCTTGCTTACCTTGCAATTTCACTAACGCTTCTGCAAAAAAGTAATCTCCATAAATAATCGAGACATTTAGATACTTCTGCTCTGGATAATGAACCGTTCCTTTGGAGATCAATCCTTCGCCCCCTGTTTCTCGCGACGAAAATTGTTCATATAATCCTTGCACTAATAATTCACCTGCACGTTGATAAAAAGACTGCTCTTGCTCGGGTACATGGCGAGCCAGTTCTAATAATCCACTGGCTGCTATCGCTGCGGCTGACGAATCCCAGGCTATCCGATGCTCATCCGGTGCGCGAAAATCCCAAAAAGGCACAATGTCTTCGCCTAATTCGGTCAGGAAAAATTGAGCTGTCTGCTTGGCAATCTCCAGATATCGTTGTTCTCCTGTGTAGGCATAAGACAAAGCAAATCCATGAAGTGCCCATGCTGTTCCTCTAGCCCATGCTGAACCGGGAGCGAATCCTTGTCCGCCATGTTCTTTTACCTTTTCGCCAGTAAATGGATCAAATTCAACTGCATGACAGATCGAATGATCTTCCCGTACAAATTCTTTTGCTATCGTATCGGCATGCTCTATCGCAAGTGCTTGATAACGTGGGTCTCCTGTTTCTTTGGATGCCCAGTACAGTAACGGTAGATTCATCATACTATCAATAATAGCCACCCCGCGTGTATCCATAAAAGTAGAACCAAAATTCCATGCACGAATATAACGACCACGCACATTATATCTTGCTGCCAATAGATTCGCTGCTAGCAATCCACGACGACGAGATTCTAAATTACCGGATAATCGGTAATGTGCTACTCCGCTAAGAAGCCATGTAAATCCTAGATCATGATCGACTTTTTCTGGATCATAGAGACATTGCTCCAATTGAACTTCACAACTTTCCGCCCATGCAGAGACATCGATCCGGTTGTTAATTGCTTGTTCTTGCGTAGAGGAATCTGTAGCTGAATTCGGGCTTGCAGGTGTAGAATGAACCAACCATAACAATCCCGGCCAAAATCCTGCTGTCCACCACTCTGCTTCACGACGATCATATTCACCTTGTTCAGCCACATGAGGAAATTGATCTTGAATCACTGTGGCTGTAGTGGATGTTTGTTGAACGACCCAATTCCATGCTTCTGTCTGCCAGACGATCGGTGCTGTAGTATTCATATCGTATCTCCTTTGCTTTTCACAGGCGTATGCCCTGTATACAATTTGTATAGCTTGAGAAAATAGCTTTTGTACTGATAACCTAACATCTGGGATACTTCATCAACTGTACCATTTCCTGCGGTAATCCATTCTTTAGCACGCTGCATTTTGACACGGGTCGCATATTCGATAAAGGTCTCACCGGTTTCTTTTTTGAACAATCGACTAAAATAACTGGCATTCAAATGTAAATGTTCTGCCACTTCTTCTAATTTGACCAGACGATTCATATGTTGTTCGACATAATTGCGAGCATGAATAATTTCAGAGCGACAATTGGCTTGTAATGTCCAATCTCTTGATAATACAGCCAGCGCTCCAAAGCGGATATTCATCCATTCGGTAAGTTCATGGATATGACGAATATGCCCCATTTCACGATGTAATTCTTCTACAGAAAAAGCAAACGGTCGCTCATGCAATTGTTGTTGCTTTAATTGCCAGTCGATTGCTAATTTGAGCATAAATGTTTTGACTGTTTCTGGATGATAACATTCTTGCTTGAGACGTTCAATCCAATTGCTAATCCAGAGATTAATCTCACCATCAGGCAAAAGTGCCAATGACAATGATTCTGCCGCAGTTCCATAATTGGAAAATAAATCACTTTCTTTTTGAAAATCTAGTCGATAGCTAGAATCGCATAGTGTAGACGGTGGTAAGTAAAAATAACGATCAGCTTCTGCTTGCAATTGAATAGTATCGTTTATCGCTTCTTGCAAATGCATTGTTTTGGAACCACATACGGTAACAATCTCTGCTTTGGCAAATTTCTGCACACTATAGATCAATTGGTACATCACTTCATGCAGTATTTTTTCTTGTTCAGCACTAGAGCGAATCGGCAAAGCAAACCAGACAAAGCCTTCGCCAGGGCTTTTGCTCAAATGCACAGCGGTTCCTGAATGTTCTACTATTTCTTCGACGATATTTTCTACAGTAAATGAAAGCAAATCTAGATCATGAAATCGCTGTTTGCGCTCTTCATTGGCTGTGACAGTGTAATAGACAGGTAGAATCAATTTGCCACGTGTGTCTAATCCAAAATGAGTCAATCGCTGAATCCCATACTCTTCATCTTGAATACTACCTGACAACAATTCACTGGTGAATTTGCGCTTGATTAATAATCGATGTCGCAAATGATCTTCTTGTAACCGTTGATGTTCACTGGAATGCGATTGAGCTTGATCCAGTCGCTGGCGTATCTGTTCAAGGATAGGTACCAATTGATCTGCGGTTAGATTTTCTTTGAGCAAATAATCTTGTACGCCTAACTTCACCGCTTGTTGTGCATAAGCAAATTCTCCATGACAAGAAATAATGACTGACATTAGTGATGGATGTGTCTGCTTGAGCGTAGAAATGAATTGAATCCCATCGATCTTAGGCATTCCAATATCGGTAATCAATACATCTGGATTGTGTTCCTGCCCATAAGTAAGCGCTTCCTCTGGATCGCTAAAAGAACCTGCTAATTGAAAGCCCAGTTGCTCCCACGGGACAGCGCGAGACAAATAATGAAGTACGGGCATGCTATCATCGACCAGTATGACGCTATACATCATCATCAACCTCCTTTGATATCTCAAGCTAAATTATGTTCTATGGCTAGAGCTCCAATCTATTGCTTATGCGGCAATCCGATCTTGATCTCTGTTCCTTCGCCGGGATGACTTTCGATGTGTACTTGTACAGCAGAACCATAAATCATTTGCAAACGACGGATCACATTCGTCAAACCAATTCCTGAGATGGCAGGCACAGATGGGGAACTTGACTTGTATTCTGCTGAGCTATGATCGGATGATGCCTCTTCACTCATGTTGTCTGTATCTGCTGGTGCTACATCTCTTTTGGATAAGTCAGTATGTGTAAATGCTGATAATGATAAAGGATGTTGAGCGTATTCTATGTTTGGTTTCTGAATCTGATCTATCACTTGTTGTACTGCTTGCAAACGTTCTTCGTTCATCCCTTCGCCACTATCACGAATACTGATCCATAGCACATTATCTTTCAACCAAGATTGTATCCACAAAATACCGCCGTACTTCGACAATCCATGATGGTAAGCGTTCTCAACCAGCGGTTGAACAATAAATCGTGGAACATAGATACCGACCGTATCTGTAGCTAATTCCATTTCTACATGTACTTTAACTTCGCGCTGAAAATCTACCAGACGAATATAATGTTGTACCGTTTCTATTTCTTCTTGTAGTGGAATACACTCATTGCCCCGATTCACTGTCATGCGTAGCAATGAAGATAGTGAGCCTAGTAATACTGCCGCTTCATCAGAACCTTTTAACAATAGATCCATCCGGATCGCACCCAAAATATTAAAAAGAAAGTGAGGATTGATCTGTGCTTGGAGCATTTCTAGTTCTGCTTTGCGACGTTCGCTTTGTTCGCATTCTATCTGGACAATCATCTCTTCAACTCGATCTAACATCGCATCTAGCGATTGACCGAGTACACCTGCTTCATCTTCTCCACGAATACCGGAGCGAATACTGAGATTATCGTTATCGATTTTGCGAACAACTCCTGTTAATTTGACGATCGGACGGGTCAGACGTGCAATCCCTAATACCAGCAAAATCAGAAAAACGATCAACACTGCCATCTGTACAAAATTAGTCACTTGATAGATGCGATTAATCTTTTCAGCGGCAACGCCATAGGGAACTAATCCTTCCAATCTCCATCCAGCGACAGACATGTCTCTTTCCAGTTCAAGAATACCTTCTCGTTGTTGATATAGCTGTGTAAAATCGCTACCGATCCATGCGTTATTCGGATGAGAAATAATCTTGTTATCTGCTCCGACGATCATCATCTGAATCGTGGAATTGTATTTATTGAGTACGGCTTTGAGTTGTTCTTCATTCATACTCACAATCACATAACCATAGACTTTACCTGATAATAAACGTAGACTGCGAGCTACCGAAAGCATATACGTTGGTGGTTCTTCTTTCGATTGCAGATACGATGGGTGAAGTAAAAAGTTCAGCTTCCCACCTGTTACAAATGAACCGCTATTGGTCAGTTGATGGATATCGAGCTTATCAAGCTGGTATTGATCCGACTGGAAATTGCTATATACCATTTTACCATTTCCTGTCCAGACGGAAATATAGACTTGTTCTCCTGCATAAGAAAGATTGTCTAGCTTTTTGGTGACATCAGATGCTTCGGTCTGTCCTACATAGATTCCGCTACGTCGATATTTAAGTGCTAGATTGAGTTCTTGATCCAAGTACAGGTAATTGGAAATATAGATCAGCCGATTGATCTGATCGGTTAAGTACAGATTCGCTGCATCCAATGAATTGCCTGCATTTTGCAAAACGGTTTCTTTCATCATGTCTTTGGTTAGCCAGCTAGATAACATTGTGCCTGCGCCGATCGTTAACAGTAAGCAACAGGCTACGGAGGCAATTAGCTTGCCCCTTAGTGAAGTGTGCCAGATTCTCCTCCATGCCTTCATGCTCATATGACCTTTCATTGTGGATTAAAAGTTTACATCAAAAATGGTGGGTGGGAGCGTGAAGGAGGTTGTCCGCTTCGGTGAAGGAATTGTCCTTGTCATCGCTGTTGAACAAAAATACCTTGATTGACCTGAACGGTCGGTATTTTTATTCAAAGGCGACCGCTTCGCTTTTTCAGGACAATTTCCTTCACCTCCGCTCCGACGCTCCTTAGCTCCCACGCAATTTCTTGATGTAAAGCTTTCTTAATTTGGGGTAGCCGTTTTGGGGCTGAAAGAAATTAGTTTGTTTTATAAGAATAGTTGGTTTTGTGGTGATTGGGATTTCTTTGTTATGGGTTTTGTAGCTTTAGTATAGAGTTCTTTAGTATAGAGTTTTGGCTATTTTATAAGAATGTTTTAGATGAATGATGTGATTTTATTTTTAGTTGGTTTAGTTAGTATATAAGTTTGTTTTTATTTTAGAGAAATTCATTTCATTTCATTTTTTTGTTTGGTTTATGATTTGGTTTTTTTATAGTCTTTGTATAGATTCTATAGATGCTATAGATTAGCTTTTGTTGGCGTCTATGATTTGTTGGACGATGGCTTTGGCGTTGGTGATGGTGGTGTCGATGTCTTGTTTTTGTAGGATATATTTTTCGAACTCGGCGTTAACTTCTTGTTCGATTTCACTCAAATATGGGACAGCAGGAGCTTTGTTGATGCCTTTGCTGACTTTGAAAGTATAGATGAGTGAGTCTAGATCGACATTTTCTGGATGGGTGCCATTGTTGATAATACTCTCCAATGCTTTGCTTACATCTGCTTTTTGCCAGGAAGAAATATCTGTGCCTTGCGCTTGAATACCTTCTGTGGTCATCCAGCGGATAAATTTCATCGAAGCGTCTTGTTTGTCTGAACCTGCACCGATTCCGTAGTAATCGTAGTCATTGCTAGAATAGATTTCTTTGGTATCTGCGCTATTTTTGGGATAAGGTGCGACAGCTACTTTGAAGTCTGGTGCAGATTCTTTGCTACCTGCGATATTAGAGTTCATCCAGCTTCCCATGACTAACATACTTGCCGATCCACCTAGAAATTGATCACGATAGTTTAATTTTTGAGAAATAGCATCGCTATAAGGAACAGCGGATTTGTCTTCATGTTCTGCATTATACCGAAGTTCAAACGATGCTCGGAAATTCGGATCGTCCATATTGGATGTTCCGTCTGCTTTGAGATAGCTATTGTTCTCCGGTTGATTCAATAACTCAAGTAGCGTCTGAGATGCCCATGTATGGAAGTATACACCATAGTAGCTATGATCCGGTGCTGTTAATTTTTTGGCATATTCTCGAAATTCGTCCCATGTCCAATCGGTAGGTACTTTTAAGCCTGCTTTATCCAGACGATCTTTATTTAACAAGACATACGTAATCGCACGCTTACCTGGTAGTGCATAACGTTTACCATCAACAGCGAAGTCTGCTAGATATTCATCTTCATATTTAAAATCAATCAGATCGTCTAGCGGTGCAAATAATCCCATATCGACACGTTGAGCATACGTATTGGCATTGTTGACCATCACAACATCGATCGGATCACCCGAACCTGCGGCAAGGTCTAACTTTTTGATATATTCATCGGTATCACTTTTTTCAGACAAGCCTACATATTGCACTTCGATATCTGGATTCTTTTTTTGCCATGCTGCATAGACATCATCCCAATGGAATTGATCTTTGGTGTACCATGTGTAAAATGTAATTTTCGTTTTACCATCTGCGGTTGTTGCTGCATCTTTAGCCGAGCCACATCCTGCGAGTACCAATAGTAGACAGCAACTTATAATAATCATTGATTTCCATCGTAGATTCAATTTCATGATAATCCCCCTTAGAATGTATACATTGTATATAAAAATAAATCACGTTTATCCTTTGACACCACCGAGTGCAATGCCACCAATCACATGTTTTTGAGCCAGTAAAAAGACGATCACTAGCGGTAAAATAGCCGAGCATGTACCTGCCATAATCAGCGAGTAGTATTCGCCGGTCGCATCGGCAAAACGGTTAATTCCTAGTTGAACCGTAAATAGTTCTGGCGAACGTAGAAAGATCAGCGGTGCTTGATAATCATTCCATGTCCAGATAAAACGCAGAATCGCATATGTAGCGATAAATGGTTGCACTAACGGTAATGCTATTTGAGCAAAAATCCGTAGATGCCCTGCTCCATCAATCTTAGCGGATTCAATAAATTCACTATGAATCGACATAAATGCTTGTCGCAACATAAATGTACCCAATGCACTGAACGATTCGAGCAACACCAATCCGATATGGGTATCAAAAAGCCCTAGACTGCGATACATAATAAATTGAGGAACCAGTACCGCCTGCCCTGGAATCATAAAAGTCAGTAAGACGATAATAAATAATGTATCCCGACCGCGAAAATGGATTTTGGAGAACGCATACGCTGCCATTGCTGAGGTAATCACTGAGATTAGAATGGTCATCACCGATACTTTGATCGAGTTCCAGTAATACAGCATAAATGGCGGATCACCGAACCAGACAGCACGATAATTTTCGACTACATTCCAGTTATGTGGAATCCATTGCACCGGATATTTGAATACATCAGCTTCTGGCTTGAACGATGCTGACAACATCCAGATAAACGGTAGTAAAAAGATAATTCCTATCACCAGCATGATAACGGTTACAATAATTTTCGTCAAAGACAGTTTATCTTTTGTCGGACGTTGAGATGATGATACATGTGGAGCTGAAATCGGATGTTCCAACAGCTACACCTCCTTATAGCATCATAATAATTTAGTAGTTAACCCACTTTTTCTGACCCCAAAATTGAACAACCGTAATCAGTAAAATCACAGCGAACAGAAAGACCGATTCTGCGGCGGCATATCCCATTTTCAAATTTACAAAAGCTTGATCATAAATTTCATAGACCATAACATTCGTAGATTTGGCAGGGCCACCTTGTGTCAGTACAGCGATCAGATCGAACGTTTTGAACGAATAAATGATACCTGTAATCAATAAGAAAAATGTAGTTGGTGATAACATCGGTACAGTGATCGAACGGAACTTACGCCATGATGAAGCTCCATCAATATCGGCGGCTTCGTACAAGTCTTTGGGAATCGACTGTAACCCTGCTAGATAGACGACCATATTGAAGCCTATCGATGTCCAGACTGTAATCATCATAATCGAAGGTAGCGCATACGTAGGATCTGCTAACCATTTCGGTGGATTGGTAACACCTAGAGACATTAGAAATCCATTTACAGGCCCTTGAGAAGGATGAAATAAAATCTGAAATACAATCGCTACGGCAACCACACTTGAGATATACGGCATAAAGTAAATAATTTTGAAAAAGCTTTTGAAATACACTTTTTCATCCACTACAATCGCTATAACTAATGAAAATAAAAGTGTAAATGGTACAGCTAATAGTAATTTGATATTGTTCAGCATCGATACAAAAAACGATTTATCTTGAAACAAATGACGGAAATTATCAAGTCCGATCATCTCAACTCCGCGAAACCCTTGAATAAAGTTCCATTTGGTTAGACTGATAAAAAAGAGCGAGACCATCGGAATTAAAATAAAAACGGTAAGTCCGATCAACATCGGAGCAGCAAATAGATAACCAGCAATCGTTTCTTTAGCTGTTGTTGAAAGCCAGCGCTTGGACGAAGATGAAGCTGTAGATTGTGATGCAGAACGTTCCACGATTGGTACCTCCTTGTAGAATAGTGCCACAGCCGCGGACTGTAGCAGGTATTCAGTTGATATCTTATGTTCTAAGTGTATCGTGGAACAGTTTTCCATTTAAGACACAGAACTGACCTGTTTACAAACAATTTTTACCTTTTATGATTTCATGAGAAATTATTTTTCTGTTGTGAGCTATTAGTGGGATGTATTAGTTGTTTATCAGCAGAAAATTATATTAATTGTCTTCACAACTATAGATAATAAAATAGACAACAAAAAAAGTAGTCTGGTTATTATATCCAGACTACTTTTTGTATAAACATCATCAGCTAGACTATAGTTTATCTTCGATCCTATCTGATTATAAAAAGATGTCAAAAGAAATACGGGAACCTGTGGCTTCAATTCTTGCTCCTCGTAATAATCCGTTACGACTGGCTACCTCATTCGCTTCGTTAGGAAACGTAATCGTCGCTTGCGGGGTACGTGGTACGATTCGTATATACTGATCACGATAAGTCACTGTTATCACTTCTACCTGTTCTTGCTCTATCATCGTTGCTGATGATACACCTGCCTTATCTGCTGTATACCGTTCATTTATCGATTGTTCTGCACGAGCTATTAATGATTGACGATCGATTCGTTCTGTCTTGATCGTAGATGATTCTTGTCCGTCAGATAGAAATAAAGGAATCCACGCCCCGATCTGCTTGATCTGTTCTGTAGATGGATCATGCTCTGCTTCATCATTAGCAACAACTTCATACGTTACCACGATATGTCCGGGAGACTGTTCATAAGTCGCAATTACATAATTAATGCCTTGTAATGGCCCCTGCCATCGTATGACCAGATGATTATGATCTGCGGTGGTCGAAGATTGCTCAATACGATAAGAACCTCCACCATCAGACGGATCAACTCCTGCATCACGATCAAAAGGAATCGCAGTCGGTATTCCTTCTGCTAGATGATGCCATACGTTATCTGCTATCTGCCACGCAGGCATATGAATAAGCGGGAAAATATCACCTGCGTTAAACTCTGTAAATCCTTGATCTCTATGTCCGGGAGAAGAAGTAGCTAGATTCGCGTGTAATCCGGCATGCTGAATACGTGCTATACCTGGAATCATATACGGATCATTCAGTGCCGTATGAATGACTATCTGCTGGTCTGGTACTGAACTAAAGACCGTCTCAAACCAACCATCTGCTTGAAGAGTACGACTTCCTAACTCTGCTGGAATAGGATAAGGTGTAATCTCTTGTGGTTGTTCATACCAGAGCGTATAGGCCAGTGCAGCCGCTGTCCATAGATTATACGTCGTATGATTGCTATACACTTCATATCCATGTCGTTGCTCTGCCGGAAAATGATTACGAACGATCTGCACATATCCTTCAGAAGTTTGCCACTTTTCTATCGCTGCCCATGTCTTATCTGCTGCACGCCGAAATGCTCCAGCCCATTGTAATGCTCCATCTGCATAGGCTTGCTGGGCTTGCATCGTAAATACAAATGCTGCTGCCGCTTCATTCCATTGATGCTGTGCACTGCGCCCCCGTGGTGGTAATTCTCCAAGTGGTGATAATGTCAATAATGAACTGATCGCTCCATGCTGTAACTGACTTTGCAAAGCGGTTGCTGTTGTACCAGCATATCCCGATAACATCATCACACCCAGATGATAACGAGTCGCAATATCGTAAGCAAACGGGCTATTGGGTCGATCTAGCGGCCCATCTTCATACCAGCCAAGTGATGTAAAGCGAGGCAGATGGTACTTTTGCAAATAGTCGTCTATCCATGTTGTATCCTTAGAAGCTATATCTTCGGCTTGCCGTATCACTTCTCCAGACAACATAATCGCATTCCAGTTGATCATACGATTCGGATTTTTCATTTTGCTCATCGTAAATAAATAAGTCTGCTCCGGTTCAATCGTTGCTAATGCTTGTCGCCATCGTTCGGCTTGCTCTGGCATTTTTTCTTTAAGAATACGATAAGCTCCCATAATCATTACAATAAAAAAATCAGGATGTTGATCCGGTGTTCGCTCGGATACTAACAACTCAATACTATGAGTTAGCGCAGACGCCGCAGAGTCGATTAAGTCTTCTCGTCCGCTACTCACTAACACCGCCGCCGCAAGAGCATACGAAGGTGTCGAATAATAACGTTCGGCTTGCGAATAAGGATCAATAATCGCTCCATCTGCTTGCTGATGAGTCGCATAATAATCTACCATTTGACTGAGCATCTTCACTTTGCGTTCATGTGTCCAATCTGATGCAGGTAAAGGCTGACTTTGATGCAATAATTGTTCATATTCACGTGCCTCATCTGCCCACCCATAAGAAGATGGATTCCATCTATTCCACTGTTTCAAAATAACCCCTTCTTTCGGTCTTTTGATAGTTCATGATTACGTCTATTTCTTCATGAGTTCAGTGTAGCACCTTGCTTGATCTGATAAGATTCACAGATTTGACTGATTAAGCGACAATCTTGACTCTGGTTATCATGCTAAAGATGGAATAGATGTAATTACAAATGCTAGATCGATTACTACAGTGATTGTATGTTCTGAATGTGAGATGTCTTCTAACGAAGAACTATGTGCTGTAATACTCTTTTGCTGTATAGATTGTTCTTGTATTCCTTGTTCTATAGAAGCAACATGCTGAATCGATGTTCGATACAATACGATTGTTGCACCATGATGATCGACATGTTGGATCACTTCCACTGTGACCTTTTCTTGAGCTTGTGCAAGCTTTAGACAGACTTCTGCTTTGTTGCCAATCCAGCGTACAGTATCAGCTTCTATAATCGGCTCTATAGTGCTCATAAATCGTTCAACAATTGGCGGAGTGACTTGATCTAGTGAATGAGTACTACTTTCCTGTGCACTGAATCTATTCTTCTCTACCTGCGGTTGACGATTAAATGTAAATCGATCGATCAATTGCAACGTGGCTTCTGCTTGATCTTGTGAGACAGACCAATCCAGATCACGAGTATACTGTTGTAAAGTCGGATGTGCATAGGCTTTGGTGATATCTAGCTTCCATATCGCACGATCTATCTGCCCCTCTCTCCATAGACGCTGTTCTAACACATGAGACTCTGCTTCACGTCCACTTTGTTGTTCCTGACCATCTATCTGCGGAACCGAATGCCCTGCTGACGAAATATTCAAAATCTGTTCTCTGCCAGGCGCAAAATAAGCCTGTGTATACAGCCCTGCTCCGAGATCAGATAATATATTTTCTCCACCAGCATGAACAATGAATGAACCCAGATCATTATGATTATGAGGTTCATCATTATGCCCGCCTTTGGTTGCCAGCGCTATCGTCATATCAGACTTGGAAAGATTACTTTTGCAGATCATCCAATTCAGATCAGGTAAATAGATCCCACCTTCCTGTCCATCAACCTGCACAGAATCATAAGACGCAAAGTAACTTTCATCTGACCATAACAAATTACGAATCAAATGCGCCCATCGGCGACAAGGATCATCTACCAATAGATTGATCTGAAAAGGTAACGAATACTCATGCCCTGTCCATTTGCCTAATTGCGATAATAATCCGGGTGGCAATATCTCTTGTTCATCACTATCCGAGAAATTAACAAATACTCCGTCTGACAAATGAAGATGTTCTGGAAAAGCCGCCATCTGTGCAATCTTAGTAGAACGCAATAGATGTTCATACTGTGGTTCTACACGTATCAACATATCTGCAAAATAAGTATAATAACCGAATCCATAGACCCAATACCCTAATCCCTCTGCACATCCTCCATCTTCACCATATCCTGATAAAAAGTGACTCATTGCTTGAATCATCCGTTCCAGAATCTGAACCCGTCTAGGATTATCTTGCTTCAGTAATAATAAAGCGGCTATTCCGCATCCTGATCCACAGACAGCCGACCAATTATGATCTGCGGTCTCCCAGCCGAATAATGGATTAGGGTCGCTCAACGGCTTGAATATCCGTCGCTGTACTTCGGACTCGATCCGCTCTATAATGCGATCATCTAACCGCCCCCGAAATAACGTACTTAGCTCGGCTAACATACCAGCTGTCTCTGCTGCAAACAAATCAATCTCTTCCCATACCGGTCGTTGTGCGTGTTGGTTGGACTGTGGCAAATGTGCAGGTAAGCACCATGTATACTCATTGCAGATATCCCATAATGCTTCTTCTAATGCTTCTATGTACGATGTACCCTCATCGGCTGTGTGTAGGCTTATGATTGCTAACGCTCCGATACGCCCTCTTTTCTCAAAATAAAGCTGTTGATACTGCTCCCGTCCTCCATGATCAGCAAATTCACGAAAAGCTTCAAACGACAGTACAGGAATCGGAAGAATCAATGCTTCATTCGCTAGATGCTGTAACTCTGTCCACCATGCTGTATAGTTGGGATTGCTTAATGTATATTGTACTCGCTTTTCCAGATCATCTATCCCCCATAGTAAAGCAGAGGACTTGGTAGAAATATTCATAATATTCACCTCGTAGATAGAATAGTTGTTGATTGTTTTGAAGATAACGCTTTCAACGATAAATGTATATCTATTATGAATTTTTCATATAATGAAATAATTATAAATAACTGGATATTTGAGCATTATAGGTTATGCTATATAAAAATATATACCGAATTGGAGGAATAATGATGAGTGTAAATATTGAGTTGGAACAACATATTACTACTTTGACCGACGAGGAAAAAAATGATTTTATCAAACATGTCTATTTAATCCTAAATAATCGTAGCAATTCGGATCTAATCGTTAGAGCTAAAATTAGTGAATTAGTAGGTCGTTATATCAATATCAGTAAATAACATACATCGCATACGATGATGTAACTATTCATGATATCATTCTGCATTTTTAAATATAGAATACTCATTTTTGGCAAATAAAAAGTCGCTTTTTTATCAAAGCGACTTTTTGTGTTGCATGCTATTTTTGTATTAAATGCTATCGGTATAGATGTCTAGCGAAACCGAAGCCCGCTCTTTTTATGCTTGCGTCTACGGATCAAAATATAAAATAACATAACCAATACGATCCCAATTCCATCGACTAATGTATCTGTAAAATGCCCTGTTCGTCCTGATACAAATGTCTGATGCCATTCATCCGACAACGCATATACATAAGATACAATACCTGCCCAGACAATCGGCGCATACTCTCGGCGTGTCAGTGGAGAAAACACACGACATAACAAAAACGCCAGAATCGCAAATTCAACCACATGCGCTATTTTACGAATAAAAAATTCAAAAAAATCATAAGGCGATGTGCCACTTACCAGATAACCATCATACGAAAATTCAATCGTAGGCGTAAATGTAGACAATGTGGACTCTGGAATCAAGTCTGCCAAAAAAGGCTTCAAATCCTGCTCAATATACGGCTGATTGGATTTGTAAAAAATAAAAGCCATCCATGCTAACGCCAGTACCGTCCATATGATCCAGCGAACGTACGGAAATTTTCGACTACTATAGATAGAACTCATTCAGCTTATCCCTCCAAACATATGCAGCATAGTATATCATATCCTGCACATCTGATCATCCCACTGTCCAAAGCAACATATCAAAAAACAGCCCGATCTTTACCAGACTGTTTTGGTTATTACACTATGTATTTTTCAGCACATACGGCTATCCTAGTATGTTTTTATCTTATCGACCCTATCGTGTCTTTAATCAAACATACTAGCTAGTCGTTAACCTATTTATCAAGTACAAACTTGTCTAGACAAACAGTCATTTTTCACGTTGCAATTACAGAATTCTTATTCTATTCGATAGGAGCACGTTCTACAAAATATTTATTTGTCATATAGAAAGCTTCACCACGTGATGTTTCCACTTTTCCTTTTTTCGGATCAAGGAACACAATCTCTTTACACTTCGTGCAATACCATTTGGTACGCATAAATGGTGAATCTGTAGTATAAGCTGTTCCACATTTGCAATCCACTTTGATCAAAATCTCATTCGCTTTATAAGCAGTGCTCAAGTCCTCAGCAGGATGTTGTTCTTCCGGCTGAATCGGAACAATCACACGTTGATGATCAGAGAATTGATTTTGTACTTTAAAATCAGCAACTAATTCGGGATTCAACCCAAAAAATTCTTTACCTATATTAGTCACATAACGCGTATTGCTTCTATAACTTTCAAGCCATTCCTCGATCTGCTGGTTCGATAAAGGTACAGTACCTTTTATACCACTGTTCAAGGTGTATGTCATGATGTGCAAAGCATCGCTTGGTCTGCTTGAGTACATTAGAAACCTCCTCTTTCTTCAAAGCTAATGTACTATAAATCATCGTTTTTATCAAAGCACGAAATTAACTAAAATCCCATGATATTGAATTCGCTAGTACATATATGCCGTTTTATTCCCGGTAAAACGGATTATTACATTTTTGTTACAAATAAGTCAGCAAGCATCGGACCCTACTTTCTAGCCTATCCCCCCTATTCGCGATGATTATGTACCATTGCTTAACTTATATAATCGCCCAGATCGACATGCCAAGTTATCTGGTTGCGGGCAATCCACAATTGGACAGCATCATGAAAATGCTGAGCATATTGCTTACGGGAGACCTCATTTACAGTACAAAAATGCTCTATTAATTGATATTTTTCTACCCAATCATTCATCGTAGCAAAGCCAATATGCTTGATCATATGACATTGGAAACATAACGACTGAAACCCGTTCAGGTACTGAACTTGTGCATCTGTATCAAATGTCCATATCTCATGACAATGTAGCTTATCGATCGTATCCCCTTTGACACGATGACAGATACAGCAGGTATACTGGTCACGCTTTTGAATATCCTGGCTGAATTGTCGCCACTGATAAGAAGTTAATCGATTACGAAGATTCAAGTGCATTGTCGATTCGGGAATTAATTCTATTTCTAACTTTAATTCATTATGATTCATAGAAGTTTCCTGTACCCAATCATTTTTGAGCTTCCTTAGATTATAACACTAATGTTAATAATTTATAACACTAATGTTAACATTAAGGCAAGACTAGAACTTGATTCAACGTACATAATTAATACGATTAAACTTTTGATCATTATATATCAATTATTCATTTTTTGAAATCGTTAAATCTAAGAAATGTAGATTTGGATCATTTTATTTGACAGTTAATTGAAATTTGCCGTTGATATTATTACCGATCTCATAATTATTGATCGTCATATATACAACCGTCTTTTTATTCCACGTTGGTAGATGTTCACCTTCTGCATATAATTGTTGGACATCGTCAATCATCTGCTCACATTTGGCTTGTACCTGTTGATCCGGTAAATCATATACACCCTGCGCGCTATAATACGGTTCCATCTTCGGTTGATTGTAAATATCAATATACAGATACTCTAATTGATGAGATGGATCTTTGTAAAAGTAAATTTTGTTGACTACAAAATCATCTGTCGCTACATAATCTTCGATCTGATGAGTCATATCATGAATAGCGGTATCTTCTTCTATTGTCCATACATTCTTTTGGACGGTTGTTAACTCTTGTTGATACCTCTCAAGCTTCTTGGTTAGCGCCTGATTGCTCTGCTCACTCTGGTATATCGTTGTATAAAGCTTCTGATTGCTTATCCACAATACGCCAGCCAGTGCAGTTACTACTATTAGTAGAACAACAGCTATGATCCAACTGGTAGGTCTTCTTTTATGCTGAATAACAGAAGTCGTCCAGTCTTTTTCTACAAACCGCATAACAACCTCCTTCAATATTATTCTCGTTTGCATTATACATGAAATAAATCATAAATCAGCACTTTTTTTACAAGCATGAGTAATGAATCAAGACTTTGGAATGAGGAAATAACAGCATTAGGTCTATCCACTTATTTTATAAATATTTGTCAAAAACACTAGCTGTTTATGTAAACCTATGGTAATATTAGTCCATACAGAAAGGAGGTGCGTCAACATTCAGATTAACATGTTGAACGCGTCCTTTACCCAATCCGAGGTTCTTGTCTAAACCACACGAACTTCGGAGGCGCGGGATGCGGATCAAAGATTTCAATTAGCGCCATCGGGTTAGAAAGACCACCTTCGGGTGGTCTTTTTATGTGCAAAAAAATATTTTTCCGAGTAATTCATATTTTTTTTCAGATAAAACTAACTTATTAAGGAAACTATGTTAATATGAAGTTAAATCCTATTACATAAGCAAAATAACTTCCTGAATATAGGGTATCCGTCACATCAAAGGAGGTTTATGACGAAACGATAGATTGCACTTTCATTAAAAGGCATATAGTTCTTTTGTTTGTCTACTCTTCATAAGGAGCATCCAACTCTATAATATTATGATCAGGATCAAGAATATAAATCTGTGCAAAGCCGGCCAAACTATGGGGACGTGCTTCATAGAATACATTTTGTTGATCTAACCACTCCAATGTCTGACGATAACTCCTTACCCAGATAGCTAGATGTCCATCTGTTGAATCAATATTCCCCTCACGTAATGTTTCTCCTTGCGGTTGCTGTATCAAATGCAACTGTTGCTCACCTATTGCATACCATATTCCTACAGAATCAAATGGCGGACGCTCAATTTCTTTCAATTGGAGTACGTCAGAATAAAAGACACGAGATCTATTAATATCACGTACTGCCAAACTCATATGATGAATATATCCAAATTCAATCATGTTTGTGTTCTCCTTTTGTCTTTTTTTATTCATTGTTGGAACATTCTTTTTCTATATTATCCTGTATGTATGGATAAAGTAAATTCAGTTAGAGAGTGAAACGTGAAAAAGGGATTCTATTTACTAGGCATATGCTGTTCAAATTAGGATTCAAAGGAGAAATAAATAATGAAAAAAACATGGGTTACATTTGGTCTTGCAACAGTGACAGCACTAGCGCTCGTAGTTCCTTTCCATTCATCTGCTTATGCGGCTACTTCTACAGCAACTCAAGAAACTACTCCTTCTTCAATCGATAGTCAGAATATTGATCTCAATTTCGACCTTGTGCTTCAAAAAGGAAACTCTGTTGTCAAATCGAGTACATTCCCTTCTTATAAAGATCTGGTATCAGCAACAGCTGATCTTACCCTTCGTTCGGATGAACGTATCGTTTTATCCTATGAAGGCTATGATGTAGTTAAGAAAAAATGGGTTCCTGTTAATGTAAACGTATACGATTATTCTTATAATAGTGATATCAGTCTGGCTCCAGACCCTAATGCAGATGGTGGTCGTGGTGCTGTTCAATTCCGTTTTGTAATAGCAGGATTTAATATCCAACAAACATCTCACCAAAAAATATCGGTACACTATTTTGCTTCTTAACGATAATATCTACAACTCATTTTAAAAACGTATAACATACAGATAGATAACCCTCTGACTTACGCTTGTTATCATAAGCAGAAGCTAGAGGGTTATTATTTAATTTATCTACTTTGGTACATCTATTTCTAGCCACCCTATGAAAAATAATTGCCAACTTTTAAGAGAACGCTTACAATATGTAATATTAATATTCAATTAGCTATCTATTTTTTAACGCAGGAGGTACATTCATAATGATATCCAGCGAAAACGATTTGCATCATTTCTCTCAAAAGCCTATCCGCTTTATTCTCACCCCTTCTCCTGTCGCTCAATCCACTTATCTGTATATTCAAGAAATCGGGTATCATTATATCGATTCATCTTCTTCTATTAAACATGCCAAAATTGCGTCCTATCTGTTCTTATATACATTGTCCGGTAGTGGTTGTCTGTATTATCGAGGACAGTCTTTTTTATTACAAGCAGGTGATTTCTTCTGGATCGATTGCAAAGAAGAATACCGCTATGAAGCGAAGTCCGAACAACACTGGGAAACGTTATCGATCCATATGTATGGAGCCACAATAGCAGGCTATTATGATCAATACGACAATAATCAGATGCCGGTATATCATTCGCAATCTTCTTCGCTGATTCTGGAGCTAGCTCAACAATTACTTAATCTGCAATACACACGTACACAGAAAACAGAGCTTCTGAATGCTCAACTCCTCACACAATTGTTAACCGAGGTCATCTTAACGACGATCTATGCCAAAGACAATACATACAGCATCCCTTCCAAAATTCTGAATATGCAAACTTATCTCGAACATAACTACACGCAAGCGATCACACTCGACCAGCTCGCCAAACAATACGGGATGAACAAATTTCAACTGACCAAAGATTTCAAACAATATATCGGACTCCCTCCGATCGAATACCTGATCCATATTCGGATCAATGCTGCCAAAGGCATGCTACAATATTCCGACAAAAGCGTCCAAGAAATCGCCAACGAAGTCGGCGTAGACAATGTATCTCATTTTATCAATTTATTCAAAGCCAGAGTCAATTGCACCCCGCTTAGTTACCGAAAAGAATGGTCGTAACGATAATTCAGACGACTGATGACATCATATAACTCTCTACATTTCACTGTACTTTATAAACACTATTTTAAGTGTAGTATACGTATATTCTCCTGTGAACAATAGAAATTATTCCTAATATATGGTATAAAAAATATGATAAATAAAGGATACTATTATTCATAAGGAGAATACGATGCTTATTTCGAACGATCATTTGTCTATTCGTTCTCTTACCATTGAAGATAAAAATAACCTTGCAAAATGGATGTCTGACCCTACAGTTTTGCAATATTATCAAGGTCGAGATGAACCTCTCGATGTGGACAAAGTAACTGAAATCTTTTACGATCCAGATACTGAAGACATTCAATGTATTATCGAATATGATAGTGTAGCGATAGGTTATATTCAATATTACCTATTGGATCAAGAGAGCAGAAATGTATACGGATATCATGACTCTAGTGAAGTGATCTATGGGATGGATCAGTTTATCGGCGAACCAGACTATTGGAATCGGGGTATTGGTACTCTACTCATCCAGACAATGATCACCTTCCTCACACAGCAAAAACAAGCCCACCGCATCGCAATGGACCCTCAGACATGGAATACGAGAGCACTCCATTGTTATAAAAAATGTGGATTCCAAAAAGTAAAATTATTACCCAACCATGAATGGCATGAAGGTGAATATCGGGATTGTTGGTTAATAGAGTACAAAAAGTAGTAAAAGCTTATAATGAGGTTAGATAGAATTGAAAAATATGCAATTGTACGTTATGATTTGGCTGATATACATATGTAGGACATATTTATTTTAGAGGATATGCAAAGTCAATAACTGTACAGCACCTGACTTAATTGCAAGCCATCTTTGATCCCCTGCTCATACATCGTCGATTCTGCTAATCCTTGAATAAGCGTCACTACTTCTTCGTATTGGGTGAACAGAATTTGGATATCTGACGGAAGCTGATCATAGATAGTGGCAAATAGTTCTGTGCATTCAGTGGTGAGGGCTTGATACTCAGGCGAAGGCGAAATAGCATCCTCACTCACTTGATCCATACGTGTGGATATGAACTGATTGAAGGCTTCTTTGATTTGGGCTTTTCTATGTAGTAGTTGGGTCATTTAAAGTCCTCATCTCTAATTTAATAATTACCAAACTTTAAAAGTACTACTTTATTAGTACTATATTTATTTAAATATACTACTTTTCGAGTACTACGTCAATAAGTCATTAAAATAATTTAATAGTGTTACTTTAAGTGAAAGGCGGCTACGATTCAATGGAACAAATTCGATTTAAACTAAATGAAACTTTGAAAATTATTGGGGCTACTCGAAATAAATTATCTGTAGAATCTAAAATACGTTCTGCTACTATTTTAGACTTAGCAAGTGGTAATACTCGCACAATCAAATTAGAAACACTAATCAGTATACTGAATGCAATTAACGAAATTGCTATCAATAATGGAGTAAATCGTACATTTGGTATTGAAGATATTATAGAATATATTCCTGTGGACCAAGAGAAAAAAGACCAATAAATTTTGGTCTTTTCTTAATTTCAGGATTTATTATTTATATTTAGAAAAGATTGTAAAGGCGCTTCATGTAAAAAATATTTCTGTGCCAACTCAATTTATCAACAAAATGGTTAATTATATCTTAACTTTTATAAAGATCTCATCTTACTTTTTAAATTTTCTTTATACTCTTTTTTCTCACTAATAACAATTTCTAAAATATATTTATGTTCAATTATTTTACGTAATCTTCGAAAGTATACTATTATTATTACTGCCAAAAACGTAAGTGTTAATGTAGCCAAAATATACGAAAAAAATAATCCTAATTCTTCACGAGCTGAAAAAAATTGTTGATAAAGAAAAACAAATATTCCAATTAGTAAAACCATCAAAGGATGTTTATATACAGCCTCACTTGCTTCTAATCTAGCTTTTTCTAGCTCTAAATCACTAACTTTCTCTTTAAAATATCTCAACTTTTGTTTTCTTCTACTTTCTAATGTTTTCAATTCTTGAAATTTCATTTGGGAATTTTCTCCTTATAATATTCTTTAGAAAACTTAAAATTAGTACATATGGAAATAATAGTTAATAAAATGCCACTCACTATAGAAAAAATCTCTATCAATAAGTGGCATTAATTAACATACAATTTAGCAAATAAATTTTCTACTCTGTTAATTCGGAACCTTATGCTCAATTCTCAACTTATCTGCTACCATCGCAATAAACTCACTGTTAGTAGGTTTGCTTTTACTAATATTAATCGTATAGCCGAACAAATGACTGATACTATCAATATTCCCTCTTGTCCAAGCCACTTCGATGGCGTGGCGGATGGCACGTTCTACGCGGGAAGGGGTTGTTTTGAACTTGTCTGCGATTGCAGGATATAAGGTCTTAGTGATCGATCCTAGAATCTCGATATTGTTGTAGACCATCGTGATTGCTTCACGTAAGTATTGGTAGCCTTTGATATGTGCAGGAACGCCGATCTCGTGGATGATTGCTGTAATATTCGCATCCAGATTTTTGCCTCTTGTTACAGGCGGTAGACCGTTATTCACTTTGTTGCCCATGCTATTGCTGCTATTACCTGGTTGCATATTGCCACCGCTATTAGTAATCGGAGATCCTACCAATTGGCGCACACGACTTACCAGTACTTCCATATCGAAAGGCTTGAGGATGTAGTAAGACGCACCCAGTTGTACTGCACGTTGTGTAATATTTTCTTGACCAAATGCAGTCAGCATAATAATCTTCGGTGCTGGAGATAGATTCATATCCCGCAAGCGTTCCAATACACCCAATCCATCGAGGTGTGGCATAATGATATCCAGGATCAACACATCTGGAAGATCTGGTAATTGATCGATCATCTGCAATACTTCTTCCCCATTAAATGCGATACCTGCTACTTCCATATCTTCTTGATTGGAAATATATTCAGCAAGCATATTGGTAAATTCACGATTATCGTCCGCTAATAATACTTTGATATCTGACACGGTATAATTCCTCCTTATGAGTTTTCTTTAACTATGATATAGCGGTTCGTTGGACTTGCATCATTAGACTGTTTGGGAATGATTGAAGACTATATTTGAACTTTAATCACAGTGATCACAAAGTCTTTACAGAAATTTGACTGTTTTGGACTCTTTAGTATAGTTTTCGACATCAACAAGGGTATTCCTGCTGTCGAATGTAAAAAAGCGGATTATTTTTCCATATTTGCTAACTTGGTTGATGAACAGACCTTATCTATATGTATAACACAAAAGGAAGAGCTTTAAGCTCTTCCTTTTGACTTGAGCATCACTTATGCATTTGCTTAGTGTACTGCATACGTAGAGCTATCTTTACGCGCTTCAGCAAGCTTCAACATTTCATGAGCATGATGATTCGTTTTCTCGGTAATCTCTACTCCACCTAGCATACGAGCAAGTTCACCGACACGTCCATCTTCATGAAGCGAAGTTACACGAGTCGCTGTGCGATCTCCAATAATATGCTTTTCGATCAGGTATTGATGATCTGCCATACAAGCTACTTGCGGTAAGTGAGTAATCGAGAATACCTGACAATCAGCAGATAATTTGAACAATTTCTCTGCGATCGACTGAGCTGCCCGACCACTCACCCCTGTATCCACTTCATCGAATACCAGTACAGGGACTTGATCATGACGAGCAAAGATACTTTTCAGTGCAAGCATAATACGTGACAACTCACCACCGGAAGCAATTTTACCTAGTGGACGTAAAGGTTCACCCGGGTTAGGAGAGATCAGGAATTCTGCATTATCGATCCCTTGACGGGTAACGCGAATTGTTCGTCCATTCCACTCTGCCCCATTAGGATCATCAATATAATCCATATTGACACGTAGTGAAGTACGTTCCATTTGCAAATGTTTAAGCTCTGCTTCGACTTGATTAGCCAGTTCATCTGCTGCTTTACGGCGAATCTTACTTAATTTCTCACCGGTCTGAAGCAACTTATCACGTAACCGATCACGACGTTCTGTCATTTCAGCCAGACGTTCGTCTTTATTTTCAAGTAGATCGGTCTCATGTTGAATTTTCTCATAGTACGTTAGAATTTCTTCTACATTGTCTCCGTACTTACGACGCAGACCAGAGATTTGATTCAGACGAGTCTCTACTTCTTCCAGACGACCTGGATTAAATTCAATATTTTCGCGATAACTACGCAATTGATAAGCAGCATCTTCCAACTGATAAAAAGCCGATTGTAACTGCTCTAGAATTGGGTCTAATGCTTTGGAATCGTAACGAGCTACATCTTCTAGCTGTGAAATAGCGACCGTTACAGAACCCATACCGCCGTCTCCATTGATCGAATGATATCCACCTACGATGGCTTCCATCATTTTCTCACTATGAGATAGACGTAGACGTTCTTCTTGTAATAATTCATCTTCACCGATCTCTAGCCCTGCTGAAGAAATCTCTTCAAGCTGGAAACGGTATAGATCTAGCATTTGATATGTTTTCTGACTGGTTTCTTGTAGATCGCGTAATTCACGTTCTACTTTGGCATAGTCTGCATATTGTTGTTGATATTGAATTTTCACTGGATTGATATCAGCAAATCCGAATGTATCTAGCAAGCTCAGATGACGTTCTGGCTTCATCAAAGATTGGTGCTCATGCTGTCCATGAATATTGACCAGTTGCTCACCGATCTCACGCAACATCGTCAGATTCACTAACTGTCCATTAATACGCGCAGTACTCTTACCACTCGCTGTCACTTCACGGCGAATGACTAGATGTTCTTCTGCGGTTCCCTGAATGCCAAGCCGTGACATCGTATCCCATACCGGGTGATCTCCACGTAGCTCGAATAACGCTTCCATCTCAGCTTTATCATTTCCGTAACGTACCAATTCCGCTGAACCTCGACTACCTGCAATCAGACCTAATGCATCAATAATAATTGATTTACCTGCACCTGTCTCACCGCTCAGTACATGGAATCCTTTATGAAAATAAACGTCGATTTCTTCAACAACAGCCAGGTTTTTAATGCTCAGCATAACTAGCATGAGCCTCACTCCTCTTCGTATAAAAGACTATAGAGCAACGCTTTTAGACCGAGATGGATCAAGCTCATGCTGTTAGGCTGACCGCTTGTGTGCCGAGCCGAACATTAACGTATCCATTACAACGAGATTGATGATTACGAGATAAAGCTCATAATTTGATCAATCACCTGTTGGCTGTCTTCCGGTTGACGGCAAATAATCAGTAGCGTATCGTCTCCTGAAATAGTTCCCATAATCTGAGGCCATTCCATATTGTCGATAAGCGCTGCGATTGAATTCGCTGTACCTGGTAAGAACTTCATAACCACCAGATTAGTTGTAAAATCTACTTGCAAGAAATTGTCCACCAATGCACGCTTTAACTTCTGCACCGGGTTATAACGTTGATCCGTTGGTAATGAATATTTATACCTTCCGTCATCCGTTGGAATTTTGATTAGTAATAGTTCTTTAATATCCCGTGATACGGTTGCTTGTGTTACTTGAAAGCCTGCATTACGCAATGCTTCGACTAAATCGTCTTGAGTTTCGATATCTTGATGGGTGATAATCTCCCGTATTTTAATATGTCGTTGTCCCTTCATAAAGACCTCCGTTTGTGATGTGCTCTCTATAGTCTTAACCTTCCGCTATCTCTATCTGTGTGTATTTATGCACCATACACAGAACATGCTCACATCTTTATTCGTGAACATATACGTATATTCCTTTTTGTGAATGGAAAATACTGTAGATATGAGGATCATTGATCATTAGCCGAACAGATTATCCTATTGTAACATCCAGAACGAGAAGGTCCAAGCTTCAGCGATCTTGATTGAGTCGATTCGCTGTGAAGCATATAGGCTACACTGATAGTGCTAAGCGCTATAGTCGGAACGTTCGTTCTCATTATATAGGAATACCTGTTCGTAAATCAATAGTCTTTTGGAATTAGTTTTTTCTTCCAGTTGAATCAATACATACGAACAAAAAAACCTGAGCTCAGTAACATACACCGAACATCAGGTCTTTGTTGTGTTTGAATCCATATCGATCTTTATTATTTTTACTTTTTAGCAGAACCCCCGCGAAACGTATGAGCCGCTTCAAGTGCGGTCTGCGAAGCAAGTGCAGGAATATCAATAACATCTAGTTGCTCGGCAGTATCGTCTCCTTCACCGGAAGGCAGATACCAGTGAGCTAGAAATTCAATATTCCCTTCTCCCCCGGTAATCGGTGAAAAAGTAACACCTTTCAATACGTATCCGATTTCTCTGGCAAAAGTAAGCACATGTAGCAATACTTCTTCATGAATCTTCGGATCACGTACAACGCCTGTTTTGCCCACTTTGTCACGACCGGCTTCAAATTGAGGCTTAATCAGTGCTGCAATATCAGCAGGACGATCTAGCAAATCTTTGAGCGGTGGTAACATCAATCGTAACGAGATAAAGGATACATCGATACTTGCAAAATTAGGACGTGGCCCTTCCAGTTGATCCGGTGTCATATAACGGAAGTTCGTCCGCTCCATTACCTGTACTTGTGGATGATTCCGAAGTGACCAATCAAGCTGATTGTAACCAACATCAATCGCATATACATATTCGGCTCCATGTTGTAATGCACAGTCGGTAAATCCTCCTGTTGAAGAACCAATATCAAGCATCGTTCGTCCTGTCATCGGGATTTCAAAATGTTTAAGTGCTTTCTCTAGCTTCAATCCGCCACGACTTACATAGGGATGAACAGAACCTTTGACATTAAGATCTGTATCCCGAGCGATCTTCATACCGGGCTTCTCCAGACGTTCTGTTCCTGCATAGACTAATCCAGCCATAATGGCTGCTTTGGCTTTCTCACGACTCTCGTAGTAGCCTTGTTCGACGAGTAAGACGTCAATTCGTTCTTTATCACTTGCCATGATTGGATATCTCCTAGCTTGCAAAATGAGATAACAACATGAAACGAAGCGGACAAAATACTCTCCGCTTCGCTTCTGTTGATCTTATGGTGTATTTATAAAAAGATTAGACTGAGTTTTTGTGAAATGTAATCGCTTCGCCTGGCGCAAGCGCTTTGAGAGCAGTAGCGATATTTTCAGTAGTTAATCCTGCTTCACGTTGTTGGTCTTTGATACTGCCATGTTCGATAAATTCATCCGGTACACCCATGATGCCTACAGCAACATCGTGTAATCCTTTTGAAGCATAGAACTCAAGCACAGCACTACCCATACTACCTGCTTGGGAAGCTTCTTCGACAACAAGCATACGTGTACCTTTTGCAGCTAGATCAAGCAATAATTGCTCATCTAACGGCTTCATAAAGCGCGCATTCACTACCGACACGTTCATACCGTCACGTTTCAGTTCATCGGCTACTTCCAATCCAAGCTGAACCATCGGCCCAGAACCTAGAATCGCGTAACCTTCCCCTTCACGTACCGTTTCCCATTGTCCGATAGGAATAGCTGTTAACACTTGATCCAAAGGAACACCTAAGCCGTTAATACGTGGATAACGGTAAGCGATAGGGCCTTCATTGTAATCAAGAGCTGTTTTCATCATATGACGAAGTTCATTCTCATCCTTCGGCATCATAATGACCATATTCGGGATATGACGCATAAATGCGATATCATATACCCCTTGGTGAGTCTCTCCATCTGCACCGACAAAGCCAGCACGATCAATTGCAAACATTACATTTGCATTATGACGGCAAATATCATGCACAATCTGATCATACGCACGTTGCATAAATGTAGAATATACCGCATAGACAGGTTTCATGCCTTCCATTGCAAGTGCCGCACACATCGTAGCTGCATGTTGCTCTGCGATCCCTACATCAATCATACGATCAGGGAAACGCGCTGCAAATGGGAACAATCCTGAACCACCCGGCATTGCCGGTGTCACTGCTACAATACGCTCATCTTGCTCTGCAAGTTCGATCAATGTCTGACCGAATACTTCAGTATACATCGGATGACCGCCTGCTGCTTTGAGTACTTGACCGGATTCAATTTTGTATGGTGTAATTCCATGCCATTTGTAAGAATCGGCTTCTGCTGGTAGATATCCTTTACCTTTGATCGTTACTACATGGATCATTACAGGGCCTTCTACATTATCCGCTTGTTGCAACGTTTCCAACAATTTAGGAATATCATGACCATCGACAGGTCCTAGATAAGTGAATCCTAATTCTTCAAATAGTACACCCGATACCATAGCATATTTCAGCGTATCTTTAAGCTTTTCAGCCGTTTTGGCAATTTTATCACCGATTGCTGGAATCTTTTTGATCAATGATTCCATTTCATCTTTAGCACGCAAATAATTTTTATCCGAGCGAATTTTGCCTAGATATTTGTGCATTGCGCCTACATTTGGAGCAATCGACATTTCGTTATCATTTAAAATAACTGTCAATTTACGTTGCTCATGACCGATATGGTTCAATGCTTCAAATGCCATACCGCCTGTTAACGCACCGTCACCGATAATCGCGATAACTTTGTTATCTTCTTTTTTGAAATCACGTGCAAGTGCCATACCCATAGCGGCAGATAAAGAAGTACTGCTATGTCCGGCTTCCCATACGTCATGTTCACTTTCATTCCGTTTGACAAATCCGCACAATCCTTTATATTTACGCAATGTATCAAAACGATCCATCCGTCCTGTCAATACTTTATGCACATACGCTTGATGTCCAACATCAAAAATCATTTTGTCTTTTGGACTATCGTACAAATAATGAAGTGCCAGGGTGAGCTCCACTACACCCAGATTAGAAGCAAGGTGCCCGCCAGTTGCTGACAATTTTTCGATCAGAAATTGACGAATCTCACCTGCTAAATCGGCTAATTGCTCTGTTGTTAGATCTTTAAGATCACTTGGTTGATGAATCTGTGGAAGCAGCACACCATTTCCCCGCTTTCCTTGTTGAATGCTTATCTACATCCAATTGGTTTTAAAATTATAATGTTTACCTTGCCTAACTTTTCATCTATCTTTTATATTATTATTCACTATATCACAACATTCCATTTTTTTCGAAAATGCCTAAATGGATGTATCTGAATAATGAATGTCTATCCTATATACGTATAGACGAACAAAAATGATCATACCTTGCGATTAATGATCTCTTTTCATCAAATAATCTGCAATTTCGGCTAGTCGTTGTGAATCTGCTAGATTAGCTTCTGCTAATGCTTGCTTCGCACTTTCCGTTAAGCGTTCTACCTCAGCTTGAGAAGCTTCGAGTCCTATAAAGTAAGGATACGTTACTTTTTGAGCTTTAATATCGCTTTGTGTCTTTTTACCCAGTAATGCCTCGTCTCCAATCACATCCAGAATATCATCCTGAATTTGAAACGCTAGACCAAGGTCAGAACCGAAGCGTCGCAAGGCATCTAGCTGTTCTTCAGTTGCACCCGCTGTACGTGCGCCAGCAGTCAAAGAGAACATAAATAGATCGGCTGTTTTGTGCAAATGAATATATTCCAGTTGAGCAATTTCGGTCATGCCTTGCTCGCCTTCCATATCAGCCACCTGACCGCCTACCATCCCGCGCGGTCCTGCATATTCAGACATATCGCTAATAATCGCTAATACTGCTTCAGCAGGCACACCGGCTTTGGCTGCTTCGGTTACGGTGTAAAATGCTTGCGTTAACAGCGCATCACCCGCTAAAATCGCCATCGCTTCTCCGTATACTTTATGATTCGTCAATTTACCACGACGATAATCGTCATTATCCATTGCTGGTAGATCATCATGAACAAGTGAATACGTATGCACCATTTCTACAGCACAAGCTACAGGAAGAGCTGCTTGACGGCTTCCGCCCAAAGCTTCGGCAGCTGCAATCACGAATAATGGACGCAGTCTTTTGCCACCTGCCATTAATGAATATTGCATCGATTCTTGTAGATTGACCGGTACACTCCACTCAATCGGTAAAACGAATTTCAGTTGATCGCCCACATAAGTAGCAATCTCTTGCATATATGTTTGTAGATCCGGACGATTAGTCAATACTGCCACCGCTTTCTGATGTATCAAACGTCTTTTTACGCAGTTCGCCATCTTCCTCTACGATCATTTCGATTTTGCGTTCTACTTGCTCTAATTTCGAACCGCAGACTTGAGATAATTTCATTCCTTGTTGAAAAAGGTCGATTGCTTTTTCCAATGGAACATCTCCATTTTCCAGTTCGGAGACGATTTCTTCCAGACGATCCATTGCTTCTTCGAAGTTTAACTCTTTTTCTTTTTCAGCTTTTGCCATCGGTTGCCGCCTCCTTGATCTCTGTCACCTGACAATTCAATTGTCCATCTTCTACATTGACGATAATAGCATCGCCTTGTTGCACCTGCTGTACAGATTTGACCAATTGTTCTTGTTCGTCATACACCAGACTGTACCCTCTAGCCATCACTTTAAGCGGACTAAGCGCATCCAATTGCTTCATACCGAAGCCTAACTTTTGTTGCTTTTGCCGTAAAATACTGCTCATACGAAGTTCCAGTTGTTGACGTGCTACGTCTGTACGACGACGAGCATAAATCAATTGTTCTTGCGGATTATGACGAGCTAAGCGCTGGTTGAATCGTCCCAGACGATCACGCTGAATATGAGCACGACGCTGTAGACTGCTACTTAACCGTCTTTCTAACATATCTAATCTCGTCATATGTTGAACCAGATGACGTTGCGGATGTAACAATACAGGTGCACGACGTAGACGTTCTAGTCGTTCACGTTGACGCTGAGATAGACGTAACAGCCCTTGCTTGAGTTGTCTACGCCGTTGTTCTACTTGAGCGCGTAGTTCATTGATATTCGGTACAGCTAGCTCTGCCGCCGCTGTAGGCGTTGCAGCACGAAGATCGGCTACAAAGTCAGCAATCGTAAAGTCAGTCTCATGACCGACTGCAGAAATAATAGGAATCGTTGAAGAAGCGATAGCACGTGCCACGATTTCTTCATTGAACGCCCATAATTCTTCCAGTGATCCACCACCACGACCGACAATCAATACATCTGCTTCTTGCATACGATTGAAATTTTGGATCGCTTTGACGACAGAAGCTCCTGCCCCTTTTCCTTGCACCAGTACAGGGTAGACTTCAATCTTAACGATCGGATATCGTCTACGAATCGTTGTTAAAATATCTCGCACTGCTGCTCCTGTACCGGAAGTAATCACACCGATCACTTTGGGATACAGAGGTAATGGACGCTTACGTGTAGAATCAAAAAGCCCTTCATGCTCCAACTTCTGCTTGAGCTGTTCATAGGCAAGATATAGACTTCCTATGCCATCCGGTTGCATTTGCGTCACATAAAATTGATACTGTCCGTCCCTTTCAAATACAGAGATATTGCCTTTTGCCATCACTCTAGCGCCTTCTTTAGGTATAAAAGGAAGACGCTGATTGTGAGAAGCAAACATAATCGTTTTGATACGACTGCTTTCATCTTTTAACGTAAAATACATATGTCCACTGGAATGATGGGTGAAATTCGAAATTTCACCGCGTAACCACACCTCGGACAACAATGGATCGGATTCCATTTTCATCCGAATATATTTGTTTATTTCTTTGATTGAATAGACTTTTTGCTGCTGCATACCATCAGCCGCCTTCCTTACTTCAAGCCGTGAGCACGTTTCGCAGCGACCAGAGTGTTCTGCATTAACATCGTAATCGTCATTGGGCCTACACCGCCGGGTACAGGAGTAATCGGACCGGATACTTGCTTCGCACTTTCAAAATCAACATCGCCTGCAAGCTTACCGTTATCCAGACGATTCACCCCTACATCAATAACGACAGCACCGGGCTTAATATAACTAGCATCAACAAAGTTAGCTTTTCCGATCGCTACCACCAGAATGTCTGCTTGTTTAGCTAATTCTTTCATATTGCTTGTCCGGGAGTGACACATCGTTACTGTTGCATTTTCACGTTGTAATAACAGAGATACTGGTTTACCTACAATATTACTGCGTCCAATGACTACAGCATGTTTACCCGAAATCTCAACGCCTGCACGCTTGATTAATTCAATTACGCCCGCAGGTGTACAAGGCAATAGGCTATCGTCACCAATAACCAGATTTCCTACGCTGATCGGGTGAAAACCATCGACATCTTTTTCTGGAGAAATCGCATTGATGATTGCTTTTTCTTCAATCTGCTCTGGCAATGGAAGCTGTACTAAAATGCCGTTAATATTTTCTTGCTTATTCAATCGATCGACCATCGCTAACAATTCTTCTTGCGAAGTTGTAGATGGTAGACGGTGTACTTCAGAGTAATAGCCAAGATCATGACAAGCTTTTTCTTTATGGCGCACATATACTTGTGAAGCAGGGTCTTCCCCTACCAGTACAACAGCGAGCCCTGGTTGGAAACCTGTTGTTTTCAATTGTTCCATTTCTTGACGGATACCTTCACGAATGTCTTCTGCTATTTGTTTACCATTGATAATTGTTGCTGTCATGATAATCGCTCCTTTACCTGTTCGGAAAATTAAGTTTTATCGTTCAACTGCTTGACGTTTATCGTTGATGTCTGATGATCTTTTACTCTAAAAAATGATTATTCTGCTTCTGTGCGTGCTTCTTTTAATTTATCCAGATCTTGAATCATTTTACCCAGTACACCGTTAACGAATTTACCGGATTCTTCTGTACCAAAATGCTTGGACAATTCGATCGCTTCATTGACAGCGACTTTGGCAGGTACATCATTATGGAATACCATTTCATAGACGGCTTGACGCAAAATCTGGCTGTCTACACGAGATAGACGGCTGATCTGCCAGCCTTTCAAATACTCTTCCAATAGGTGATCGATCGCTTCTTTGTTCGTAAATGTACCGTTTACGATATCAAGTACATATGCTTTTAATTTGGCTTCATCACGAATTTCAACTTCAGATTCGTTTTCTTGTGCTGCTTCTTCCAGCAACATTTCGATCGCTTCTTCTGCTTTTACATCGTTCATTTCCATTTGGTACAGACTTTGTACAACGATCTCACGTGCTAATCTTCTTTTCATTCTTGGGTTCCTCCCGGTATGGATAAGCAGCTACATCTACATTCAGCCTACTATCCTGTGTACCTTATTATTTTCAATTCATTTATTGTACTCACGACAACCTATTCGCATCTATCGATCTTTCAAGTTCATATCTTCTAGCATACCAAAAAACCTGTCGTACATCATGCCCGGCTGTATAATTTATGATCCAATACGTAGTCCGGGAATGAGGTATGACAGGTTCATTTAAACGGGCGCCAGCGATCCGATATCCACGCATTCACCCGTTCCCAGGGAATGACAGAGCCTAATCGCATATCTTTATGCTTGCCGACGCTATAGCCTATGAACACTAACAGTGCAAAGAACAACATATCCCAAAAACCAACTACCACATATAATACTCCGAACAAAAGACCTGCGGCTACACCTGTTATCCGTCCTCCGTGAGTTTCCCAGATCGCTTTCCATATCATAAGGAGAACTCCCTTCTACTCCACTCTGCTTTTGAATGCAGGAGATTGAACGATATTCGCTATAAACACCGATACCGAGGATACCGGAATACCTGTAATTTCTTCGACTTGATCATGAACCGATTTTTGCATATTTTCCGTCAGTTCTGGAATAGAACTTTCTCCGTCTACGATCGCTCTAATCATAATTTCAAGACCCGATTCGATCACCCGCACACGTGTTTTGACATCACGTACACCACGCGAACGCTCTGCTACTTTGAGGCACATATTTTCTACCGTTTCCAGTGAAATCTGAATATCCCCAAATTCTGTACGTTGATGCACCGAATGATGATGTCCACGCTCTGAACGCACAGATAGATAGAAAAAGCGGATACTTAGCAAAAATAAGATTACAGCTACAATCACAATCGTAATATACAGATTTTGTTCGTTACGATCATTCAATTCTACAGGCACTTTGCCACTTAGTAAAAGGATTGCAAGCACAGACAAGATTCCAATGCTCAGACTGTAAATAAATAAAAGCAGTCTGTCTATAATTTTAGCCAAGAGTGTGCAGCCCCTTTACATTATAGTAAACATAGTAAACCCCTGACTGTTACGTCGGGGGTTTATGATTGCTTTTCGTACTTATTTGACCCGCTGTGAAAATTCTACTTCTTCGCTTCTGCTCTTCTCTGTCGTCTCTAAATGCACATCATGAATCTGTACATTTACTTCAACTACAGTTAGACCAGTCATCGTTTCAATAGAACGTTTGACATTACGCTGAATCTCAGCTGCCACTTCAGGTAGACGATGTCCATAATGAACAATCACAGAGACATCTACAGCTGCTTCACGTTGTCCTACTTCTACTTTTACACCACGGGAAAGATTTTTGCGACCGAGCAATTCAGCAATACCACCGGCAAAGCCGCCACTCATGCCTGCTACACCTTTTACTTCAATTGTCGCTAGACCTGCGATCACTTCAATGACCTCGGGAGCAATCTGAATCTCACCTATATCTGTCCGCTCAAATTCAGTCGGTAACGTACTCATATTTATCTATACACCTCCTGCTAAGTAAACTAAATATAACATGTGAATGATTCATTGACAAACAAACTTAAACTTCGTTTTCCTCAAGGAACTTGATGTCAAAATCGCCACGTACAAATGTCTCATGATTCAATAGACGCATATGGAAAGGAATTGTAGTATAAATACCTTCAATCGCAAATTCATCTAAAGCACGTTTCATTTTGGCAATAGCTTGCTCACGAGTTGGAGCCCAGACAATCAACTTCGCGATCATGGAATCATAGTAAGGACTGATCGTATATCCTGGATATGCGCCACTATCTACACGTACACCCGGACCACCTGGTGGTAAATAGAAATCAATCTTACCTGGACTTGGCATAAAGTTACGTTCAGGATCTTCGGCATTGATACGACATTCCATAGACCATCCGTTGATCACTACTTCATCTTGACGGAAAGAAAGTGGATTACCTTCTGCTACAGAAATCATTTCCTGAATCAAATCTATTCCCGTTACCATTTCAGTAACTGGATGTTCAACTTGAATACGAGTATTCATTTCCATAAAGTAAAATTGTCCATCTTCTCCAAGCAAGAATTCCAGTGTACCTGCACCTGAATAATTAACAGCAACAGCAGCACGTACAGCAGCCGCTCCCATTTCTTCGCGCAATTCAGGAGATAGTACAGGACAAGGTGCTTCTTCAACCAATTTTTGACGACGACGTTGTACCGAGCAATCACGTTCACCTAAATGAACCGCATTACCATGTTTGTCTGCAATAATCTGCACTTCCACATGCTTCATCGACGTTAAATATTTTTCTAAATAAACGCCACCATTACCAAACGCTTTTTGCGCTTCTTGTTGAGCAGCTGTGATTTGTTTGATTAGTGATTCTTCGTCTTCTGCAAGGCGAATCCCTTTACCTCCACCACCTGCGGTAGCTTTGATAATGACAGGGTAACCAATCTCACGTGCGATCACGATCGCTTCGTCCATATCTTCTACGATTCCGTCAGAACCCGGAATAACCGGTACGCCTGCGGCAATCATTGTACGCTTCGCTTCAGACTTATCACCCATACGTGTAATCGCATCTGGTGATGGTCCGATAAACGTAATATTGCAAGATTCACAGATCTCTGCGAAATCTGCATTTTCAGCTAAGAAACCATAACCCGGGTGAACAGCATCACATTCAGTCAATGTCGCAACACTCATTAAGTTGGTTAAGTTTAGATAGCTATCTTTGGATAAAGTCGGCCCGATGCAGTATGCTTCATCAGCCAACCGTACGTGCAATGATTCGCGATCTGCTTCAGAATAGACAGCTACAGTAGCTATGCCTAATTCGCGACAAGCACGGATAATACGAACCGCAATTTCTCCACGATTCGCTATCAGTATTTTATGAAATTTCATTTTACGTTTCCTCCTCCGGGATTTGGCAAAAGCAATGTCTTGCTTATTCCGGTTTTACTAAGAATAATGGCTGTCCGTATTCAACAAGCTGTCCGTTTTCTGCCAAAATCTCTACGATTGTTCCTTTAGTCTCTGCTTCAAGCTCATTCATCAGCTTCATCGCTTCGATAATACATACAGTCGATTTATCGTTGACTTGATCACCCGTGCTTACAAAAGGAGCCGCTTCTGGTGAAGAAGAACGATAGAACGTTCCAACCATAGGCGATACAATGGTATGTAAAGAAGGGTCTACTTCCGGAGTAGTCGGTGCTGCCGCTGGGGTAGCAGATGTTGGTGCTGTTACAGGCGCTTGCACCGCTTGAGGTGTAGCTACTGGTGCACTTGCCGCTTGTTGTACATACACAGTCTCAGCTTTGCTTGGCTTACGAATCACTAAACGTGATCCTTCATTTTCGATTTCTACTTCTTGTACAGATGTCTCGTCTACCAATTGAATCAATTCTTTAATTTCATTTAAGTTAAACATCTATTTTTCACTCCTTTAGCTTCATTGCCCGTTGTACACGGAAAGTTACACATAACGCTATGTATTATAGCACATTCATTAAAAAGGCGTGAACATCTTTGTTCACGCCTTTTTAATAAAGAATCCATCTACCAATTATCTGGTAGACAACTCCTTATTGATTTTCAATTTTGCGATTGGAAGATTAACCAATGCTCTACTCTTCATCTTGCGGAATTATTCGACCGATGCGGACAAGCAGACCACTAGGATCACTCACTGCAAATTCATATACTCCCCAGGGCTTTACGCAAGGTGTTCCTTTTTCGATAATCAAATCACTTACCTGTGCAGCTATCTCATCTACATTTTCCACATACAAATATAAACCGAAAGGATTGTCTTCGACCGTTTTGGGCCAATCTGGTACATAATTCAAATGCAGATGCCAACCGCGTCTATCAGACAGAATACGGTAATGACCATAATCATGGAGTACATCAAATCCTAATCGTCTATAGAAAGCTTCACTCTTATCAAGGTCTTGGCTCGCTATAATTGGAACGGAATAATGATTCATACAGCTTCCTCCCTTATAAACAGCATTGCATCCAGGTTAGCCTTGCATCGGAATAATCTCTTTCAAATTTTATAAATGTTATGCTTTATTATGCAGTTGTATCGCAATACAATTGATTTAACGACGGTCTTGAGGGCCGCCTACAAATGCTTGTTCTTCGGTATCCAGACCATATGCTGTATGAAGTGCAGCCACTACATCTTGCAAGCGACTTGCTTCGATTACGCAGGATACTTTGATCTCAGATGTACTTACCATCTTAATACTAACTCCCTGTGCAGAGATGGCAGCAAACATTTGCGCAGCTACACCCGGATGACTGACCATACCTGCACCCACGATCGATACTTTGACTAGATCAATTTCAGAAGTGACTTCACTGAAAGGAAGTTCGCTACGCAAGCTTTCCATAACTGCAAGTGCACGTTCACGATCTGCTAGACTTACTGTATAGGAAAAGTCTGCTTTGCCATCTAACACACCGCTCTGTACGATAAGGTCAACGTCTATTTTGGCAGTTGCGAGTTCTCCAAACATTTTCGCAAGTACTCCCGGTAGATCAGCAACGCCACGGATTGTAAGACGTGCTACATTTTTGTCATAAGCAATGCCGTTAACGACTGCTCCCTGTTCCATAGTTGTCTCCTCCTTCACAACGGTTCCTTCATTATAGTTAAAGCTAGAGCGCACAACGAGGCGTACATTGTTATGCTTGGCATATTCTACAGCACGTGGATGAAGTACCGCTGCCCCTAAATTCGCCAGTTCTAGCATTTCGTCATAAGATATCTCTTGTAGTTTGCGAGCACATTTCACAATACGTGGATCAGTGGAATAAATACCATCAACATCGGTGTAAATTTCACAAGTATCGGCATTAATAGCTGCTGCAAGTGCAACTGCTGTTGTATCTGATCCTCCGCGTCCAAATGTTGTAATCTCGCCTTCTGCTGTAATTCCCTGAAATCCCGCTACGATCACGATTTTACCTGCTCCGATCGCTTTAAGTACACGTTCAGGCTGAATATTACGTATGCGTGCCTTGCCATGTTCCGCTTCTGTCTCAAAACCTGCTTGCCAACCGGTAAACGATACGGCTTCTCTACCTAGATGCTGAATCGCCATCGATAACATCGCCATCGAGATCTGTTCACCTGTCGTCATCAACATATCCATTTCACGAGCAGGCGGATTCGGATTGAGCAGACGTGCCTGATCAATCAAATCATCTGTAGTATCTCCCATTGCCGAAACAACGACTACACAGTCGTGTCCTTCATCTTGCTTCTCAATAATGCGCTTTGCTACACGTTGCATGCGCTCGGTATCCCCGACGGAACTACCGCCGAATTTCATGACATACAAAGCCAAGACTTCTTCACTCCCTACTTGATACGGGTATATTATCTCTACAATATTTTACCCGGATTGAACAGCGTATTTAGGCGTTTCATACATAATAATGCATGAACATGCTTAGTCTTTAACAGTATAATACGAGAACGCGTTAAGTACTACCCGTAAATTAAGATAAATCAATTGATAATAACTTCAATAACTGAATCATTCAAAAAAATTATTAATTTATTATTTTTAACTTCCATTACAATTTCTTGTTCAACTAAATATTTCTGTTGTTGAATTTCAAAGAAATCCATTGGTGCATTTATATATAATTTTAGCTTACAAATGAATAATTCTTCTGTATCTATATGCAGTTCGATTTCTTTAATATCATTATTTTTTCTGTTAATGTTAATATCCACCAAACTATATATCGTTTGTTGATTGTGTATACGACTTGTTGAATTTGAGCCTAAAAGTCCTAAAAATCTTTTATAGTTTGGATGACCGCACAAGAAAATTTCAACAATTTCAATGATTAATTTTTCTAAAGAAATTTGATCAAATTGGTTTCTCATTTTGAGCCAAGGATCTTCCCAAGATTCTTGTGTAAACCATAAATGTATTTCTTGATCATCTATTTCTGCATCCAAAATTCCAGGAGTACTAGGTTTAGTATAAAGAAATTGATTTTTTGTTTTTCATACCTCATTTTCACTAAAAGTAAGCTTGCAATGTACTTTTTCTGATTTAAATACAGTAGCTTCTTTGATAAAAATACGTTCAAAACCTAAATCCTCAAATACGCGTTTGATCTCTCTCTTCGTCCATTTCATTTTGTATCACCTGCGGCATTAGTTTAGCACTCATATCTCTTCACGCCTATACTATTTGTCTATAAAGAAATCTCTGTCAATCAGGATAATACTAGAAAAATTCGACGCAACGAGATAGATTTTGATGCCAACTCCAGTATGGTAACAGAATTGACATCAGCAATAAAATCGAAACTATCCTATTTGTTCATCCAGTTCTGATAGTAAAAATTCCATTTCATTAAATATAAAACATTACTCACTCAACTATCTAAATTACCCATCAAAGTAAAACCATTCAATTGAGCATAACGATTAATACTTTTTATTAAATCATTTTTATAAATAGATAAACTGTAAGGTATCTCTCTGTGATTATCAGGGAATATATTCTCTGCATATATAAAAAAATTGTATTGATCCATTTTTTTTATTATATAATAATTAGCTTCAAATTCACCATTTCTAATATGAAAAGAATCAATAAATGAATATATCTCTTCATATAGTTCTTGGGAAGATATTTCATCCTCTAAAAAACGTTCCATTACATCAATCATCTTTCCACTCCTCTGCTTTTTATCTTACAGGATAAGCGCTCAACATTCCGCCATCTTCAGAAATAACAATTTTTATTCTTTCCTGCCCTTTTGTTCCTACCACTTTACCTGCATCAATTATTATTTCGTAAGATTGTTTACCTTGACTTGTCAGACCATTGTCTTTTACTTGATCAATGACACCTCTACGCATCGCTTTTCTCAAAGTTTCTTCTGCTTCTCTTTTTGTAGTTTCAATGAACTTACCACCATTTCCAGAATTGGAAAGGTGTTTTGGTTTAACATAAGCATTTGCAAGATCAAAATTTTTGAAGGCCAGAGTTCCATTTTTTACAGTCATAGCATCTTTGACTTGTTGTGAGACTTGTTTAGAGAAAGATGAGTTAGAAATTTTTGCTCTGGAACTAGGGCTAATATTCACTCTCTTAGCTGCAGACAAAGAAGTATTCGATTTTATAGTAGGTTTGTCCGCACCCCATGTCATCCATTTTGGAACACTAGCTCTTCCGCCACCACTAACTGCTCCTCCATCTGCACGATGATGATTACCTGTAGGATCTGTATAAATCAACGGATTATTAATAACATATGTGAATACATTTAATGTGAGAAGATCGTATATATCTCCTTCATAGGTATCCTCATTCAAGAACCTTCCCATGCTTGGATCATAATACCGAGCATTCAGATAATACAATCCACTCTCGTTATCCTGATACTCTCCTGCATATTTGAATGGATTCCACGTCTTCTCTTTTTCAGCTACAGTATTTCCAAATTCGTCATAGTCATACGTGTTCACTTGTGTACCATAACCATCCAGTAAACCAATAACATCCCCATGTCCATTGTACAAGTAATAATGAGGAGTTGAATACTGACTATTATATAAATTAGATTTGCTAAATTTCAGTAATACTCGATCTCCTCGAATATATTCGTTGAATTTCTGATCCATGGCTTCAAAAACAACTTTTCCTTCATCGTTACTTACATAATGATGTTTTTTGGTGTTTATTCTTCCTTGATTATCTTTCTCGCTTACATTTTTTTCATACCGTATTCCACTCGGAAGATAATGAAATGTTGTAGATGTGGTTCCTTCCTTATACTGATCCAATTGATCTAAAGCATTATAGCCATAATTAATTTCAGATAATTTTTCTTCTTGATTATTTTCTAGTGTTAAGCGATTACCACGCAAATCATATGTGTATCGCGAAAGCAAAATATTACCTGAATATACTTCAATCAATCTATTTAATTTATCATATTCATATCTTTTTTCAGTTGTATCTTGTCCCTTACGACGTTCTATACTTTTAACAATATTGCCATTACTATCATAATCGTAAAGAGAGGCTGAGAGTTCATCCTTATCCAAATTGTTCGTCATAGCTGTTAATTGATTTAGCGTATTATACGTATAATTTGCTTTTAGTATTTTACCTGTTACGAGTGGTCTATGAGTAATAGATTCCAACATTCCTTGTGGTCGGTACGCATATGTCACCTTGTAATCATTGTTCTTTCCTGTACTTACTTCTATTAATTGTTCATGATTATCATATTTGTTGTTCTGTTGTAGAGCAGACGTAAAGCCATTCTCACCACCGCCATAAAACAATGTTCTTGATCCTTGTCTTCCCCATACATCATAAGAAAATTTAGAGACACTAAAGTAATCATTATTAGTGTTAAAATCTTGGCGTTGGGTGACTCTCTGAGATGTATCTATTGTTGTAATTTGACGTATCTGTGAAGCACCACTCATCTCCAAACTAGATTCGCTTGTTAAAATATTATCTTTACCAAAAGTATGATAATAATTAACTGTTTGTTTTTTAGGAGAACTCATTATTTTTTGGTATGTTTTTATTTGATTCTGTTCATCATACGTATACTTTGTACTCGCACCATTTCGATCTTTAGTTGATTGTAATCTACCTAAATGATCATACTGATTTTGAGTACTTTCATTTTCTGGATCTGTTTTGCTTAACAATAACGAAGATTCATTATAATCTTTATTATAGATGGTTTGTGTTGGAGTCCCTTTAGTATCATTTAAACTCACATGAATTAACTGATCATTTCCATCATAACGATAAGTTGCTGTTTGATTAAGAGCATCTTTCAAACTGGTTAAACGATTTAAACGATCATAAGTAAATCTTTGTGTAACTCCCTCATTATTCTGATTTTTTTTAGGATCAGTATAACTTATTACATTACCTGTAATATCATACGTATATGATTCTTGTATTACTTCGTTCTTTACTTGTACATTTTTAAAAGTTTTGGTTGTTAATAAATTCCCCCACTGATCATAATTCTGCTCTACTACATTTAATTTATCTCTATTGGCATCCATAAAAGATAGTGTTTCTTTATATTGAGAAGGCTCAGTTTCCACTGATGTAATATTCCCTTTGGTGTCTATTGTTTCTTTAAGCTCTCCCCATACATCGTAAGCGAGTTTATTTTGTAAAATAGAAGGGTACGCTTCCTCATATACTGTTCCATTTTTGTTATACCAATATACAAATTTTTTAGTTTGAATAGGTTGCTGTTGATCATTGTAATCATAATTCTGGACATCTAAAAATCCAATATTATCAGGGAATCCTTTTCTAAAATCCACCGCAGATTGAGAAATAGGTTGTCCCCATCCATTATATATTTCAATAATAGGCGAAAATGCAGATTGTACTCCATTAGATTGCTGAGTATACTCTGTTTCTGTATTTATCTGAGTAGCTGCAATAGGAGACTGTTGTAAATCCATTTTTGCATATACTTGATGATAGGTCATTTTAGTTTCTTGACTATACTTTTCGCCATCATTATTTGTAATCGCCGGATATTTAGTTGAAATTAGACGATCCCATATATCGTACGTATTTGATGTTTCTTTTCCTTCGGTATCTTTCTCTGTTAAAATTTGTCCTGTTTTTAATCGATATGTCCAACTTTTTTGAGTTTGCTTGGTTTCTCCATTAGTACTTGATTTGAAATATTCTGTTATTTTAGAAGGATACGTGTATGACGTTTCGCTTCCATAATCTATTATTATTTTACTTTTCAAACCTTCTCTGATCGGATGTTCTTCTATTATTCTACTAATAATTTTTTCTTGACCTGGCACCATTTCATAAGTATATGTTGTGGTCTGATCGTTAGCATCTGTTGTTGATTGCAATCTTCCTTGGGAATTATAATAATATTTTTCTATTAAAGGTTGATTTTCTTGTTGATAAGAGGTCTTGGTTGCTAATAAATTATAATTAGGTTCATAGCTATATGTGGTTGAATGAGTTCTTTTGAAATTAACATCATTTAATTGATTTTCTGTTAAAGGTAATGTCGTCTGAGTAATATTACCAAGCCCGTCATACATATTTTCAACGAATAGTTTATGGCTACCTACACTGTCTTGAGTAGTTGTCGATATTTTTAAGGGACTAAATTTAAAATCAGGATGATATGATAATATATTTTCTATTTTTCGTTCTCCATTGCTAGCTATATGCTCAGTTGAAATTTTAGCTCCTTTACCATTAAAAGTAGTAATAGTTTTATTCCCATTTCTAGCTGTACTACTTTGGCTTGTAGCTGTAGATCCATATCGGTAACTCTCAGGTAATTGTTCAGGATGTCTAACATCAGGATAACCTGTATATTCACCTAAATAGGTATAATTAATATGATTTAAAAGTTGAGTATGTTTACTTTCATCTTGTTTTTTATATTCATCTGATCGAGTGGTTACTGTAAAATCGTCGGTCATTCCATTATGACCTAAATTTCGAATCACTTGATTATTGTATTCATAATAGCTATACGATTTGGGGTATTCAATTTCTGTCAATAAATTATAAACATTAACCCCCATATTTGGATGGTAATTTTTTTCGCCATAATTAAAACGCGCCGTTTTAGAATTGTAGTTAAACCTTATTTCTTCCAAAACATCATATTCTCCAGAAGAAGAATTAAGTCGTGCAGTTGCTATTTCGCTTAACATTGGCGCAAACCCTACAGTTTGTTCTTTATAATTTAAATATGGAGAATCAGTCCTTATGACTAATTCAACTCTTGTTTCTTCTCCTTGAGTTATTGAATAGACTATAGTTGTAGTTTTAGCTCCATTATAAAAATATTGGAAATACAATTTTCTACCTAATGAATCAGTAATATAAGAAATTAATTTAGCATTACCATCATAAGTATATTTTTCACTATGCTCAAAGATGATTTTATTATCAAATCGATCGACGATTCCAATCAGTAATCCATCTGCTGCAAAATACTCACGTTTTTTATCGGCATATTCTAAATAATAAGCAGAAGATACTTGTCCGTTATTGAATGTCCCATTATTGTCTTGCATAAATTTCATTGTCTTGCCTGAATAATTCTTTAAATGAGTGGTTGTTTCTAAACCTTTGGTTGCTTTGAAATCAATTTGATATACAGCTCCATGCCCATCATGATAGTAACTATAACCTGAATCATGTTGCACAGAAGGAAATTGAAATGACCACCCTAATCCAATATTATAACGAGAAAGATTATAATTGTCCGTTTTCCACAAAATGTTTCCTGCATCACTTGGATAAGTAATAATTGGCTCTCCACCATCTCCTGGATAATGTGCCACAGGGAATTTACCTTTTGCTGTTAAAAAGGCATACGCTTGATTCGACTGATACATTAAACTCAAATCTAAATCTAAACCATCTCTTCCAGAATAATTTAATATATTTGATTTCCATGTTAACGCACCTGTTGCAGGGTCTATAATTTCGTTTGTTCCTTCACGATCAGAATACTGTTCTTTGGCAGTTTGATTCACTTGCTGTAGCATTACTAATCCACGGAGTACATTATCTACTTGCCCATTTAAAGATTGAGTTGCTGTCATTGAACGCATACTTCGTAATGAGCTAGAAAGTCCGTTTCCAGAATATGTATCAGTAGATACTGTTGTATTTTCAAATTCATGATCTATTGGTACATAAACATCTTCTGTAACTGAAGATGCTCCTTTTAAACCTTGTTGATCAGCCTGCTTACTTAGCAACCATTCTTCCCAAGTTAAGCCACTTTCTTGTTTCATTATCCATACATTCAATGGATCGATAGCATTTAACTGCATTAGTTTATGTATTTGGTATACATCCCATTCTGTAGCACCATGCAAGATGAGATCTTCTACTTGTTGATTAGTCAATGCTGAATCTGGAATTTCTGGAATCTCTATTTTTGAGAAACCATCCATATTATTTTCTTCCTCTGTTATCATTTTTGTTGATACACCAAAAGAGCGCATCAGAGAAGAATCAGTTGATAGATTATCTTTATACACATTATCTATTACTTGATCTAGATTAATAGCTTTTAGAGGTTCTATTTTAGTTGGCTTAAAATCTTCTGGAATACGAGTTACATCTGGTGGCGAGATATTATGAATAGAAGGAAAGGCTATTTGAGAAGAAGGATTAGATGCTGCAAGCAGAGATGTATTACTCCCAATTCTAAAAGAATTACTAAAAATACTTAATAAAATCAAACTAATTAATAGTTTTTTTAAAATTATCTGCATTATTTATTTTCCCCTTTGAATATCTTTGATTTTATTTTCTTTCTTTAATTTTTATTTAGAAAATATCTGTCATTTTATAGGTTTAATAGCTCTTTTTAATAAGTTTCCGTTTTTATCATAACTAAATACAATTTGATAATTAGATACTGTTATTGATAATAGACGACCACTGGAATCATACTTATAACTTTTATTGTTTGCCGCTTCTACAGAAGGAGAAAATGTAATCAAGGATGAAATTATAACTATGCAAGCTGTTGTTATACGAATACTTCCAAAAATTGATGTATCCTCTTTGTTTATTAATTTTCGTTTACATTCCATTTTTTTCAATTTTAAACTTCCTTCCTAATTATGTTATGAATTTACAAGAATATTTTTATTCTTAATAATATGTATTATATTGATAATTAATAAATTATTTTGTCGTATTTTGTAATATATTTCTTTCTATTCTGTGTATATATATTGGATTTATTAATAATTTTGTATTTTTATTGAACAAAAAAAAGGATGAATAGCATCATACTATTCATCCTTCACTATTTAGACATATTTAACTTATTTATTCCTTTTAACTACGCGCGAGAAACGTATTTACCTTCACGAGTATCGATGATTAGAACGTCACCTTCGTTGATAAACATAGGAACTTGAACAGTGTGTCCAGTTTCTAATTTTGCATTTTTAGTTGCGCCTGTTGCAGTGTTACCTTTGATTCCTGGCTCTGTTTCTGTAACAGCTAACTCTACGCTTGTTGGCAAGTTAATTCCAAGAATTTCACCTTGATAGCTAACGATATTAACTGTCATGTTTTCTTTCAAGAATTTCAATTCCCATTCCAATTGCTTGGAGTTCAATTCGAATTGATCGTAAGTTTCGTTATCCATAAATGCATGCTCGTCACCACTTGCATACAAGTATTGAACTCCACGGTTCTCGATTTGAGCACGAGCAATCGTTTCACCTGCACGGAAAGTACGTTCTACTACGTTACCGTTACGCAAGTTTCTCAATTTAGAACGCACGAATGCTGCGCCTTTACCTGGTTTTACGTGTTGGAATTCCAAAACGGAATAAATATTACCTTCTACTTCTACGGTCAAACCTGTTTTAAAATCATTTACTGAAATCAAAATAACGCCTCCTCAGATGTGGTAAAGCTGGTCTCTTGCATAATTCTATGAAGCCTATATATTGTACTATACCCCATAACAATCGGATACTATATCATCATATACAGGTATTTTATTCGGCAAAAGATAGTCATCATCCTGCATGACAGAACAATCTTTTCGTTATACCGGTAAAATCGTAAGTTCTTTGGTGGAATGAGTTAATACTCGAATACCATCTTCTGTGATTAATACATCATCTTCAATACGCACGCCGCCAAACCCTGGAATATAAATGCCCGGTTCTACGGTTACGACCATACCCGGAGATAATACCGTATCGCTCATTTTAGACAAGCGAGGCTCTTCATGCACTTCCATACCGATACCATGACCTGTGCTATGTCCAAATGCTTCACCGTAACCATGAGAAGCAATAACATCACGTGCCAGTGCATCTGCATCTCTACCGCTCATACCTGGTTTTAAGTGTTTAAGCGTATTCAGTTGTGCTTCTAGTACGATATTGTAAATTTCAAGATGCTTTTCAGTTGGTATACCTACAAATACAGTACGGGTTAGATCAGATACATATCCTTGATAAATTGCACCAAAGTCTAAAGTAACAAATTCATTTTCACCGATTACTTTTTCGCTTGCTACGCCATGAGGCAAAGCAGAACGTTCACCTGAAGCGACAATCGTCTCAAATGAAGTCCCTGTTGCTCCTTGACGACGCATAAAGGATTCCATTTCAAGTTCGATTTCTTGCTCTGTTACACCTGGTTTGATGTAGTTCAGGATATGGCTAAATGTGCGATCTGCGATATCAGTCGCTTTTTCGATAATAGCAATTTCTTCAGCGTCTTTGAAATTACGAATCTCTTCCATGATGCCGGATACAGGAACCAGCTCCACTGGTGCTAAATGTTTGCTGTACATTGCATATCTGCTATAAGGCACCAAATCTTGTTCAAATCCAAGCTTACTGATATTGCCTTTGGACAACAATTCTTTCATCGTATCGACTACATTTGCCGAATGTTCAACAACTGAAAAAGCTGTGGCTTGTTCTGGCGCTTGAGTCATATAACGGAAATCAGTCAATAAGTAAGCTTCCTGTGCAGTCACTAACACATAACCCGCAGAACCTGTAAACCCTGTCAAATATCTGCGATTCACACTACTTGTAATTAACAATGCCTCTAATTGTTGCTCTTGCATTGCTTGACGTAACTTATTTAAACGTTGTGTACTCAATTACATCTCTCCCCTTCAGCGTTTTAGAATAAAATACGACGTCTTCTAGTGAAATCAAAAATAATCTTTGCAAAGCAAAATATCTTACTTTCGCTTGGTTCTTTGTATCGTCGTATTGTGATCATTTTGGACAAATGTAAACTGAGAAATAGCCAAAAATTATTTTACCATACGAATTGCAATTTTGAGAATAGGCAGTACAATATCTTATCTGTTCTCTCTAGGCTTTCTCATAGTGTATTCTGGTAAAAATCAGCTAAATCCGCTACAATTAAAGGATAAGCTTATTTCTATCTATGATCAATGAACAGATAAGCTTGATCAGGCATTTCGTGAGTCACGATAATGTCGAACTACGGAAGGGTGACTGTACTTGTCAAAACAATCTGCTCCTCCGAGCTATGGCGGCCAAGCAGTAATAGAAGGCGTTATGTTCGGTGGAAAAAATGTGAATGTGACCGCTGTAAGACGTAAAGATGGTGAGATCACCTTTTTAGAAGTACCTAGACAGGATAAGTCATGGGTCAAAACATTACGCCGCATTCCATTGTTGCGAGGAATTATAAGTTTGATTGATTCAAGTGCCAAAGGCTCCAAACATCTGAATTATGCTGCTGATGCTTATTCCGAAGATCAGATGAGCCCTGAAGAATACGCAGAGCAGAAGCAAAAAGAAGAATCGAAAATGAGTCTTAGTATGATGCTTGGTGTGGCAGTAGTCGGTATTCTTTCTTTAATCGTAGGTAAGCTTGTTTTTACACTGGTTCCTGTGTTTGTCGAAAGTTTATTATTTGGAAAAGCTTTTGACAATCATGCACTGCATACGTTGCTTGAAGGAGTTATCAAAATTGTTCTGCTGTTGATCTACCTCTGGGCGATCTCACAGACACCTATGATTAAGCGACTGTTTCAATATCATGGTGCTGAACACAAAGTTATTACAGCTTATGAACATGGTGAAGAATTAACACCGGAAAATGTGCAAAAGTATAGTCGTCTGCATTATCGCTGCGGAAGCAGTTTTATTATATTAACCGTTATTATCGGAGTGATTATCTACGCACTATTCAGTTGGGATAGTCTAACTGAGCGTATTATCCAACGTATCGTTTTGTTGCCTGTCGTGATTGGTGTGTCGTTTGAATTTTTGAAATTTACAAATAGCTTGCGTGAAGTACCTGTATTACGCTATTTGGGATATCCCGGATTGTGGTTACAGTTGTTAACAACAAAAGAACCGACACTGGATCAAATTGAAGTCTCTATTGCTTCATTCAACCGCATGCGTGAATTAGATGCTGCTCTTGAACAACAGCATGTTCATTCTGCTGTTACCACTTCTTCGCCTGACCCTGTGAAAGGATGATAAAAATGAGAAAATCACCTGTTCAACTGATTGTTTTTGGAGTAGCTATGTTACTGGGTGCGGTCGGGCTGTTTCTTGAAATATTCCAAATGGTGGCTTCTCCTGCAACATATAATTGGGCGAATCTTATTGTACCGATCATCTTAATTGTTGTATTGTTTTTGGTTCTGCGTTCTACTTCTGGTATGTCTGGTCGAAGTTACAATGGCCCCAAAGTCAAACCTTCTGCACGCACCATGGCTAAAATGAATGGATCACAGAAAAATAGCTACAAAACAACTTCTGCTAGACCATCCAGCAGTCATTCATCCAAACCGAAAAAGAGCTATCCTTTTCAAGTGATTCAAGGCAATAAAGGAAAAGATGATGATGAAGCTCCAAAATTTCACTAGATTAATGAATAGAATCCAGATCCGTTCACTATAGCAATTATTATCATAAAGCTATTTATATCTATAAAAAAAGTATGACTGTTCCTTCTTACAAAGGAATAGATCATGCTTTTTGTTTGTTATCTAGGTATTATGTTCTCAGATTTTAATGTTCTATATTTATCGATGTTACTTTTTTAATCATAGAAAAGGGATTCTATCGCCTCAGTATCCGGCTGATAAAATCCCTTTTTTGTAATCTTATACTATCTTATAATCCCCAGTATGAACGTAATTTTGCTAATACGCCTTGCGGATTCTTTTTCAAATCTTTAGCACTGAAGAAAATACTACCTTTGATATTGCTGTATTTCTCATTGTATTTGAGCTGGTTAATGATTTCATTAGAACTGTTCCAGCCAATTTCTGGTGTACTGATTTTGTAAAGCGCCTGACCGATATACAGATCGACACCTGTATTTTTGGTTTCATTTGCCCACCAGTCTACTACTTTATCATAACGAGCTACAGGAAGTGTCATGCTCCAGTATACTTGCGGAGCAATATAGTCGATCCAACCATTTTTGATCCATGTGCGGGTATCTGCATACGTTGTATCGTAAGCTGTTACGCCTGCTTTGGTATCTGAACCTGTAATATCTGAAGATTTGTTACGCCATACACCGAATGGACTGATTCCGAACTTCACAGCAGGTTTGGAATTGTGAATCGATGTATTTAGTTGTTGAACAAAACTGTTAATATTTCCACGACGCCAATCCGCTTTTGTTTTGAACTTACCACTGTTGTAACTAGCATAGGTGCTATCATCGCCGAACTTGTTCGAAGCGGTTTCTGAATATGGATAGAAATAATCATCCAAATGTACACCATCAATATCATAGTTATTCACAACTTCCATCACTGTATCAATAACCGATTGACGAGCAGCTGGAATTCCCGGGTTCAAATAATATTTATTATCGAACTTAATCACCCAGTCAGGATGTTTGAGTACTACATTGTTGCTTGCCAATTTGCTTGTATTCGCATCGGTTGTTGCGCGGAACGGGTTAAACCATGCATGGAATTCCATACCACGCTTATGAGCTTCAGCAACCATATACTCTAATGGATCATATCCAGGATCTTTGCCCTGTGTTCCGGTTAGATATTTTGACCATGGCATCAGTGAAGATTTGTACAATGCATCTCCAGCAGGACGAACCTGTACGAATACTGCATTAATCCCCATACCTTGTAGATCATCTAACAATTTTGAAAATTCTTGCTTTTGCTTGGTTGCACCGGATGTAGCCGGCCAGTCTAGATTGTAGACAGTAGAGATCCATGCACCACGAAGCCCATCTTTGGCTACGGTGCTCGTTGGAGCTTTTCCACTATTACTATTATCTGTTGTTCCTGTATTGGTAGTAGGTGGTGTAGAAGGCTTGCTACTGTTATTTTTACTACCTGTACCTTGATAGCTACTTGTTGCTAGATTTACCGTTTGGTTGGCTTGATCCCAATTAACATCAAGACCGAGACCTTCCCCGATAAAACGTAGCGGAACCATCACACGACCGTTTTTCATTTCAACCGAAGCATCTAAGCTAACCGATTTATTATTGATCGTAGCCGTATTCTGACCGGAAGTCAGTACCAGCACTTGCTTATCGCTGGTAATCGTAACAGTACTTGTCGATTGATTCCAGACGATTTTGGCTTTTAAATTTTCACTCACTAAGCGCAAAGGAACCATCGTTACATTGCTCTTGCTGGTTATGTAAGGAGCAGCATCCCCTTGTATCTGTTCTCCATCTAGCATGATCTTAATATCCGAATCTGCGGCGTGAAGTGTACTACTGATCGAAGGGACAATCATCAACATGACTAAAAATACAGCGATAAAACGAACCATTTTCATAAATTCAAACCTCCAGTAAATCGTTGCTTGGTGCTTATAACATTAGACGACTGACAGTTACCAAAGTTGCGAACAAAATAAAAGACATCTGCCAAGTGATCGACAGATGCCTGCCTTACGAGTCGCTAATCAGCTCTTTTTGTAGATTCTGTAGCGCTTCCACACGTGACGGATCACGACGGAAATATTCTAGCAATGTTTCAATTTGAGTGATCGAATTCCAACTCAGGTGATGCTCTATACCTTCTACATCTTTGTATATATAATCCGGGTTAACACCGATAACATTCAGGAAATCTTCGAGTAATTGATGGCGCTCTACAAGGCGTTTGCCCATCTTTTTCCCTTTGCTTGTCAGCACTAATCCCCGGTACTTCTCATAAATCAAATATTCATCTTTATCTAATTTTTGGATCATCTTTGTAACGGACGAAGGATGTACTTCTAACCCTTCTGCAATATCCGAGACACGCGCATATCCCTTTTGATCGATTAATTTATAAATGCGCTCTAAATAATCCTCCATACTGGGCGTTGGCATCTTGCTCCCCCTTTTTCACTACGTACTGTATTCATTTAGCAAATATTGATTCAATAATCATACATTTAATTCGCATGAGTTGGCAAGTTTTGCACGCGATTCAAACGATAGAAAGAACCTTCCATGTGTACACCATATATGCTGTTCCACGGAAGGTCTTTACTTATCTTTTGAAAATACTTTTACTTCACAATCGCACCGTTCGGCATACCGTCTGGAACTGTAACTAGTGTCAATTGATCGCCATGAGAAGCCGCTAAAATCATACCTTTAGATTCTTCTCCGCGTAATTTGACAGGCTTAAGATTAGTGACGCAGATGACTTTGCGTCCTACTAATTCTTCCGGTGTATAGAACTTCGCAATACCAGATACAACCTGACGTTGCTCTGTACCTAGATCCAATTGTAATTTAAGCAGTTTGTCTGCCTTTTTAACTGGTTCAGCAGAGATCACTTGAGCTACGCGCAGTTCAACTTTGGCAAAGTCGTCAATACTGATCTCAGGCGCTTGTGACTCTTCTACTTCTACAGGTGCAGAAGCTGGTGTAGTTGATGGTGTAGTTTCAGTTGCAGCTGTTAATACGCCACCCATCGCTTCTACGATATAAGCTACTTCTTCTTTGCTATCTAGACGAGGGAAAATAGGGTCACCTTTAACAACAGTCGTACCTACTGGAATCTGACCATACGTACGAATACTTTCCCAAGCGGTAAGTTCGCCTTCTGTAATGCCAAGTTGTTCCCAGATTTTTTTCGGTGCACGTGTTAAGAATGGTTGCAATAATACAGAAACGATACGCAATGTCTCTACAAGATGATACATCACCGAATCCAATTGCGGTTGATTAGCTTCGTCTTTGGCAAGTACCCACGGTTGTGTCTCATCAATATATTTGTTAGTACGACTAATCAACTGACTGATCGCTGTTAGAGCTACAGAAAATTCAAGGTTTTCAAACGCATTTTCTACTTTCTCGATCGTTTGTGCAGCGATATCTTCTAATGTTCCATCCACTTCAAGTAGACGACCTGGATAAGCAGGAATAGTACCACTACAATACTTATCGACCATAGCTACCGAACGATTAAGCAAGTTACCTAGATCATTCGCCAAATCTGAATTGACACGATCGACAAAGCTCTCCGGTGTAAATGTACCATCAGAACCAAAAGGTACTTCACGTAGCAAATAGTAACGCAGAGAGTCTAGACCATAACGATTGATTAAAGTTACCGGATCAACCACATTGCCTTTGGACTTGGACATTTTACCGTCTTTCATCAATAACCAACCATGTCCAAATACTTTTTTAGGTAATGGTAGATCTAGCGCCATCAACATAATCGGCCAATAGATTGTATGGAAACGAACGATTTCTTTACCTACCAGATGAATATCTGCTGGCCAGAACTTGTTGAATAATTCTGGATTATCTGTTCCATAGCCTAATGCTGTAATGTAGTTAGAAAGTGCATCGATCCATACATACACAATATGCTTAGGATCTCCTTTAACTTGTACGCCCCACTCAAACGTAGTACGGGAAACTGCCAAATCTTCAAGTCCCGGCTTGATAAAGTTGTTGATCATTTCATTTTTACGGGATTCAGGTTGAATAAATTCAGGATTATCTTGATAGTATTTTAATAGACGATCTGCATATTTGCTCATACGGAAGAAATAAGATTCTTCTTTAACTAATTCTACAGGATGTCCACTATCCGGACTTTTTCCACCAATAATCTCGCCATCTGCATTACGCTCAATATCGACAATTTGCGTCTCTGTATAATACGTTTCATCCGGAATACTATACCAGCCTTCGTATTCACCTTTATAAATATCACCTTGTTTGAGCAAACGATCAAAAATTTCTTGAACTACAACTTTATGGCGCTCTTCAGTCGTACGGATAAAATCGTCATACGAAATATCTAATTGATCCCACAATTTTTTGATTCCTTCTACTACACCATCAATAAATTGTTGTGGAGTCTGTCCTTTTTCTAACGCTTTACGTTCGATCTTTTGTCCATGCTCATCTGTTCCTGTAAGATAACGAACATCGTATCCTCTTAGGCGTTTGTAACGAGCCATCGCATCACCGGCTACAGTTGTATATGCATGACCGATATGCAATTTGTCGCTCGGGTAATAGATTGGTGTTGTCAAATAAAAAGTAGGTTTGGCTGACATTATAATTCCTCCTTAAATATGTTGAAATTGCTATATTCTCATTTCCATATCTGGACGCAAAAAAGCCCCCGCCCCTATATGGGACGAGAGCATAGACTCACGCGTTACCACCCAAATTCTCTACTCCTTTACAGAAGTAGACTCTTTCAGTCTTTCGCAGACTGCCCATTAACGCTGGTTCACGCTGAAGCCTTACATATGTATACGTGACATATGCTTGACTACAGTTCCTCCCGGACCATATTCGATGACGCTAACCATACCGGTTCCCAGCTACTCCGGCTCTCTGTACTGGTGCATTTTTCATCTACTTATCCATTCACAGGAAATAATATTTGATGTTATGAATATACCGAACTTCCAAATCACCTGTCAAGCATTTTGCTGTTCCTGATTAGTGACTGAAGAAGATGTATCCTTCGATTTGGCAGGCGGTACAGGGTCGAATCCTCCTGGATGAAAAGGATGACATTTCCCTATCCGTCTGGCAGCTAATCCTACACCTTTGACGACACCATGAATATCAATCGCTTCTAAAGCATACTGAGAACAAGTCGGATAAAAACGACATGTTGGTGGTTTGAGTGGTGAAATGAATTTGCGATACGCATGGATCGGCGCCTGAACCGCACGACGACTCAATTTGCGCTTCACTGGCTTTTACCTGCATGCTCATGAGTATCATATTCATGAGACATCAATTTGGATGGTTTGAGATGTAGAGTGGGACCTTCTTTGCCATCTCCAGCACCCATTTCTTGACGACAATCTTTACAATATCCGAACACTTCAAATTTGTGTTTGACCACTTCAAATTGTTCAGGCATATCTGTCATATCCATCGGGCAAAAAGCAATCGGATACGTTTTTTCACATTGTAAGCAGATCATATGATGGTGATGATGATCTTGACTGCAATGACTTTTAAATTTCACACCATCTTCAAAAACAATCTGTTCTAATACACCTAGCTCCTGCATCACACGCAAATTGCGATAGACCGTATCAAAGCTAAGCCCACTGTACTTTTTACCCATATAGTCATATACATCTTTAGCGGTCAGATAACCGGGAGCTTCTGCAAATAAACGTGCTAATGTGCGACGTTGATCTGTAATCCGCAACCCTTGTGCTGACATCGTATCGATGATTTGTTCTGTCGACAGCATGAGTTATTCCTCCTGTCCTAATCTATCTTTTATCGTTTACATGAATTATTGTATTATTCGTAATAATAACTATTATACAACATAACGGTGTGCGATGCTTAATTATTCGTCAAAAGTTTATGGCGATTGCGTTACTAATTGAAGCGTATCGGAACATCATTACACATTTCTCCATCATGCCTTATTTGAACACAATCGTCAATTGATTCTAGTAAAAGTTAATGATTGTATCAGAACAAGCAAAAAAGCCCGAATCAGTAAAAACTGACCCGGGCTTTTTGATAAAACGATTATTGTTTTTTAGCTGGCAATTGTGTGAATAACAAGTTGACTGGCAAGTTACTACCAGGCGCTGCTGTAAACCACAATTCTACTGCTTCGGTATCTAATGTTCCTGTACGATAAAGCACAACATTATCATTTGCTGTTGTTGCAGCACCGCTATTTTTGATTGCTGTGATTGCTCCATTTACATACATGTAACCAGAGTAACGACCACCACGAGCATTAAAGGAAATCATTGTGTTAGGTGCAACCATATCTAACTTGATTTTGTATAACACACCGAAGTTACCTGCGTTAGAAGCTTCAGTCATTGACAATGGATCTGTACCCATTAAGTTAGGGTCACTATTATTGTCTCCGATAGGCATACGAACTGTTGTGTTACCGATCAAGTCAGCTACATGAATATTACGTACAGCATTGTCATACGTACCACGGTTATGAATACCATCGCGGTCCAATTTAGGTTCTGTAGCAAGTGCAGCGATAGGATCTTGATTTTCATCAATCATCATCACTGTGTATTGTACGTTAGAATCACTTACTAGATCGCCGAATAATGAAATAACGGTATCGTTCTTCATTGCAGTAGCACTTAGTTGATTAAAGATAACTTGGCTTTGTCCTGGTTGTAGAACAACAGATTGAGCATCTGCTCCACTTTGCATGGATTCAAAGTAACGTTTTACAGAAACTTTACCTACTGCTGTAGCATAAGGATTAGGTCCTCCAAAACCAACAGCTTGAATGTTAAGTGTAGCTGGTGTAGCGTTCGGGTTCGTTGCTACCACGTACATTTTTTTGCTACTACCTGTTTCATTCAAATGATGCACCATAAAGCGTGTTGCACCTGTAGCAGATTCTTGATATACGATACCTTTAGTTAAAACACGCTCAGGGCTGTTACTACGAATCAGACGACTTGGATCATCAGTGACTTGAGCATTTGTTACTGTTGCCCATGTTGGAATCAATGAACCGTTAAAGTCGAAAGAATCTCCAGTTGGTGTAAATAGCGGATAGAAATCTTCTGCTGTATACAATGTTTGATCTGTTATATTGATCGTTTTGCTATATGTGCCTGTTGCACCATGTTTATCGGTTACTGTTAATGTAATCGTCTGTGGACCTGGTGTAAAGAATGCTAATTGCTTATTATCCCATTTTGTTAAATCTGGGTTAATTGCATTTTCATCATCTGTACTCATATCCGTATAAGTTACCAATTCACCCATGCGATATGTTTCTTGGTTCGTATTAAACATCGCTACTGGCGGTTGGTTAGGAGGAAGTACGTTGATCGTAACTGTGTACGGATCACTCCATTGACCGGATGAATCCATTACAGAATACGTGATCACATGAGGACCTGCTTCTGCAAAAATGTCTTCGCGTCCTGTCCATGTCTCATTAGCGATAGGACTGCCATCAGAAGTGGTAGATTTTGTTTTGTATGTTACCAATGTTTGACCTGCATAAATAGCAGTAGGTGAAACAGTAAAGGAAGCTGTTGGTTTGACAACTAGATCTAATACCACTAATTTACCTTGTACAGTATAAGGAATATTTAATGCTTGAGTGATCGAAGTCAAAGGAACCATAAATACATTTTTTTGTTGAAAAGCTGGGCCTTTCATCAAAGTGCTCACACCATTTACAGTGTAGTACTTACTGTCTGTTTTGAAGCGTAATTCTTTACCATCTTTTTGCATAATGGTTTCTTTGGTCTTAGCATCGTATGTAAGCTTCAGACCGACACGGGTCACAAGTGCGCGAACCGATACGTAAGATACTCCACTTTTCACAGCCATAGGTTGATCTGAAAAGTATAATTTACCATCTTGATAAATCTGGTTAGAGTTCATCATAAAAATCACTTTGTTAGGTCCAGCAGAATACACATCAGTCACCACAGTAGGTGTTGTCGGTGTAGTTACTGGAGGTGTAACTGTAGTAGGTGGTGTTGTCGGAACAGTGGGTACTGTACCAGCAGGATCTGTCGTCGGATCAGTCACTGCGTTAGGATCTGTAACTGCATTAGGATCAGTTACTGTAGTATCGTCTCCTACAGCACCTTGAGTATCATTGTATACATCTTGTACGATACTGCTATCCACATCGCCTTCAGCAGCGTGAACTTGTGCTCCTGGAACAGTCGCAACAGTCTGAGCTACAGCGAGTAATGCAATTAGTAACGTCTTCTTGAATTTCATTATTAGGCTCCTTCTCATAGCAATTTACTGTCTTGTACATCTAAAAACATTGGTCTTTCCCCCGAATTGGCACATTAATAAGACGCACCAAACGTTAAAAAGTTTCTCTGTTGTTGAAGAAACCTTACAACATGCGTATCTGTTCACACTTCAGCCACATCTATTACAACGAAAAATCACATAAAAAACAGCCTTATCCATCAGCGATGAATAGACTGTTTTTGACTACATGATGTGCTCAGAAAACGTCATTAGTTATACTTTACCACAAATAAATCCAATAACCTATTTTAGCGATAGATATTACCTATCAGCTATAGATAGAACCATATCCTAGGCACAAAATAAACGATATCACGTTCTATAATTGAATCTGATATTGATCGTTTAAGCTAACGGGTAACTTGCCAAGTGCCGACTTCACTCCTGCGATTACAGCGGCTAATGCTTCTACAGCATACTTTCGATTTTCATAACTACATATATACGTCTTGATCTCAGGTAGATCATTTATATCATAAGGATTACGTACAGAAGCTACGATCAATGCTGTATCTGGTAGCAAAGATAACTGACGAGCTAGTTCTGCCTGTCCAAGAGGTAACAGTCCTGATGATGTATACGCAGCAAAAATCACTTTAGGATAATGAACGGCTTGCTCTAACACGTGCTGAATCTCTTCTGGTTCTGGTCTAGAATCGATAATAATCTGCGTAGCATTAATGCCATAACTACGAAGCGCTTGAGCAAAGCTGATATCATGCCCTGTTGGTTCATCGACTTCTGTTAGACGTGTTACCTGTGGCCAGATCACTAATACCTGATCGTTTTTTTGTAAAGGCAATTGCCCTTCATCTTTGACAAGTGTAATACTTCGTTCTGCAATATCACGTAAAATCGGTTCGATCGTTGACGGCTCTAAACGCTCTGTCCACTCTTCTATCGGGTAAGGTTCTGCGTTCATTTGATGTTTGGCTTTGAGCGCAAGTATACGTTCTACCGAAGCATCAATTTGTACTTCAGATAGATGACCTTGTTGAACAGCTTCTTTGATTGCTTCAATCGCAGCGATCTGATGCTCTAGTGTATGACTAACCAGTAATAGATCGGCTCCTGCTTGCGCCGCCATCACTGTTGCCTGTGGAATCGGAAAATGCTTCGCAATCGCATGCATTTCCAGACAATCGGTTACGATTAATCCGTCAAAACCCATTTCAGTCCGAAGCAGATCAGTCAATACTTTACGTGATAAAGTTGCTGGAATTGACTCTGGTTCAAACGCTGGAAAAATCACATGTGCAGACATAATCATATCTACCCCTGCTTGTATAGCCGCTCGGAAAGGAAGTAATTCTATCTGTTCCAAACGAGCCTTGTCATGAGGCACCGAAGCCAAGCCGTAATGAGAATCGACTTCTGTATCTCCATGCCCGGGAAAATGCTTGGCTGTAGCGGCTACCTGTTCTTGTTGAATCGCTTGAATGGCAGCTGCTCCATGAGTCGCTACCACTTCTGGTTTCTCTGAATAGGAACGTACACCAATAACCGGATTACGCGGGTTATTATTTACATCTACACATGGGGCAAAATTAACATTAATTCCAAGTGTGCGTAGTTCGCGTGCACTTATCGCTGAAGCCGCAGAAGTCAGACTTACATCATTTACAGCTCCTAATGTCATATTGCCTGGAATCAGGCTCATCTCGTCTTGGTCAATTCGGCTGACCATTCCTCCTTCTTGATCGATTGCTATCAATAATGGAGGTAAGCCTTGCCTGTGAGCAATCTGTTGCAATCCTGCTGAAAGGTCTGTAATCTGACGAGCTTTTCCTATATTACGGCGAAAATAAATCACTCCACCTACATGATATTTCTCTATCAATTCAGTAATATGTTCATTCGGTACATTTGTATGAAATCCGCATACAAATAATTGTCCGATTTTCTGGTCTAAGGTCAGGTCTGATAATTGAATAGTGTTCATATGTATCCCCCTTAAGCTTGAGCCTATTTTGAAAAAATGTCTTTATCCGAGCATGAAATGACTAGCTAGATCCTTATTTAAGTATAGATAACTATATCTAAGGCAACAAGCGGATAAAGTTTGGGTTTTGGGGAATTTTTTTAAGTAAGGATACTGTATAGCTAGCGAAATATATGACATACCTATACATACCAAAAAGACATACCAAAAAGCCCTTTCCCTGATTACACTGGAAAGGACTTCTGGTTTCACGTTCGTATACCCTTTTTACTGACTATGGTTGTTATTCTATCTATTTTCATAAAGAGGAGGATTAGACACAAGAGACTTGACGACGACCTTGTTCGATCAGACGATACGCACGATCTACTTCAGCTTCGGTTGGCGAAGGAACCCCATCCAGCGGATAGATGCGTCCCAGCGCTTCCCATTTGTAGATGCCCATCTGATGATAAGGTAAAATTTCGAACTTCTCTACTCCTTTTAATGTACCGATAAATTCGCCTAAAGCGATCAAATCTTCTTCAGCATCATTAATTCCCGGTACAAATACATGGCGTATCCACATTTTGCGTCCATTGTCAGACAGCCATTGTGCAGTGTGTAGAGTGCGTTCATTCGATACACCAGTCAATTTTTTGTGCTTTTCATTGTTAATATGCTTAATATCTAGCATGACTAGGTCTGTGACTTCAAGCAGTTCATGGATTTTACCAGGTTCGTTGAATCCATTACTATCGAGTGTTGTACTGAGATTCCAACGTTCTTTGACTGCTTTGAACAATTCTCTAACAAAAGGAGCTTGTAACGTTGGTTCGCCGCCGGATACAGTCAATCCTCCACCAGAAGAACGGTAGTAACTCAAGTAAGGTTCGATTTCAGCTAGCACTTCTTCTAGCTCCATCACTTTACCTCCGTCCAAGTTCCATGTATCAGGGTTATGACAGTATTGGCATTTCATCAGACAACCCTGCATAAATAGTACAAATCGTATGCCCGGGCCATCGACGGTACCGAACGTTTCTAGCGAGTGAACACGGCCTTTTACCATGATCAATCACCCCTTTCGTCTGAGTTGATGTATATAAGTTATGTGAAAATGTATCGCTCTAGTATGCTCCGTTACGTCAATAGATTATTTTTACGATCGCTGTTAAGATCGGATATCTGGAATGAACTGCTTTCGCAGTCGATATCCGAATCTTAAAGGCGAACGCTTCGCTTCTTCAAAATAATTCTATAGCCTTCACTCAGCAGATGGAGTTACATTTTCAGATATAACTTATATCATTCATTGTTGGTTAGCAGTTAAAAGCTTTGATTACTTTGGTTAGTTTTATTGCTTTATTATTTTAAAAAATTTGTATTACATTGATCCGTGGAATGTGCGGTTGATGACATCCATTTGTTGTTCACGAGTCAATTTCACAAAGTTAACAGCATATCCAGATACACGGATTGTTAATTGTGGGTAGTTTTCTGGGTGTTCCATAGCGTCTAGTAGTTGTTCACGAGCAAACACGTTCACGTTCAAGTGATGAGCGTTGCTACCAAAGTATCCGTCTAGCATAGATACAAGGTTTGATTTACGGATTTCTTCTTCTTTACCTAATGCTTTTGGTACGATAGAGAATGTGTTAGAAATACCATCTAAGCTATCTTCGTATGGTAATTTAGCAACAGAACTTAGAGAAGCAAGTGCACCTTTTGTATCTCTTCCGTGCATAGGGTTAGCACCTGGTGCGAATGGTTCGCCAGCTTTACGTCCATCTGGTGTTGTACCTGTTTTTTTACCGTACACTACGTTAGAAGTGATTGTTAGTACTGATTGTGTTGGTGTTGCACCACGGTATGCTTTGTTTTTGCGAATCATACCCATAAATGTTTCTACCAATTCAACAGCAATTTGATCGACTTTATCATCGTTATTACCGTAGCAAGGATATTCGCCTTCAATTTTGAAGTCTACAGCAATACCACGTTCGTCACGGATAGGTGTTACTTTTGCATATTTGATAGCACTCAATGAGTCAGCTGCTACAGATAGACCAGCAATACCACAAGCCATTGTACGTAAGATATCACGATCATGTAATGCCATTTCGATACGTTCGTAGCTATATTTGTCATGCATGTAATGGATAACGTTCAATGTGTTCATGTACAATTTGCCTAACCATTCCATCATTGCTTTGAAGCGTTTCATGACTTCGTCATATTCAAGCACTTCAGAAGTAATTGCAGGATATTCAGGTCCTACTTGAACGCCTGATTTCTCGTCACGTCCACCGTTGATTGCATATAATAATGCTTTGGCAAGGTTAGCACGAGCACCGAAGAACTGCATTTGTTTACCGATACGCATAGCGGATACACAGCAAGCAATACCGTAATCATCGCCATAGATCGGACGCATAAGATCATCGTTTTCGTATTGGATAGAACTTGTTTCGATTGAAACTTTAGCACAGAATTTTTTGAAAGCTTCTGGCAATTGTTCTGACCACAATACAGTCAAGTTAGGTTCTGGTGCAGGTCCCAAGTTGTATAATGTATGCAAGAAACGGAAGCTGTTTTTAGTTACTAATGTTTTGCCGTCTACAGCCATACCACCGATAGATTCTGTAACCCAAGTAGGGTCACCACTGAACAATTCGTTGTAGTCTGGAGTACGCAAGAATTTAACGATACGCAATTTCATTACAAAATGGTCTACCAATTCTTGAGCTTGTTGTTCTGTTAATGTGCCTTCTTTTACATCACGTTCGATATAGATATCAAGGAAAGAAGATACACGTCCTAGAGACATCGCTGCACCATTTTGTTCTTTGATTGCTGCAAGGTAACCGAAGTATACCCATTGGAACGCTTCTTTAGCTGTTTGTGCAGGTTTGGAAATATCGAAGCCATGCATTTCAGCCATTTTTTTCAATTCGCCTAGAGCACGAATTTGTTCAGATACTTCTTCACGAAGACGAATAACTTCTTCATCAATTACATCAACTTCCATGTCATTCAAATCTTGTTTTCTTTCGTTGATCAAGAAGTCTACACCGTACAATGCTACGCGGCGATAGTCACCGATAATACGTCCACGACCGTAAGCATCTGGCAAACCTGTAATGATACCTGCTTTACGTGCTGCTCTCATATCGGAAGTATAAGCATCAAATACACCCTGGTTATGCGTTTTACGAATATTAGTGAAGATATCAATGATTTGTTCTGGTACTTCAAAGCCATACGCTTTACAAGCATCGATCATCATTTTGATACCACCGAACGGTTGAAGCGAACGACGGAAAGGAGCATCTGTTTGAACACCGACGATTTGTTCTTTGTCTTTGTCCAAGTATCCAGGACCATGTGAAGTGATAGTAGAAGGTGTTGCAGCATCTACATCCCATACTCCGCCACGTTCGATCTCTTCTTTAGATAGTTTAGAAATAATATCCCACAAGTCTTTTGTATTTGAAGTAGGGCCAGCTAGGAATGTTTCGTTTCCTTGATATGCGCTAATGTTTTGCTCAATAAAATCACGAGTATCTACATGTTTTGCCCATTTACCTGATTTGAAATTGCGCCATGCATCTTTTTTTAAATTATCCTGTACATTTCTTTCGATAACTGACATTGATAATCCCTCCATTATTGTGAATAAAATCACAAAAGCGTTTAAGCTAATGCTTGTCTCGCCTGTACGATACCGGAAGCTGTTATTTTCTCCCTCCGGCTATGTCTTTATTATGATGTAATTCATAAGCAGAGTATGTGACATTTATCACAAAATCGCATTTTTATTATGATTTTTATCACATTCTGTATCTATAACAGTTTTCAAAAATAACTATTACAGATATTCAGAAATCCTTTTACAGCATAAGCGAGCAACTAATTATGCTGTAAACACAGTAACATCAATCTACTAATACAAAAATATACATAAGATTTTGCAACAAATAACTGTAGCATAATACCGGAATATACGACTTCTAACAACGAAATATATCACACTATTTCTGTATTATTCTATCTACGCACTATAGAATAATGTTGGACATTGCATCACTCCTCTCTACGAATAAAAGAACGACTCTCATTAGTTCTGCTCATATCGCAAACTAGGAGATCGTTCTTTTGTATGAGATGAATTTCCATATTTGCTTTATTTTTTATTTTCAATAGCGTATCTTGAGAGTCTATTTTTAGAGATACCATTTAAATAAGAAGAAAAAAAGGATCATCTCCAACGACTCTGCTATAAAAGCATTTGTGGAGTGATCCTTTTTTCAATCTACATGATTACTATTTCAAAAGTATACTTATTCAAATCTACCGTAGAATGCGTTGCGGTATACATCAGCTAGTTCAGTCACTAAAGGTAATTTAGGATTCGCTGTTGTACATTGATCTTCAAATGCACGGTCAGCAAGGTAATCGACACGAGATTCAAAGTCTTTTGCATCAAAGCCCAAAGCTTCAAATGTTTCTGGAATACCTAATTTACGGTTCAAGTCACGAATAGCATTGATCAAGCTGTTTACGCCCTCTTCAGTTGTACGTGCTGGCAATCCTAGGATGCGTGCAATTTCAGCATAACGTTCGTGAGCGATAAAGTGAGAATATTTAGGGAACGATGCGAATTTAGTTGGTTTTTTTGCATTGTAGCGGATAACGTGTGGCAACAAGATCGCATTGGTACGACCATGTGCTGTATGGTATTGTCCACCCCATTTGTGTGCCAAGCTATGGTTAATACCTAAGAATGCATTCGCAAATGCCATACCTGCAATCGTAGAAGCATTATGCATTTTTTCACGAGCCAGTTTGTCGCCTGTTAGAGCAGACTGTTCTAGATATTGGAATACCAATTGAATCGCTTTGATTGCTAGTCCATCGGTAAAGTCACTTGCCATTACAGATACATAAGCTTCAATCGCATGAGTCAATACGTCCATACCTGTATCAGCTACAGCTACGCGAGGTAAAGAGTATACAAATTCAGGATCGATAATCGCTACGTCTGGTGTTAACTCATAATCAGCCAAAGGATATTTAGTGTTGCCTTTTTCTTTATCTGTAATAACCGCGAACGATGTTACTTCAGAACCTGTACCCGAAGTTGTAGGAATAGCTACGAATTGTGCTTTTTGTCCCAAATGTGGGTATTTGTAAATCCGTTTGCGGATATCCATGAATTTTTGTTTTAAGTTATCAAATTCAGTATCAGGGTATTCGTAGAACATCCACATGCCTTTAGCAGCATCCATAGGTGATCCACCACCAAGAGCGATAATGCAGTCAGGTTGGAAACGTTCCATCATTTGACGACCACGTTCAACTGTAGCTGTAGATGGATCTGGTTCTACATCAGAGAATACTTCAACAACCACTGGAGTCTGACGTTGACGCAAGTAATGTTGTACTTTTTCTACATAACCAAGTTGTACCATCATCGCATCTGTTACGATCACAACACGGCTAATATCAGGCATTTTAGCAAGGTATTGAGTTGCACCTTTTTCAAAATAAACTTTAGAAGGTATTTTGAACCATTGCATATTCACAGTACGACGAGCCACCCTTTTCACATTAATCAGATTCACTGCACTTACATTAGAAGAAGTAGAGTTACGACCATAAGATCCACAGCCTAGTGTTAGAGATGGTAAGTTAGTATTGTAAAGGTCACCGATAGCTCCGTGTGTAGAAGGAGAGTTCACGATAATACGTCCAGTTTGTAGACGGTTAGCGAATTTTTGAATAACTTCATCATTATTAGAATGGATAGCTGAAGAGTGACCCATACCGCCAAATTCTACGATTTGTGCAGCACGTTCAATCCCTTGATCCGCATTTTTAACTCTATAGCAAGCCAACACAGGGCTTAATTTTTCAGCAGATAATGGGAATTTAGTACCGACACCTTCCAGTTCAGCAACCAATATTTTGGTGTCTGCTGGAACAGTAATTCCACAAAGTTCAGCAATTTTTACAGCAGATTGTCCTACAATAGAAGGATTCACTGCACATTTATCTGTATTCATTGCACCGTTTGTTAATTTGCCTGCTTCTTCTTTTGTTACAAAGTAGCAACCGTTATCGATCATTAATTTTTTCACTTTTTCATAGACAGGTTCTTCAATAACTACAGCCTGTTCAGAAGCACAGATCATACCATTATCAAACGATTTGGAAAGAATTAAGTCATTAACAGCTTGTTGTAGATCAGCACTTTTCTCGATAAAAGCAGGAACGTTACCAGGACCTACGCCAAGTGCAGGTTTACCACAGCTATATGCTGCTTTAACCATTGCGCCACCACCAGTAGCTAAGATCATGGCTACATCAGGATGGTTCATCAAAGCGTTTGTTTTGTCCATTGAAGGAGCATCAATCCACTGGATACAATCTGCAGGTGCACCATGTTTTACAGCCGCTTCAAGCAAAATGCGAGCTGCTTCTTTACTACAATTCTGTGCAGATGGATGGAAGCCGAAAATGATAGGGTTACGTGTTTTAATTGAAATTAATGATTTGAACATCGTTGTTGATGTTGGATTCGTTACAGGTGTAATCCCCATGATGATTCCGACAGGTTCAGCGATTTTTTGGAAGCTTTCATAATCATTGTCTTCAATAACACCGACTGTTTTATCATTTTTGATGCTGTGGTATATATATTCAGTAGCAAACATGTTTTTGATAATTTTATCTTCATATACACCTCTACCTGTTTCTTCAACAGCCAGTTTAGCAAGATACATATGTTGATCCAGACCAGCTAACGCCATTGCTTGTACGATGTTATCAATTTGTTCTTGATTCATATTCATAAATGCAGCGTGCGCTTTGTTAGCTTTATCAATTAATTTTTGAATTTCTTCCTGTGCACTCAATTCCACGTTGCGACTAGCATCATTTTTTACAGCCATTTCTCTCATCCTCCTCAGAATGTGTATTGCTTTTGTCTACGCACTGATCATAGCATAGAGACATAAATCATAATGTGATATTTTTCACAATCAATTTTTATTTTTTAAATTTATTCTATTTCATTTTTTCCTTTTGCATTTTAATATAAAAAGATGTATGATAATAGTGAAATTAATCACAAAGTATGAAGAAGCTTTTCTTCATTTGTAAGTCATTATTGTTACTATATAATGTAGAATTTAACTAATCATTTAATTTCCAATTTTTTTCCTAAAATGTTATGCATTATGATTAATTTCACGTATAATTGAAATAAAGGGGCGAATAATAATGAACAAGTCTTTAGAAGAAACTCAACCACGTCATAATACAGCATGCTTTTCGGAAATTAATCAGGAACGATTACTTAACCATTCTACAGAACGTAGTATCGCAGCAGGATCTCATTTATTCTGGGAAGGCGATTTATCCGATAAATTATATTTCCTTAAAAGTGGACGCGTTAAATTAACGAAATCAACCGATGAAGGTAAAGAATTGATTCTATATATGTATCAAGCAGGAGATATGATCGGTCAAGCTGACCCATTCTCTGGTACACGCCTTGGATTTACAGCAGAAGCAATAGAAGATACAGAAGTTGCTGTGATCGAACATAAAGAATTAGAATTAATGATCTGTCAGTATTGCGACTTTGCAATCGACTTTATGAAATGGATGGGAACGCATCACCGTCTGACTCAGACTAAAGTGCGTGACTTGATGTTATATGGTAAACCAGGTGCACTCTGCTCTACATTGATTCGTTTAAGCAATACGTATGGTGAAGATTACAATGATAAAGGTTCTATTTTGATTAACAAAAAAATCACGCATACAGACTTATCGAATATGATTGGTGCTACTCGTGAAAGTGTAAACCGGATGCTTAGCGATCTACGTAAAAAAGAAAGTATCGAATATGAACACGGTATGATCATTATCCATGACCTTGAAGCTTTACAAGAAGTATGTCACTGTGAATTATGCCCTAAAGAAATATGCAGAATCTAATGAATATTCAGTATCTTCTATACACTTACCTGTTTAGACAACTAAAGATACCAAAAAAGCTTTCCGTGTGTTACTCATAGCGGAAAGCTTTTTTTGATTCATTCATAGCGTACTATTCTACCCAATGCTCTGCCCAGTTCTGAATCTGCTCCATAACCGGCTTAAGTGCACGACCTTTGTCTGTTAACTCATATTCGATTCGAACAGGAGTCTCTGGATATACCTGACGAATCAGAATTCCACTGCTTTCTAGATCTTTCATTCGTTCAGATAGCATTTTGTCGCTCATCATCGGAATCAGATTAGAAATATCTTTAAAACGTTTAGGACCACTCATTAATGATTGAATAATTAGACCATTCCATCTTTTTCCTAAAAATGAAAACGCGGTCTCAAAACGGGGACATAATCCCAACTGGTGTTGCTCCATGTTCTCTCACCTCTTCAATTGTTCCGAAACACGGGATCGGATAGTCATAAGCTCGTATTTCATCATATTACGATGTTAACTTACGATTAGTTAGTACATATATTTTAGCATATTTTACCTGAAAAGAGAACGAAAACATTACATAATTACAGATTAAAGCTCAATCTTTCAACATTATATTATGATTGTAGCGTTAAATCGATCAATTCTCGCAAAATGACCAGATCTTCTGCAATAATAGTTGTCAATGATCTATTATACAATACTGCCGCAGGATGATACATAGGAAAAATCCAGTATTCCTGTTCTGACCAATGATATCCCTGATCCATATGATCGGCATCGACTTGCTGAATATGACTGCGCCGTGCTTGACCATGAACCTGAGAGACTTGGTATCCTTTGCCTAGTAATCGTTGCAAAGCAATATTGCCAAGCGTAATAATAATTTGCGGTTGTACCGTTTCAATCTCAGTATCCAAAATAGGTGCAAACGCAAATACTTCATACGAAGTCGGCGTACGATTCGATCGGCTTGATCGTTCGGCTGTATGTTTACCTTGAATCATTTTGTCTTTATATGGACGACTACGTACAGCACTTGTAATATATAGATCATTTCTTGTAATATTCAAAGCATCAAAGTAACCGTCTAACACTTTACCTGCTTGTCCACAAAAAGGAATCCCTTTTTCAATCTCATTCGCTCCCGGTGCTTCTCCTACCATCATTAATCCACCCGGAAATTTACCATAACCACCTAAAAATCCTTCTAACCGATGTCCGGCTACTCGCTCCAAACATTCGCTAATTCGTGTTGGCGATAACGGAACATTGCCAATCTGTGATTCTCTTTGTGCTTTAGACATCTATGCACTCCTTTCTATCACTAATCTACATGGTAGAGTGCTTTCATCAGTGTATAATAGCGATCTTGCTGGATAAAATCCCAAAAAAAGTACGCCTGTAGGCTATTAACCATACACGCGCACTTTTGAAAGATTTATTTTCTATGATTAATACTGTCTGGAACTCAGTTTGTTTGGTATAGCTGTTACGCCATTACTTTACTACCAAGTGCACGTGTAGGTTCTGTGCGACCGAATTCAGGACGTGTATTTATTGCAGGATACGCCCAGCGTACAGCGTTAGAGATAATGTGCATAATATCCTGATTGTAATACGTTGGATACGTCTCATGACCTGGACGGAAGTAAAAGACTTTACCATGTCCACGACGATACGTACAACCGCTACGGAATACTTCTCCGCCTTCAAAGTTGCTCAAGTATACCAATTCATCAGGAGCAGGAATATCGAAAAATTCACCATACATTTCTTCTTTATCCAATGTGATTGAAGGGTTAACACCTTGAGCGATAGGATGCGTAGGATTCACACACCATAGAATTTCTTGCTCATCGGCTACACGCCATTTTAGATCACAACTGGTTCCCATTAATTGTTTAAATGGTTTGGAGAAATGCCCTGAATGAAGAACGATTAATCCCATACCTTCATTGACTCTTCTTGCTACCGCTTCTGCAATATCATCATCTACTAATTCGTGAGCTGTATGTCCCCACCATAACATCACATCGGTAGAATTCAACACAGACTCTGTCAAACCATGTTCCGGCTGATCGAGTGTAGCTGTACGGCAGGCAAAGCCTTCCTTCGATAGCCCATCCGCCAGAACAGTATGAATCCCATCAGGATATACTGCTTTGACATCATCACGGATTTTCTCATGTACAAACTCATTCCAGACCGTTACATTAATCATAAAAAACTTCCTCCTCTATATTAGACCCACCACATCTCACCAAGTTCTTCCTCAATCAAAACCTGCTTCAAGTTATGGACAGCTTTTGTGAAACCTTCATTTACTGACATTAGACCATCTTCGTGCTCTATACTTACAACATAATCGTATCCAACTAGACGTAACGTGCTGATAATATCAGCCCATGTTTTGTTATCATGACCAAAGCCTACTGTACGGAACTGCCATGCACGATCTTGCATTTTGGTGTAGTCTTGCATATCTGTTACGCCGTGCATATTAACATTATCGGTATCTACCAGCGTATCTTTAGCATGAAAGTGATGAATTGCATTATTTTTTCCTAAAATTTTAATCGCTTGTACCGGATCAATACCTTGCCACCACATATGACTCGGATCAAGGTTCGCTCCGATCACTTCACCAGCAGCTTCACGCAAGCGTAATAGTGTACCTGGAGTATGCACAGAGAAACCACCATGCAGTTCCAAACCAACTTTTACATTATGATCAGCAGCGAATTTACCATTCTCTGTCCAGTATGGAATGACTTTTTCTTCCCATTGCCATTTCATAAGATCCTGGAAATCATTCGGCCACGGTGCTACAGGCCAGTTCGGGTATTTCGCATCATCACTATCACCCGGACAACCGGAGAATGTATTTACAACCGCTACATCTAACTTCTGTGCCAGTTGAACGGATTTGATAAAGTCTTCATGGGATTCTTTGGCAATCGCTTTTTGCGGATGCAAAGGGTTACCATGACAGCTTAATGCACTAATCGTTAAACCACGAGAATCGATCGCTTGCTTGAATGCTCTAAGCTTACCTTCATCTGCAAGTAATTCGTCAGGCTTACAGTGAACATTACCTGGATTACCGCCAGAACCAAGCTCTACCATTTTAACGCCTTTTTCAGCTACATAATCCAATGCTTCTTCAAAGCTCATATTGTTGAGCAATACCATAAATACGCCTAATTTCATTTGTCCATCCTCCAGCTTCATTCGTTAATTTTATGAATGCAATCTGGTGAACTTATCACTTGAATCTAATCAATAGAGCGAACGGTGAGTTCTGTATTTGTCCTATCAGACAGTTGAGAATAGTGTAAATGCTCTATTATTAAATAATACGTCGAAACATGTCATAAAGTTCACCTAAATTGCGATTTATATCCATTTTAGTACAATTATTAGGATTGAACAGTAAGAGTTAGATTACACGCTTACTTTTCCACCTTTAGCACCGTATGATTTTACCCAGTTGATGCTTTGCTCGATACTTTGCAAAGGCGGTTGTAGGCATGAATCTTGCTCTACGACTAACCACTCTGCTCCTGCTTTTTCAGTAGCATCGGCTATCGCTGCAACAGGCACTTCACCTTCACCAAGTTCAACCGTCTGTGCACCTTTATCCGTGCGTTTGAAATCTTTCCAGTGAACAATCGGTAAGCGTCCAGCGTATTTTTGAATATATTCAATAGGATCATATCCACCATACTGTACCCAGCAACTATCTAATTCAACTTGCAATAGTGATGCAGGCACTTCAGTATACATTGCATCAAATACAGTATGTTCCCCTAATTTTTCAGTAAATTCAAATTCATGGTTGTGATATAACAACACTACATCGTTTTGATTGCACAGTTCTCCAAGCTTACGTAGATTAGCAAAAACTTCTGGCCAGTTACTACGGTGCTCTTCAGACAAGAATGGTACAATAATATAACGATTGCCAATTTCTTTGTTATAATCGATTAAAGACTGTGCATCTTGTAATAATTCTGTATATTGGGTATGAGAACCCACAACTTCAAGGTTGTGTTTTTTGAGTAATTCGTTAATTTGACTAGCAGTACGTCCGTAAAATCCGGCAAATTCAACACCTTGATATCCGAGCGATGCAACTTTAGAAATTGTACCTTCAAAATCTTTTTCTAAATCGTCTCGTACTGTGTATAATTGCAGTCCAACTTTAACCATTGCTCCATTCACTCCCACAATTTATGATAGTTGTATAGGATGATGATATTTAATAGCTGTTACCTTGTCTGTACCCTGCACGACTTTTGATAATCACATGCTTGCCTTCTAATGAAGAGCGTTGGAATGCATGCATCGCTTCAAGTACATGGTATGCTAGTTCACCACTTGCGCGGTGAGGCTGATTGTTGCGAATCGCTGTTACCATTTCGTTCAGACCTTTACCACGTTCATTACGAGTTCCTTCAAATACAGGAGGCACAATCTCAAACTCTTCTGAACCTGCACGTCTCAAGCGAACATCACCATCAAAAAAGTTAGGATCTGGAATATCTAATGTACCTTCTGTACCGTAGATTTCCATCCGAGGCAGTTGAGAGCCTCCTTTAATATCAAAACTGGTGATCATGGTAACGATTGCACTGTTTTCGAAATCGATCGTTCCTGCCAGATGTGTAGGTGTCTGTACACGTAATGGCGTACCTTCTTTGGGACCGCTATGAACATGACGATCAGGAATCTGTATACCGGCTGATGAGCTAATTCTAGTCATCGATCCTAGCAAGCTTGTTAATGCTGTCAAATAGTAAGGTCCCATATCGAACATTGGTCCCCCACCTGGCGCATAGAAAAATTCAGGATCAGGATGCCAGGATTCAGGTCCACCACTCATCATAAAAGCAGAAGCTGCAATCGGTCGACCGATCAATCCATCGTCGATCGCTTTGCGCGCTGTTTCTATGCCTGAGCCGAGAAATGTATCCGGTGCACTGCCTACGCGGCGACCTACTTCTTTGGCTCGTAACAGGGTACGTTGACCATCTTCTAGCGATACTGCAAATGGCTTTTCAGCATAGACATGTTTGCCTGCTGCTAGTGCCGCCAGATTGACTGAAGCATGTGCCGCAGGAATCGTCAGGTTGATAATTAATTCAATATCTTCCTGTTGAAATAATTCCTCCGGGGTGAATGCGTTTGCAATGTTAAATTGTGAAGCTCTTGCTTGAGCCTTCTCAATCACCATATCTGCGCATGCTACCACTTCAACAACTGGACTTGATTGTAAATTTTCTAAATAGATCTCACTGATGTTACCGCATCCGATTAAGCCAGCTTTCATTCGTTCCACAGGTGATCCTCCTTTGGGCATCTGTTTTTCTAGGTGCAGAAAAGCTTTTCCTCTGGTGATAAGTATATCTAGGATTGCCCTGCATAACGACAATCTAGCAATGCTATGATAAACCCTTTATGTATGATGGACTTATACATACCATTGTCCTTTTTTGTTGATGATGTAATCTTGATGTTTTATAAGCTCGTTACAATAGTATTACTATTTGGTTTCAATTAAAATGAATAATATGATTAAAACATGAACTATTTGGTCAAATTTTAAATTTGTTGCTGAAAAGAGGATTTTTAATGGAATTAAGTGGAGAAATTTGTAAAGTTTACACCGCAGGTTATTCGTTTCATCGAAAACCTTTTTATATGAATGAGCCTGAAGGTGTCAAAAGTTACTTATTCCGTTTTCAAACCGAAGGAAACTGTTTGCTCCGTTACAAAGGAGGTATGGATGAAGTCGAAGTAGGTGATCTACATCTGTATGCACCTGATGAACCGTATGAGCTAAAAATTGATTATACGCCTAATGCGGCAGGCTTACCTATGGTAGAAAGCGGCGACTATCATATCTTTTTCGGTGGTGAATGGGCAGACAAATGGTGGAAGCGTACAGAGCGACCTGCTAAAATAAAAATTCCGCTTAGTGATAATATCGTTGATTTATTACGTCAGATTTCGATGGAAAAAAGACGGATCGATGATCCTTATCCTGAGATTTTGTCTTATTATATGAAAATTCTGTGCTTATCGATCGATCGTTATTTATCCGAACAGCCTAGCAGTGGTCCAAAAACCTATTTAGCGTATCAAATCAAAAATTATATTGAGGAAAATGCGTCTACTGCGTTCAAATTAGATGATGTAGCGATGTATGTAGGAATTAGTGTTTCGCGGGCTGTCCACTTGTTCAAAGAAGCATTTGATACAACGATTATGCAATATGCACTTGATGTTCGGCTGAATATGGCACAAGAGCGAATCGTATTTAGTCCAATGCCACTGGAAGAAGTTGCTGAATCTTCCGGGTTTGCAAATTATACGTACTTCCACCGGGTATTCCGTTCTCGCTTTGGCATGTCACCCAAAGAATTTCGGATCTCAAAGCGTGAACATATCACTTAAATAGGTAGCAGTTACGCCAAGATTTTACGGACGAATCATCTATAGGTAGAGAGATTCTTTGATCTAAAGAACCTCTCTTTTTTCATGTATAATAAACAGAATACACATTGTAGATTATTTCATCACTTGATAGATCATTTCATTGCTTGATAAATCAGTCCAGCATTTGTTCTATCATGTTTTTATGAACTATTTCAATATTTTGGATCTTTATAAGGAGCTTACAGCTATGAAAACGATTATCGATATTGCTCAAGCTGCCGGTGTTGCCAAAAGTACAGTATCACGCTATCTGAATGGCGGCTCGGTCAGTGACGAAACAAGAGAAAAAATCGAACGCATTATTAAACAATATAACTATGTCCCTAATACATTTGCTCGCAGCTTAAAAGCCAAAAAAACAAGTATTATCGGGATTATTGTACCGCGACTAGATTCCTTTGCTGTATCTCAAATGTTAATAGGTATTGATGATACTTTGCGCCAAGAACAGTACCAGATGTTACTTGCTAATGCTAATCAAGAAACAGCTCGTGAGATCGAAGCGATCTATGAATTTTCCCGTCAAAAGATTTCGGGATTGCTGTTTATGGCAACCAAAATTACAGATGAACATCGCCAGGCTATTGCGAAATGCAATATCCCTGTTGTACTTATTGGTCAAGATGATGCGCTGTTACATAGTGTTATTCATGATGATCGTCAGGCTGGTTATATGTTAGGCAAATATGTATTATCTAAAGGGCATCGCCAGATCGCTTATCTAGGGGTGACTGAACAAGATGATGCAGTAGGTATCCAGCGTAAACTAGGATTCCAGCAAGCTTTTGAACACACAACTGATTATGATATCCGTTATTATGAATCAGGCTTTCGAATGGATCAAGCAGTCATCGCTGCTAATCATCTGCTAGATCAATGGAACCCTTCTATTGTTGTCGCTGCTACTGATAATATAGCGATCGGTGTATTCAAAGCAGCCCTCTCCAGACAGATTGATATTCCGACTACTTTATCGATCACAGGGTTCGGTGACTATGATATTACAGAGATTATGCATCCTGCTTTGACAACAGTCAAATTTCACTACAAAGAAGCCGGACAGTTAGCCGCTACCAACCTTATTCAGATGATTCATGGAGATTCTGTTCAAAAAACAACGATTTCAACTTGCGAACTTATTGTCCGAGAAAGCGTTGACAATCGTTAAATACCGACTTATAATACATTGGAACCGGTTCCGGTGTATTTTTTTAATTCAAATTGGAACCGGTTCCGCAAAAAGAATATATCAATAGCGATGGAGAATAATTTATGAAAATGAGTCGAACACAGTTGTATCGCACCTTAGATCAAGCTGATGTTGGAGAATGGGAAGCACTGAAGGTATTAGCCGATCAAAGCCCGTGGCGTCAGACTTTTCATATTCAACCTGAAGCTGGACTACTCAATGATCCGAATGGATTTTGCTTTTTTAACGGAGAATATCATCTTTTCTATCAATGGTTTCCATTAGGAACACAACATGGTATCAAATACTGGTATCACACTTCTTCTACTGATCTGGTTCATTGGCGTAATCAAGGAATCGGGATTGCTCCTGATACTATATATGATTCTCATGGAGCTTATTCTGGAAGCGCTATAGAAAAAGACAATCTGTTATATCTGATGTATACAGGTAATACGCGTAACAAGGATTGGAAGCGTTATCCATTTCAATGTATGGCTGTAATGAACACACAGGGTCATATCTCAAAGCTCCCCCCTGTGATTGAGCATGTACCTGATGGATATAGTGATCATTTTCGTGATCCGAAAGTCTGGCAAGATGGAGAATATTACTACTGTGTCATTGGCGCTCAACGAGTCAATCATACCGGGTGTGCGGTTATGTATCGTTCGCCTGATCTACAGACATGGACATTTCAAGGAGAATTACAGACATCCCTACCTTCATTCGGTTATATGTGGGAGTGTCCGGATTACTTTGAACTCAATCAACAAGGAATATTGTTATTTTCACCGCAAGGAATAGAACCGTTTGCAGATTCATTTCAAAATATTTATCAGTCTGGTTATATGATTGGTGCTCCTTTGGATCTCAACACATGCGAATTTGATCATGGAGACTTTTACGAGTTAGATCATGGATTCGATTTCTATGCTCCACAGACGACACTTGCACCGGATGGACGTAGATTGTTAGTTGGTTGGCTAGGTATGCCAGAGATTGATTATCCTACAGATCATCAAGGATGGGCGCACTGTCTCACATTGCCACGTGAATTGACGATCGAACACGGGGAACTACGACAACGTCCTGTTCAAGAGCTTACTCAGCTACGTGGACAACGTTATCATGTTAATCATACAGTGGATAACCAATACCACCTGCTATCTTCTATGCAAGGCGTACAGTATGAAATGCTTGTTCAGATCAGTGATATTCAAGCTACCCGAATAGGCATAGAGTTACGCGTAGGCAACAATGAAAAAACCGTTCTGTATTATCAACCGGAACTTGAAAAATTAACTTTAGATCGCTCATTATCCGGTCAACCTCTAGCGCTTGAATATGGAACAACACGAAGTTGTAGCTTATCTCTAAATGAAGGCACAGTAACACTGCATCTATTTGTAGATACATCTTCGATTGAAATTTTCGCTAATGATGGTCGTAAAGTATTAACAGCTCGTATCTTCCCTCAACCTGATAGCACAGGGATATCATTATTTGCGGAAGATGGAAGCGCATGCTTTGATGTTACACAATGGGATTTGTTAGCTAAGGAGGAACAATAATCATGTCTGAAAATCAAAAAATTGCTCAACAGGTCATCGAAGCTGTCGGAGGTAAAGACAATATCGCCTCATTTGCTCATTGTGCTACTCGCTTGCGAATTATGGTACATAACAAAGAGCTTATCGATCAAGAACGTACCGAAAACATAGATAAAGTAAAAGGTGCTTTTTTCAATTCAGGTCAGTACCAGATTATATTTGGTACCGGTACAGTAAATCGTATATTTGAAGAAGTTGAAAACTTAGGCGTAGAAAGTACTTCCAAAGACGATATCAAAAGTCAAAGTAAAAATGCAGGGAACTTTTTTCAACGCTCGATTCGTACATTTGGTGATGTATTTGTTCCTATTATTCCTGTTCTTGTAGCTACAGGTTTATTTATGGGATTACGAGGATTGTTAACACAACCTCAGATTCTGGCTCTTTTCGGTATGACACCTGATCATATCTCAGCTAACTTTCTATTATTTACACAAGTTTTAACCGATACAGCCTTTGCTTTTTTACCAGCGCTTGTAGCATGGTCTGCATTCCGTGTGTTTGGTGGAAGTCCAGTATTAGGGATTGTACTCGGTCTGATGTTAGTAAATCCTGCGCTCCCTAATGCTTATTCTGTCGCCGATGGATCTGCGCATCCGTTAACATTGTTCGGCTTTATTCCTGTTGTCGGTTATCAGGGTTCTGTATTGCCAGCATTTGTTATTGGTCTGATTGGAGCGAAGTTAGAAAAAGCATTGCGTAAGCGGATTCCTGAAGCGATTGATCTGATTTTAACACCATTTCTAACGTTATTAATTATGATTACGCTTGGACTATTTGCAATTGGTCCTATTTTCCACTCACTGGAATCTGTAGTATTGAATGCGACTATTTATGTATTGGATATGCCTTATGGAATTGCAGGGCTATTGATCGGTTCTTTGCATCAAATTATTGTGGTAACTGGTGTTCATCATATTTTCAACTTTTTAGAAATTCAATTGTTAGAACGAACAGGTGTCAATCCGTTTAATGCTATTATCACCTGTGCGATGGCCGCTCAAGGTGGCGCATGTCTAGCGGTAGGTCTCAAAACTAAAGACAATAAGCTCAAAGCATTAGCGCTTCCTTCTTCTTTATCTGCTTTTCTAGGGATTACTGAACCGGCTATTTTTGGAGTTAACTTACGTTATATGAAGCCATTTATTATGGGATTAATCGGTGGCGGTATTGGTGGTTTTATGGCTTCTTTGTTCCATTTAGCAGGATCAGGAATGGCGATTACTGTTATTCCAGGAACTTTGCTTTACTTGAACAGTCAACTTCCACTGTATATCTTATGTAACGTAGTAGCGATTGCGATCGCATTTACACTCACATGGTTGTTCGGATACAAAGATAAAGTAGTGATCACCGCTACAGATTCCGTTGTTGTTGATTCTATTGATTATGCAGAACCATCCACTTCTTCTATTGAATCAAGCTCATCTGCTATCAATAATACAACTTCTGCTTCTGCTAGTTCTAATGCAGTTAGTGACGTTCCGACTGATACCGCTGTATTGAATATTATAGCTCCGATTAGTGGAACACTGGTTCCGTTAGAACATGTGCCTGATCCTGCTTTTGCCGGTAAGCATATGGGTGAAGGTATAGCGATTGAACCGAACGAAGGTAAATTATACGCGCCTTTCGATGGAACGGTGGCGCATGTGATGGATAAAAGTAAACATGCTATTATTGTTGAACATGCTAGTGGTGTACAATTATTGATTCATATTGGATTGGATACAGTGTCTTTGAAAGGACAAGCATTTACTTTACATGTAAAATCAGGTGATTCTATTCAAGCAGGGCAATTGTTGATTGAATTTGATATCGCTATGATCCAATCTTCTAATCTCTCTGTAATCACACCTGTTATTGTGCCCGATGGTATCGAACATATTCAGCTGATTCAACCTGCTGAACCTCAGCAAGTTCAAGCAAATGAACATTCTATTATGCAAGTGACTTACACTATCTCATCCTAACTATCAAAAAGAAACCTGAGGCGAACCAACGTTATGCTGGTGTACCGCCTCAGGTTTTTTATCATTTATTATGACTGTGTTACAGTGAATATTGAATCTTAACGTTGAGTACGGTAAGCTTCCATCAATTCTTCAATAGCACTACGGCTAATCATTTTACCTTTAAAATAGATAAGGTCTTCTGAATCGCCTGTGAAAATGCAAGAAGGCTCATATTTTTTCAAAATAATACGATCGCTATCGACAAAAATCTCTAAACCATCTTTTACATCAATATTCATTACACGGCGCAATTCGATTGGAATAACGACCCGTCCTAATTCGTCTACTTTTCTTACAATACCAGTTGCTTTCATCATGTTATTTCTCCTCCAATTATATACTAGTATAACCCCTATATGACACTATTATATATCATTCTACAATTTTCTACATTTTTTTCAAATCGTAATAGTTATTATTAAATCATATTCAGTGTAATATGCCAAGTTAAAATTTTCAAATTTGCAAAAATAAATAAAAGCTTCTGTCATTTCCTTTAATTTTCAGGAAATAACAAAAGCTTTGTATACATGGTTATTCTACTCTTCTTCGCCTTCTTGTGAAGCCAATCGACGCTCTGTAGCTGCTCTTGTATCTATCGCTTCGCTAATAACCAGAGCAAGATCTTCATTTCCATACATCGACAATACACCGAATAATGTGTCATCAGGAATATCGCCTGCTTCTTCTTTGGGCACTGTCAAATTAATGCCTTGTTGTAGACGTGGATTATCTACCTGATCTGGATAAGCGGTCTGGTACAATTCTTTAGCATCAAATCCACGATTTACACACCACTGAGCAAATACCAAAATCATCATATCTTCATCTTGACGATAGCTTTGTACAATCTGCTCTTCTCTTAATTTCTGTTGCTCTTTGCTTGTTAGGTTGTCGTAATCATAATCATCCATCATATTGCATCCTTTCGAGGTGAACTATTTCTTTTGTTTATAAATCAGACGTTAATCGATCTGCTAAAATATGTGATTCCAATACCAGATCTGCGCGTATACTGCATTGTTCAGGCGTTGATAAACGATCTAGAAAATGATCAACCACTCCCATAAATCCGCGCCGTTCCCATATCGTCTCCCAGCTACCAAATTGTTGCTGTTGAGGTAACATATCTTTTTCATATAAATAAGCACTATCCATATTCATCACTTCGGCAGAACGTCCGCCACCATGCAAAATTAATCTTTCCATATCTATTCCTGCACTGCGAGCCATCGTATAGCTTCCGTATCGTCCATTACCTAACGACAACATGCCAGAAGCATGAAGCATCGGACCGTTGCCATTTCCTTGCTGACGAAGCTGATGTGCCATAACCGTATACGTGTCATTACCCAACCACATTAATAAATCCAACATGTGGATCAGATCATCATATACCGTTTCTTTAGCAGGTACACTTTGTAAACGGGTACGATGTTTGACCACTTCGCACAATTCAAACCCGCCTGCTTCAGCTAGCCAGGCATAAGCATTCATATATAATGGAGCAAAACGACGATTAAATCCAACCGCAAGCAACAAATCTTTTTGCTCTGCTGTTGAGGTCATCTGGCGTGCTTCTTCTATATTATAAGATAACGGTTTATCCACATATACAGGCAATCCATATTGCAGACATTTCATTACAATATCATAATGCGTCGAAGTTGGGCTATGTACAAATACCGCATCCAGTTTCCACTTTTGAATATCTTCAATGTCAGTACTTCCTTTTGTCAGTCGAAATGTATCCATCGTCTGGCGTACAGTCTGCTCTGAATGACTGATAATTCCTACGACTTCTATATCTACACGATTTATCAGCAATGGTAAATACACTTTACGAGCAATATCCCCTATCCCGATCAAAGCGATCCGTTTGCGTTTTATATGTTTATTCTCGTGTTCTGTCATCATCTAATCTCCTTCGATCACAAGTATATGTATCTATCTCAGCACTACTTCTACTATAGAAGCAATATCAAAAAGATAAAAGCGATTTTTAAATTTTATCTTTTTTTGTATTTATTTTGAAATTTCATATGGTTTTAAGCTATAACTCATGTGAATTTAATCGCAAAGCTTATAATAAGAGTATACAACATGACAGAACAAATATTTTAAAAATAACGTCAAAAAAATATACATCATCTATTGCAATTGTCGAATCATGGTGGTATATTTATATCATAAAGTTACTAAATGAAAGTAAGTTATAAAAAATTATGTAATTACAGAGGAGAAAATATCATGAACACAACATTTAAAAAAGTCTTATTGTCTACTGCTTTAGCTACTAGCCTGGGAGCTGTTGCTCTTGTTGCACCTATGGGAGCAAGCCAAGTATCGGCTGCTGCTGATACAAGTAATCACCAAAAAGCAAAAGACAAAGCAGAACAACGTGCAGATAACCTAGCTTACCAAACAGCAGTATCTCAACAAGTAGAAGCTATGTTTGGAACAGCTAAAGAAACACCAACTGAACCAACAACTCCAGCAGTAACACCAACTAAAAATGCAACAACTGTTATTGTTCCACAAGGTGCTAGCTTGACTGAAATCGCTGCTCAATACGGTGTAACTGTAGATGAATTGATTGCTGCTAACAATCTTTTACCTGCTGGATACCAATTGACTATTCCACAAAAATAAGATTGATCCATCTGATCGGCCAACCGGATATCTTATAAAAACCAAAATATGATTATAGACCGCTCACATGCCAACATGTCAGCGGTTTTTGTCCCTTTATTTATAAATAGATGTCATCCAAATGAACAGTTTATACGTATCTAATGTTTGAATACACTGTTTTTTTGGGTTTTATATAGTGTAAGATATATTATGTATCATTTAAATTTTAATTATTTATTCAAAGAAATGGAGTGAACGATAAATGAGCAACTCACAATATGAAAAGGCTACTTTTGCAGGCGGATGTTTCTGGTGCATGGTATCCCCTTTTGAAGAACTACCAGGCATCATCAGTATTCGCTCCGGATATACAGGTGGACATACAGAGAATCCGACGTACAAAGAAGTATGTACCGAAACAACAGGACATGCAGAAGCTGTACAAATCGTATATGATCCAGAAATCTTTCCTTATACTAAATTGTTAGAATTATACTGGCAACAAATAGATCCTACTGATGCAGGTGGACAGTTCTACGATCGTGGTTCTTCTTACCGCACAACGATCTATTATCATACAGATGAGCAACGTGAGTTAGCAGAAATCTCCAAACAAGAAGTAGCTGCTAGTGGACGCTTTGACAAACCGATCGTAACACCGATCGAGCCTGCTCAGACTTTTTATGAAGCAGAAGAATATCACCAAGATTATCACAAAAAAAATACAGGACATTACAAACGCTATCGTAAAGGTTCTGGTCGGGACGCTTTTATCAACGAACACTGGTCTACCAAACTTGATAAAAGTGATCTAAAAAACAAACTATCCGAAATCCAATACCATGTTACTCAAAAAAATGGTACAGAACCTGCTTTTAAAAATGAGTTCTGGGATCATCATGGGGAAGGTATCTATGTCGATATCGTTTCTGGCGAGCCATTATTCAGCTCACTCGACAAATATGATTCCGGTTGCGGATGGCCAAGCTTTACCCGTCCAATTCGAGATTATCAAGTGAAAGAAAATATGGATTTGAGCCACTTTATGGTTCGTACTGAAGTACGTAGTCGTGAAGCAGACTCTCATCTAGGTCACTTGTTCGATGATGGCCCGGGTCCTAATGGATTGCGTTATTGCATTAACTCGGCTGCTCTACGCTTTGTTCCTAAAGAAGATCTAGAAGCTGAAGGATACAGCGAGTACAAAGCAATGTTCCAAGAAGCATAATAATACTAGATTCATCAATTAAGGCTCTTACCGCTAAGGTGAGAGCCTTTTATTATGCCCGGCTACCGTTTCGTCTAAGCATAGACGGGTAAATGAACTACATGGAATCCTTCTTATTCATCCTTTTAGGTGGTTGAATAATTAGTAATCGTTGTCTTTTATTCTATTTTACTGATAAGGAGTGTTTATAATGCCGTGGACTAACGGAGATTATCCCCCATCTATGAAAAATTTAGATACTCGTGTACGTCATAAAGCGATTGAAATCGCGAATGCTTTACTAGATGAAGGTTATGAAGAAGGTCGAGCAATCGCGATTGCAACTGCCAAAGCAGAAGAATGGGATAAAGATCATCCTAAGTCAGACAAATAGTATCTTCTGCATAACCAATTTTCAAAATATACATTGATGAACAACAACGAAATCACAAGAAAAGAGGCACAGACTAATACATCGTCTGTGCCTCTTTTTCATTCATTTATAAAATAGCTTCAATACTTATTCCATATTCAATCAATGTCTATACAGACTGAATCGCTTCTTCAATAGCATCATCACCAGACACAAGATCGAATGAACGACGATACGTACTGGATTGATCTAAAATGGATGCGATCACTGAAGCGACATCTTCGCGTGGGATACTGCCTTTTTCTCCTAAATGTTCAACCAATTTCACTTTACCTGTACCACTATCGTTCAACAATCCACCCGGACGGATAATTGTATAATCAAGTGAACTGGCTTCTAGCATTTTATCCGCATAATGTTTAGCGACATAATAAGTTTTCATATCGTCTGGCCATTGCGTACGATCTTCTGCATACAATGCGCTCACTAGCACAAAGCGTGAAATGCCTGCTTTCTCAGCAGCTTCCATACTTTTGACTGCTCCATCTAGATCAATCAATAACGTTTTGTCTGCACCTGTGCTACCACCAGAACCTGCTGCAAAAACAACTGCATCTGCTCCTTGAAGCACTTTGGTTAGATCTTCTACTGATCCTTCCAAGTCTGCAAGTACAGCTTGAGCACCTACTTTTTCTAATGCTTCCGCTTGTTCCGGTTTGCGGATAACGGCACTGACTTTATGTTGATTTGCTGCTAATTGAGTAGTTAAGATTTTACCAATCTGTCCATTAGCTCCAATAATTGCGATATTCATTTTAGTATCCTCCTATAGGCAAAAAAAGATTCGGTCTTTACTATGTATACCCCAATTACATACTATTTATTCTGTATGTGTTCAAATTGTAATTGAATCTTTAGTTTCTGATTAGAAAAAACAATGACTATACGTCAAAAAAGCGAGCATTCATCGTCATTATTTACGAATTCATGCTCGCCCAAATGTTTTTGATATAAATTTAATTCCAAGAAGCTGGCTTGATCTCGACAGGCTTGATCTCAGCCACATCCATATAGTGTTTGCCCCAGTTATACATCGCATCCAGAATAGGCATTAAAGTTTCGCCCATTTCGGTTAATGAATATTCCACTTTGGGTGGAACGACTGGATAGACTTCACGATGCACAATAAGATCTTCTTCCAGTTCACGTAATTGACTGACTAACATCCGTTGTGTAATGCCGGGGATCAATGCTTTAAGTTCACCAAACCGTTTTGTTCCGCTTTTACCCAGATGCCACAAAATTAACATTTTCCATTTACCACCGATCACAGATAAAGTTAATTCTTTTTCACAATTAAATATACGTTCACGCATGATTGAGATTCCTCCAATTCGGCTAATAACATATGCTAAAGGATTGTTTTTTATACGGATTTACCTTTTTACGTTACCTTCATTATAACTGAAAAAAGGTTCACAGTATACTTTTAGACACTATGTAAATAAAAAGTGCGTACTTACATAAAGAGCACCTTTTACTTTATACTAGCAATACGTCGATGATAGCTGTCTACGCTATGTAGCATGATAGTAATCATCGAACGAGTCATTATACCGAACGAAACATACAACTAGGAGGAATTATATATTATGGAACTTCAATTAGCATTAGACTTGGTTAACATCCCTGATGGGATTGCACTTGTAAAAGAAGTAGAACCTTTTATCGATATCGTAGAAATTGGTACACCAATCGTAATTAACGAAGGTCTTCATGCTGTAAAAGCAATGAAAGATGCTTTCCCTAACTTGAAAGTACTTGCTGACCTTAAAATCATGGATGCTGGTGGTTATGAAGTGATGAAGGCTTCTGAAGCTGGTGCAGATATCGTAACTGTTCTAGGTGCAAGTAATGACCTAACTATCAAAGGGTGCGTAGACGAAGCTAAAAAACAAGGTAGCAAAGTATTGGTAGATATGATCAATGTCAAAGATATCGCAACTCGTGCTAAAGAATTGGACGAGCTAGGCGTAGACTATATCTGTGTACACACAGGTTATGACGGTCAAGCAGCAGGTCAAAATCCGTTTGAAGATTTAGCGACTATCAAAAGTGTAGTTAAAAACTCTAAAACAGCAATCGCTGGCGGTATCAAATTAGAAACATTGCCAGAAGCAATCAAAGCTAACCCTGATCTAATCATCGTTGGTGGCGGAATTACTGGTCAAGACGATAAAGCTGGCGTAGCTTCTCAAATTCGCGACTTGATCACTAAAGGTTAATTTGATGAGTAACCAAGCAGGAATCTCTACACATTTTGATCGTATTATTCAAGAATTAGAACGTACACTTGCAGCAATTCCTGAAGTCGAAGCAGAAGCATTGGTACAACAGATTTTGACAGCACGTCAAATCTTTGTAGCTGGTGCTGGACGTTCCGGTCTAATGGCAAAAGCATTCGCTATGCGCTTGATGCAATTGGGTCTTGATGCGTATGTTGTCGGTGAGACCGTTACTCCACGTGCTGGAAAAGGTGATTTGTTAATCATCGCTTCCGGTTCTGGAGAAACACAAGGTCTTGTCCTAATGGCTGAAAAAGCGCAAAAAGCGGAAGTGACTATTGCTGCGGTTACCATTTTTCCTGAATCAACAATCGGTCAGAAGTCTGCTCTAACTGTCAAATTGCCGGGTTCTCCTAAAGATCCAGCCGATCATAATCAATATGAGACTGTTCAACCGATGGGTTCATTGTTCGAACAGACTGTATTATTATTTTTCGATGGATTGATGCTTCGCTTAATGGAACATCGTGGCGGAGATTCAGCAGCTATGTTTACCAATCACGCTAATTTAGAGTAGATTAATTTCTAAATAAATAGCATTCAATATCCACAGAAGGATTCCCCTCCTTTTGTGGATTTTTTGTGTGTAATGGGACAAGATGAATGATTTAGGTTACACTATTAAAGTAACATAGTATCGAAAAGTTACGATGATCACATTTTATCCCAAACAGAGGTGACTATATATGTTGAAATTAGGCGTACTGGATCAATCCCATATTAACGAAGGCGAAGATGCCAAAGATGCTTTGGCCAATACATTAAAATTAGCGCAAGAAGCAGATCGATTAGGCTTCTCCAGATTCTGGATGTCAGAACATCATGCTTCTCCAAGTCTGGCTCATTCCAGCCCTGAAGTATTAATCGCTCATGTAGCCGCATTGACATCACGAATTCGTGTCGGTTCAGGCGGTATTATGCTACCTCACTATAGTGCTTACAAAGTAGCAGAAAATTTCCGTCTATTAGAAGCACTTTATCCTAACCGTATCGATCTCGGTGTTGGTCGTGCACCTGGTGGTATGCCACTGGCTACACGCGCACTTCAAGAAGGTAAACTTCCATCGATGCATGCATCTGATCGCTATCCACAACAAATTGTTGATCTCATTGCTTATATGAATGATGCTCTACCTGCGGATCATCGGTTCCCCGGATTGATAGCTGAACCTAGTATCGAGACAGCTCCTGAATTGTGGTTACTCGGTTCGAGTGGTGGAACTGCTGATCTGGCTGCAATGACAGGCGCTTCGTATGCATTTGCTCAATTTTTCGGGACAGCCGGTGGTGAAGATGCAGTTGCTCATTATAAAGAGAACTTCAAACCTTCACTGATGTCTAACACTCCAAAATCACTTGCAGCGATTACTGTTTCTTGTGCAGACACAGAGGAAGAAGCAGAATACCATATGCGTAGCAATGATCTGTATTTCTTAATGCTACGTCAGAACAATCCAATGCCTTATTTACCATCTGCCAAAACAGCAGCACAATACCCTTATACCGATTCAGAAAAAGCACATATTCAAGATACACGCCGCTTCCGTGTTGTCGGTACACCTGATCAGGTCAAAGAAAAAATGCTACAGTTTGCTAAAGACTATCAGACAGATGAATTACTTGTGGTCTCTGCTATTCATAATACCGAAGCTCGCTTGAAATCGTATCGTTTGTTAGCAGAAACTTTTGATCTTCAAGCTTAAATCATTGATGTTCGTCAATTGTACTCTGATATGCTATGTAATTTGACCATAATCTTATCTATTGAAAGTACATTGATAAGTTATTGATAGCTGTCAGACTCATAATTAAGTACTTATCTGTATAATGGATCTGTATTTGCTAAAAGTAAAAAAACCAACAAGGGAGCGACTCATTATCGCTCCTCTTTGATTTGCGTGTCATATGCATATGTGTTGTACCCATGATTGATAAGAGTTATATCTTTGTTCATATGCTGACTATATCTATTATAGGTGCATCTTTATACCTGAGTTAAACAATGAGCAGGAATATGATCGGACAACCAGACTTCATGCCCTGCAAAATAAAAAGTCACCCCTGCTTCTATCGCGCGCACAGTATCGACTTGTAAAAGGACTAATTTGCCTCTACGCTTACCTGCTAATTCGGCAAAATGTGTACTCGCTGATAAATGCACATACTGGCGATTCATAGACAGAAGCCCTTGCTCTAATATGAGTGGTAATGCTTTCTCATGTGTACCATGATATAAGATTTCAGGCGGTGTACCTTGTTCATATTGCACCTGAGTATGACTATGACCATATCTAGCTTTGATACGATCTTCATTGATTTCAAAGCGTTGCTTGTCAGATTGTGCGACTACCTGACGAATATCATCTTCTGTAATCTCGCTCCATCCTTTTTGCTCGCGTAACACATGGACTAACTCTTCCAATGTACACGAACCATCACGAGCATCTAACAGGATTCCATATTCTTCAGGCGTATGACGCAAAATCAGACTCATATATTTACTTAATTGTACTTCTTGTTTGGATGTTAACATCGCCAAGCTCCTTTAGTATGAATTTTGAGTAAGTGTATACTCACTTTGAATTTTAAATGTTACTATGTACATACAGAAAATTGTACAAGCATTTTAGAGAAAAATAGTTCATTTCAGAAAATAGGAGATCATGTATGCAACCATCTGTAACAAAAGAACAAGTTTCACCTCAAAATGACCGCTTTCCAGCAGCTCTGTTCTGCCTGACTGCTGGTGCTTTTGCTATTGGTATGACTGAATTCGTCATTATGGGACTGCTACCTAATGTAGCTAACGACCTTCATGTCACGATTCCACAAGCAGGGCAATTGATTACGAGCTATGCACTTGGCGTAGCTGTAGGAGCACCTGTCTTAACTGTATTAACCCATCGTATTCCGCAGAAGCAATTACTATGTTTGTTAATGATTATTTTTATACTGGGTAATGCACTAGCTGTGATTGCTCCTAACTATGGATTATTAATGGCTTCAAGACTAGTGACTGCTCTAGCACATGGTACTTTTTTGGGAGCAAGCTCACTTATAGCGGCTAGACTGGTACGACCGGAGAAAAGAGCTAGTGCCGTCTCTATGGTTCTTGCCGGGCTTACGATCGCCAACATTATCGGGGTTCCTTTTGGAACATTTATCGGACAATATTTGGGCTGGCGTTCTTCATTCGGTGCGATTACGATTATGGGTATGATCTCACTAATCGGTATCTTTTTCTTAATTCCGAAGATTGAGCAGTCTGGACCTTCGAGTCTTGCCAAAGAATTCCGTAGTCTAATCAATCCACAAGTGCTACTTATTTTATTTACCGGTGCTTTTGGCTGTGGTAGTATGTTTACTGTCTTTACATACATTACCCCTTTACTCACAGATGTGAGCGGATTTCAAGAACATAGTGTAACATGGATTCTGGTGATGTTCGGTGTAGGTGTAACGTTAGGTAATATTATAGGCGGTAGGTTAGCAGATTGGAAGCTAATGCCTTCTCTGATTGCAACGTTTACTATTCTTGTGATCTTATTGGTTATTCTATCAAGCGTACTTCACAATCAGATTTTAACGTTAGTATTTGTTTTTCTCTGGGGTGCAGCCGCATTCGGGATTATGCCCGGTATCCAGATTCGCATTATGAATCTGGCTCATGAAGCGCCAAGACTTGCAGCGACTTCCAGTCACTCTGCACTGAATTTGGGCAATGCAGGTGGTGCTTTTCTCGGTGGTGTAGTGATTACACATCTTGGATTACCTTATGTACCGCTGATCGGTGGTGCTGTAGCTGTAGTTGGCATTTTAGGATCGATTCTTAGTTATTATCTTGTTGAAAAAAGAGCTAGCACCAAAACGATATAACAAAAAAAGCCGTTCGGTTGATCTTAATGATCTACCTGACGGCTTTTATTTTATACTTTGATACTTTTATGATTGATTTGTAGTGATTGCGGAGTAGATGTTATTGGTTTGACAGCTACTTTACTTACAGATACAGCTAATGTAGATGTACGTTTGATCGGCAATAAGTGACGTACTTGCCATGTTGTTGTCATCGTCCATGTGATCACTTTACCTGCAATCCATACCGCCAAAACGGTATATATGGTTTCTTTAAGCGGTAAATAGAACAGACAGATTAACAATACAATCGCATCACTTGCAAAAAATACATTACCGATTTTCCAACCGCTCCAATCACTGATCAATTTGGACAACACATCATCGCCTCCGGTCGCCCCACCATATCGTAGAACGATTCCTGCTCCTAGACCGGTTAACAACCCAGATAATACAGCGGCTGCTAGCAGGTTACCGTGCAGGTCCACCACAAACAACGATAATTGCTCAAATAATGAGTAAAATAGTGAAAACGATAGTGCTCCAATCAGTGTAAATAACATAAATCGGCGGCCTTTTAACCGCCATGCAAGTAATATCACTGGTATATCCAGCAGTAAAGCTGTCCAAGCCGGCGACCATCCAAATGCATATTTTCCTAATAAGGCTAATCCTACAAATCCGCCTTCTGATAATTGATTCTGAACATTAATGTGATAATAAGCAAACGCTAAAATCAAAGTTCCAAGCAGTATTATGGCAATCTGCATTAATACTGTTTTATCCATTTGTTTTCTCCTCATACAAGCTCCCTCTATTTCTCGTAAGTTTGATCGATATCGACCGACTCTTACGTGAGGCAAACTTGGAGGACTTTGTCCTTCGCATACATGATTCCCTCTTCCGTTCGAGTTGGTCTATAGTGACTTGTTCTCTACGGAAGAGCTAAGTATAAGAGAGATCATAACGTTTCCAAACCGTCCTTTGGGGAAGTATCCTTCGGGGACCCATGGTATCCTGATCCTTTCGTTAATAGATTCTAAAGCTAAATTAATTATACCACAGGAACAGCAATGCTAAACAGCTTGCTTGTGTAAAATATAAAGAAGTATTGTATAATGTACGTTAAAAATGGTTCCAAGGTGATTTATTAATGTTTTCGTTAATAATATTTAACACTTTTCGGAAAGAGGCTAGTTCTTCTTCGGTAACTCCTGACAAAATATCAGCATGAAGCGATTCGTTCACAGGTTTAAGATTTTGTTGCATTTCTTTTCCCTGTTCTGTGATATATGTAAAATAAGCTCTTCGATCGGTAGGGCTTTCTTTTCGCTCCACTAGATGTTTCTTTTCCAATTGATCAATTAAACGAGTTACATTTGCAGAAGGTTTATCAAGCAGACTTGCTAACTCTTTTTGATTAATACCTTGTTTTTCTGTTAATTGATTCAATACTGCTGATTGCTCTGCTGTAATTTCAAATTCTTCAAATCGGTTGGTAGCTGTTTGTCTGAATTTACGGCCAATATTACTAATAAAAAATCCTATAGACTGTGCCATCCTCTATGTTGTCTCCCTTAAAGTTCAGAATATATGACTAGATGCAAATCACTTTAAAGTTCATTTTTCATTTTCTTGTGTATCTCTTATCGATTATAGTGAAGCTTTTTTTAAAATGCAAAAAAAGACCTTATAGCTAGAGCTATAAGACCTTTTTTTCGAATATAAAATAGTAGTTAAGCTTCAACAGGAATAGCTACAGCTAATGAACTTGCTGCTATACAATCACAAGCTAATTTGGCTTCAGCAAACATCGAATGAACAACTTGCTCTACACTCGTGATCTCTTTAACCAATCCTGCAATTTGTCCTGCCATAACTGATCCATTTTCAGTATCGCCTTCCAGTACTGCTTTGCGTAGCGAGCCTAATGCTAATTCTTCTAATTGATCTCGTGAAGCATGTTCTTGTTCTAATTTAATATATTCTAATGTCATTTTGTTTTTGATGCTACGTACAGGTGCACCTTGCGTACGTCCTGTCACTAATGTATCGGTATCTTTAGCATGAACAACAGCTAATTTGAAATTCTCATGGGTTGGGCATTCTGTAGTCGCTAAGAAGCGAGTACCTACTTGCACACCTTGTGCTCCAAGTGCAAAAGCTGCCGCCACACCACGTCCATCCGCAATGCCACCTGCGGCAATCACAGGGATTGTTACACTATCAACCACTTGTGGGATCAAGGACATTGTAGTCGTTTCCCCTACATGTCCCCCTGCTTCGGTGCCTTCTGCCACAATAGCATCTGCACCAAGCTCTTGCATTTTACGAGCAATTGCTACTGAAGGTACCACTGGAATGACGATAATTCCTGCTGCTTTCCACATAGGAATATAATTTTTAGGTGAACCAGCACCTGTAGTCACTACTTTAATCTTCTCATCAATAATAACTTGTGCTAATTCATCCCGATTTTCTGCCATTAGCATAATATTTACACCGAACGGTTTGTTTGTTAGCTGTTTACATTTGTGAATTTCTTCACGTAATCGTTCAGCTGTAAATCCACCTGAAGCTAAAATGCCTAATCCCCCTGCGTTCGATACTGCTGCTGCTAATGGAGCTAATGCAATCTGTGCCATAGCACCTTGAAAAATAGGATATTGGATACCTAGTAATGTTGTAATACTCATGTCTAACTCCTCCTTATATCGTAATAAATGATTTTGAATACACTCGATTAAGCAGCTTTATTTTTAAGAGTAACGGTACGATTTCGATTTTCATACCATTTAAAGAATAAGGCTAGTAAAATACCGAACAAGCTAATCGCCAAAGCGATATAAAAAGCTTGTGTAAAATCACCGTTATGCGTATCTGCTACTTGAGCCGCAATTCTTGGTCCAAAAAAAGCTGCCATAGAATACCCGATAAATGTGATTCCATAATTAATGCCATAATATTTCATACCGAACTTCTCAGCAACAAGGGAAGGAAATACTCCCATCGTTCCTCCAAAGCAAAGACCGATACCGATAAGAGCAACAGCAAATCCGACAGTCGACGTTGTCATTGCAATCAATAAAAGCATGGCAGCAATAACACCATAGATACAGATCAGTGCATTATAACGTCCTAAGCGATCTGATACAGCGCCCCAGAATACCCGTCCAAGACAATTACTTAATGAATATAGACTTACATAATACGCGGCGGCAACAGCAGTCAAGCTAAACATACTTTGACCGATAGCCGAAGCATTCGAAGCCACCATCATACCGGATAGTGCTCCGATCATAAATAATACCGCAATAATATAGAATTTAGGTTGACGAACCATCTCTGTCCATCTCAGACTTTGACCACTATTCGGTGTATTATGGATAGTTGATGGTGGTGTCCAACCGACAGGTTGATAACCAGCCGGAGCTACTTTAATAAATAATCCGCAACCTATAATAATAATTAAATAGACAAGACCCATCGTATTAAATGCAGATGCTACACCACTACTTTGAATCAAATAACCTGCGATTGGTGCAGCAATAATAGTTCCGCCTCCATACCCTGCGGTGACAATTCCGGCGGCAAGCCCTTTTTTGTCTGGAAATAACTTAATCGTGTTACCTATAGTACCGGAGTAAGCAATCCCTTGACCAAGCCCTGTCAGGACACCATATGAAAGGTATAACATCCAGGGAGTATTACTCAATCCTGTTAAGAAAAATCCGATGCCAAACATCGATCCACCTAATAAAATCGCTAGCTTAGCTCCACCACGATCGACTAACTTTCCTCCAAGAATCATAGGAATAGGAGAAATAGCACCATTAATTGTAAAAGCCATCATTACGACTGCTCTTGACCATCCGTGAGCTTCTTGCAAAGGTCCAGCAAATACACTAAACGCATAGATAGCACCTACACATAAATTAATTAGTGTAGATAAGATTAAGATTCGCCACCGATTTAATGTAAGATCCATATATTCAGCTTCCTTTCAATCTTCAGTTATAGTAATCGTTTAAACTTCTACTGCTTCTAATTGTTTTGCTTTTTCTTTTGTCGCAATAATTTCTTTCAGTTCGCCCCATGTTTCTTGAAAAAGACCTGTATCCATTAATTTTAATTGAGCAGAAATATCTGGTTTGAATCCCATTTGGTCTAATACATCACGTTGCAAATCAATACCAGGCGCAATTTCAATTAATGTCATTTTGCCTTTAATCAATTGAAAAACTGCACGTTCAGTAACATATAAAACGTTTTGCTCTGTAGTGGATGCATATTGACCGCTGAACGTAATTTGTTGAACTTGTTTAATAAATTTTTGAGCTTTGCCTTCTTGAACAATATTTAACTGACCATTTGCGACGCTGATCTGTAGACCCCCCGCTGTAAAACTACCGCAAAAGATTAAGTTTTTGGCCGACTGAGAAATATTAATAAATCCACCACAACCGGCGACACGTGTACCAAATTTGCTCACATTCACATTGCCCTGCTCATCCGATTGAGCAAGACCTAATACAGATAGATCAATCCCACCACCATCATAAAAATCGAACTGTGCATGATGATCAATAATTGCTTCACTGTTATAAGCATGACCGAAATTACCACCTGATCCCGGTACACCACCGATTGAACCTGCTTCTGTAGTCAACGTAAGTTGATCATTCACTGCTTCTTCCAAAGCCACAGTAGCTACATTCGCTGGAATACCTACACCCAAATTCAAAATCGTATTCGGTTGTAGTTCCATTGCACAACGTCTAGCAATAATTTTACGTTCATCTAGTGGTAGAGGATCAACAGATTGCAAAGGTACTTTCAATTCACCAGAGAAACCAGGATTATATTGTGTGACTTCTGTCTGAAAATGGTTTTCAGGTTTAGCAATCACAATATGATCGATAAGAATACCCGGTACTTTGACATGCTTGGGATTGAGTGTTCCTGTTTTGGCTAGACTTTCTACTTGGGCAATAACAATCCCGCCTGAATTTCGTACAGCTTGAGCAATAGGTAACACTTCCATCAATAGACCTTCTTTTTCCATCGTTAAGTTGCCACGTTCATCAGCTACTGTCCCGCGGATCAACGCTATTTGAATCGGAAACGTTTTGTAAAATAACCATTCTTCGCCTTCAAATTCAATGACTTTAACAATATCTTCTGTTGTACAAGCAGACATTTTAGCCCCTTCGATCCGTGGATCAACAAAGGTACCTAGCCCAATTTTGGTAATGACTCCTGGACGTTTGGCTGCAATTTCTCGGTACAGTTGAGTAATCACGCCTTGTGGCAAATTATAAGCTTCACATTTATTATCTTCGATTAATTTCGCCATTTGAGGAGACGCGATAGCTATACCACCGATCCAACGTTTAATTAATCCCTCGATGCCTAAATGACTCATTCCTTTTTCTTTACGGTTGCCGACAGCACTTGCATGCATAATAGTTAAATTACGTGGTGCTCCTGTTTCATTAAAACGATCTTTAATAGCAATCCCTATCTCTTCTGCCCAACAAGATAATCCAAAACCACTTGCTGCTACGGTATCTCCATCTTTGATCAATGCTGCTGCTTGAGCTGCTGTTATTACTTTTGACATGATCCACACTCTCCTTGTGATTAATTTCACATAATACTCATCAAAAATTATTTTTTCATTTGCCAATGATAGATTATGTTATTTCCTTATATATTAAGCACTACATAACATCGGTTATTATTGCTGAAATGAAAAAATAGGTGGTATACAATATTTTATTGCAAGCAATACTGCACTATCTTATAAATACAACCATTTGAAATAGTTTCATGTGGTTGTATTTCATATGTCTAATATACATCATATAATGATAATTAAAAGTGTATAGTTTGTGTTGTTATATAAAGAATAATAAGGATATTTTTGATATATTTCTTTGTATATGTATCTAGTATGTATCTAGGAAAAGCAGAGTATTTCCATTTACCTTTCTTTTACTTTTGGTTCTATTCACTTGTTCTATAGATGATTGTTTACTAAAAATGTTCAATATCCGAATAAAGCACACTCCATATTTTGAATTTTTTGGTGATTTAAATTATTCATTTTAAAAGTGAGTAATGATATAGACAGCTATAGGCTCACCTTATCTTGTTCTATAATTCTAATATTTAATGCTTACGTTCAACTTCAAATCGAATCTACATTTCCAACTGTATTTTAAATTGTTTATCATTTTCAATAGATTGTACTCTTCTCGGTTAAATCGTTAGTTTAACAATCTTGTATACTGGTTCTCTTTGGATTGGTTATTATTATATAAGAACTAGACTAAAATAGATTTTCACTTTTTATTACATTGGTTATACCAATATACAAAAAAGCCTGCATCATATACATATGCAGGCTTTACACATTTTTACTTTTTAATAGTTGGCTTCTGGTGATTAGCCAGCTTCTTTTTACCATTCATTAAAATGAATTTGCGCTCCCATAGACGTTCAGCACGCATTGCGACTTTGAACCATTTGAGAGAAGCACAACGTTTGTCTGCGGATACAGCGAGTCCCCAATGAATCACTCTTGTTAAAATAGGAGAAACTTTGGTCATGTCACGCAAAGGTTCTAACGTATCATGGAACAAACGCTTCGGCACATCGATAGGTGCTTTGCCCTGACAGCAAAAATACATCGTAGCCGCTAAACTATAAATATCAGATACAGGGCCTTGCACCGAACGACCCGAATAAAATTCAATCGGTGAGTATCCTGCTGTCGTAAGGATCGTATGCGTCTTTTCTTGATAACGTACAGCCGAACCAAAATCAAGCAGCTTGGTCTGTCCATCTTCCCCAATCAAAATATTACTTGGGCGAATATCACGATGAATATAACCGAGACTGTGTATGTATTCCAAAGCACGAATAACCAGACCAAGCCGTTCTAACAAAAAGTCGTTAGTGATTTCTGTAGGATGTTCTTCAATAAATTGATCCAATGTCATACCTTTGCAATACTCTGTCACTAAATAAGCCGTACCATTTTCTTCAAAATACTGCACATAACGCACAATCCCTTGATGATCAATCTGACTTAGAATCTCAGCTTCAGATCGAAACGTTTCCAGCATTTCTCTATATTTAGAACCCAGACCTGGTTCATGACAATCAATATTTCGACGATCTCTTTTACGTTGTACCACTGCACTTGGAAAAAATTCTTTTACCACATGAAGTGTACCCTGCTCGATATGCCTTGCTACATAGACGATAGATAGTTCACTAACCGATAATGTCCTGCGAATCTGATATGTATTCGCAAGTGTATGGTTTCGGGCAAGGGCCGGATTGACTATTATTTTATTCATTCTACACCCCTTCGCACCTTCCCACAGCATAGCGGTTCCCCCATGTATGCGCCCTGCCGGTGAAGAATATGGATAACAGTCATAGATATGGCTGTCTACACAGACATTTTAGCATGAAACTTAACAAATGTGAGCAATTTCTCTGACAAATTTCACTTATTTCAGCAAATACTCTGGTTTTTTTGCATAATCCCAGAATATTTGCTGTTTTGCTGACTAATATCAACATTTATTTATAGTATCTCCCATTTTATAAACGTTATCAACGTTACTCCAGCATACCCAAATTAAGCTTCATCTTACATCGGCTACGCACGTTCAGATAGCCAATCACTATCACGCATAATCTGAATAGCACTTTCTGCAATTTCAGCAACTCGCGAATCAGGGTCATGACTAGCCGTATAGACTAACATCTTCTCGAACTCTTGCCATCCGATAAAGCTGGTAGCAAATACAGCCGATTGACGTACACGTACATCCGGATCACGAAGATATAATTCAAAAATGTGCAATACTTCAGCAGACGATTCTCCGTAAGAAGCAATACCAAGACGACAAATCGCATCAATTTTCTGATCGACATGTTGATCATGCAGACAGCGATATACAATATCTTTACTTGAATATACAAGTCCACTTTGATATAAATCATAAGCTAATTGTTGGCAAGCAGGTCCTGAAATCAACAAATATGGAATGCTGGTAGATTGATCGTTAATTAAATGAACAAGTGTCGACTGGTCTTCCATCACAAATGTAAAATATTCTGCTGTCGCATATTCATTGGTATCTTGTTTGATGTCTAGCTTAGCTATATACGGTAAATTTGATAACGCTTCCAATATATGAAGAAAAAGTAGATTAGGTTTGGTACATAAACGAATATCTTTCATACGAATACCTCCTCCTTTACATCATGGGATAGAGTTAGTCTTACTTAAAGTATAACGATATCCACCTACAAACGAATCATTTTGCTAAAAAATGTAAGAAAAAGTAATATAGAAACAGCTTCCCTTAGTGTGTAAGAGAAGCTGTTGATTTTTATAATATAGTTAGATTATGAATGAACTTTGTACGTATTCGCTTTTAGAATAATTAACTACGTGCTGTATGAGGTTTGGCAGTCCATTTTTTCTCGTCTGCTGTTTGTTTTTCTTCGCTTGCACCAGCTACTGGAGGTTTGATCCATAGTGCAATCAAGAAGGACACGATACACAACATACCGATAACGATAAATGTAGGTTTGAATCCACCCATCCAAGCGGCGATAAACGAACCTGCCAAAGCACCAATACCGAAACCTTGATATACGATACCATAGTTTTTACTGTGGTTTTTGAGTCCAAAGAAATCACTAACAATTGCAGGGAATACAGTGATATTACCACCGAAGCAGAAAGCAATCGCAGCTACTGCGGCAAAGAAAATACTATAGGTTAGCGGGATAAAGCTAAGGACTGCAACCGCAGCGGCTGTTACGATAAATGTACCGCAGATGACTTTCATACGTCCTACTTTATCAGACAAAGCTCCCAAAATAATACGTCCTGCTGTGTTGAAAATAGCGATCATAGCAACGGCATTTGCGGCTGTAGCTAGATCCAAGCCTGCTAATTGTACACCGATATCTTTGACAATGCCGATTAAGTATAACCCACTCATACAAGCTGTAAAGAACATAATAAATAGTAAGTATACTTGTTTTGTTTTGAGCATTTCTTTTACTGTGTAATCATGAGCAACAACTGTTGTTGGTTTGATTGCGGATGGCTGACTATTCCCTACACGTTGTTCTGCACCTTTAGCTTGTGGAGCAGTTGCACCATATACATTCGCTTCACGAATCAGACGAGAACCGATCACAATCATTAACAATACGATAATGCCCCAGTATAAGAACGTTGCTGATACACCGACAGAACCGATAAATGCACCATTAATGTATTTGAAAATAAGACTTCCTGTTCCATATGCGCCGACAGATATCCCCGAGATCAATCCTTTACGTTCCGGGAACCATTTGATCAAATTAGAAAGTGAAGTGATATATGCTGTACCATCAGCAAATCCGACGATCACCCCTGCTAACATATACAGTAAAGGTAAAGAGGAAACTTGCGAACTAAGCATTAAGCCTAGACCAAGTACAATACCTGCTATACCGATCAAACGACGGATACCCCATTTTTCTTGTAATTTCCCAGCAAATAAAGTGGAAAATGCTAATGCAAAACTGGTAATCGAAAATGTAATCGCTACTGAACTTAGACCCCAACCGAATTTATCAACAAGAGGCTGGTTAAAAAGACTCCATGTATAAATCGTCCCCAGACCCATTTGTACAATAATTGTACCGAGTGCAATCAACCAACGATTGACTGGAGGTTTGGTAGATTGTAAGTTAGTTGTGCCTGCTTGATTGGATACGTTTTTCATGATTGATGTTCCTTTCCGTAAGGACCGCAAATTGTAGTGTTATATGGTTCGGAGAATTCTCTGTTTCCTATGACCAAATTATAACCCTACCTTTAATGTCACATTCCAAAAAAGGAATGAAATGCAGTATATACGGAATGAAATGCCTTTAGATACTCATGATCTGCCTGAACTCTTTGACCTTACTTCGGCTCACAGGAACTTCATAATCCAGATCATGTAAACGCAGTAAATAAGTGTTATTAAACCACGGTACAATTTCACGGATTTTGGTAATATTAACGATATATGAACGATGACAACGGAAAAAATATTCGTCTGGCAACGTATTTTGAAATTCTGAAATGCTAGATGTCACTGTATATTCAGCTCGCTTGGTAAATACATTCGTTACTTTCTCACTAGCAGATGCATAATAGACATCATCTACAGGGATTACCTGAATTTTATCATTTTTCCATAAGCTGATTTTGCCTTGAAGCACATGAGAATGATGCGGCACATGAGTGGTACTTGCTGTTGTTGATTGTCCCAACAATGGTTGTGCTTTATGCGCATCATAATCTTCTGAAGAATGATCAGCTGGTTCTTTGTCGATCGGCTGTGAAAATATCGGCTGTGCACCATGATCACGTTCATACGTACTTTCTAACTTGCGTAGCATCGAAGTCATACGTGATTCACTATACGGCTTCAAAATATAATCAAAAGCTTCAATTTCAAAAGCTTCTGCCGCATGTTCTTTGTATGCTGTAATAAAAATAATATAAGGCTTACGTGAAAATTTGCTAATCGTATGTGCCAAAAACACCCCGTCTAACGAAGGGATATTAATATCTAAAAAAATAGCATCGACTTCATGATCCTGTACATATTTCAATACATCCATTCCATCGTCAAAACTACCTACAATCTCGATCTGACTATACGTGCGAATATAATATTCTAATTCTTGTCTTGCCAGAAATTCATCTTCCACTACGATTGCTTTCATGATAGCTCCTTTTTCACTTTAAACTGAATACGTGTGCCTCGTTCCAGACGCTGAATCTGTAATCCTTCACCATAGATTAATTTAACCCGTTGATGTACATTAGACAATCCGATTCGATTTTCAGGCATTTTACCATTATAGACATTTTGAATAATTTCTTGATCGATACCTGCTCCTGTATCTTCAACACTAATCAGCACTTGATCACCATGATCTTTTACAGATAAGGTCACTGTACCGGAACCTTTCCCTTTCAAAATGCCATGAACTATCGCATTTTCAACTAATGGCTGAATAATAAGACTAGGAATTTTCACTTCTACTTCTTCATCCACGTCATAGATTACAGTCAATTTATTACCGAATCGTGCTTTTTCGATCTCTACATAATTCACTACTTGACCCAGTTCTTTGTTAATATCGATTAATTGGTCACTCCATTCCAAACTATGACGAAGATAACCGGAAAGGTTAATAATCATCTCGCGTGCATAATTCGGATCAATACGAATAGAGGAAGCAATCGCATTTAGCGCATTAAACAGAAAATGAGGATTAATACTGGTCTGTAACGCTTTAATCTCTGCTTTATTTGCCATTTCTTTCATCTGTTCAATTCGGGATACTTCCATCAATGTTGAAATAATCTGTGACAGACCGACAGCTAAAGTTTGTAAAGAATACGTGATTTTATGAGCTTTACGATAATAGATTTTGAGCGCACCGGTGACGACTCCTTTTTCGGTTAAAGGAATAATAATTAACGATTGGATATTAGGCACTTTACCTTCTGCATCGTTGTTACTGATCATAATCTCACCACTGCGAATCGTCTGCTTGGTCGCATCGGTTATAATTTCATGCCCAATATTATAATGATCTTCACCAAGCCCTACATAAGCTAAGATCAGCTTCGTATCGGTTATAGCTACCGCATCTGCTTGAATATCTTCTTTGATAATACCGCATATTTTGCGTAAAGATTCACTGTTTATCGATCGGAAATAAGGAAGCGTTTTGTTCGCAATATCAAGTGCTAATTTGGCTTGCCTTGCTGCTATATTTTCCTTTTCCCCTTCGACTCCTTGTACAAATAACACAATTAACCCTACACTCACCTGACCAAGGATCATCGGCAAAGCAATAATCGATACAATTTCTCTACCCAATTGAGCAGGTTCTGCCATCACTAGAATCAAAAACATGGTTAACGCTTCACAAAACATACCTGCGATAATTCCGACAATCCAGCGTCGATTGCGTTTTATTTTTTTGTGAATATAACCTGAGACAATCCCAGCAATAATACTGGTAATAAGGCAGGGTAACGAAGTCACTCCATCAATATCGATCAAATAACGATGAAGCCCTGACACTACCCCGGTCACGATACCTACAGGCCAACCAAAAAGGATACCACCTGCCATTACAGCGATAATACGTACATTGACCAGTGATCCTTCGACATTAATACCAGTATAAGTTCCAAATACAGCAAAACCGCTAAAAATAATCGAAATAATCAATAAATCTTTTTTAAATAAAATATCTTTCTGGAAAATCTGTCTAAAATGAGATAAACGCGTCAAAAAGTATAAACAGATCAACAGCAAAGCTGCTCGTTCAAACAGTTGTAATAAAATAATCACAGTCACGTTATGGGTAAGCATCTGTTCCTCCAATATCAATTTCACAAAGTATAAGCTAGATCATATGTTCATTTACTACATCTTTTCTAGTGTACACTATTTTTTGACTATGGATTGTGACACCTTTCAAAATAAACCCAATCACTCTGCTAATCACAGAATCATTGGGTTTAGATTGAAATATATTAGAGAGTACAGTTAACCAAGCACAACACGATCATCTGCCATTTTAGTTCCGCTAATCTGTTCGAATTCAGACATTAGTCGTTCGATCGTAAGATCCTTTTTGCGTTCTTCATCAATATCCAAAATAATTTTACCTTTATCCATCATAATCAGACGATTACCAAGACGGATAGCTTGCTCCATATTATGAGTCACCATCAGTGTGGTTAGATTCATATCACGTACAATTTCTTTGGTAAGTGAAGTAATCAAATCTGCACGTGCAGGATCAAGCGCTGCTGTATGTTCATCAAGTAGCAGAATCTGTGGACGGGTAAATGTTGCCATCAATAGACTGAGCGCCTGACGTTCTCCACCGGATAACATCCCTACTTTGGCGCGTAATCGATTTTCCAGTCCAATCCCCAGACGTGATAATTCCTGCTTAAATAGATTACGTCTTGCAGAAGTCACTCCAAAAGCAAAGCCACGATTTTTGCCACGACGATAAGCCATTGCTAGATTTTCTTCAATCGACATATGAGGAGCGGTTCCAGCCATAGGATCTTGAAAGACACGTCCGATCCAGCGACTACGCTGATATTCTGCTAAATGCCCTACAGATTGCCCTTCGATCTTCACCAGACCTGTATCTGGTTTTATTACCCCGGAAATAATATTCATCAGAGTTGATTTACCAGCACCATTACTACCAATGACCGTTACAAAATCCCCAGGGTTCAAATGAAGCTGAATTCCTATTAAAGCAATTTTTTCATCGACTGTACCAGGGTTGAACAATTTAGATACATTTTCGATATGTAGCATTACTGTTCACCTCCGGTTGGTTTGGAATAAGGAGTGGTCTGGATATTGCTTAGTAATTCTGCAGAACGCTTTTTAGCTAATCCTTTTTGCTTCACTTTACTGCGAATAGCCGGGAATACAAGCGCAATAATAACGATAACCGCAGTGATTAATTTGAGATCAGATGCTTCAAACCATTCAATTCGTAGAGCGGCTGTAACCACAATCCGGTACACAATCGAACCTAAAATAACAGCTAAAGTAGCTCTAAATACTGTTTTGGCACCGAATATCGCTTCGCCTATAATAACAGAAGCAAGTCCGATCACAATCATCCCGATTCCTGAAGTTGCATCTGCAAAGGTAGACGTCTGAGCAACAAAAGCACCTGATAAAGCAACCAGACCATTGGACAGACTCACACCAATAATAGTAGTAGTGTCTGTATTCGCTCCCAGACTACGAATCATCTGCTTATTGTCGCCAGTCGCTCGCAATGCTAATCCCATATCGGTACGCAAAAAAGCATCTAATAACAATTTGCATACGATCACAATTATCAACATTAGTGCAATCGGAGAAATATGATCAAATACCATTGCATTCCCAAAAATAGATACGTTAGGACTTCCCAAAATCCGCAAGTTAATCGAATACAATGCAATCATCATTAAAATTCCGGATAACAATCCATTAATTTTGCCTTTCGTATGCAGTAAGCCTGTACATGCTCCTGCTGCCAGCCCTCCTGCAAAAGCACCCAAACAGGCAAGCCATGGGGAATATCCATGCACAATCATAACAGCTGTAATTGCACTACCTGTTGTAAAACTTCCATCTACCGTCAAATCAGGAAAATCCAAAATACGAAATGTAATATATACTCCTAATGCGAGCAACGCATACAACAACCCTAGTTGTAGCGATCCCTCGCCTATTTTCAAAACTAAGTCCATAAAATAAGCTCGCCCCTTTCTTCTTCATGCTGCCTATTGCTAATCGCTGTTGGTTACGCTTATCTTATCCAACATCATGTACCAAAATAGGATGAACTCCAAAGAAGCTCATCCCATTTTGCATGATCTTATTTGCTTTTGACGACTGGTGCAATAGGGCCATACGATGTGATCTTATAGCTTTATTTTATTGTGTTAGCATCTAATATCACTGTTTTATCTTTTTATTGAATCAAATTATTCTCTGGATCTTTCACTTTGGCTTTCATTTCATCGGTCACTTTGATTCCTTGAGCTTCTGCGGCTTTGAGATTTAAGATCAAATCTAATTTTTCTTGCATCGCTACAGGTAAGTCACCTACATTTTTGCCATTTTTCAATACATCGACAGCCATTTGCCCTACTTGATAACCATGATCATAATATTTAAAGCCTACTGTAGCAAAAGCGCCTTTTTCTACAGTATCCCGATCACTTGAAAAGAAAGGCATTTTGTTCTCATTCGCTAATTGAATAATTGTATCAACAGCACTTACGACTGAATTATCCAGCGTAATATAAAAAGCATCTGCACGACCGACTAACGATTGTGCTGCTTGTTGAACTTCAGACGTGTTTGTTACTGCTGCTTTAATTAATGTAATACCATGTTTTTTGAAAGCTTCTTCTGCACGCTGTGCCATAATAACAGCATTCGGTTCACCTTCATTGATGACCAGACCAATTGTTTTGATATCAGGCAATTCTGTACCGATAAAGTCAGCTAATTCTGTGATCGCTTCTGGGTTGGTATCCGATGCTCCAGATACATTTCCACCCGGCTTTTGTAGATCACTTACGATTTTGGCGCTTAATGGATCAGTAACTGCTGCAAATAAAACCGGTGTATCTTTCACCTGACTTACTACTGCTTGCGCTGAAGGAGTAGCAATCGCCAATACCAGATCATTGTCACTTTGCGATAATGTCTGTGCAATAGATAAGTTATTGGTAGAATCACCTTGTGCATTTTTATAATCAACTGTTAAATTTTGACCTTCTACTATCCCTGCATCTTTTAAAGCTGCTAGAAATCCTTCACGTGTCTCATCCAAAGACGGATGCTCTACAATTTGCGAGATACCAATTTTGTACGATTTGCTATCTGTGCTACCTGCATCTCCTGAAGAAGCACCTTCATTTGCATTACTGCTACACCCTACTGCTGTCAACATTATCATTACCATACTTAGAGGTAAAATCCATTTCTGCTTCAAATTCATTGACGTGTAACCCCTCTCATCTCTAGTCTTAAGCTGTATATGTTCAGTAAACTGAACTGCATCATTCAAACTACAATGCCGTTTGAATGCGTTGCAACTTTACTTAATGAAAGTAAGAGTATAAAAAAAGGAATCTTTTTATACTTCACATTCGGTGAAATATTCTTAGCGTATTTTAATTTACTTTTAAGAGTATTCTCATCTACATCGATTATGCTAAGTCGGTATCCTCAACGTAAAGCATCAATTGAGAAAGGTGGAGAGCCTGAATGGATATGAAAAAAATCGTAGCGACCAGTTCGATAGCGATGGCGCTAGCTATCAGTGGAACAGTAATCATTAGTCCACAAGCTCATGCATCAACGATTAGCAAAATCATTCCTAGTCGACTGGAACGTACTATTGCTACTCCGTTATCCGATAATCAGACTCCAAAGCGTGATATGCAACAGCTTATTCAAGAACAATATAAACCATCGATTTCGATCACTTCATCGGCTCCAAATAGTCTGCTATCTACTCATTCATTATGGAGTATGGGCAACTTATTCGATGAAATAGCCAGTCTACTTGGAATGACAAATCATGAACTGAAGCAACATTTGCAGGATGGAGATACGATTGCTCAAATCGCCGAGCATCAAGGTATGGAACAAACGAAAATTGCTGATGTGTTGATCACTAACATAAGTATCATCTGGCAGCAACAACGAGCTGCTGGTCAAATTACACAATCTCAATATGAACAATATATGGTAGAGGCTGAAAATCAAGCACAGAGGATCATTAACAGTGCTATGTAAGAATATAAGTGATAGGGAAAATGTATATTGAATCTATATTAAAGCGCTGGACTATGGGAAGTCAATCTATAATTAGATATACATGTGTAAAAAAATAATTTGCTACCAAAGCGCTTGTTTATCCACTTTTTTCATATGTATGTTATAACGTATACTCAAAAGGAGAGCACGATAATCGTACTCTCCTTTTGTTTGTGATGTTTTGCTATGATCTAGATTTAATCCATTAACTCGCCTTGAAAAACTTGCTGTTTTTCAAGATAATCCCGTAAAGCAGCATATTCTGGTGAAGTCCAGAAAAATTCATTACTCACTAATTTTACAGCATCTACACGAGCAATCTCTAAGACTTCGTAATCGCTCATCATATCCGCTACTTTGAACTCTGGCAGTCCACTTTGCTTGGTCCCGAAAAACTCACCAGGTCCTCGAATTTCTAGATCGCGCCGGGAAACTTCAAATCCATCTTCAGTCTCAGTCATGGCACGCATTCGTTCTTGTCCAGTTTCCGATTTGGGATCGGCTATTAATATGCAGAACGAAGCATGTTCTCCCCGACCGACACGTCCACGTAGCTGATGAAGTTGTGATAATCCAAAACGATCTGCATCCATAATAATCATCAGTGTCGCATTCGGAACATCGACACCTACTTCTACAACTGTTGTAGACACTAACAATTGAATATCATTACTGTAGAAATGACGCATCGTTTCTTCTTTTTCTGCTGCACTCATACGTCCGTGTAACAGTCCTACTTTGTAATTCGGAAAATCTTGATCCATCTGTATATATAGATCAATCGCATTCTGCACATCCAATTTATCGGATTCTTCAATCAGTGGACAGATTAGATAAGCTTGTCGTCCTTGATCAATTTCACGAGCGATAAATCCTTTGACACGATCCATCATATTATGTTTTACCCAGTACGTATTGATCGGCTTGCGCCCTTTAGGACGTTCGGCAATCGTCGACACATCCATATCTCCGAAAGCAGTAATTGCCAGTGTCCGCGGAATAGGTGTAGCTGTCATCGTTAGTACATCAGGATCAAAACCTTTACGTCTTAAAATACTTCGCTGATTAACACCAAAGCGATGCTGCTCATCGGTGACAACCACCCCTAGACTGCGAAAATACACTTCATCTTGAATCAAAGCATGAGTACCGACCAAAATATCGATCATCCCCATTTGCAGTGAAGCCAGCAGATCCTTCCGCTTGCGTCCAGTGACACTACTGGTTAACATCCCTACAGTTATCCCAAATGGCTCAAACATACGCTGGAGCGAACGCATATGCTGTTCTGCAAGGATCTCGGTCGGAACCATTAATGCGCCTTGATGACCAGAACGTACGGTTGCAAATAAAGCAATTGCAGCAATGACGGTTTTACCTGAACCTACGTCGCCTTGAAGCAGACGATTCATACTATACGGCGCACGCATATCTTTCAGAATTTCCAATTCAACCTGTTTCTGTGCATCGGTTAATTCAAAAGGCAAGCTACGAACAAATTCCCGAATCGTTGCGTTATCTGTCGTATGCACAATCCCACCATTTCGCTTACGGTTAATATTGCGATACGCTTGTAATTTTAATTGAAATAGAAATAACTCTTCATAAACCATCCGGCGACGTGCTTGCTTACCTTCATCGGTATCACCCGGTTGATGCAAATGACGAATCGCTTGTTTGCGTGATACAAGCTTATAACGTTGCATAATCTCTTGTGGCAAAATCTCAGGAATCATTTCGCCATATTGATCGAGTGCTTTGCCTATCGTTTTGCGCATCCAGCCCTGTGTAATATTGCCTCCTACCGAATAGACCGGTTGAAGACTACCACTACGCTGTGTACCTTTATCGGGAAATTCGGAATCAAGTACAGTCATCTGTGAACGACGTTGATCCCATTTTCCAGTGAGTATAATTTCACGACCTGATGTTAATTGTTCTTTTAAATAATGACGGTTAAACCATGTCGCTGTTACCATCCAATCATCGACCATCATTTTACAGGTTAGACGTGACTTTTTGCCATATCGTTGTAATACAGGTAGACCTACAATTTTGGCTTGTACCGTAATTTTTTCTCCATCTTTCACTTCTATCAGTGACCGCAGACGGTAATCTTCATATCGAAAAGGAAAATACTCCAGTAAATCAAGTATCGTATAGACGCCAAAGGCGTGAAGCTCTCCTTCTTTGAGAGCACTCACGCCGTTCACTTGCCGAACTGTAATCTGTTCTAGACTGATATTCATGTTCATCCCTCGTTTATGGCTGATCCGGCCACGCGAAGATTCCAAGTGTACGTGCTCCTGTATGGCTTCCCACTACAGATCCGATGTCTGGTAGCACCAGCTCACCAATCTCATAATGTTCTTTGAACAACGCTAACAGTGGCTCGGTAGACTGTGGATCAGCTGTATGTCCCAAAGCTAGATTGATTTTATCTACTTTTAATTCTTGACGCATCATTTCTACGATACGTGCCATTGCTTTTTTCTGACCTCTTACTTTTTCAACCGCATAGATTTGTCCTTGTTCATCGATCGATAAGATCGGTTTTACATTGAGCAATGTTCCGAGAACTGCTGATGCTCGTCCAATCCGTCCGCCTTTACGCAGATTTTCCAGATCATCTACGATAAAGTACAATGAACGACTTTTCAAAATATGTTCTACACCGTCTATAATCTCATCGACTGTTTTTCCTTGCTGAGCTAGTCTAGCTGCATGCACTACAGCCATTCCAAACCCGTACGAAGCCGACTTGGAATCCAGTATCGTAATATGATCATCTTGATCGATCATCGATTTGCCGATTAATGCTGACTGATACGTACCGCTAAGTCCTGATGATAAATGAATAGATACGATCGAAGCATCAGGATACTGCTCATGAATAGATTGGTACGCTTCTGCAAATTTGGCAGGAGCCGGTTGTGATGTAGTCGGCAAGACAGATACAGACACCAGACGACGGTAAAATTCATTTGCCTGAATATCTACACCATCTTCAAACGTTTCTTCACCGAAAAACAAACTTAACGGGATAATCCGTATACCATACTGTTCTGCTAGAGCAGCTGGAATATCTGCTGTACTATCAGTCACGATTATCGTATGTGCCATCGTTTCTCCCTCCTATCGTTCCTATTCTCAAGATTCCACCGAGAATAAATAATGGTAAACCGGTTGACCACCTTCATGCATCTCAATCTCTGCATCAGGATAGGTCTCTTCAAGCCAGCTCATCAGAGCAGTCGTGTCTTGATCATCTGCATCGTTACCAACCAGTACAGTAACTACTTCTTGTCCTTCTTCAATCATTTTGGACAATAGTTGCTGACAGGTCGTAAGCATCAGATCACTAGCAGCTACAATTTTGGAATTATAAATTCCGATATATTGTCCTTCTTTGATATTCATATCTTCAATCACTGTATCACGTACAGCATTGGTTACCTGACCAGACTTCACATGTTGCAAAGCTTCATTCATATTGCTCTGATTCACACTGACATCTTCATCTTCTTGAAAAGCAAACGCAGCCGCTATACCTTGTGGAATACTTTTACTTGGAATAACCGTGATCTGATGCGTTTCTTCTAATAAGTCTTTAGCTTGTTGAGCCGCCAGTACAATATTAGAGTTATTCGGCAAAATAAAGATATGATCTGCGGACATACTTTCGACCGCTTTCACAAAGTCTTCTGTACTTGGATTCATCGTCTGTCCACCGGATAAGATAACATCTACACCTAGACTTTTGAAAATATCAGAAATACCATCACCTGATGATACCGCTATAAATCCATAAGGTGCTACTTCTTCCGCAGGCGGTGTCGCTGTTTCTTGTGCAGTTAAAGGTTGGGTTGGCATTTCCGCAAATACATCTGGAGATGGAGCAATATCTAACCCTGCTGACAATAGATCACGATGTTGCTCACGCATATTCAAAATATGAATCTGTGTAATTTCACCATAACGTAATGCTAGATTCAATACTTCACCAGGCGCTTTGGAATGCACATGTACTTTGACCACTTCATCATCTGCAATCACAATAATCGAATCTCCATTGATTGAAAGTTCCTGACGGAATGCTTCTTCATGAAAAGGAGCATTTTTGATATCACCGATCTGACGATTGATAAAAAACTCCATATCGTACAAAAACTCGATATCTTCAGTTTCGATGCGTGATTGAGCAGAATGATCGTGAGTGGATAGATGTGCATCTGTAGTGGTTGCTAATCCTTTTGCTTTATCCAAAGCGACACTCGAACCATGTATAGGCACACTTTCTCCGATATTTGCATAGATATCTGCTTGATCTTGATTAACTTCATAACCGTTTTGCAAATAATTGTAGAATCCTTCATAGATGTAGACTAATCCTTGTCCACCTGAATCGACAACGCCTACTTGCTTCAGGATTGGTAACATTTCTTGCGTCTGTGCTAATGTTTCTTGAGCACGTTTAAGTACTTCGCCCATCAACTCGGTAATATCAGTCGTGCGACGTGAATAATATAACGCATGCTTGGCTGCTTCTTTGGCAACAGTTAAGATTGTTCCTTCTACTGGCTTGACTACCGCTTTGTACGCAGATTCTACTCCGCTTTGAAGTGCTGCGGCAAATTGATTAGCATTTAATTCTTCATAAGAAGCTACAGAACGACTAAATCCGCGGAATAATTGTGATAATATAACGCCAGAATTACCGCGTGCGCCCATTAATAACCCTTTCGATAATACAGTTGCAGTGGAGCCTATTACTGCTGAATGATTACGTTTTAATTCAGTTACACCCGCAGTCATAGTCAAATTCATATTCGTTCCTGTGTCTCCATCAGGTACCGGAAACACATTGAGGGAATTGACGTGTTCTGCATGTTGTTGCAATCGCTCTGCTCCAGCAAGCACCATAGCGGTGAAATCAGTCCCATTTAAAAAACGCTTACTCAATGAAAATTCCCCTTCCTCATCATACCTATACATCCTGCCGGTTCATATTTCGGTCAGGATATTCATTTTTATTTGTAGTTAAGTTTGTCGAAAAGCAATATTTGTATTTCATATGGACTATAACAGACTAGCCTCTACAGATGCCACTCTATCCATTACCACCATACCTATAAATTAGAACCTTGTCCTTGTACCAAGTACCAAAAATAGGCGAGAGGGTATAAAGAATAGACGATTTCTTCTCAAGCCTTCTGAAATCATCAAGTTCATTCCCTTTAATAGCCGACAAAAAGATACACGTCGAACTATTTTACATTGTACTATAACCTACCATAGAAATAAATAAAGTATTTGACACTGTTGACTATAGCCAAATCGTTATGCTAATATGGTAGAAGTGTTGTTTTCATGCAGTTTTTTTGGAAATAGGAGGTGTAACTATGGCTCGCAAATGTTATGTAACAGGTAAAAAACCTGGTAGTGGTAATACTGTTTCTCACGCTAATAACCGCAATCGTCGTACTTGGGGCGTGAACGTTCAAAAAGTTCGCATCTTGGTAGACGGTAAACCAAAACGCGTATATGTCAGCACCCGTGCTTTGAAATCCGGTAAAGTGACTCGCGTATAATTTACGGCTAATACATTAAGTATTATATGTAATGATGAAAAGCATCTCTAGCGATAGGGGTGTTTTTTTGATGTCTTTTTTTGATGTCTCGGTTTTCTTTGTCTTTTTACTATCACAATACAAGATTAACTTTATAGATACAAAAAACCAGTAATTCATATCTATACGATACGGATTACTGGTTTTTTTAGTATCAGATCAATATCGATCTTAATGATAAATGCAAATGATTTAATTCAAGCTATCTCGAATACTTTGAATCGCTTTGGCACGATCAGGAGCTCCGAATATCGCGCTTCCTGCTACCAATACGTCTGCACCTGCATCAACTACTAATTTGGCAGTTGTTGCCGAGATGCCTCCATCCACTTCGATATGAAAAGCAGTATGACCTTTTGCATTAGCCCAGTCACGTAGTTGTTTTACTTTATCCACCATACGCGGGATAAACGCTTGTCCCCCGAATCCAGGGTTCACTGTCATAACAAGCACCATATCCAAATCATCCAATACTTCTGCAATCGCAGAGACTGGAGTTGCAGGATTCAAAGCTACCCCTGCTTTTACACCATGTTCTTTGATTAAATGAATGACACGATGTAAATGTACACATGCTTCTGCATGCACCGTAATCATATGTGCGCCTGCTTTTACAAAATCAGCGATATAATTCTCTGGATTTTCGATCATAAGATGAACATCTACAAATAATCCTGTATGTGGAGCAACAGCCTGTAATACAGGAGCACCAAATGTAATGTTAGGTACAAAGTGTCCATCCATAACATCAACATGTAACCAGTCTGCTCCACTGCGTTCGATTTCTGCGATTTCGGCACCTAATTTGGCAAAGTCAGCTGACAAGATCGAAGGCGCGATTTTGATAGAATTCATAGTTCAATACCTCCGTTTTTCATCTTTCATTTCTTGATAAAATAATTGATAGTGCTTATAGCGACTTTCTGCAATTTCACCGTTAGCCAAAGCTTCGGTTACTTTACAGCCCGGTTCATGCAAATGAGTACATCCACGGAACTTACAACCATCCGAGTATTCATTGAACTCACGGAAACATGACCCTAAGTCTTCTAAGTCCACACCGAGCTGTGTAAAGTTCATTTGACTGAATCCCGGAGTATCTGCTACATAACCGCCACCATCAAGCTCAATGAGCTCGACATGGCGTGTCGTATGCCGTCCACGTCCTAGACGCATACTAATCTCGCTTGTATTGATTGTACTTCCCGGAATAATAGCATTCAGTAAAGAAGATTTACCCACACCGGATTGTCCTGCAAACATACTCAGTCGATTTGATAATTCGGCACGAATTGCTGCGGTACCGGAGCCATCTTCAGCACTGGTCAAAATTACTTTATAACCAATTTGCTCATATAGTTGACGTGCTTGCTCTACTTCTGTCAACGTTTGCGTATCTTCTGGATCAATTAGATCCATTTTGCTAAAACAAATCAAAGGTTCTAGATTCGCATCTTCTACATGAACAAGAAATTTATCTAATAAATGCAGACTCAAATCAGGTTCTTTGACCGAAAAAAGGAGCACAGCTTGCTCAATATTAGCTACAGGTGGACGAATCAACTCTGTTTTTCTAGGCAATATTTCTTCTACTGTGCCTTCTCCATTTTCTGTTAACGAATACAGTACTTGATCGCCAACTAATGGCGCAATTCCTTTTTTCTTAAGAATACCGCGTCCACGACACTGAACTGTTTTCCGGTGATCCCCGCCCGAGGCTATATCATCGACTTGTTGTTGCACATAATAATAGCCGCTTAAAGCTTTGACGATTAAGCCTTGTAGCATGTGATTCCGTCCCCTCATGGATAAAGCTTATTTCTTTTGTTTGTTCATTAATTGTTATTTTTTTATAAATGATCACTACATTACGGTGTACTGGTCGTTCCACCATCTGTTGATCCTTCTTCTGTTGTCGGATCTGTCGGAGTAGTTCCATCTGTCGCTGGATCTGTTGGTGTAGTTCCTTGACCGTCTGTTGGTGGATCTACAGCAGGATCATCAGTTCCTGTTCCTGTGCCCGTATTTCCACTGTTATCAACCGGTGGAACTTCAACAGGAGCGTCTGGTTCGATAACTGTTTCCTGTACACTGCCTTGCTTCGCTTCATTGTATCCAATCGCATACGTATCGATAAATTCGCCATCACGATAGATCGATACTGCACCATCACGATTAGGTCCTAACACCATATTCACTTTTAAAGATTGACGTGAACTGATTGTTTTGGTTCCCCAATCTTTATTTTCACCAGTAGCATCGGTGTATTTAATATTGATTTTACTAGATTTGCCTGCTGTTGCTGGTGGAATAGATACAGAATACGTAAAGTCAAATGCTTCCGGTGGATATCCAGAACTCACCCAGAACGATACTTTACTTCCTTTACTTAATGAATTACCAGAAGCCGGATTTTGACGAGTTACTTTACCGCTAGCTACGGTATAACTTGTCTCTTGTCCTACATCTCCTACAGTAAATCCACTTGAAGATAATTTAGCTTGAGCATCAGACTGACTCATTCCTGTGAGATCCGGTACAGAAGCCGTCGCTGTTCCTTTACTTACAGTTACAGTAACGGTTGTTGTTGCAGGATCCACATCTGCATTCGCTCCAGGTGTCTGATCAAATACAGTTCCACTATCGACACTATCGTTATTTTCATCGACACGTGTAATCTGATCTTCTTTAAATCCTTCTGCTAGCAACAATTTACGTGCATCTTCATACGTTTTGGCATTCAGATCAGGCATTTTGGATAATTCTTTTTCAGCGGTGACTGTAATATCAATAGAAGCTCCTTGTTTGACCATCGTTCCTGCGTCTTTACTCTGGGCGATAACGATACCAGCAGGCTGTCCTTCTTTGTATTCACTTGTTACTTGACCTCTAACTAATCCTTGCGCCTCTAGCATACTTTCAGCGCTAGCTTGCGTTTGGTTAACTATATTGGGTACAGCCACCTCGGCTACATCAAGAGTAGAACGTACATACATTGTTGCAAGACCCATCAATACCAACAGAATCACAACCGCCGATATCCAGATGGTTGGTTTTACCCATTTACGCTGTTGCTTCGCAGGAGCAGAAGATCGTGACATTTCACGATCTGACTTACGATCATCATCTCCTACAGGAATCGAAGTCGGACGAATCGCTGATATGACGCGTGTCTGCTCTTCATCATCTACTGTTGGGAAATATACTTTCGTTTCACTACGACGTTCTGGTAACAGACACGTATCTAGATCTTGTAACATTTCATGAGCAGAATTGTATCGTTCTGAAGGGCTTTTACGCATCGACTTCAAAATGATATTTTCTACACTTTGCGGAATCAACGGATTGATTAACCGCGGTTCTTCGAATTCATCTTGTAAATGCTTAAGCGCTACACTAATCGGGCTTTCACCGAGAAAAGGAAGTCGCCCAGTCAGCATTTGATACAACACAATACCAAGCGAATACAGATCAGACTTTTCACCAGTAGCTACACCTTTAGCATGTTCAGGTGAAAAATAATGCACTGAACCGACAACAGAACCTGTCTGTGTAATCGTGGTAGAAGTCACAGCACGCGCAATACCAAAATCAGTTACTTTCACCCGTCCATTACGACCGATCAAAATATTATGTGGCTTGATATCACGATGAATAATCTGATTATGATGTGCATGATCAAGTGCATCGCAAATCTGAGAAGCAATTCGGATCGCTTCATCCACAGGCAAAGGAGCACGTTCTTTGATCACTTCATTCAAATTGTAACCTTGTACATATTCCATCACGATATAGTGAATATCGCCTTCTTGTCCAACATCATAGATGCTAACCACATTAGGATGTGATAAGGACGCCGCTGATTGAGCTTCCCGACGAAAACGGCGAATAAATTCTTCATCATATACAAATTGCTGGCGCAAAACTTTGATGGCAACATGACGATTAAGCAGCACATCACGCGCATTGTATACAAGCGCCATACCGCCGCCACCGATTTCCTCGATGACTTCATAACGGCCGCCTAGCGTATGTCCGATCATTGTTCCCACCCCTTCGTGCTCAACTCTACCGTAGAGTCATCCATTTCGAATAGGGCAACAGTAATATTATCTTCGCCACCAGCTTCAAGTGCTAGAGCTACTAGATGCTTCGCACGTTCTTCAAGTGCAATACCTGCCAGAGCAACCGTTTCGATCTGTTGATTACCAATCATATTCGTTAATCCATCACTACATAGCAAAAGCACTTCACCGATTTTAAGCTGAATATCGTCTATTTCTACAACGACTTCTGCATCTGTACCCAGTGCACGTGTTAACACATTGCGACGAGGATGCACAGCTGCTTCTTCTTGAGTAATCTGATGATTTTTGAGCAATTCATTGACCAGTGTATGATCTTGCGTTAATAGACGTAATTCTTCTTCGCCTACCAAATAAGCGCGGCTATCACCGATATGACCGATAATGCCGCTATCACCGCGTAGCAATACAGCTACAACAGTCGTTCCCATATTGTGGTAACTGTCGTCCATTTGAGCAGTATGAAAAACAACATTATTCGCATGTAAAATCGCATCATGTAAAGCAGCACGACAAGCTTCCAGCGATAAGCCAGCTTCTAGCCCTTGCAGATCACCGATAATGGTCTGCACAGCCAGTTGACTTGCTGTATCGCCTGCACGATGTCCACCCATCCCATCTGCGACTATACCTAGTGTATATTCCTGTTGAATAGAACCGATCCATACTGAATCTTCATTCACTTGTCGAACGTGTCCCCTATCACTATGTTGCGCTGTTCTAATCAAATGTGATCACCTCGCAGTCGACTCCATGTGTTTCGCTCGTAACTGTCCACAAGCAGCAGCGATATCGTGTCCTTGCTCACGACGAATCGTTACATTCACACCTTTGTCAGATAAAATACGCTGGAATTCAAAAATATCTTTGCGCGGGGTACGCACATAATCACGTTCTGGAACATAGTTAACAGGAATCAAATTGACATGACACATCATAGTTTTGAGAACATCTGCTAATTCTTCTGCATGTTCAGGCTGATCATTAACGCCACCAATCAACGCATATTCAAACGTAATCCGGCGACCGGTTTTGTTCAAATAATAACGAAGAGATTCCATCACATCATCAAAAGGAAAACGACGGTTAACCGGCATCAATTTAGAACGCAATTTATCGTTCGGTGCATGAATAGAAATCGCTAGGTTAATCTGTGTATCTTCATCTGCAAATTTATAAATATTCGGCACGATTCCACTTGTAGAAACAGTGATATGACGTTGTCCGATATTCAATCCTTTTTCATGAATCATAATCCGTAAAAAAGTCATTGTTGCTTCATAATTTTCAAACGGCTCACCTGAACCCATGATTACAATACTGCTTACACGCTCATTCGTTTCATCCAAAATCTTCTGTGCTTGAACAACCTGAGCCACAATCTCACCTGCTGTAAGGTTACGTTTCAAGCCACCCAATGTGGACGCACAGAATGTACAACCGATACGGCAACCTACCTGTGTAGTTACACAGATACTATTTCCGTAGTTGTGACGCATAATAACGGTCTCGATCGCATGAGCATCATGCAGACCAAACAAAAATTTAACCGTACCATCTTTAGATTGCATTTTAGTAATCTCATCTAACATAACAAAAGAAAACTGGTCGTTTAGTTTAGCGCGAAGTTCCTTGGAAAGGTTAGTCATTTCCTCAAACGAAGTCACACGCTTCACATACAGCCAGTCAAAAATTTGTCCTGCGCGGAAAGCAGGCTCATTATTTTCCTTTGCCCAGTTCTGTAGATCTTCCAAAGCATAATCATATATAAAAGGTTTCATTACAATTATCACACCTATTCTCAAATTCTTTTCATTTTTTTGATACAACGGATCATATGACGGTCAACATTGAATTTCATCCTTACTATTCTAGCATAAAACAATCAAACCCTAAAGGGTCTGTTCATTAAGATATCGTTACTATTTGTTACTATATTTTTTATATCGGTTGATTATAGATTAGCATTTATTCCTAAACACAGCAAAAGTGGCTTTACTCAGGATAACTATACTCTCCATAAGTAACAAGCCACTTTTATCGTGTCTATTTAGAAGATCAGAATAAACTAGATTACATACTGATTTTACGTAGTGCAGCAATATAGAATCCATCTGAATGGAAATCTTGCGGTAAAATTTGAATCCCTGTTTGAGCATGATTCGTATTTACAGGTGCAAACGGAGCCAATTCAAACTGTTTATTTTGATGTAAAAAAGATTCTACAATCGCTTCATTTTCACTACGTTCAATCGTACATGTACTGTACACCATAATGCCATCTGGCTTGAGTAGCGTAGAGATATTCTGCAACAGTTGTTGTTGTAACTGTACGATTTCTTTGATGTCCGCCATACTTTTATTCCATTTGAGATCAGGTTTACGACGAATAACCCCTAGACCTGAACATGGAGCATCTAATAATATTCGGTCAAAAGACTCGGCAGGATAGCGCTCTGTTAATGTTAATGCATCCCCAACTGTCGTTTCGATAATAGAGAGTTGTAGACGTTCTGCTTGATCATCGATCAATTGACGCTTATGTTCATGAATATCGTTAGCCACAATATGACCACTGTTATTCATTTTCTCTGCCAAATGAACACTTTTTCCACCAGGAGCCGCGCAACAATCGAGTACATTCATACCAGACTTCGCTTGTACTGCTTCTGCGACTAACATCGAACTTTCATCTTGTACTGAAATTAATCCGTCTTGATACCATGATGTTAATGCCATATTCCCGCCACCATGCACCAGAATACCATCTGGAGATAACGGAGAAATTTCTACATCATATCCTTCACCTTGCAGCAATTCCAACATCGCTGTACGAGAAGTACGATGCGTATTTACACGAATACTTACCGATGGTGCTTCGTTATTTGAAATACAGATTTGTTCAGCGATTGCTTCATCATATTGCTTGATCCAGCGTGTTACCATCCATTCAGGGAATGAGTGTTGCAATGCTATTCTTTTCGCAGGTGGCAAATCTTGAGGAATCACTAATTCTTCCCGGCGACGAATTACATTACGTAATACGCCATTGACCATACCTGATATGCCTTGATGTCCACGACGTTTCGCGATATTAACCGCTTCGTTTACCGCCGCATGAGCAGGAATACGATCAAGATAATAAATTTGATAAAAGCTAAACCGTAACAAATTACGTACCCACGGTTGAAGCTTATTTAAGCCTTTTGCCACAAATTGACCAAGAAAATAATCAATCGTATTCAGACGTGAAATGGTACCATAAACTAACTCTGTAGCCAGTCCAATATCTGCACGTTCTAGACGAATACGATTGAGCATTTGATTCAATACAAGATTACTATAAGAACCCTCTTCTTCCACTGCTGTTAATACTTCGAGCGCAACTTCACGAGCAGTAGTTGGACGAACCGATTTGCTTTTCGGATCAGACTTGGTCTTAGTGTTATTCGCTAACGGGCTATCTGCATTCGGTTGACGTTTGAATTTGTTGTTATGACTATTATTTTGATTATTCACCCGAGCACCGTACCTTTAGTCATTGACGTGCCACGTACAAAGTCAGACGCTTGTAGTGCTTTTTTGCCCGCAGGTTGAATCTCTGTCAATGTAACTGTGCTATCGCCTGTACGAACAACAATACCTTCTGGCAATAATTCCAGAACTGTACCCGGTACAGCTTCTAGTGCTGCCCCTTTTAACGTTGCATCCGTCGTAGGCTTGCTTATTTTCCATACTTTGAATACTTCGCCATTCCATAATGTAAATCCACCGGAGAACGGCACAAGACCACGAACTTGATTATATAATTCACGACTGGTTTTCGACCAATCCAATTGTTCATCTTCACGAGTCAAATTCGGAGCATAGGTGGATTCTTCATCATTTTGCGGTTCTGCTTCTACTTTACCTTCTAGCAGTCGTGGCAATTCTCGACGCAGAATCGTTGCTCCTGCTTCACTCATTTTGGCAAATAAAGTACCGGATGTATCTTCATCTGTAATCGGTACTTCGATCTTCGAGATCATATCTCCTGTGTCTAAACCCTCTGCCATATACATCAGCGTAATGCCTGTTACCGTTTCACCATTGATAATACAACGCTGAATCGGTGCACCTCCGCGATATTTAGGCAACAATGATCCATGAATATTTACACAACCTAAGCGTGGTAGATCTAATACAGCTTTCGGTAAAATCTGACCAAAAGCCGCCGTAACGATCAAATCTGGCTTATATGCTGCAAGTTCAGCGATAGATTCAGGATTTCTCATCCGTTGCGGTTGAAGTACTGGAATACCATGTTCTACGGCTGCTGCTTTGACAGGAGTAGGTGTTAATACTTTTTTACGACCTTGAGGACGATCCGGTTGAGTCACGACACAGACTACATTCATGCCTTCTTCAATCAGAACATTTAAGCTATGCACAGCAAAATCGGGTGTTCCCATAAATGCAATATTCACGATAGACTTATTCCCCTTCCTCGTCTAGCTTACGGTCATAGACACGTTCTGCAATATCGGTAAATAGTACACCGTTTAAGTGATCGATCTCATGCTGAAAAGCACGTGCTAATAGATCACGACCTGTAATTGTCACTTCTTCACCATTGCGATCTAATCCTTTGACCGTCACTTCCAAAGCACGACGAACTTGACCGTTAAGACCGGGAATACTAAGACAACCTTCTGAACCTAGTTGCTCGCCGTTACTTTCTATAATTTCAGGATTAATAAGTTCGATTAATCCGTTATCATCGCCTACATCTACTACGATCAAGCGTTTCAAAATACCGACTTGTGGCGCAGCAAGACCTACCCCGTCTGCATCGTACATTGTGTCTGCCATATCGGTTAACAACTTCTGTACATTCGGTGTAATTTTGGTCACTTCTTTTGCTTTTTTGTGAAGCACTTCATCCGGTTCCGTTACAATAATACGTATAGCCATTCTTTATCCCGTCCTTTATATTATCTCTCTACATGTACATTCGATCTTGTTACATTAATACTTGTGGATCTACATCAATACTGATTAATAACTCTTTATCACGTACACTATCTTGCAATTGTTCTGCCACATGCTCAGCAAGCTTGGCAACGTCCATATCTCCACGCCATTTTATCATACATTGGAATCGGTATCTATTTTTTAAGCGTGGTATTGGCGAAGCGACAGGACCTAATACATCTAATGCTTCATTTGAAAATCGTTCTAGACTACCTAACCAACCTAATTTAGAAGCTTGATCTTTAATCATCTGTGTATAATTTTCAGCGATACGTACTAATAAGGCTAATTTTTCATGTGAAAAAGTAATCAATGCTAAGCGACAATAGGGTGGATACCCGAGTGTCTGACGATGCTTCAATTCTTCACGCACAAAAGACCCGTAATCGTGACGGCTCGCATGAATTACTGAATAATGCTCTGGATTATACGTCTGTACAATCACTTCACCTGGTAAATGATGACGACCTGCTCGTCCTGCTACTTGAGTCAGTAGTTGGAACGTTTTCTCAGCTGCGCGAAAATCAGGTAAATGTAGCGCTGAATCGGCTGCAATGACACCTACTAACGTAACATCTGGAAAATCCAATCCTTTGGCTACCATTTGCGTACCTAACAGTAAATCTGCTTTTTTATCACGAAATTGATTTAATAATTTCTCATGTGATCCTTTTTGCGTGGTTGTATCAACATCCATTCGCACTACTCGAATACCGGGAAATAATTTCGCCAATTCTTCTTCGACACGCTGTGTTCCTGTGCCAAAATAACGAATATGTTCACTACCACATTCCGGACATATTTGCGGAGCAGGTTCAGCATGACCACAATAATGACAACGCAGACTATTAGAACGCTGATGATAGGTGAGCGAGATATCACAATTCGGACATTCCGCGACATAACCGCACGTACGACACATCACAAATGTAGAATGTCCACGCCGATTAAGCAGTAAAACAATCTGTTGCTTTTTCTCCAGCCGATCTTCTATCGCTTGATGAAGAGGTCGACTGAACATCGAGCGATTGCCTTCTTTTAACTCTTCACGCATATCAATAATCTCTACGGCTGGAAGTTCGCTTCCAAGTGCCCGTCCATGAATTTCCAATAATGTTGGCATAAATTCATCATTCGCTTGCGATCGAGCTGCATAATAACTTTCCAGTGAAGGGGTAGCTGAACCTAGAATGACAACAGCATTATGCTGGTGAGCACGATGAATCGCTACATCACGCGCATGATACTTGGGACTTTCTTCTTGCTTATATGACGTCTCATGCTCTTCATCCATAATAATTAAGCCTAGATTGGAAAAAGGAGCAAAGATCGCTGAACGCGCACCAATCGCGACTTGAGATTTACCTTCACGAATTTTGCGCCATTCATCATAACGTTCACCACTAGACAATCGGCTATGCATTACAGCTACACGATCACCAAAACGACCTTTAAAACGCTCAACCATCTGCGGAGTCAGTGCAATTTCAGGTACAAGCATAATCGCTTGTCGATCTTGTTCGATCACACGCTGAATACATTGCAAATAGACTTCTGTTTTCCCACTACCTGTAATCCCATGAATTAAATATTCGCCTTGTTCACGTTTATTAATACGGCTGATAATCGAGTTATATACTTGCTGTTGTTCATCTGTGAGCGTAAATGGTGTACTCGGTGTAAAGTTGCGATCTTGATAAGGATCACGATACACTTCCATATCTATAATAGCGATATATCCTTTGTCTGCTAGAGCTTTCACTGTACTGGCTGTGACGCCAAGCACTGTCATAATTTCTTTGAGTGGTACATCGCCACCGGTATCTGCAATATAAGTCAGTACTTCTTGCTGACGCTTGGCTTTGGCTGGAAATTCTTCGATAATAGTACGAATCTCATCTTCTGGCAAATGCAAAGAAACAGTTCGGACTGTTTTCTTTTGCACTTTATCGCGTATGCTACGGCTTTCTAATAAAATGCCACGTTGCAATAACGATTTGATAATATGCGCTTGTTCGCCAAACCGACGACTTAACAATTCCATCCGCACTTCTTGTTGCTTTTGAATATGAGAGACAATCTGTTCTTCTTCGTCGGTTAATAATGACTCTGTAGCATCAAAAAGAGAATCTTCTCCCACCCAAGATTCACGTTCAGCGACTCGAATATACCGTTCTGCTTTTCCTTTCAAAGCCGCAGGTAACATAGATTGAAGTGCAGTAATCCGGTGACACGCATATTTGGCGCTCATCCATTCAGACAATTCAACCAATTCTTCGGACAATGGAGGTACAAGATCCAGTAATTCTTGTAATGATTTGAGCTTATTTGCTGGTGTCTCAGATGTTCCACTTAATCCAATCACGAATCCTTGCAATGTACGCGGGCCAAAAGGAACACCTACACGACTTCCTACTTCTAACCATCCTCGCATCGATTCTGGCACTATATAATCAAATGGACGATCTGTGCCCCGGCTAGGTACATCAACAATCACCTGAGCAATAAGAGTCATAAGGTAGACACTCCATTCAACCGTTTGGCTACAATACCTAGCAATTGGATTGCGACTTCGTCTTTGCTCATTAACGGCAGATCCACTACTAATCCCTGTGCATCATAAATCTGAACAAGATTCGTATCTGTGCCAAATCCAGCTCCAACTGCAGTGACATCATTAGCGACTAATAGATCACAGTTTTTACGTTTTAATTTGCCCATAGCATGTTCAGCGACATCATTCGTTTCTGCGGCAAAGCCAATCAAAAATTGCCCCTGTTTACGTTGACCTAGACTTTCCAGAATATCGACTGTTTTTTCTAATTCTAGTGTAAGTCCTTCGTCTTTTTTCTTCATTTTGGTCTCGTACACAGTTCGCGGACGATAATCGGCTACCGCTGCTGTTTGAATCATAATATCAGTATGATTCCATTCGCCTAATACCGCTTCATACATGTCTTGAGCAGATTGAACACGCACTGTTTCTATGCCTTCAGGTAAAGGTACTTGTACTGTTCCTGCAATCAATCGTACCGATGCCCCCATATCGCGAGCAGCTTTGGCAATCGCAATTCCCATTTTGCCAGAGGAATCATTGGTAATAAAACGAACAGGATCGATCCGTTCTACTGTTGCACCTGCGGTAACGGTCACTTTTTTACCTGCTAACATCTGACGTAACTGATTGCGATGTGCTTGAGCTTGAAAAAAATCTTGTACTACTTTAATAATCGTCTCCGGTTCTTCCAAACGCCCTTTGCCGACATAACCACAAGCCAACATGCCACTTCCTGGCTCAATCATCAATACACCACGACTGACCAGTGTATTCATATTTTGTACAACTGCTGGATGCTGATACATATGCACATTCATTGCCGGTGCGACCATAATTGGAGCTGTTGTGGCAAGCAATGTGGAAGACAGCATATCATCTGCTAATCCATGTGCCATTTTAGCAATTGTATTGGCAGTGGCTGGAGCAATTAATACCAGATCAGCTAGATCAGCCAAGTTAATATGGGTGACTACTTCTGGATCACGTTCGTCAAATGTATCTATATGAACCGGGTTACGAGAGAGCGTCTGTAATGTAAGTTCGGTAATAAATTTGGAAGCAGAACGTGTCATAATGACATGCACATCTGCCCCTTGTTTTACCAATCCGCTACACAACGCTGCCGCTTTGTAAGCAGCGATTCCGCCAGTAATCCCCAGCACAATCTTTTTACCTTGCAGCATCTCTATTTCCCCGCTTTCGTTTAATTTTTGCAATTATTCATCCCTTTATTATACCGCTTTTTATCGTAAAAGGGGAATCTATTCCATCGTTTTAGTATATTTTCAAAAAAAATAACAACCTTTCGGTTGTTAGCAAGTGGCACAGGGGTCCGTATTTAATTAAGCTTCTATAGCGGGCCCCTTTACCGTAGCCTGTTACTTATTTTTCGTCGTCATACTCTGTTTCAGTTCTGCGTTCGATACGAAGAATATCGTTATAGATTTCTTCTAATGCAATCCCTACATATTTGCTCGCATGAGCATCTTTCAATTCACTAACACTACCTTCACGTAGTTGTCTAGCACGACGGGAAGCTGCAACAACAAGCGAGTACTTACTGTCGACTTTAGTCATCATTTCATCAATAGAAGGATATAACATTAGATACACACACCTCTTCGTGTTCTGCGAAATTTATTTCACAGGACTTATTTTGTAATCTTACAATGTTCTGCGACAATAATACTCTGGATTCGCATACACGCTAGATCAATTTCATCATTGACTACAGAGTAATCATAATGCTTCATTAATTCCAACTCGTCAGCAGCTACCGTCATTCGATTCATAATCGTATCTACGGTTTCGGTTCCCCGTCCATGCAGACGTTGTTCCAATTCTTCAAACGAAGGTGGAGTCAAAAATATAAATACGCCTTCTGGAAACTTCTCCATGACTTTCAAAGCACCTTGCACTTCGATTTCAAGGAAAATATCGTTACCCGCATTCAGCGTATCTTCTACAAAATCACGTGGTGTTCCATAAAAGTTGCCTACATATTCTGCATGTTCTAACAAACGATCGTTTAAGATCATTTCTTGAAATTGCTCATGGCTTTTGAAAAAGTAGTTCACTCCATCCACTTCACCTGCACGAGGCTGGCGTGTGGTTGCAGATACAGAATAGATCAATTCAGGCATACGCGTCCGAAGAGCACTGCATACCGTTCCTTTACCGACACCGGAAGGGCCGGATAACACAAATAATAATCCTTTAGACATGGTACACTCCATTTTAGGCTGTTGCGTCGTCCGGTGCATAGTGGATTGATCAACAGCCTCTTTTTGTTTATTCGTCGTGATCATCATCTTTAGTCGATAAGCGATGTGCTACAGTTTCCGGTTGCACTGCGGAAAGAATCACATGATCGCTATCTGTAATGATAACAGCACGGGTACGACGACCATATGTGGCATCAATGAGCATATGACGATCGCGTGCTTCCTGAATAATTCTTTTGATTGGTGCAGACTCAGGGCTTACTATAGAAATAATCCGATTCGCGGATACAATATTTCCGAAGCCAATATTGATAAGTTTGATGGCCATCTTCAGGTTTTTCCCCCTATACATTTGACTCATTTACGCCGAAATGAGGTCGCTGACTTGCATTCATTCCAAATTTGCGGCTTGTTCACGGATCTTTTCCAGTTCCGCTTTCATCTCGACGACATGATTCACGAGAGCCAGATGATTCGCTTTGGAACCAATCGTATTCACTTCTCTATTCATTTCTTGAATCAAAAAATCAAGCCTACGCCCGATTGCATCATTACTTTCTAGCAATAATTTGCACTGCTGAAAATGACTATTCAAACGCGTCAATTCTTCGTCAATATTAGAACGATCTGCAAATACAGCTATCTCCATGCTAATTCTGGAATCGTCCCAATGATAACTTCCATCCTGAAGTTCAGATAATCGCTGTTTTAGACGTATGCGATGTTCTTCTACTACAGTAGGCGCCAATTCACACATACTGCGATAATACTGCTCTAGCAGATTCAGCCGCTCCCGCAAATCGTTAGCTAAATGAATCCCTTCTCGTGCACGCATTTGCAGTAAATTTTGAAGTGCTTCTTGTAGTCCTTGTCCAAGAATCTGTTGCCACTGTGCTTGTTCTTCTTCATCTGCCAATTCCGAAGGTTGCTCGGTAGTCATGACTCCTGGTAATGCAAGCAATTGATTGATATCCAAATTTCCATTCACACCATAACGCTCTGTAAGCTCTTGACCGGCTTGTAAGTAAGACTGAACGTTAGCATGGTTGAGCTTCAAAGACGGAACTTGCCCTGTATCTTGCTCTTTGTTCATAAATACATCTATCCGTCCACGCTTGATCGCATCTTGAATCAGCCTTTTGAGACTGTCCTCCATTTGACCCCATTCACGTGGTAAACGCATCATAATTTCGCAATAACGATGGTTGACGGATTTGACTTCAATCTGGACTTTGTAGCCGCCAAATTGCACGGCGGACTGACCGTATCCGGTCATACTGAATGACATCGGCATCACATCCGTTATCCTATTGTAATTGATTATCTATTGTGAAACAAGGGGTTTGGACGGCGCTTTGCTTTTGCCCATATATATTCAGTTAGCTGTACACTCATATCATAAAACATAAACGGAGTCATAATATAAATTCCGTTAAAATGTTCCATAGCAACATCCAGCAATTCTTTGGCGATGATTACGCCTGTGGCTCTGCCTTCTTCGCCTTCCAGCCCTGCCATCCGTCCGCGTACTTCATCGGATAATTGAATACCAGGTACTTCATTATGAAGATATTCTGCATTACGTCCACTAGCGAGAGGCATAATACCTATAAAAATAGGAATATCTAAATGCTTGGTTGCTTCCCGAATATCAGCGATCAACTGCACATTATAGACAGGCTGAGTCATAATATAATCAGCACCAGCCGCAATTTTCTTTTCCAGACGAACAACTGCTTTATCCAGATGTTTGACATTCGGGTTAAAAGCGGCGCCTACTACAAATTTGGCACGTTGTTTGAGCGGTTTGCCTGAGAATGCGATACCTTCATTCAATTGCTTAATCATTTTGATCATATCAAATGAAGTCATATCGTAGACAGAACTTGCTCCAGGCAAATCACCAAATTTAGACGGATCGCCGGTCACAGCCAGTACATGATCAATACCGAGAGCATCGAATCCCATCATATGAGATTGACTACCAATCATATTACGATCACGACAAGCGATATGAATCAACGGACGAATCCCTGCTTCACGTTGCACAATATGTCCGAGCGCCATATTACTCATACGAGTCACCGCAAGCGAATTATCTGCTAGAGTTAGCGCATCTACTCCAGCTTCTTTAAGTGCGGCTGCCCCTTTGAGAAAGCGTGTAATATCAAGATCACGAGGTGGATCAAGTTCTACAATCACTGTTGGACGTTCACGCACCAGGTCTACCAGTGTCGGCGGTACATCTTCTCCGTTACGATCGCTTTCATCCATAATGGCGTTCTCAATCGTTACACTAATTTGAGGAGTCGGTGTCTGGACATTGGAAAAGTCTAACTTCTCCGGTACATATCCTTCTAGCGCTCTGGCAATAGCGGCGATATGTTCAGGTGTTGTTCCACAGCATCCGCCGATCACTCGTGCTCCTAATTCGGCAAATCGAATACTACGCTGACCGAAATAAGCCGGACTTGCTCCATAGCGATACTCACCATCTACATAATCCGCTACTCCTGCATCAGGGTAGACTGATAATGGCAAAGATACTTTACCTTGAACTGCCTCTAGTGCATGAAGTGTTCCGTTAGGGCCTACACGACAATTCAGTCCTACCATATCTGCACCCGCATCAGTCAGTAAAGCAAACGCATCTGGCAAAGCAAACCCATCCAGCGTCCGAATCGCATCTTCTACCGTTAATTGACACATCACCGGAATATCAGTCAGTTTGCGTACTTGCCGTAAAGCAATCGCCAGCTCTTCTACTTCAAAAAACGTTTCCAACAAAATTCCGTCTACGCCTTCTTCTAACAAAGACGATACTTGTTGTCTAAAATGCTGACGTAATTCAGACCGCGGAATATTGGTTCGTTTACCATTGCGAATCGCACCTACTGAACCGACAACATAAGCTTGATCACCAGCTGCTGCCCGGGCGATCCGTACACCTGCGCGATTAATTTCATCTACTTTATGTTCAAGCCCATATTTAGATAATCGGTCATAATTAGCAGAAAATGTATTCGTTTCGATCATTTGAGCACCAGCAGCTACATATTGACGATGTACATCTTCTATAATATGTGGACGAATCAAATTCAATTCTTCATAAGAAATACCTACAGGAAATCCTAATTGGTACAAATAGGTTCCCATTGCTCCATCGCCTATAATTACATGATCTGTCCATTTGGAACGCAAATCTGGCTTCATTGTATAGTCCACCCCACTGTATGTCATTTACGTTCTAATGTATCATATAAAAACGATCTATAAGACGTCTGAACGGTGGTATAGTTAAATTATATAACCAGACGCGTAACAAGCATATTATTCGGTTGTTTCTCCAGTGTATACAGTAGCCGCAGGGCCGGTCATATATACTTTGTTACTGGACTCATCCCATTCAATATATAAGTCTCCACCTTTAAGCGAGACATACCCAGTACGATCAGAATATCCATTCAGTACAGAAGAAACCAATGTCGCACAAGCTCCTGTTCCACAAGCAAGTGTCGGTCCTGCTCCTCGTTCCCATACACGCATGTCCATTCGATCACGACTTTGCACCGTTGTAAATTCTACATTGACTTTACGCGGGAATAATGGATGATTTTCAAGTAGTGGTCCCCATTTATTCAGATCGATATTCACAGCATCTTCTACATAAATAACGCAGTGAGGATTACCCATAGATACCGCTGTAAAATGGAAAATCTGACCTTCCACTTCTATCTCTTGATTGATTACTGGATTGCCTTCGATCGCTACAGGAATTAACGTACTATCCAAAATAGGCTCTCCCATATCGACACGAACTGTATGGGCTATTCCGTCTTCAGCTTGCACAGTAACCGATTGAACTCCTGCACCCATCGTTTCTATAGTGATTTCAGTATGAGGCGTTAACCCACGATCATACACATATTTGGCAACACAACGAATTGCATTCCCACATTGTTCTGCTTCTGATCCATCTGAATTAATAATTCTCATCATAAAATCTGCATTCGCAGACGGCAAAATATAAACCAATCCATCTGCACCGATACCAAAGTAACGATTGCAATGCTTAATCGCTAATTCTGCTACATTTGCTGGTAAGGATGGCTCTCCATAGACGATGATAAAATCATTGCCCAGACCATTCATTTTTGTAAATTCCATATTGATTCTCTCCTCCGAAAAACACGTTCTATTGGGTAAGCATACATGATGGCACTATAAATTGCTATGGCTTTGTGGCATGATAGAAGATGATTATGATAGTAAGAATAGGAGAATACTCGATATGGCATTAGATGGCATTGTTACCCGTGCGATTGTTCATGAGCTTCAATCTCTGCAAGGCGCACGTATTAATAAAATTCACCAACCGACAGGTAATGATATTGTTTTTCAGATTCGTGCACAGCGCGGGAATCGCAAATTAATTCTAAGCGTTAATCCTACCTATCCACGTGTTCAATTTACCGAGCAATCCTTTATGAATCCACAAGAAGCACCTATGTTCTGTATGTTGCTTCGCAAGCATTGTGAAGGTGCTATTATTGAATCGATTGAACAGGTAGGTATGGAACGTGTAATTCATTTCAATGTACGTCAGCGAGATGAATTAGGCGATGTTTCTTTCAAACGATTGATTATTGAAATTATGGGTCGTCATAGTAATATGATTGTGATCGATCCTGCAACCAATACGATACTGGACGGCATTCATCATATTACGCCAGCAATCAGTAGCTATCGCGTGATTATGCCTGGATTTAGCTATGTAGAACCACCAGATCAGCACAAATTAAATCCTTTAGAAACCAGTGAACAACAATTTATGGAGAAGCATCGTGAAAATATCGATCCTCCTGCTCGTTTTCTATTGAATACATTTAGCGGTCTAAGCCCATTGATTGCCGAAGAAATTGTCTATCGTGCTCAACAAGCTGATATTAGCGCTAATGGAGAAAATGAAAATCTTTATCCAGATGTACCGTATATCTGGCAAGCATTTTCCAGCTTAATGGAGCAAGTATCCAAAGGGGAATTTGCTCCGGTGAGCGGTCTCAATGCACAAGGCAAAATTGTGTTTTCAGCAGTTCCTTTAACATTGATTCAAGAAGAAGAAAAGCACTATGATTCGATCAGTCAATGTATCGAAGCTTATTATGGTGACAAAGCTGAACGCGATACGGTTAAGCAAAAAACAAGCGACCTGTTGCGTTTTCTCCAAAATGAACGTAGCAAAAATATTAAAAAATTGGATAACTTGCAAAAAGATATTAAAGAAGCTGAAGGCGCTGAAAAGTTCCGTATTCAAGGAGAACTATTATTTGCTTCTCTCCATGAACTAAAACGTGGTGATAAGCAGATCGAATTGATTAACTTCTATGATGAAGAACAGCGTCCAATAACGATTACTCTTGATCCACAATTAACACCGTCTGATAATGCACAGCGCTATTTCAAACGTTATAACAAATATAAAAATAGTCTCGCTGTAATTGATCAACAATTAATCAAAACACATGCTGAAATTCAATATTTAGATTCGTTACTCCAACAGCTAGGTAGTGCTTCACTACAAGATATTGATGAGATTCGTGAAGAATTAGCTGAACAGGGGTATGTACGTAATCGTAATAAACGTGCCAAAAAGAAACGCAAAGACAATCGCCCTACTCTTCATGTCTACACTTCCAGTGAAGGTATCGAAATGTATGTAGGGAAAAATAATTTGCAAAATGATTACATTACGAATAAATTAGCTCATTCGAATGATACATGGTTACACACCAAAGATATTCCGGGTTCTCATGTAGTTATCCGTAGTCAACAATTTGGCGAAGCTACATTAGCAGAAGCCGCTCAGCTTGCCGCTTATTTTAGTCAGGCTAAAGAGTCTAGTAGTGTGCCTGTAGATTACACTCTTATTCGTCATGTACGTAAGCCAAGTGGAGCCAAGCCGGGATTTGTGATTTACGAACAACAGACTACGCTGTTTATCACTCCTGAAGAAGAGGTAGTTAAAAGCTTGGAAAGCACGATCAGATCGTAATGCTCGTCTGACTATAGGATAGGTATGCTTCAATAAAGTATGCTTTAAATAAGCTCCTATGTTGAAATCAAACAAAGAACGGCTGGACCACACCTATTACAGGTGATTATCCAGCCGTTTTTCTTATAACTATATCAAATGTTTTTGCTATCATTCCACTGTGATTACTGTATGATGATTATTCTGCTGTAATCCCTGTCTCGATGGCTGTCTGTAATTGGCGCAATTGAGTTAAGGTAGACATCGGTACATTTTTGCCACCTAATGGGCCATGAAATACTTTTCCTTGACGCTCTCCATGATAATCAGAGCCACCGGTAACTATTAGATCCCGGCGTTGGGCTATTTCCAGATATCGTTGCTCATCTTCAGGAGAATGATCGGAATGATACACTTCTAAGCCTGCTATAGAACTGTTATCCAGAATACGCTCTACTAATGCATCATCACCATAAATACCCGGATGAGCCATCACCGGAACTCCATTGGCTTCACGAATCCATACCGCTGCATCAGAAGCTGTAATACGTGGTGGAGAGACATATGCAGCCGCTCCTTCGGCTAGATACTTGTTAAAAGCATCTTTTAGATCAACAGCATATCCTTTCGCTACCAACACATCAGCCATATGCGGACGACCGATACTTTCATCAGGCATTAATTCTCTGCCTAATTGCTGGATGACTTCATCCATCGTAATCTCTACGCCCAGATCACGTAACTTTTGCAAAATTTGTACGTTACGATTGTCTCGAACTTCACGTAGTCCTTGCAGACGTTCTAGTAATTGAGGATCTTCTGTATTAAGGTAATAACCGAGAATATGAATATCTTTATTATCTTCTCTAGTGCTAATTTCTACACCAGCAATCACTTCAATATCATACTGCTTGCCTGCTTCTATCGCTTCGGCTACACCAGCCACCGTATCATGATCGGTTACAGCGATCGCGCCCAGACCTGCTTCTACTGCTAACTTTATATTTTGCGTTGGTGTATTCATACCATCTGATGCCTGACTATGAGTATGCAAATCTGCATAACGTTCTTCTTGAGAATTATCCATTATCTAATCACTCCTATGTTATTGCTTCTACCTATCTATTACACTTCTATATTTACACCCACTCATACTCTTGTACAAATTGTAAAAAAGTGACTGCCGGAATAGTCAATAATGTAGATTTAAGATGAATCGAATAAAATTGCCGTTGAAACGAAACATTTTCAATAGTTAATACTTTCAGTAATCCTAAAGTGACTTCATGCTTAACCGATGATGGTGATAAAATCGTAATACCTAATCCAGCTTCTACAGCAGATTTTACTGCTCCTGTACTGCCTAATTCCATCACTGTCTGAATTTGAGAAAGATCGACTTGATGTCTAATTAGTTCTTCTTCCATCACTTGGCGAGTTCCAGAGCCTTTTTCACGTAACACAAATGGATACTTCAACACATCTGTTAATTGCACAATCTCTTGATCAGCCAGAGGATGGTTGCCGGGTACAATGAGTTTGAGTTCATCTTGCATCACAGGCTTAATCGTCATATCGGGATGTTCAACAGGCGCTTCGATCAATCCAAAATCTAGCTGATTACGACTAATTTCATCTAAGATTTGAGTGGTATTCATCACTTTGAGCATGACTTTCATATGTGGATATTGCTGACCCAGTGGACCGAGCAGACGAGGTAATACGTACTCACCAATCGTATTACTTGCACCTAACACTAATCGCCCTGCTAGACTATCGGTAAATCTGGACATGACTGCATCGGTTTCCCGCATCAGATGAATCCCTTGCGAAGCGAACGGCATTAACGCATGACCTGCTTCAGACAACTCAATGCGCTTGGTCGTCCGATTGAACAATTTGGTGCCAAAATGATCTTCTAAAGACTGCACTTGCATCGTGACTGCCGGTTGCGTCATATGAAGAGCTTGCGCCGCCGCTGAGAAACTGCCACGCTCGGCAACTGTATAAAAAATGTGTAATTGATGAAAATTAAATGCCACTACCGTTCCCCCTCCTTGCTATGTATATATTGTACCATTTTCAAATCAGCATACAAAAAAGAAGCTCGCTTTAACAGCCGCTTCTTTTCAAAAGTATTATGATTAGATATGTGAGTCGTTTTATGAATATTGCATGTTTACGCAAACTCCTAATACAACGCTATGTCTTCTTTTCTATTAGGCACATCTGCTGTCGATATACAAAGCTTATTTGCGTTTACGACTGTTTTTGATCAAAGTCATCCGACGAGAGTGTCTTAACCATGAATAGTAAGATTTAAGATCGCGAAGCTCAATCGTTTCCGACATTTTACCCAAAAATGTAACGATAATCATTTTGTGCAGTGGGTTACCTGTAAGATCGTATTCACCTGGTAGATCAGCAAATTCAGCAACAACAACAAGGTCTTCATCAATTAGATATACATCTTCTTCTTTGCGATAATACGATACAATACGATTTTGTTTAAGCGTTTCCCACATAAATGAAGCAATTTCTTCAGGTTTAGTCTGAGCCTTAGCGATACGGTCGTTATAACGACTAATAGCATGATTCGTAATTACGATATCTGCAACTTTTTTCTCGCCAAGTTCTACGTGAAAAGGTTCATATGTGCTCCAACGTTCCATTACTTTATCTCTCATTAACTATTCACTCCCCATTCTGTATGGGTCTTTCCGTCTAAGTATTTATACCTATTAAGATATATACATCGTTCGCCCTACACAAGACGAAAAAGCTACCATTTTTTAACTCATTTCACTAAATTTCTTTAATTTTTAAAGTAAATTGATTTAAATTCAATATTTGTCTTTGCAACCTTACAGTTCTGTAGTCCCACTAAATATTATATCGACAGGGAGTAACGTTTCTTTAACCCATAAATGATAAATCTTCAAAATTATCATAAATAATACTTAGTACATACCTTTAAACGCTGTTAAATGAAACCGTTTCCTACAATAAAATATAAAAAAGCGACCATTAAAGGTCGCTGATAAATGGTAGTCAGAACTGCTCATTTCAAAATACTTGATTAAATACCGTAAAATTGAGTCTGATCAGGTACCGCTTTAGTATATTCCGTTTTGATCTCATTTCGATAAGATCGTTCAACTTTGCGCACGTAAGAAAGACGACGGATATTTTTGAGTGTTTCTTCTGCTTTTTCAGTGTACAAATACATAACTACATAATGCATGCGACGTGAAATATAATGAACACAGCCATATTTTTCAAGATTACGTGCTGCTTTAACATCATTAACCCAGATAATGTAGCCCATACGTGAAGGCAATGCTAATTCTTGTTCTTCTGGTTGCTGTGTTACATTTTCTTGTTGTTCGTTCTCAACTGCATCCACATGATCCTCCACTACCACATCCGCCTCCTTTCGGTAAAGGGTTATTACTTGGAACTTTAATACTTTCAGAGACCGAATGTGCTATCAACTCTGACATTTCGTATAACATTTGATCCAATTTTTCCTCAGCATCTTTAAAGCGCCATACCGCTTCTATCTGTTCCATTTCTCGTTGAACAGCTTCTACCTGTTCTTTGGCTTCATGGAAGTTTGGATGAAAATGTCCAAACCGTTGTGTTTCTTCAAATAATTCTTTTTTGCTGTTGAGCTTGTGCATCAAGCTTATAACTTCCGGGTGAGCCAGCATACGCTCTTCCCAATATAGGTAATTCGCGACTTCGATAGAATTGTTGATCATATCGCCTAATTCATAGGCGCTTGTCAAGACTTCGGCCATATCGACCGTCCTAATCTCGGTTACGCTCATGAAATTCATCTCGTTTCTGTATATAAAGTGGACAACCCTCTAACTTAGTTGTCTTTATTATCATAGCATAAGCCGAGAACAGATTAGAAGTGCTTTTCCAAAAATGGTATCTTTAATACATAAAGTTCACTATATTTAGCGATAAAACAACGATTTTTCGGCTAAATACCTTACAACAAAGGTGAACATTCTTTGCGATAATCCATCGGAGATAGACCTATTTCTTTTTTAAATAGTTGGGAAAAATACGATTGCGATTTAAATCCTACAATTTCGGAGATATCCAAAATCGAATAATTCGTAGATTCTAGCAAAAATTTAGCTGTATTGATTCTAACCGTAGACAAATATTTAAGCGGCGATATATCGTATGTTTTTTTAAAAGCATGAGATAGATAATATTTATTAATATGTGCTTCACTGGCTAATACATCTAGCGTAATATCTTTTTTGAAATGAATATCGATAAAATTGCGTACAAGAGCGATCTCACGATTTACTTTTTGGGAAGGTTCTACATGCAATGATACAGACTTTTTACGTAAAATAAGATAAAGCAAAATACGGATCAGATGTCTGCCTATTTCTTCATAAGCATACTGTCTGGCATTGTATTCTTCAAAGAGTTGATGCACATAAAATAAAATACTGTTGTTCACATCATCTATTTTAAGATAAGAAAAAGGATTTTCTTCATTTACTAGTGAAATGCCATGAATTCCAATAACAATATATTCAAGCAACTGATGCGTATCTGAAATTTCCGTATGTTCGACATTGGGATTAATAACGATTACATCATTTTTTTTGATAGCAAATCTCTTATCCTCTACTAAAAATTCGCCTCTTCCACTCGTCACATAAAAAAATTCAACAAAATGGTGTGAATGCTTCATCGTGACCCAATTTTCTCCATCCGTATCCGATTTGTTAATATAAATTAACTCCGCATTGACATACGAATGAACATCGATCGTAGACAAATGTCCTCCACTATTCATCATTATCACCTCTTCATTCTAAAATCATCCACCTTTATAAACAATTCTTTACATCCTATGAACCCAATGTTCACACTATTTAGTCATATTATTTATTTTAAAGCAATAAATCTAAAATACATAGCAATAAAGATAAATTCTAATCTAAACTGCAAACGTATAATAAACTTATTCATACATTCATTTTGTAACACTAAAGGAGGGATAAATGATGAGCAAAAAAGCAGTAAACACCAAATCGTTTTTGTTATTAATCACAGGTTTATTTATCGTAGGGGGTACACTTCTAACCGTTATGCTGTATATGTTTAACTCCAATGATGAAGTTGCCACAATCGATGAACATGCTATCAGTCAACAAGAATTAACCTTTTATATGCAACAATTACGTCCTAAAATACAAAATGAATTTCAAACCAAATACCAACGTCCACTTAGCAAAGAAGATTGGTACAAAAAAGTTGACGGAACAACACCTATGGATCAGTTACAGCAACAAGCATTAGCTCAAATTGTAAAAGACAAAACATTATTAATTGTTGGCAAACAGCAGCATTTAATCGAACATATCGATTATGCAGATATTATTCAAGCAATGAATACCGAAAACAAAAGTCGTACCGAGGCGATATCACGTGGAGAAATTGTATATGGATTAACTTCTTTTACACCACAATCGTATTATTCTCACTTGCTAACCTCTCTCCGAACAGAACTGAAAAAGAAATTAAGCCAATCTCCAAATGACCCTCTTTATATTGATAACAAAGACGCTTATGCCTACTTTAATGCTCATCAAGCAGATTGGACGGTTAATGCGACTACGTACGAAATAACTAAGCTTCATATCCCTTCTACTCAGCAACAGAAAGCAACTACTTTGCAACAAATCACACAAGACCTACAACAAAATATGAGTCTTACTATGATTCAAAACAAATACAAACTACCTCAAAAAATAGCAGAGACTATTACACCTGATAGCAATACTTCGCAAAATTCGTATCAAAATGAACTGATTATGAAGCTCAGAAATACTGATGATGCTTCAAAACCAATCCTTATCGAGACAAAGCAAGGTTTTGATTTGTATCAATTAGAACACACCGCTATCAATAAAGAAGAAGCTTTCAAACAGTATCAAGCGCAGATTACACAAACATTGCTAGAAGATCGACTGAATACGTATTTAAAACACGTTCAACAATCCCTTCCGGTTACAGTAGATCAACCAAAAATCAGTACCGTATTAGCCACTTCTTCATTCATGATGTTGTAGCATTCTGTGTTGACTTATTCTGTAGTTTGGAAAAGTAAATTCAATTGGAGGTCTATAATGCCTAACATTAAAAAAGCTTGTATTGGCTTGGTATTGTTTACGTTATTATTTACTCTATTCCCTACTTACTCTGCGAATGCTAATACTTCTGTAGACTCACCTAAAAATGCACTTAGCGGCAATGCTCCTAATCCATACGGCGGAACCGATTATTATCTTGATGCAACCAACGGAAAAGATACCAATGACGGTAAATCTGTCGATACTGCATGGCAAACGTTACAAAAAGCAAACAATACTACATTTCAGCCAGGAGATCGCATTTTGCTTAAATCTGGTGAGAGCTGGCAGAATCAGCAACTCTGGCCCAAAGGATCGGGAACAGCCGGTAAACCGATTGTGATCGATCGTTATGGTGATGAAGCACTGGGCAAACCTTATATTGCTACCAACGGCAAAGTGGATAATCCTCTTCAATATATAAATGGAGATTTTGTCAAAGATAAAAATAAAGTCGGCTTGACCGGTGCTGTCGTTCTACGCAATCAGCAATACTGGGAAATTCATAATCTTGAATTATCCAACGATGATGATTTCAATACCGATATTAATGTCTCTGCCAAAACCAAGTCAGTCGTTCGAGATGGTATATCTATTTCCATTAATGCTGATTTACTAGAAGAAAACGATAAAATTATGGATTACTTCCGAATCAGTGATAATTATATTCACAATATTGATGGGCCTACAGACTGGCAAAAAATTCATTATGGTGGCATCGTTTTTCAAGTATTTGGAGAAAAAAGTTATAAATCTTACGATGAAGGTGCTTATTATTTCCAAGATGTGCGTATCGAAAATAACCGTTTCTACCAAACAGAACTACATGCGATTGAATTTGCTTTTAACTGGTTTTATGATCGCGATGCTAGTTCTGGTGAATATGATGAAACAGGTAAATTTCATGAAGGTTGGGAACAGCTATGGGTGAAAAACAGAGATTTGTATAGTCGTGATGTGTATATCGGTCATAACTATGCTGAAGATATTGGTCAAGGCGCGATTCAGCTAGCAAATACCAAAGATATGACTGTCGAATACAATGAAGTGAATGGCTATTTGCAACGCTATAATGCCGTTTCTTGTGGGTTGTACTTATGGGCAGGGGCAGATACAGTTATGCAATATAACGAAGTCTATGGCGGGCCGTATGGAGAATATGATGGTACCCCGTGGGATTTGGAATTTACCAATTTTAATGTGACCTATCAATATAATTATTCTCATGATAATGCAGCAGGTTGGATGGCTTATATGGGGAATAGCTCTAATTCGATTGCACGCTACAATTTAAGTGTAAATGATAACGGAGTTATTGTTAAAAATATGCTATCTACCAACTACTCACCTACGTATTTCCTGAATAATGTATTTGTCTATGATGCTTCCAAAATGGATTGGTTCCATGATGAAGTATTTAAAGATACCGTTTATTTCTTAAATAATGTATTTTACAACACATCAACAACTACGCCTACTAAATGGTACCGCAAAGAAGGAGCATTGAATAAAGCTGTCTTCTCGAACAATGCGTACTATGAAGCTGGTGGCGTACAGTCTGCACAACAACCAGCCGATGCGCATACTGTACTAGCAGATCCGCAATTTGTAGCTGATCCTGCGGATTACAAACGTGGTAATGGCGTTGCTAACATTGTTGATTCAGCCGCTAATTTCAAAGTCAAACCAACTTCACCATTAATTGATACTGGTCGCTATAATGTACATGCAGGACAAGCCGATTTCTTTAACAATCATCTATACTATGGCGACAATATCGATATCGGAATTCAAGAAAGTCCAATAGGAACCAAAGTTGAATCACCTGTGGATACCAATCCTATCGAAAATGAGCAACCTGCACCACGTGAAAATCTAGCGCTTCATCAGCAGATTTCAGCTAATTATACTCATCCAAATAAAGGCTTAGAAGCTACTAATCTGGTAGATGGCAAAACAACGACACGCTGGGCAAGCCCGGACGAAGTCACCTATCCAATCGAGATTACCATCAATTTTGGTAAACCTATTGCTTTTGATGAAGTCTATTTAGACGAATATGTCGATAGCGGAACCGATCCACGTATTCTTGAATATGAATTGCAACAATATGATGAAACTACAGATACATGGACTACTTTTGAAAAGCAGACTAACGGTTTGGGAACCAATGTCTCGTTAAAAGATTTTGGTCATATTACAAGTAGTCAGCTTCGCTTGCTAATTGATAGCGTCAAATCTGGTGCAACTGGAACGCCTACACTCACTGAAATTCAGGTATACAATAACAACAGTACTGAAAATCCGCAACAACCGACAACCTCGATCACTTCAGCAACATATGATCTGAATCCGTCCAAACAAAATGATCCTGCGAATCAAGTAACATGGGATGTCTATCTGAATGGAGATACGTTATCCACGATTCGTTATATCGGAACAGAAGGAAATGTATTAAGTAGTCTAACCGAAGGCAAAGATTATACAGTTAATGGAGATACGTATACGCTAACACAAAGTTTTCTAACATCGCGAGCAGTTGGCAAGTCAGGCTTACAGCTTGAATTCGCTTCAGGAGCACAACTCAAAATCGATCTGAATATTATGAATTCTACAGATACTTGAGTGATCGTGATAACATGATAGATAAATAGGAACAGCTGGTAGCAAAAAAGATTCAGAATGGGGTGTATTGTTCACCCGTTCTGAATCTTTTTGGTTGCCTAATTTTTTATAAAGTATAGTTTATTGAATACTTTTCACATCATTACAAATAATCCCACAACTCAGTGTTACAAAATAGATTACGTTTCTACCGCAGATTGTTGCAAATAATTTTCAGCGAGTGCTGTTAATATTTTGGCGGCATTTAACATTCCTGCTTCATCCATATCGAATTTTGGATGATGATGCGGATACGTAATCCCTTTATCTTCATTGCCAACTCCAACAAAAATAAAACATCCTGGCACTTCTTGTACATAATAAGCAAAATCTTCTGCTGGCATCATCGGTGGAGTCACTTCAACATGATCTGCTCCAAAGACTTCAGTAGCCACTTCGAAAAAGCGTTCTGTTTCGCTCGCATGATTCACCAGTGGTGGATAACCCATCATATAATCAATCTCTACTTCTGCCCCATTCATCGCACATACATGACGGGTTACTTCGTCAAACCGTTTACGGATAACTGCCCTAGTTTCTTCATCAAATGTACGTACTGTTCCCGTTATTCGGCAAGTTTCAGCAATTACATTTTTAGCTGTTCCACTATTGATAGTTCCGATCGTCAACACAGCAGGTTGCAAAGGATTTACATTACGACTCACAATTGATTGTAATTGCACCACCAATTGCGCTCCGGTAAGTACACTATCGACAGTCACATGAGGAATCCCCCCATGACCACCTTTTCCTGTAATATCAATCACAAAGTCATCAACAGAAGCCATAATTGGACCTGCGGCACTAGCTAATATTCCGACAGGCAAAGGCGACCATAAATGCACACCATAGATAACATCTACACCTTCAAGAGCACCTGCGGCAATCATTTTCAGAGCGCCACCCGGACATACTTCTTCACCCGGTTGGAAAATAAGACGAATTTCACCTTTTAACGTTGCTCGGTGTTCACTAAAATAACGAGCGACTGCTAATAAACCTGCGGTATGACCATCATGTCCACAAGCATGCATAACACCATCTACCTGTGAAGCATATTCACATTCTTTTTCATCTTGAATAGGTAAAGCGTCAATATCAGCACGTAACGCAACTGTTTTGCCAGGTAAATCTCCTTTGATAACACCAATGACTCCTGTATCGCCGACACCGGACGTTGTCTCAATTCCAAAAGACATTAATAGATCAGCAATAAACTTCATTGTATGATGTTCTTGATAAGATAATTCAGGATGACGATGAAGATGCCTGCGCCATTCTACCATATCTGGAAATAAAGCTTCCCAATTGTAATTCCCCATCTGCTCTTCATCCTTTCAATGCTATTCTCATTATTTCATTATACACATAATTATACGTTTCAATACTGCTCAGGTGGTTAAATAATAGTTTATATGACTAGATTCTGTTTCATTATAGTATATTCATGGTAATATCTATGTTCAAACTGATGGGTAAAGCTTGCACCTACCTACAAAACGTACTATCATGAAAAGTGAACTTAACCATAATTTGATATGAAACAAAAAATAGATACATTTTTTTATTACAAAAGGAGGATTTGTGCATGAAAATTAGCAGTTGGTTAACTGCCTTGAATACTTCTGATCTGTACATATCCGTTCTATCCTTGGAGACTCGTTATGAATAAAATCAGACATACTTCGCCACGAACACTAAACAACCAGACAACAGCTAATCGCTATCGGAACGCGAATCCTTCTTCCAGTTCTAATGTGCGTAATATACAGCAACCTGCACAGAAAATCACTAAAAAAGGTGCTCCTGATTTTCAATTGTTAATCATGACCGTCATTTTAGTCTGTTTTGGTATTATTATGGTCTTTAGTGCAAGTTCAAGCATTGCATGGACGAACAAAAACTATAACTTTGACTCCTTGTATTTTACGAAAAAGCATATTTTATATGCGGTTATCGGTCTTGTAGGTATGTTTTTCGCTATGAAAGCTCACTATAGTAAATATAAAAAATGGTTTGCGCCCTTTTTTCTAATTACTTTAGCCTTACTGGTTATCGTTCTAATGGTAGGTAAAGAGCTCAATGGTGCTCGAAGCTGGTTGAATATTTTTGGATTTTCACTTCAGCCTTCTGAATTTGCTAAATTAGCTGTTATTTTGTATCTAGCAGCTTTGATCTCCAAAAAAGGAGACAAATTAAGAGATTTACGTAGTGGCTATATTCCAGTCATGGTCGTAGTCGGCTTAATCGCTGGCTTGATCTTTTTACAAAATGACTTGGGTTCTTGTATGATTTTGGTCGCAACAGCGGGTCTAATTATTTTTGCAGGTGGTGCTAGTGTAAAACACATTATGGCTTCTGTGCTTTTACTCGTTCTTGGAGCGTCACTTGTATTAGGTATAGGTGCTCTTTTTAATCATGATGATAACACTGGTACAGAAAGTAGCTACAAAGCAGGTCGGATTGAAGCTTTCCTTGATCCGATGGCTGATGAAAAAGGAAGTTCTTACAACCTTGTTCAATCGTTAACTGCTATTGGAGTTGGTGGATTTACAGGTTCAGGTTTTGGACAAAGTATTCAGAAGCTTCATTACCTTCCTAACCCTTACAATGACTTTATTTTTGCAGTAATCGGTGAGGAATTCGGATTTATAGGAACAAGCTTATTTCTACTACTGTACGGGTATTTTATCTGGCGAGGTTTGTTTATCGCATTACGTTGCCCTGATATCTTTGGCACACTGGTCGGTGTTGGTATTATGAGCTTGATTGCGATTCAAGCATTTATTAATATCGGCGGTGTTACGAATACGATTCCAATTACAGGGGTTACACTACCATTTATTAGTTATGGTGGTACATCATTGATTATGATGATGACCAGTATGGGAATCATGTTAAGTATTTCTCGTGAAACTAATCGTGTAGCTAGTGAGAAATCACAAACAACCAATTCACGTATCGGTAATCGTCAATCGATCTCGATGCGAATGAAATAATAAAACGATAGTATAAAAAAGACGACAGAGATTACTTCTGTCGTCTTTTTGTATGTTTATGATCAAAATGTCTACAAAATATCGTCTTTAAAAGCAACGCCTTCTACTTTTACGTTGACTTCAACCACTTTAAGCCCGGTTAGATTTTCTACAGCTTCACGTACATTTTGTTGAAGCATGCGGCATACTTCATGAATTGGAGTTTCATACAGCACGATAATACGTAGATCAATTGCAGCTTCCAATTGTCCGACTTCTACCGTAACTCCTTTTTGTACATTTTTACCACTTAGACGTTTGGCAAATCCATCGGATAATCCTCCAGACATAGCAGCAATACCTGGCGTTTCTAAAGCGGCCATGCCCGCTACTTTTGCTACGACGTCATCGGCAATTTTGATAATACCCATTTCCAATTGTAATGATTCGGTCATGTCCCATCCTCCTCTAAAGCTTAAGCCATTATCTTTATAAAAGAACTTCTATATCAAGCTGACTTTTCTCCTCTATTGTATCAGCATTCTGCCAAAATCTAAACTTTATCTCACGCAATTGGTTTAAATACACTACTGTTTTGGTTATAATGTTAAAGAATTTACATAAAATATATAGAAAAAGGGGTGCAGAATGAAGAAACATTTATCTACGATTTTATTGGCTATCTTTTTTGTGTTTAGTGCTATTGCTCATTATGCACATTTGAATCCTATTCTACAATTTGTAGTCTCGGCTATAGCTGTTGTATTAGTCGCTGGATTTCTAGGACGGGCTACAGAAAGTGTAGCTCATTATGCAGGACAACGTTTAGGTGGATTTCTTAACGCTACCTTTGGTAATGCCGCAGAATTAATTATCGCTATCATGTTGCTACGCGAAGGATTATACGATATGGTCAAAGCCAGCTTAACCGGCTCGATTATAGGTAATCTATTACTGGTACTTGGTCTTAGTATTTTTGCAGGTGGTGTAAAGCATAAGATTCAGAACTTTAATGTAGCGCTTGCTAATATGAACGGTTCATTGATGATTGTAGCTGTCATCGCACTATTTGTGCCTGCTTTATTTTTGAATACTCATTCGATCACTCCTACCGAAGTCGATACACTTAGTCTGATTGTAGCCGGACTATTGATCGCTGCGTATGTTGCCTGGTTGATCTTCTCGATGATTACGCACAAAAAGTATCTTGAAGATGTGAAAGATCCCAAAGCACCTGAAGATCATGAAGAACCCAAATGGTCTAAAAATAAATCTATTTTGTTTTTGGTGATTGCTACTGTCATGACTGCTTTTGTCAGTGAATGGCTTGTAGGTACGCTTGAGACATTTACAACAGACTTTGGATTCAGTGAATTATTTGTCGGTGCATTTGTAGTAGCGATTATTGGTAATGCTGCTGAACATAGTGCTGCGATTATGCTAGCGATGAAAAACAAAATTGGTGCATCGGTTGAGATTGCTGTCGGTAGTAGTCTACAGATTGCTCTCTTTGTAGCGCCAGTACTGATTTTTGTGAGCTTTTTCTTAGGCAATACGATGGATATTGTATTTACGACACTGGAACTTGTCGCGATTATGGTATCTGTATTTATCGCCAAATCTATTATTCAAGATGGTTCGACCAACTGGTATGAAGGTCTATTGTTATTAGTCACTTATATTATTCTCGGTGTATCTTTCTATCTTGTCTAAATTAAAACAAACCAAAAACGCCTGTGCCCTCTTCTGAAGGTACAGGCGTTTCTATGTAACGAAAGTCTGCTACTCAGCAGACTGTTGTTTATTATTCATGGCTTCATACAACACAGACAAATTACGCTCCAGGTTGCTGATCAGCTGTTTGCCTACAGGCTCAGAAACAAATCCAGCACGTATAGCAAAATCTACTTCTTTGGAAAAGCCGTATACTTGAGTATCCAGAACTTCCTCGTACAGAGGACAGTAACGAGTATCCAAATTCTCCATCTGTATTTCAATTAATTTTTCAATTTTATTTGCATCTTCTTGTAGAAGATTCAATGCTTTTATATTCAACTGCTCTTGTAAATCAGATGAAGTCATGCTCTTCCCCCCCATGTTCGAGAATCGTCAGTCACTACTACTATTAATATTAGACGAAATTGGAGGCTAATACAAGAACCCCTAACGAAATTAAAGGAATTTACATTATATTTTAACTATTTATTGAAAAATAGAATTCGGATTGATCCATACAAAAAATGCTGCGATTCACAAGGAATCAGCAGCATTTCGTTAATCATTGACCTTCTGCAAGTTTTACGGCAAGTCCGTGCTTTTCAAAAGCAGCAACTACTGCTTTTTTAGCTTCTTCTTCGTCTGGTCCATGTACATGGAGCTCATAATCTTGATTTTTCACAAGTGTTGTAAATAGCCCCAAAATACTTTTAACATCAATAAATTTAGATTCGTGTTGTAAAACAATAGAAGAAGTGAACTGACCTGCTGTCTGTGCGATTTCAACTACTGCGGCATTATTCGTATTACTTGTTGCCATTTGAGAACCCTCCTACTCCGACTAAAATTTTCAACAATTCAGGTTTTCCATTTACATCATAATTGAATACGCTTTCTTATGCAACCCATTTCTTACAGCGTATGAGAGCGATAAAAAGAGGTTACGATTGTGAATAGCGTATAAGATGCTCTCAACAATATATAACCTCTTTTACCATTTTCAATCTTTTATAGTATTTATTAAAAGATTATTTCAAGTTCTCTGGATTAAGCGCTTCTAGTTCTGGCAATACAAAGATTCCGTCTTTGCGAATCAATACATCATCAAAGTAAATCTCACCGCCACCGTATTCTGGACGTTGAATAAATACTAGATCCCAGTGAATCGAAGAACGATTACCGTTATCTGTTTCTTCATATGCTTGTCCTGGTGTGAAGTGGAAACTACCTGCGATTTTTTCATCAAATAAAATATCGTTCATCGGATGCAAAATATGAGGATGGAATCCAATTGCAAATTCTCCGATATGACGAGCACCATCATCTGAATCCAAAATGCTGTTTAATTTCTCAGTATCATTACTTGTCGCTTCAACAATTTTACCATTTTCAAAACGGAAAGTGATGCCTTCAAAAGTAGTGCCGTTATATACCGTTGGTGTGTTGTAGCTGATAACGCCATTAACCGAATCACGAACCGGCGCGCTAAATACTTCACCATCTGGAATATTGCGTTGACCGGAACATTTTTTAGCACCGATATCTTTGATAGAGAATTGCAAATCTGTATTTTTACCGACTAAGCGAACTTTGTCTGTACGGATCATTAATTGCTCTAACGCATCTTGAGCTTTGTCCATTTTAGCGTAATCTAGATTACATACGTCAAAATAGAAATCTTCAAATGCTTCTGTGCTCATTCCTGCCAATTGTGCCATGCTTGCATTTGGATAACGAAGCACTACCCATTTGGTATGTTTAACACGTTGCTCGCTATGAACAGCATGTTGATAAATACTGTTGTACAACTTTTGTTTGTCATCAGGAACATCAGATAGATCATTGATATTCTCGCCTGCACGAATACCAATATAACCTTGCATCTGCTTCATGCGTTCTAGATCAAGTGCAGCCCATGTTTTCATGCTTGATTCTGTCGCATTCATCAACATAGCACGTTGTACTTTACGATCAGTCAATTGAACAAACACATTACCGCCTCGTTCGCCAATCGCATGAATCACTGCATTTAATAGATCACGTTCATTACCGATCATTTCGACCAAAACATTTTCCCCTGGTTGTACATCGATTGAATATTCAACCAAATTTTTGGCTAATACTTTTACTCTAGGATCTTGCATCACATATCTTCCCCTCGTAAATAGTTTTTTAAATATTTTTTTGAACAACGGTTAATTATTCAAAAAACATTGTATCATGATGTTAAGTTTCTTGTCTTTACCTGTCGTTATAAAATAAAAAAGTAGCTCTAGCATCTATATCGCTTATCGATAATGATCCATAGAACTACTCCTTATATTATTCTCTTGGACTTTCATCGATACAGACTTGATTACGTCCACTTTTTTTAGCCTGATATAGCGCCATGTCTGCACGATAAAATAAAGATTCTACACTTACTTTTTTGTCTTTGCGATCCCAGGCTGCAATTCCGCAAGAAACAGTCACTGTTGGATCTGTTTCCTGTTCGATTTTTTCACGAATCCGTTCAGCGATCACTTCTGTTTTCTCTGCATCAATCTGAGGGAAATAGACCGCCAGTTCTTCTCCGCCCCATCGGGCTGCAATATCGTCTTCACGAATAGAAGATTGAATCATTTTACTGACTTGCTTCAAAATCTCATCACCGATCTGATGACCATACGTATCGTTCACTTGTTTGAATTTATCTATATCGACCATCAATAACGTTCCGCTATCTTCTTTGCTTTGATAGCTGTGAATCTTTTCGTCTAGATAGCGACGTAGATATAACCCTGTGAGCGCGTCACGGCTTGCCATACGTCTTACTTCATCATGTAGGGTTGCATTGGCTACTGCTAGTCCAATGTGCGTTGTAATGACTTGTAATAGCTTAAAATTACCATATGAAAAATAATGACTGGTACGATGACCTAAAAAGATCGATCCATTAACTTCTCCACCACTCATTAATGGAGAAGCGATCATCGAACAAGAACCTGAAGCGTTCATAAATAACGATTCCAGACTGGGATTTTGGCAATAATCAGATAAGATGACAGGCTCTTTGGTGCGATACAGTAATCCGGTATATCCATGATCTTTCCCTACTGACTTGCCTTCCATACTTGGAACATTACCGGTGACCACTTCAAATTGCTCTGTCTCTGGATTCAAATGGAGTACTGCGACGGTCTCTGCTTTGAATACATCAAGTAATTCTTTACCTGCAATATCAAAAATCTCGTTCAATTGCAGACTTTGGTTGAGCCTTCTTGTAATCTCATTGATGAGACGCAGATCTTCGTTGAGCAATTGTGATTGTTCATATAATTTAGCATTTTCAAATGTACGTCCAGCCGCTTCTGCCATAATCCTCATGAGCTCTATATCTTCTTCCTCTAAAGGAGACTCAGACAATAGATGAAATACACCATAGATCGCTTGCTTCCCGATTAGAGGAATCGCTACTTCCATTCGATCAGAACCTTGAGCTTTGGCGTGTATTTCCATAAGTGGTTGCCCTGCTGTAAAAGCACGCACACACATATCTTCTTTTGGATTTTGCAACGATAAAGGCTTTACTCTAGCATTGTTACTTTTATTATCTTGCGATACTAGCAATTCAAATTCTACCTGTGGATACATCTGATCTACGATAGCAAAAAGCTCATTAATCAAAGCATCGATATCGAATTTGTCGTGCATACGTTGAATCACTTGAAACAAGACAGAACGACGCTGGGCTTCACGCTCTGCTAGTGTTTTGGAATGTAACATATCCGCTACAAATGTATATTCGAAGCGACGATAAAATAGACTTTTATAATGCAACACAAGCAATTTAATTTCTTCTGTCGATAATACATCGGAGTCACGATGGATTTGAGCACATCCCATCATCGCAAATTGTTGATGATGACGGCGGGTATAAATAGGGACCATCGTATACCGATAAAGTCCTTCTTCGTATTCAATCACATGCTCCTGATTCGTATGAGGAGTTAAGGTTGCTATATCTATCTTTGGTATCAAATGATCACTTGTCTGATCTCCGCCTATATATTTATGCATATGATTTATTAAAAACCAATGTGCATTACCTATCCGCATTTGAGAATGATTTTGTTGTTGCCAATCTTCCAGACTTTCTTGCAACAGTGGTTCAATATGCGGAAAATCTTCAGGATTAATATCCAGATTTTGCAGCCAGAACGTTTCGTCAGCAGTTGATACAACCGGATAGGAGGCATGTCCTTCTTCGGTACGCCAGGCTTGCACCGGATAATTCCATTGATTGTCTGACATATAAAATGCCTCCTTTCACGAATACTAATAAGTGACTAAATTTCTTAACATTAATACACTCATTCTACAATTTTATGCTATGGTTTGCACACAATATTTAATACAGAAATAACCCGTAACAAATTTTACACAAACAATATTTACAAACCTATTGACGACAGATCCCTATTTCCTATATAATTTATTATTGATGAAGACTGGATAGACTTTAATTTGGGGTAACGTTGTTTCACCCTCACGCTTTTTGTTGCTAGCAAGACTGCGGCTGAACATTTTTGCTAGTAGTACGCTTCCTATCCGAGCCTACGACAAACAAAACGCGGCAACATGAATCACAGACCCAAAGCCCCGGAATGTTTATATTCAAAATAAAACTTTAATTACGAAGGAGCTTATTATAAATGTCACGTTACACTGGTCCTAAATTTAAATTAAGTCGTCGTCTTGGTATTTCCCTAAGCGGCAATGGTAAAGATTTGAAACGTCCTTTCCCTCCAGGTCAACACGGAGCGAACCAACGTCGTAAAATGAGTAACTATGGTATGCAATTACAAGAAAAACAAAAATTGCGTCACATGTATGGTTTGGGCGAAAAACAATTCCGTACTTTGTTCTCTAAAGCACAAAAAATTCAAGGTATTGCTGGTGAAAACTTCATGTTCTTGCTAGAAAGCCGCTTGGATAACTTGGCTTACCGTATTGGTTTTGCTAACAGCCGCGCTGGAGCACGTCAATTGGTATCCCACGGTCATATCACTGTTAACGGTAAAAAAGTAGATATCGCTTCTTACTCCGTAAAACCAGGTGATGTTATTGGTCTTCGTGAAAGAAGCCGTAGCTTGTCTTCTGTTAAAGAAGCTATCGAAAACCGTTCACACTTGCCTGCTTACATCGAGTACAACGAAAACGCTGTTGAAGGTAAATATATCCGTTTGCCAGAGCGTTCTGAATTGTCTCAAGAAATCGACGAAAAACAAATCGTTGAGTTCTACAACCGTTAAGATTTAAATTCAAAGCTGTCAGAGAATTCTCTGACAGCTTTTTTTATTTGGTTATTGAGCACAACACCAAAAAACCGCCAGCATATTGCAGGCGGTTTTTTGGTCTATCCTATCCATTTGAATCTATTTCATCATCATAAAGGGATCATATTATCAAGTACGGAATTTAGAAATAAGTTCATTCAAAGCATCTGATACAGCATCTAAAGATTGTGCGGAAGCTTGTAACTGCTGTAAAGATTGTGACTGTTGTGTAGAACGTTCTGTTGCACTTGCTGCACGCACTGCTGATGATTTAGCAATATCCGCCAGGTTGTTCAAAGACGCTGTCACTTCTTCTGCGCCAGCTGACATTTGTTCCGATGCAGATGATACTTCTTGAATCTCACCAGCCACACTTTCAATATCTCCACTAATAGAAGCAAACATCTGCTTCGTATCTTCTAACATAATGATACCGTCGGTAACCTGTGTTGAGCCATCTTTCATCCCATTTACTACAGCAGACGTTTCTGCTTGCATAGAGACAATCTGTTCAGTAATCAATCTAGCCGAATCTCCAACGTTATTCGCTAGATTACTGATCTCAGACGCAACTACAGCGAATCCGCGACCTGCTTCTCCTGCTCGTGCTGCTTCAATAGAAGCATTCAGAGCAAGCAATGTCGTCTGTTTGTTAATCGATTGAATCATATCTATAATGCTACTGATCTGTTGAGAACGTTCATTTAGCGAAGCCGCCATACGTCCTGCTTCATCCATGACTTCTTTAGCTCTATCAATTTGCTGAACTGCTTTGTTCAGATGCTGGTTACCCTGCTCTGCTTTTTGCTCAATAATAACTGTAGCTTCCGATACTTCTTGTACCGATTCTGCGATCCGTTGTACACCAATCGCCATTTCTTCCATTGCTACTGTACTTTCATCAGCAGCTTTTAATTGTAATTCGGCACCACTTTCCATTTGTTGCAACTCTTTGACATTATGACCTGCATCTGTGGCGGCCATCGTTGAATCTTGAGCGATCTCTGTAGCTGCATTTTGAATCATAGTCGATTGTTGATTCAGATGATTCATAATGCCACTGGTAGACTCTAGCACTTTGTTAAACTCATTAGCCATCTGACCAAATTCATCGGCTCTTTGATTAGATAATCGTGCAGAATAATCGCCTACAGCCATTTTACGGCTGACTTCGACTACTTTACGCGTTTCTCGAATCATCCCTATATTATTCCACAAAATCGCAGCACTAATAATGATGATACCGATTGCGCCTACAATAATTAGAATATGTAGCAATTCTTGAGTAGGCTGTTGAATTTCAGAATCAGGTAATACTACAGCAATTTTCCAACCTGTTTCTTGCACAGTCATATAGAAAACAGTATTTAATTCTCCCTGAATATTCACTACTGTACGACCTGTTTGATTTTTGTTAATCAGGTTAGCTACTGTATCCATACCCTCTATTTTTTCATCTTTCAAAGGCATATCCGCTACAATCTCAGGTCTACCACTTGCTAGTACTTCGCCTTTACCGCTGACCAATATAGCACGACCGGCTGTACCTATTTTAAGATTATTTACATAATCTCGAATATTATTCATACTGATATCTGCCAAGGCAACACCGAGCACTTGACCATCATTATTACGAATTGTTTTACCTGCTGTAATCATTTTGATTTTACTAACCGAATCAGTAAATGGTTCTGTATAATAGATTTTATCAAAGTTATTAAGAGTTGCAGTGTAATAAGGTTGTGTTAAATAATCATAAGCGGGATCATCATATTCTGTTGTTGTTGTAATTTTGTCTCCATCTCGGATTGCATAAGCAGACCGATATTTAACACCTTGTTCATACTGATTTTCTGCGAAGAAAATACCTACCCCGTACGTAAATGGACTTAACATTTGCCAGCGTTCTGTCAGTTTAAAATAATCAGCAATATCTAGATCATTTCCCAATTCTCCTGTAGCTGCTGCAAGTGATGATACAATCATTGAATTTTGTTTTAATTGACTGTTTAAGCTCTCATTCAGTCCTATTAATGTGTTATTAGCATTGGTATTGATTTCTGTATTAAGCTTCTCCTTTGCAAATTGGTACGATAACACACTAATCCCTACAAGAGCGATAATAACAATCGGAAGTAATGTTAATAATGTGCGAGCCTGGATACTTTTAAACTTGAATCTACGCAATGTAATTACCTATCCTCTCTTTATCTATAATAAAATCCACATTCTACTTATATCGACAAATTGATACATAAAATTAATAGTTTCACTTTGAGATATTGGATAAACAACTGACTATTTTGTGACTGTTTATCCCGTTACCTGTAATGAACACAAAAAAACCTTTAGCATTACCGAAGTAATACCAAAGGTTGAAATGTATTTGTATTAAATTTGGATTGAATCTGAATTAAGCTTTTTTGATTTTGGCAAATTTACGTTTACCTACTTGTACGATATCTCCATCAGACAGTTCGATACTTGCATTCACATCATCATGTTTTTGCTCGTTAATTTTGAGAGCACCTTGTTGAATACTACGTCTAGCTTCACTGGTAGATGTTGCAAATCCCAAGGTCATTACCAATTTAATAAGACCGATTTGTCCATTTTCCAAAAGACTTTCATCAATGACTACCTCTTGAATATCATCAGGTAATGCACGCTGTTGGAATACAGTCACAAAATGATTTTTCGCAGCCACTCCTGCTTCTTCATTATGGAACATACGCACATAATTTTGAGCTAGATTCATTTTGGCATCACGTGGATGGATAGAACCATCTGCAAGTCCTGCTTTGAGCTTAGCCAGATCTTCATTTGAAATATCTGTTGTTAACTCGTAGTACTTGAGCATCAATTCATCAGGTACACTCATGGATTTACCAAAAATTTCGTTAGGCTCTTCGTTGATGCCGATGTAGTTACCCAGACTTTTACTCATTTTCTGAACGCCATCTAATCCTTCAATAATCGGTAAAGTGATCGCTACTTGAGTTGCTTTACCGTATTCCTTTTGCAGTGTACGTCCCATCAATAAGTTAAACTTCTGGTCTGTACCACCAATTTCGATATCACTTTCAAGTGCTACAGAATCCATCCCTTGCATCAACGGGTAGAAAAATTCATGAATACTGATAGGCTGACCACCCTGGTAGCGCTTTGTAAAATCATCCCGTTCTAACATGCGTGCTACTGTAACTTTGGCAGCTAGATTGACTACATCTGCAAAATTCATCGGGCTTAGCCATTCGGAGTTAAAGTATACTTTCATTTTGCTAGGATCAAGAATCTTTGTGATCTGCTCTTTGTACGTTTCTGCATTATGCTTAACTTGTTCTTCGGTTAATTGCTTACGTGTCTCTGATTTACCTGTTGGATCACCAATTCTTCCGGTAAAGTCACCGATAATCAATTGAACATGATGCCCTAATTCTTGAAATTGACGTAACTTCTGCAAAACAACAGTATGTCCAATATGAATATCTGGTGCAGATGGATCAAGACCTAATTTGACCGTTAATGGTTTACCTGTTGCTACTGATTTGATAACTTTTTGACGCAGTGCATCTTCAGGAATAATCTCTGCTGTTCCTCGCTCAATTACACTTAATTGTTTTTCTACTTCTGCTTGTTGTGCTGGTGTTAGTTCTTCCCATTTCATGTTCTATTCGCTCCCTATCACATCATTATACGGATGACTTCCGTTAGAGTGCCTGCTTGAAAATGAGCACCAAAAAAGACCTACCCATCCCCATAAAGGGACGAGCAGGCCTCGCGTTACCACCCTAATTAGAAGACTGATCTCATACTTATAACATCATAAGATATAGTCAGCTTCTCACTTCATTATATATAACGGAATCTTCATCCCGGCTTGATATTATAGATACATTCATTAATATCAAACGACTCCAGACCTGTAATTCAAAGGAAGTCCGCTTGCCGATTTGCACCAACCATCGGTTCTCTGAGAACGGTAATCTCCACTTCTACTGGGTGTCTTTCTTCGTCTTTGTGTTATGTAATTGTAGATTGCTTCAACGTATCACTTTTATAACATACCTTTTGCAAACAAGTCAATGCTTGTTCACATCCGACTTTGTGCCCATCCTACTTTTATCGTTCAGAAGAAACTGATTATAGCGTAATTTTTATGCTATAATAGTGGCTGGTAAAAGGGGGAAGTTACATGGCTGAAAAGAAGGACAAGCGTCCAACAAATAAGTCCGCTAGCAAGCACTCTGGATTCCGCAAATTACTCACTGTGTTCAAATGGGTAGTTATTGCTGGTTTTGCCATTTGCCTGTTCGGTGGAGGTATTTTGATGGGCTACGTTTCTTCGATTGTAAAAGACGAACCTGTGCGTTCGCGTGAAGAAATAGTCAAAAAGATCAATGAAAATGCAGTGACCGGCTTTGCTTATTTTAATGACGGTTCCCCGATTGGACAACTTCGTACAGAAGAAGATCGTCGATTGGTGACTTATGAACAGATTCCTCAACCTGTCATCGACGCCATTATTTCCATAGAAGATAATCATTTTTATGAACATAAAGGTGTAGATATGAATGGTACGCTGCGCGCTGTCAAACAGCGGGTACTGAATGAATCCGTCCAAACCGGAGGGAGTACGCTTACACAGCAATTGTCGAGACGGGTATTTTTGAACTTGGACAAAACAGATGATCGCAAAATTAAAGAAATGTTGCTTTCTCTTCGTATCGAACGCTTTATGACCAAAAACGAAATTTTGACTGCCTACTTGAACAAAATGCCTTTCGGTAAAGGTTCAAGCGGATACAATATTTTTGGAATCAAAGCAGCAGCCAAAGGGATTTTTGCTCTAAATGATCTGAGTAAAATCAATATTGCTGAAGCCGCTTATATTGCAGGGCTACCTCAATTACCAACAGCTTATTCTGCTTTTGATAGCAACGGTAAATTCAATGAAAAAGGATTTAAACGTGCTGTAGGCAGGCAACAACTGGTTCTTGAACGTATGAAAGAGTTAGGTAAGATTACAGCGAGTGAATACAATGAAGCGATTAATTTCGATCTCAAAAGTGCACTGGCTAAACCAACCGCCAAAGCGTATTCTCAATATCCTTATCTTATGATGGAAATTGAACGACAAGGCGCACAAACAATTGTAAAAATGGAAAATCCAGATTTGGATATGTCTACTTTATCTTCAGAAGAACGCAATCAATTGTTTGAAGATGCTCGTCAAAAATTGTTAACTGGTGGTTATCGTGTATATACGACGATTAACAAAACGGTCTATAACACGATGCATGAAGTAGCAGAAGACAGTAGCAACTTCTCGCCTGATAGCAATACTAAAGGTAAAGAACAAACAGCCGCTATGATGATCAATCACAAAACTGGCGCTATTCTCGGTATGATTGAAGGTCGTAGCTTCCAAGAAGAACAAATGAATTATGCTACCCAGATGACACGTCAGCCTGGTTCTACAATGAAGCCAATCGCTGCTTATCTGCCTGCGCTCGATGCAGGTCTGGTACAACCGGCAAGTATTGTAGATGATGCTCCGATTATTTTGAAAGATGGGGGCAAAGGATATCACATCCCTGCGAATGCAAATGGACGTTATCAAGGTCTGGTAACTGCTCGTACTGCTCTTGATGAATCGTTAAATGTCCCTGCTCTCAAACTATTTAATCAAAAAGTAGGTATTGATAAAGCATGGACATTTGCTAAAAAATTAGGCATTACGACGATTCAAGATACCGATTACTCTGCACAAACAGGAGTACTCGGCGGTCTTAAATATGGAGTGACTGTCGAAGAATTAACAAATGCGTATGGATCTATTCCGAATCAAGGGATATTCAATGATGCTTATATGATTGACAAAATTGTTGATCCTTATAACAAAATTGTCTACAAACACAAAGCTGATCCACAACGAGTCTTTTCCAAACAAACAGCTTATCTAATGACAGATATGCTTCGTACTGTTATTACAGATTCACGTGGTACAGGTAGAACGATGCAGACGTTATTTAATAAATACGGCAAAATACCAATCGTCGGTAAAACGGGTTCCACTCAGAACTATGCCGATGTCTGGTTTATGGGCTTTACGCCAGATGTAACGCTCGGGGTATGGGCAGGTTATCGTGAACCAGTGAACACCCTATCCGAAGATGGAAAAAAACGTGCTCGTACTTTATGGGCAACGATTATGAACAAAGTGACCGATAGTGATCCTGAATTGTTCAAAACAGATGCATTTACCAAACCAGACGGCATTGTAACGCAAACAGTCTCTGGATTCAGCGGTAAATTACCAACGTCTGCTACACGGCAATCTGGTAACCTTGTCACCGATATTTTCAATGCTAAGTATGTACCTAAAGACTTTGATGACGGTGTAGCTTACGCGAAATACATTACGTACAATGGTGTAAACTATATTCCACAAGATGGCACACCAGATGATATGGTGAATCAACGTACTGTAGTCAAACGTGAAATGCCGATCTCTGAATTGATCAAAGATCTGCAACATGCATTAGCTAATATGTCAGGGCCTAAATACGCACTATGGCGTTATCTACCTGAAGATGCAGGCGCAGATGCTCCAACACGTATTGATCCAAGACAAGATGATGGTGGCTCACCTAATCCGCCTAGCAATGTACGCTTATCTACTAGCGGTAGTGATGCTCGTATCACCTTTAACTCTGGTGGTTCTGGTGATGTAGTCGGTTATCGTCTATATCGTTCAGCTGGCGATGGTTCGTATCAATATCAGAAATCAGCACAATTAGGCAGCAGTCAATTCAATTCATTTGTCTCTGCTAATGGCAATTTCTCTTTCTATGTTACTGCTGTCGATGTAGGTGGACATGAATCTAGTCCAAGTAATACTGTTGATTACAGTGCTGCTCCTGTGCCTGTAGAAGAGCCAGATGAAGGTACTTTATTACCAGATGGAACGACTGAAGAACCTTCAACAGATGGTACATCATCAACTGAAGGCAACGCTACTGACCCTGCTACGACTACTGAAGAAGCTGCTCCTGCTAAAGCAAAAGTAGCTCCTTCTGCTCCATCTTCACTTAGCGCTAAAGGTGCAGGTAAAAGTGCAGTCGTGATCTCGTGGGGAGCTCCATCTCAGTCTGCAAGTAATTACAAAGTATACTTTAGCAAAACAAGTGGGGGTCCTTACAATCTAGCCGGATCTACACCAGATACAAAGTTCCAATATAATTCCAGTCGCAAAATTGATGGTTGGTTTTATGTAGTAGCGGTCAATGAGAGTGGTTCATCCCCACCATCATCGCCAATACAATATAAAGGTAAGTAAAAATACTGATATACTAAACAGCGAATACCGATTGAATATAATCGATATTCGCTGTTTTTGTCTGTTTGTTTATAGATAAAAAGTAATAAACATTAATTTGAATTCAATCGTAACGCTTGCCTACTACCCCTATAAAACACAACAAAAAAAGCATCTTTCCTTTGCAGGAGAAGATGCTTTTTATCTATATTCATAGTTATTGATGGTATTAACCTATTAGTTCAATTGATTTACAGAAAGACGTAGAATTGTTTCGTGTGGCAAAATAACACGCGTATTTTCAACGTTTTCTTTTTTCATCAATTTCGTTAATAGACGCATAGCTACAGCACCCAGATCATACATCGGTTGCGCTACGGTTGTAAGCTGTGGACGAACCATAGAAGCAAGACGAATATTATCTACAGAAATAATAGAGAAGTCGTCCGGTACTTTCAAACCTTCGTCTTGAATACTGTGAATCGCACCAATAGCCATTTCATCGGTTGCTGCAAAAATAGCAGTTGGACGTTTTTTGAGACCGATAAAATATTTCATGGCTTCTACGCCAGATTCATAACGATAGTTACCGATACGTACCCAGTCTTCTTTGTATTCAATATTAGCTGCTTCTAATGCTTTTTTGTATCCTTGAAAACGGGAGTATCCATTTGCAGGATCTTGTAATGTACCACTGATCATTGCAATCTCGCGGTGTCCATGACGAATCAATGTGTTTACAGCATCATAAGCTGCTGCTTCATGATCGATATCTACTGATGGAATCAATCCATTCTCATCACGAGTTGCACATAATACGATCGGTACAGCTGAAGATTGGAATGCTTGTAAATGATCTTCTGTTACTGTTCCGCCCATAAATAATAGACCATCTACTTGCTTTTCTAACAATGTGTTTACCACACGAATTTCTTTTTCTTTTTTCTTATCTGCATTACAAAGGATAATATTGTAATGATACATATTCGCAATATCTTCGATACCGCGGGCAATTTCTGCAAAAATAGAATTTGAAATATCAGGAATAACAACGCCTACAGTGGTAGTTTTCTTACTTGCCAATCCACGTGCGACTGCGTTAGGACGATATCCTAGACGTTCTATTGCTTCATAAACTTTTTTGCGTGTTTGTGGTTTTACGTTCGGATTATTATTCACTACACGAGATACTGTAGCCATAGATACTCCAGCTTCGCGTGCTACATCATAAATGGTTACTGTCACGGTCCTTCTCTCCATTACCAATAAATTTTCTTCATGTTTTCAAGAATTTGCTTCGTTTTTCATTTAGATTCATGATACGCTAAAATAGTATGACTTGCAATCATTGTTATGATGTTAAGATAACGCTTCACGTAGCGAACTTACTGTAATCTTCGAGTGTGAAGTGTTCCAGACAGGCTCACCATTTTTAACTAAAATCACTTGTGGTGATTCATGTTTGACTTGCAAATGTTCTGCTACTGCATTCGATACATCGCGATTTTCCACTACATAGACCAATCCATAATCGACATCTTCACTTGGATTGCTTTCCAAATACGATTTAAATTCACTATAAGCGCCAGCGCTAATCGGACAACGAGTACTATGTTTAAATACAAGCAGTGGTTTTTGTGTTGTATGATTCAAAGCTTCTTGTAACTGATCGGTTGTAGTCATCTGAGTTACACTTGCCATTATGCACACATCCCCTTTTGCTATTAATTAATGTAAGAACGTTTTCATGAATAACTATCATAAGTATCTTAACAAATAACAGTGTAAAAATCCATTTTTTTGTCATTGTTACCGTTTTTTCAGCCGAATTTAGATGAATGTAATTTTCATAATGTTTTCTTTTCATTCTTCTGAGTCTTTTTTTCATGATCATGGATTTTGATCCTTATCGTTTATTTTGATACAATGAACCTCAATAATGGGATTGATCGGTTCATATCGATCGCTATCTATAGAATATAACTCTGAAAGGAATGATGATATGAGATTAGCAGGTAAAAAAGTCATTGCTTTAGTAGATGAGGAATTTGAAGACTTGGAACTATGGGTTCCTGTATATCGAGTACGTGAAGAAGGTGCTGAAGTTCATCTTGCTGGTGCGGATCGCGGTAAAAAGTATATTGGTAAATATGGAGTACCTGCTGAAGCAGAATATAGCTTTGACGAATTAGACAGTGCTGATTATGATGGTATTTTGGTTCCTGGAGGTTGGGCACCAGATAAATTACGTCGCTATCCTAAAGTATTAGAATTGGTGCGAGAAATGCATGAAGCTCGCAAACCTATCGGTCAAATCTGTCATGCAGGGTGGGTATTGATCTCAGCCGGCATTTTAGAAGGCGTTACTGTTACTTCTACACCGGGTATTCGTGATGATATGCAAAATGCAGGCGCTATCTGGAAAGATGAAGCTGTTGTGGTTGATGGACATATTATTTCAGCTCGTCGTCCACCCGATCTTCCTCCATATGGCAAAGCCTTTTGTGATGCGTTAGCTGAAAAAGTGTAACTATTGTATTTGTGTTGGTCACCATTTAACAGCATAAGTACAGCAATATTTTGATAGACATAACAGGCTAAATATAAACAAAAAAGACATACCGTTAAAAGGTATGTCTTTTTTTGTTCTACGCTATGGAATAAAGTAAATCATGTTATGAAGTAGAAGAAGCAAAAGAAGCATCGGAATCTGTTAGTGTATTCATATATTGTTGAATACCTTCTTCAATCGCCTGCGATGTTTTTAATTTCATCCACGATAATGCTTGACTGCTCGCTTGCTTGGAATCGGTATTCAATATACTCTGTTTAACTCGCAACAATGATTGTGGTGACATACTTAGATGATCGACACCCATCTGTAACCAAAATGGAATAGAACGCTCATCGCCAGCCATTTCTCCACATACACTCACAGGAATACCTTCTGCATGAGCCGCTTGAATCGTACTGCGTAACATACGCAACACAGCCGGATGATAAGGATTATACATATGAGCAATATGTTCATTCATACGGTCAACAGCCAGTACATATTGCACCAGATCATTGGTGCCGATACTGAAAAAGTCACATTCTTCCGCGAGTAGATCCGCTATCGCGACTGCTGCTGGAATTTCGATCATAATACCGACTTGAATCTCACGATTGTAAGGCAATCCTCGTTGATCCAATTCATCCATCGCTTCATGCAAAATAACATTAGCTTGTTGTACCTCTTCTACAGAAGAGATCATCGGATACATGATTTTGACTGCTCCGTAAGCACTTGCACGTAATATCGCAAGAAGCTGTGTTTTGAACATTTCTGTATGTTCCAGACAGATACGAATCGCTCGATAACCGAGAAATGGATTTTCTTCTTCAGGTAAAGGGAAATAATCCAGTTCTTTATCTCCACCAATATCAAGCGTACGAATAACCACTGCCTGTCCTTTGGCTTTCTCTGCCACTAAGCGATACACTTCAAACTGCTCTCGCTCACTTGGGAAAGAATTACGATCCATATACATAAATTCTGTACGGAACAAGCCTACACCTTTGGCTCCATTTTTCAAAGCGATATCCAATTCTTTAATCGAACTAATATTCGCTGAGAGACGCATAGGGATACCGTCTTTGGTAATAGAGTCAACAGTAGACAACATCTCTAGCTGACGCTTACGGCGATCCTGAGCGGTTCTAATCAGCTTATAATGCTCGATCGTTTGTTGATCAGGATGAACAATAATTTTACCATTATCGCCATCAACAATAATCATTTCACCTGTCTGAATCGGTGGGTCTAATTGACTTTCTAATCCAGAGACAAGCGGAATACCGATCGCTCGTGCCATAATCGCAGAATGCGATGTTTTTCCGCCTAGAATAGTAGCAATTCCCAGTACATTATGTGGATTCAAATGAACCAATTGCGAAGGCGATAACTCTTTGGCGACCAGAATGTAAGGTTGTGTATCTGTAGGCAAAGTCACCTCAGGTGCACCCAGTAAATGTTTAAGTAGACGGTTACCGACATCTTTAATATCAGCAGCCCGTTCTTTCATATATTCATCATCCAGTAGATCAAACATCGTTACAAAGTGGTTAATCGCTTCTTGTACAGCCACTTCTGCCGCTTTGTATTGGCGTTCAATAATACCGCGAATCTCATTCATAAATTCAGGATCTTCCAAAATAGCTAAATGAGCATCAAAAATACTTGATTCTTCGGGACCTGCGATTTCCTCGAACTCATTTTTCATCAGCTCAATCTCAGTTTTAGATGTACGAATGCCTTCATATAAGCGCTCAAATTCTTGCGCAAGGTCTGTCGGATCAAGACACTGATCCGGTACATCCCATTCCCATGTTGGCAACACAAAAGCTTTTCCTATGGCTACTCCACCAGCAGCTGCGATTCCTTTGATCATGTTTAGTCCCCCCCACCGCTCTTATCATGCAATACTACCGACATTACAGCCCCTTGTCCTTTTTTTACATTTTTAAATGGAGCATAACTCCATGATCGGACACGATCAGGGTTAGTAATAACCATCGGAGTTGCAAGTGACGGTGCGTTTTTTTGCAATGTTTCCAAATCAAACTTAATCAATAATTGCCCGGCTTCGACTACATCGCCAGCAGCTACAACCGCTTCAAAGCAGCCTTTTTGCTGAGAGGTATCAATACCGATATGAAGCAATATTTCGACACCTTCTGATGTACCGATACCGATCGCATGCATCGTAGGATACAAATGCATAATCGTTCCAGCTACAGGCGATACCAGTTCACCACTTTCAGGCAAAAAAGCTACACCTTCACCGACTAACTTACCTGCAAAAATCTGATCAGGCACTTCAGATAGGGCAATCATTTTACCCTGTACAGGTGCACAAAATTGAACATGTGTCAGATCGCGATCCATCAACTTCCGAATTTCTTCACGAATCAATTCCGAATATGTTCCAAATACAATCTGTACATTACCGCCACCTAACTTGATCAATCCTGCTGAACCCAGTGACTTTAATGCACGGCTATCTATAGCACGATCATTAACGACCGTTAATCTCAATCTTGTAATACAAGCTTCTACGCGTACAATATTTTCTTTGCCACCTAATGCTTGTAAAATAAGCGGTGTCTGATACGGAATATTTCCTACCCAATCGCCTAATGTAGAAGCTTCTTCACGACCTGGTGTCGGAATTCGGAAGCGCCGAATAGCAAATCGGAAAATAAAGTAATACGCTAGTCCATAAGCTATTCCAATCGGAATTAACATCCATGCATTGCTAGATAAATGATAATTCAGCACATAGTCGATCGCTCCTGCTGAATACGAAAAGCCATGATGAATATCTAACGCATACGTAATCCACATTGCGAGTCCAGATAATACGATATGAATACCGAATAACCATGGAGAAGCAAATAAAAAGGCAAACTCAATCTGCTCGGATACGCCTGTTAAAAAGCATACTAGAGCAGCACGCATAAATGTTTTACGTACTTTGGGCTTCAAGTCTTCGCGTGCTTCTTGGATAATCGCTAATGCCGTTGCTGGCAAAGCGAACATCATCACCGGATATAATCCTGCCATATAAATACCGGCTGTCGGATCGCCACTAAAAAAGCGTGGCAAATCGCCTTGTACGATATCTCCATGGCTTTCATACGAACCGATCTGGAACCATACAATATTATTCAATAAATGATGCAGTCCAAAAGCAGACAAAATGCGATATAAGGCTCCATATAAAAAGAGTCCAAACCCGCCCATCGTCGATAATCCCCATGTCAGCCCATTTAATAGGTGCTGTAATATGGGAGCGAACCACAACATGACGTAAGCAAACACAGAAGAGAATAACCCCATAAACAGCAAAACAAAACGCGATCCGCCAAAAAACTGGATCGCTTCGGGAAGACGTACATTTTTGAATCGCCTGTACACTGCCCCGGCAATGATACCCATCATAATTCCAATCAATGTGGAAGGCTGTATCAAATCACTGCTAAAATGCTTGGTCACCTGATCATATAATGCCATTCCGGCAAAAGCGGCAAGCCCTGCGGTGCCTGCTTGATTAGCAAGCCCTAACGCAACACCTATCGCAAAAATAAACGGTAAATAATGAAAAATACTTTGACCTGCTATTGTAGCTACCTCAGAGACGACAGGTAAGCCCCATGCTCCCCATGGGAGCCCTCCTACACTGAGCAAAATAGCCGCTGCCGGAAGTACCATGGTAGGAAGCATAATAGCTCTTCCGAACTGTTGCAGGGAACCTAGCCAATTCAACGCGCCCTCCCCCTTCCTATACCTGATGGTACGCTGTAGGCCATGTTTTGTCAAAGCGGCTCTATATGATAAGAATGTCATGATTTCCTCATTTTCATATATAACATACACCTATTTTAGAATCTATTCTATACCTATTCGGCAAAACACAATGAAATGACAAAAAAATATAGAAAAGCCTGATCAGATATCCTACAGACTTTTCTATATTTTTATGAATTACCTATCCTCTACAGGATAGGATCAGGTATATTGTTCTATATTTATACTCTTACAGGGCGCACAATCGCTTCTTCTACTTTAATACAGCGATCCATAATCATATCAATACCCTGTTCTTCTGCGATCTGTGCTGCTTCATTATTGACTACACCTAATTGCAACCAGATCGTTTTGGCACCCACATCTACTGCTTCTCTAGCAATATCTGCGCAATATTCACTACGACGGAATACATTGACCATATCAATCGGTTCAGGAACATCTTTAAGACTGGCATAACACGTTTCCCCTAGAATCTTCTGACCTGCTGCTTGTGGATTAACAGGAATAATACGATATCCACGATTTTGCATCGCTGCGGATACCATATACGATGTACGATCCATTTTGTCAGAAAGTCCTACTACTGCAATATTGCCTACGTTTTCCAAAATCGTTTTGATTTCTTCTCGTGAAGGATTGGTAAAAGCCATCTTGATCTTCCTCCTTGATGTGTATTTGATCATAAAAAGTGGATGAGTCTATTCAGCTATATATGAATGCTTATATTAACCTTGTACCCATTCTATATTAGCCCCAAGCGCCTGAATATGATCAAAGTACTGTGGATATGACTTCGCTACATGATGAGCATCACGAATAACAATCGGTTGCTTCGCACGTAAGCCAACAATAGACAGCGCCATAATGACACGATGATCGTAATGAGCATCGATCGTTACACCGCCTTCTACTCCTTCAGGACGACCATGTACGATGATTTCTGCTTGACGTTCTTCTACATTAGCTCCTGCTTTGCGAAGCTCTGTCAAATAATCAGTAATCCGGTCACATTCTTTATAACGTAAATTTTCTACATTATAGAAACGTGATGTTCCTTCTGCAAATACAGCCGCGGCTACCATCGCAAGGACAGCATCTGTAGCAGCATCTCCATCAAATTCGACCGCTTGGAGTTGACCTGTTCCTTTGACATGGACAATATCATTTTCATGCGTTAACGGAACTTGCATCATTTGCAATACATCAACTACTGCTTTTTCCCCTTGCTTACTTTCTACAGGTAGACGGTGAATAATAACATCAGACTTTGTCACAGCCGCTGCTGCAAGTACAGCCGCTGACCCAGGGTAATCTCCTTGTACAGTATAAGATTGAGCTACATATTTTTGACGACCAGGTACTTTATATGTCATGAGGTCTTCACTAGCTTCAATTGTAATACCTGCTTGAGCTAATACTTCAAGTGTCTGACCTACGACTACTTTGGATTTGAGATCATGTAGAACCGTAATTTCACTATCTTCTTCTAATAAAGGAGTCAAAAATAACAGCGCACTCAAATACTGTGAACTTACGCTACCGGATACCGTAATCTTGCCACCACGCGGCTGACCTCCACGAATCGTAATCGGTAATCTTCCGTTCTGATGTTCTACTTCTACACCTAATTGACCTAATGATGTAATCAGATCATCATGTGGACGTTTACCCAGTGAATCAGGATATGTATTCACAAACGTCACTTCAGGGCACAATGCAGCAATGGCCATCAAAAAGCGTAGTACCGCGCCAGCATTTCCTACATTAAGCTCTTTTACATCTACAGGTTTACTACCAAAACCTGTTATCACTATTTTCTCATCGTCTTCTTCCAACACAGCGCCTAAATCACGAATACAACGACGCATAGCATCACTATCTTCACTATGTGCTGGAAAATGAATCGTGCTTGTTCCTTCTGCTAGAGCAGCGACTAACAAATAGCGAGTCGTATAATTTTTAGAAGATAACGCTCCGATTTCTCCTTTGAGTTCAGGGGTAGGGGTAACAATAACATCCATGAGTTCAATCTCCTTTAAATAAAATAATAGTATTTATATAGTGATACATTTGCTTATATGTTTGGTATTTCTTTGCAGTTATCGGCTCACTTCAATTGACAGTCCAGAACACGCTTCGGTATGATAAAGAAGTTAAAACACATTCAGAAATGAGGGTATAACATATATGTCTAATCCTACTCAGATCGACACGGATGAACTGCGCGAACGCATAGCGGCAGGAGAAAAATTGCAATTGATTGATGTACGTGAAGATGAAGAAGTGAACCAGGGTATGATCGACGGTGCCAAACATATTCCTTTGGGTCAAATTCCTGATCGTCTGAATGAAATCGATAAAACGTTACCGACTGTTTTGATTTGTCGTAGTGGATACCGTAGTGAACGTGCTCGCGAATACTTACAACAATTAGGTTACGACCATTGCCTTAATATGTCTGGCGGTATGATTGATTGGGTTGAAAATCAATAATATATAGCTAGATTTTACTCAAAAGACTTGTTGACTTCATGTAACAAGTCTTTTACTTTCGCACCTAAACATTAAAAAGCTTGAACGCGGTAACGTGTTAAAACATGTAAAGCCACTTCATCAGGATTCAAAAGCGATGTATCTACCGTAACATGTGCAAATTGATAAGCATGTTTACGTTGCTCCATAATACTACTTACCCGTTCATACGTATCTCCTGCTAGTAATGGACGGTTATCATCTCCGCCTACTCGCTGTACAATATGATCAATATCCGCAGTCAGACAGACTACAAGCCCTTTCGCGATCATCAGATCACAATTTTCAGCACGTAGTACTGAACCACCACCTGTAGAAACAATCTGCCCTTTTTGCTCTAATACGCTAGCAAGCGTTTGGCTTTCAAGCTCACGAAAATACAATTCTCCTTTGGAAGCGAAAATATCTTGTACACTCATACCTTCTGATTCTGCAATCACTGCATCAATATCAACTAATGGATATTGTAATAGATCAGCTAGTAATGTGCCTACGGTTGTTTTGCCTGTGCCCATCATTCCAACCAGTATAATATTGGAATGTACACTATCTTCTGATTGATGCACTATATCTACACCTCTTTCAACAACTATGCTATTCCACCCATCATAGCATAGAGATAAAACATAAGACAATCATTCGTTTTGATGAAAAAAGCGCACTGGCTTTTCCTATATTTATAGGAGTACCAGTGCGCTTTGATATATTTAATATGATAGTCAGCAGACTATTCTTGCATCCATTCGTGATGGAAAGTACCTTCTTTGTCCAAACGTTTGAAAGTATGAGCACCGAAATAATCGCGTTGAGCTTGTAACAAGTTCGCTGGCAATCTTTCTGTACGATAGCTATCAAAGTAAGCCAATGCGCTGGAGAATCCAGGAACAGGAATACCATATTTCACAGCGATCGATACTACTTCACGCCATGCATCTTGATATTCTTCAACTACACCTTTGAAGTAATCATCAAGCAATAGGTTTTTCAAGCCAGAATCTTTGTCATACGCATCTTTGATGTTTTGCAAGAAACGTGAACGGATAATACAGCCACCGCGGAAGATCATAGCGATGTTACCATATTTTAAATCCCAACCGTATTCGTCAGAAGCTGCACGCATTTGTGCGAAACCTTGAGCGTAAGATACGATTTTGGAAGCGAACAATGCTCTGCGTACTGCTTCGATAAATTCAGCTTTATCGCCTGCAAAAGCATCTGTTTTAGGTCCATTTAAAATTTTGCTAGCTGCTACACGTTCTTCTTTCATTGCAGACAAGAAACGTGCAAATACAGATTCAGTGATCATAGACAAAGGAACACCTAGATCAAGTGAACTTTGACTTGTCCATTTACCTGTACCTTTTTGACCAGCAGAGTCAAGAATCACATCAACCATCGGTTTGCCTGTTTCTTCATCATATTTAGAGAAGATATCTGCTGTGATCTCGATCAAGTAACTATCCAACTCACCTTTGTTCCACTCGCTGAAAATCGATTGTAATTCTTCAGCAGATGTTCCTAGAACAGATGTAAGCAAGTTGTATGCTTCACCAATCAACTGCATATCGCCATATTCGATACCGTTATGCACCATTTTTACATAGTGTCCAGCACCGTCTGGTCCGATATATGTACAGCAAGGGTCGCCATCGACTTTAGCCGAAATCGCTGTAAGAATAGGTTCTACTAATTTATAAGCACTTTCTTGTCCACCTGGCATAATAGCAGGTCCTTTAAGTGCGCCTTCTTCACCACCGGATACACCTGTACCGATAAAGCGGAATCCTTGAGCTTCCAAGTCTTTGCTACGACGTTGAGTATCAGGGAAGTAAGCATTACCACCATCAATAATGATGTCGCCTTCAGTTAAGAAAGGAATCAATTGTTCAATTGTAGAATCGGTTGCAGATCCTGCTTGAACCATAATTAGAATTTTGCGTGGAACTTCTAAAGAATTCACGAACTCTTCAATAGAGAATGTTCCTGTTAAATTTTTACCTTTTGCTTCTTCAAGCAAATCGTTCGTTTTTTGCGGAGAACGATTGAATACAGATACTGTGAAGCCTCTGCTTTCAATATTTAAAGCTAAGTTCTTACCCATAACGGCAAGACCGATAACACCAATTTGTTGTTTAGACATTTCTGGTTCTCCATCCTTTGCTTCAATATTTTGTATTCATGATTTTGCATAAAATAAGTTGGCTCAATTCATCATTTTACAGGTTTTAATGTCATAAGGAAAGTCTCAAAACGTGATCTGACCAAAATTCATAGAATTGTTGAAAGAATTGTGAATATTTTGGCTATTTCAACAAATTATTTTGGGGATCACGTTTTAAAGTTTACTTTTCCAAACGAATCAGTTCAAAACGAAGATTTTCCAACACTTTTTTACATTCATCAATTTTTTCAGTATCGCCTGTTTTGATAGCTTCATTCAATCGATCAAGTGACTCGTCAATTTGGGTCTCTATATTTTCCAATCTCTCTTCACCTTCCGTTGATAAAAAAAGTGTGTGTAACGCTTCATGCGTTAACGTTGATTCTTTTTGATACAAAACACGTTGTTCAAAACCAGAAATTTCGACCATCCGGATCACTTCGCCAAACAGAATATTCTCAACTAAAATTTGTTGATCTTTAAATCGTTTGACAATAGCATGACCACGCGTATCACCGATTAGTTTTTCCATCCATTCTGACAAACGTGAATCATGGATACGATAATCTCCGATCAATTTGTATCCTTCTTGCGTTTGTTGAAAACGTAATTTGGTCATATGATCATCTGTACGGATCGAGACGATAAATGAATCCTCTGTTTCTCTCCAATACAATGAATACCCTTCTTTGATCAAATCACGAATCAAATTCTGAATATCACGACGTTCAAAACGCAATTCCAAGTTACAATACTCTACTTCATAACTTTTGTTCATAGTAGTACCTCCTTTTTAACATTGGTTTATCTGTATGTGGGTCTATATATCTGTTTAGCTGTTCTGTAGTTAATTGATAAAATATACAAAAAAAAGTATAAATAACGAATACTGTTTCTGAAATGGTACCTATGAAGAGTGTAGTTATCTGTTGCATCTTTAGTACAATATATACTTAATATAATTTTACCCCTTTACAAGGTTGTCTAAGCACTAAAGCATACAGTCACATGTAATCTTCATGAAATAATTGCCTGCTCCTATGCTATAATAAACGCTGATTATCTCTACATTGATATGGATTGATTTGGAAAGAGAGGCATGACAAAGATGAATAAAATTGAATTTAACGGTTTTGATTCTAAAGACTTTGATGTATTCACGATTGATGGATTAGAACCACGTATGGATGCATTGATTAGCACGATTCGACCTAAATTAACAACAATTGGTGAACAGATACAGCCTTATCTAGCTACATTATGTGGTGAAGAGATGTATGTGCATGTTGCCAAGCATGCTCGTCGTACGGTCAATCCACCTAAAGATACATGGGTAGCATGGGCATCGAATAAACGTGGTTATAAAGCATTGCCTCATTTTGAAGTAGGTATGTTTGGTACTCATGTCTTTATTGTGTTTGCTATTATTTATGAAAGTCCCCGTAAACTTGATTTTGGAAAAGCGCTTCAGAAAGATTGGAAAAAGGTAAAACAAATGATTCCAGATGAATTTTACTGGTCTACTGATCATATGTCGCCACAAGCTAATATTCAGGGAGAATTGGATGATCAATACTGGGTAGATACTGCTGAACGATTGCAAAATGTCAAAAAATCCGAAATCGTATGTGGATTACGGATCGAAAAAGATGATCCTTTACTTCAAGACGGCAAAGCTTTTATCGAAAAAGTAGAACAGACTTTTGAGCAATTGCTTCCGTTGTACCGTATGGCATTTTAATAGATCATTGTGAAAATAAAAAAACCTTATCTACTGTTATGCAGATAAGGTTTTTTGCATCTGTTTTTTTCATATATTGTTCATTAATTATTTGAGGAAGATAATTTTCGGGTATGACGTATCATAATCCAGTGAATACCGAATAAAATAAACATAGAGCTGGCACTAACAAAAAACGGCGCTTGAGGACTGATGATATCCCATAACTTTCCCGATACCAAAGGGCCAATAACAAGCCCTGATCCTTGTAATGTCAAAAATAATCCCCAGATCATACCGCGCTCTTGTGCAGGTACAAGATTAGCCAGTAACGAGTTCCATGCTGGTAAAATCATCGCGTAACTAAGACCAATACCTATTACAAATATCCATATCCAAGCCAGTATCGTTGTAGAAGCAATCCCTATTAACGCTGTCCCTGCTAATAAAAATCCGATATGCAAAAAAAATCGACTGCCCCACCGATCGATCAGACGACCTGCTGGAATCAGACCCAAAGCAGTAACACCACCACCAGCAATTAATAATCCATTAAAATAAGCGGGGGTTAATCCTAACTGACTGATTACGTATAAAGTAATAATAGGCGTCAAAATACCTAAAGCAAAAGATTGCAAAAAAAGGGCTGGATACAATAGCGGATGAATATGTAGTGAACGAATCAACGCTATATATTGCTGTACCCGTTGTTTACCAGTGATACGTGTCACCGATACATGAGGTACAGATAATTGATTTGCATGAAGTGATCCAGTAGTAGCATCGTTGTGTTGCTCGGTTTCATGGCGACTCCCTGTTGCTATTGAAGCTGATTCTTTACGACCGGGTAAGCATAATGCTATAGCTAGTACAACAGTCATAAAAATCAACATCATCCATAATGTAGATTGGTACGATGTATCACTAATCCAATTGACTGTAACCGGCCCAAGCCCCGCTCCTCCAAGAGAAGCAATCTCGATAATACTCATAGATGTTCCATATTTTCCATCTGCATGTGACAGATCGGTGATCTTGGACATTACACAAGGCCATAATGGAGCACTGCCAACCCCCATTACACCACAAGCAAATATTAACCAGCCTGTACTTTTTTCTGTTGCCATAATAAATACTGCACCTAAGACAAGGATCATACCAATCGACATAATCATCCGAAATCCTAGCCGTTCTGCTAGCCACCCCGCTGGACCTCGAAGTGCATTATCACCTACATACTGCAAAGCAAAAGCAATACCGATAGCAAAAGCAGGCAATCCAAGTACATGCCCCATATATACGGGTAACAAAGTAACTAATAATCCACCTTTAACAAATTCAACTAAAAAAATAAGTAACCATAGGCATACAAATACAAAAATATTGCGTTGACGATTTTTGGCTTGATTCTGATGATCTGTGTCAGCATTTGAAATTGATACCATTAATAACGATGACTCCCTTCAAGTCTACCCTTGAATGTATACCCCTTTATCTTATATGCATTTTATCTTATCATAATAACTATTGCATTCCCCCCACGTTTTGCTATACTCATTTTGTTTGGCAAAATGTTGGATAAGCATTTTAGCCTCAGAATAATTACTTTACCTCAGAAAGGTTGTGACAGCTTCAATGGATCATAAGCAAACGCCGCTTTTCACCGCTCTACGAGAGCACGCGGCAAGCAATCCCGTCCAATTCCATATTCCAGGGCACAAAAAAGGAATCGGCAGTGATCAGGAATTCCGAGAGTTTGTGGGTGATAATACCCTTTCTATAGATCTGATCAATATTGCACCACTTGATGATTTGCACCAACCGATGGGCGTTATCGAGCAAGCACAAAAATTAGCTGCTGATGCTTTTGGTGCTGATTATACGTATTTTTCAGTACAGGGAACAAGTGGCGCTATTATGACAATGATTTTGTCAGTTTGTTCGCCGGGTGACAAAATTATCGTTCCACGTAATGTACACAAATCGATTATGTCTGCTATTATTTTTGCAGGAGCGAAGCCAGTATTCGTTTCTCCAGCACGTGATGAAAATTTGGGGATTGATCATGGAATTACGACTTCTTCTGTACGTCGTGCTCTAGATCGTCATCCTGATGCCAAAGCAGTGCTTGTGATTAACCCGACTTATTTCGGAGTCTGTGCTGATCTAAAAGAAATCGTCGATCTTTCTCATAGTCGTGGTGTTCCTGTATTGGTCGATGAAGCGCATGGTGTATTGATTCATTTCCACAAAGACTTGCCGATCTCTGCGATGGAAGCTGGAGCAGATATGGCAGCTACCAGTGTACATAAGCTAGGTGGCTCGATGACACAAAGTTCGGTGTTAAATCTAAATGTTAAAAATGGACATGTGAATCCTCACCGCGTACAGACCATTATTAGCATGCTGACGACAACCTCTACTTCATATATCCTATTAGCGTCTCTAGATACGTCACGCCGCAATCTAGCGCTTAACGGACATGATATGGCAGAGCGTACGATTCAATTGGCGCAAGAAACTCGTCAAAAGATCAATGATATTCCGGGATTATACTGCTTTGGTAAAGAATTACTTGGCGGTGAAGCAACGTTTAACTATGATCCGACTAAGCTGACTATTCATATTCGTCATTTAGGTATTACGGGATATGATGCAGAGAACTGGTTACGTGAGCATTACAATCTAGAGATTGAACTCAGTGATATGTATAATATTTTGTGTCTGGTAACTCCAGGTGATACGCAGGATAGTGTCGATATTCTGGTGCGCTCTTTGACCGATATGGCATCTCAATATTACAGCACGGACGGTTCTAAAGAAATTCACGAACTGGTTGTCAAAATTCCAGAGATTCCGCAATTGTCACTGATTCCGCGTGATGCTTTTTACGGTGATACAGAAGTGGTTCCTTTTAAAGAATCCGCAGGACGTATTATCGCTGAATTTATTTATGTGTATCCGCCAGGTATTCCTATTTTGTTACCGGGTGAAGTAATTTCGCAAGAAAATATTGATTATATTACCGATCATGTTGAAGTAGGATTGCCGGTCAAAGGACCTGAAGATCGTACTGTACATCATGTAAAAGTAATCGTAGAAACAGACGCTATTTTCTAAATTCGTACTCTTTTCTATTGAAAGAGACCAGATAGAATACAAAAAAAGCCGGAGTGAATACTGTATAGAAATATACAATATCTACTCCGGCTTTATTTATAACGATATTGAATCTTATTCAGATTCTTCGATAAGCTCGCCGTATGCTTTCTCTACAGCTGCCCATTCTTTTTCGTCTTCGATATTTTGCAATTCGAATCCGTCTTCTTCTTCTTCAAGACGCATAATGTAACCATCTGCTTCAGGGTTACCACGCTCTAATAGAAGTGCATATAGTTTCTCGCCAACATCAAATGTTTCAACAAGAACCATTTCTACATCATTACCTTCATCGTCAGTCAATGTTAATACATATTCTTCCGCTTCGTGGTCATGGTCGTGATCATGATTACAATTTTCATCATGTACGTGTTTATCGCTCATTAGGATAACCTACTTTCGGTATAAAATTGAATGTCATTTAGGTTCATAAATAGGTGTAATACCTTGCATTCATGAAATAATACTTGTGTATCTTACCACTTTCCCCTAGACAGGTCAATTGAGAGCCACACCTTCTATAGATCATCGCTACTGTGTGTTCATTATTATTGATTTAGCGCTGTAATTACTTTTTGTGAGACAAGCACATAATCGCTAGCTTTGGATTTTTTCATATAAAATCCAACTGTATATTTCCCTGCGGTATTAAAATCATACGTGAAATCGTATGTGCGGAACCAGAAGTTATCTTTTTGTTGCGTGATATCCTGACTTTGGATATCTTTTTGATTGCCTGAAGGATCAATAATAGCCACTTTGACGGCTACAATATCTGTTTGTAGATTGTCTACCTGACTAAATACATTGAATTTGAGCTTTCCTTTACTGACGTTGCCAAACGCCGTATCATTTTTGAATAAAAAGATATGTACGTTGGGTTTGGTAAGTTTGACGGTTTTGGCATCATTATCATAATCGACAAGACCTTGAATTTCACGCAAAGGCACATAGGTTTTGCCATCGATCATGTAAGCTCCATCACTGACCTCACTTCCATTAATCCATACTTTAATCTTTTGACTTACAGCATCTGCAAATAGCACCGAACTGCTCATTAAGAAAAAGGCTAATGCACAGACTGCAACTCTTTTCCATATCACGTAAAAACCCCTCCTTTTATATTTAGAAAAAGCTTATCGACTCCAATTCTTTCTGTATTATAAAAGCATTGTATCTCTATGCTGATCTTCTTATAGATATATACTCCAATAGTCCCGTTCAGTTGCGGTAAAAAAATTGTAACCTTTTGATAAGTAGGATTCTCGCATGATTGCTGTTTCAACTATCATTAAACCAATTACGTGTGGTTGTATCTTTATCTGCATTTATGCCAGAATCCAATTCCTGCATTTCCCTTCTGGCTTCTATTCATGGTACATTGAGAAGGAAGAATGTCTGATGATTGGATAGACATCTCTTTATTACATGTACCATACAGACAGGAGGAATACTGTGTCTATTGAACTACAGATGCTAGGAACAGGTAATGCTTTTGCCAAAAATTATCATAATAATAATGCATTGATTCATGTAGGTGACTATACGCTAATGGTGGATTGCGGTATTACAGCTCCGCTTGCATTACACCAGTTAGGCAAAACTGTTAATGAAATTGATGCGATTCTGATTACTCATATTCATGGAGATCATGTAGGTGGTCTTGAAGAATTAGGATTTCAGATGAAATTTATCTATAATCGTAAACCGGTTCTATATATTGCTAGTACATTAGTACGTCCTTTGTGGGAACACACATTATCAGGTGGTATGACGCAAGAAGGAATAGAGCGGATTGAAGATGTATTTGATGTAAGACCGATTGTGGCTGAACAACCGATCACGTTAACCGAAGGATTGGATATCGAATTAATTCAGACACCTCATATTGATGGAAAAAATAGCTATTCGTTTTTAGTAAATGAGACTATTTTTTATAGTGGAGATATGAAATTCCAGCCTCATCTATTGGAACATTTAGTCTATGAGCGTGGGGTTCAGACGATTCTGCATGATTGCCAGTTACACCCTCCGGGTATCGTACATGCGACACTGGATGAATTGTTATCTTTACCGGAGCAAGTACGTTCGACTATTTTGTTGATGCATTATAATGATGACAAAGAAGATTTTATCGGTAAAACCAAAGAGATGACCTTTTTGGAGCAACATCAATTTTATACATTGGGTTAATTTCCTTTTGAAATACAACAAAAAAACCGTGCCAGATACAATTGGCGCGGTTTTGCTATGTTAACAACGATTGATAACGATCGTAATAATTTAGATGGTAACCACAAGTTGCTTTTTCATACTAACATGAGCAATACCTGCATCTTCAAAAGGCTCTTCGGAAATTGTGATATATCCCATTTTATTGTAAAACCCTTCGGCTTGACATTGAGAATCAAGTAAAGCTTTTTCAAATCCATTTTGGCGCGCATAATTTTCCATACCCAAAAGAATAGATTTGCCATACCCACCTCTACGATAACCAGGTAATACAGCAATACGTTGCATTTTAGCTGCTCCGTTTTCATAACGAATCATACGACCTGCGGCAATATTCTCGCCATCTTTTTGTAACAGAAAATGATAAGCTACGCCATCATTGGGCAATTGATCATACTCATCTACTTCTCTGCTTTCAGGAACTTTCTGCTCTACAACAAATACTTGTCTCCGAATATTCAAGCATTCTTCTAACTGTTGCTGAGTTTGTACGCGTATCACTTCTATCGCCATTTTATTTTGCTCCTTCGATCTTCCCATTGTGTACTCTTTACAATTGTATCATATAAATAGAAGATAAAGACGGCTGTTATTAGCATTGGATACATAATTTATATTTAGATCTTATAATCTTCGTTCTAAAACATACAAAAAAACAGCCCTTTTCTATATGAAAAAGAGCTGTTTGATCTGATAATTATTGATGTGATACAAATGCTTGATTTAACTTTTCGATATCTTGGGCAAGCATTTCTTCTGTATATTTTCCCTGTCCGAAATTGACCATTGCCCGTAACGGCATTCCTTTAACCATCGCTGACATCATATCATCACTAGCATCGAACAATTGTCCCATACCTGAACGATCCAGCAATTCTTTCGCCAGTTGCTCTGTTTTGGGATGAGTCGTAATATCTCCCATAGTGGTGTTGCGATCAATCGTCAGCGGAAGTTCTACACTGGATTGAATGTTGATCGATTGTTGGACATGAATATCACGAGAAGAAGAACCGATCAGAATCTCAAATGTTCCTGATTCCACATGCCAGTCTGCTAAATCTACATTGTAATAAGCAAATGCACGCTTATCGAGTGTAAAGTCTACGGTCTGACTTTCTCCTGCTTGTAGATGCACTTTAGCAAATCCTTTGAGTTCTTTCTCCGGACGTATCACTATACTTTCACTATCTTTTACATATAATTGTACAATTTCTTTACCTGCTATTTGACCTGTATTGGTAATCTTCACACTTACTTTTACTTGATCTTGATCGCTGTATTGCTCACGATCGACCTTGAGATTACTGTATGCAAATGTAGTGTAGCTTAACCCGTAACCGAACGGGAATAGAGGTTGGATCTGCTTGGTGTCATAATAACGATAGCCGACAAAAATACCTTCACGATATTCTACCCGATCTTGTTCACCTGGAAAGTTCAAAAAGGATGGATTGTCGCTTAACTGCATAGGGAAAGTCTCAGCTAATTTCCCGCTTGGACTCACTTCACCAAATAGTAAATCGGCAACTGCACCACCAAATGCTTGTCCACCCAAGTACCCTTCTAGTACTGCTTTGGCATGTCCTATCCATGGCATGACCACAGGTGAACCATTGCTAAGCACAACAATCAAATTAGGCTGCACTTTGGCAATTTCTTCGATTAAATGCTGATGATTTTGGGGGATATGAAGATGCGTACGATCATATCCTTCTGATTCATAACGATCAGGGAGCCCTGTAAATAACACTACAACTTCAGCTTTTGCTGCTAGTTGTACAGCTTCTTGAACTAAGTCTTCTTTGATATCATCGCTATCCAGATCATAGCCAGCTGCATACGATACATGACCTTGATCCCCAACAAGCTTGGTCATTTCATCCAATGCTTTATCCAGTTGTGTAGGATTCACATGGGAACTACCGCCACCTTGGTAACGTGGATTCTGAGCAAATTCACCGATAACTGCAATATTTCCTTTTTTAGCAAGTGGTAATAGTTGATCTTCATTTTTAAGTAAAACCATACTTTCTTGACCTATTTTACGGGCTAGTGTATGGTGTTCTTCTGCCTCATATGAACTATCTTGTTGACGCTGTTCTACTGCTTTGAAAATAAATTCTAAGATCCGTGTTACTGCTCGATCAAGAACTTTTTCGTCCAATTGCCCTTCTTGTACAGCTTTGACGATTTTGGCATCACCGATACCATTGTTTGCAGGCATTTCAAGTTCTAGACCTGCTCGTAGACCGTCTACACGTTCATTAACAGCGCCCCAATCTGACACTACAAATCCTTCAAATCCCCATTCTTCACGTAATACTTTGGTTAATAGAAATTCATTTTCACCAGTATATGTTCCATTTAATTTGTTATACGAACACATCACGCTCCAGGGTTGAGATTGCTTAACAGCTCCTTCAAAGCTAGCTAGATAAATTTCACGTAATGTACGTTCATCGACAATAGCATCTACACTCATACGACGTTCTTCTTGATTATTAGCGGCAAAATGTTTAAGTGATGTACCTACACCTTGACTTTGTACGCCTTGAATATGATGAGCTGCTAATTCAGCAGAAAGATACGGATCTTCTGAAAAGTATTCAAAGTTACGTCCGCATAACGGAGAGCGTTTGATATTAGTCCCTGGTCCAAGCAAAACAGCGACATTCTCTGCTTGCGATTCTTGACCGAGTGCTTCCCCTACTTGACGAATAAGATCGCGGTTCCAAGAAGAAGCCATTCCTGCGGCTGACGGGAAACAGGTAGCCGGTACACTATCGTTCAACCCCAAGTGATCGGCTTCTTTAGCTTGCTTACGTAATCCATGCGGGCCATCTGTCATCATTACAGATGGAATATTTAGACGTTCGATAGGTTGTGTGTTCCAAAAATCAAGACCTGAACAAAGACTGGCTTTTTCTTCAAGTGTCATTTGCGATAATAATTGTGGAATATCTGTTTTCATAAGTCCTCCTTAAATGGCTATACCTAAAATCAATCTTCATTAATTCATTTACCCAATATAAGCATAAGCTGAAATGTATAGGCTGTATGGTACGATCCATATGTAATTGGTACTTATTTTGAAAACAACAAATAACACTTGAAAAAGAAACGTATGTTCGTATATAATAAGAATATAAATAAGAACAAATGTTCGGATAGGAGTACATGCTATGTTATCTAAATATGTAGGTGAAATTGTGGAAATTGTATATATGGATCGTTCTAATCAACTGACACAGCGACGTATCGAGATTAAGCATATTCGCAAAGGTCTAGTCTATGCTGACTGTCTACGTACAGGTAGTCCGCGTACATTTCGCGAAGATCAGATTCTTGCGTGGCAACCTGCGAAGTCCAAGCTCAAGCCTACGATTAAGCCTGTTCAACCGCTTCATCCTCGTCTGACTGGATATACTGCATCTCCGATTATAGATGCTACAGCTCGCCAGACTACTGAATCTTCTACTGCTATAACTCAATCTGTCGTCAGACCTACTGCTACCAGACGTAAATTCATCTCGATTACAACTACCCGTTCTCTTCGCCATGTCACAACGCCTAATGTTGCTTCTACTTCTCCTACGCAAGTTTCGTAATCATAGCTGCGCCAGTTACATTTATTGTTATGGTGATAATGTATATTTCTATAATATCCATCTTTCAACTCCATACTCTCCTCTTATATCTATCACAAAAAAGCGCAGCTTCCCATAGAAGTCTGCGCTTGACTTGATATCTTTTGTGTATGCTCAATTGGATTTCTCAATCATCAAAATGTCGAAGAAGCTGACAATCTCAACAGCAATTGATCATAGTTATTGAGTCGCTCAGGGTCATAGATAATCTGACCTGATTCTACATAACTGATCTGACCTGTTCCTTCACCGATCTGAGAACGTTGTTGCAAAATGCGGTACAGATTGCGTGCAGTTCCTTCTCCACCATCAATAATATCGACTTCTTCAGGAAAGAAATGATGCAAATGTTCTCTAAAATAAGGAAAATGTGTACATCCTAATACGATAGTACCATATTGATTGAGATCCAATCCTGCTAGCGCTTGTTGTAAATAAGACTGTACCTCTGCCTCTGCAAACTGTCTTTTTTCTGCTAGTTGTACCAGACCTGGCAAAGCCAAACTTTCCACAATATCAGCTGTATCTATTGAACGTACCAAATTTTGAAATTTTTCTTCTCGTAATGTTAATGTTGTTGCTAAAACCAGTACTTTTTTGTGCTTGATCATACTGTTCTGCACAGCAGGCTTAACTGCCGGTTCAATCCCAAGAATAGGAAAGTCATAACGCTGACGTAGATCGTTCACCGCTATACTGGTTGCTGTATTACAAGCGATTACCAATGCTTTGATATGTTGCGCTGCCAGATAATCTACCGCATCAAAAATATACTGACGCACCTCGTCTTTAGGCTTTTCACCGTAAGGCACATGTTGAGTATCTGCGTAAAATAGATAGTCTTCTGCTGGCAATACTTTGAGCACTTCATGTAAAACAGTTAATCCACCAATCCCCGAGTCAAAAACTCCAATTTTCAATGTATTCACTCTTCTTTCAAGACGGCAACTTGTTGTCTTTGTAATAAAGTCGTTCTATGATTATAACTTTTTTGAATTCATTTTTAAAATAAACTTGAGATATAATTTTAGATTACTCGTTGTTGTCTGTAGATTCTTTAGAATTCAGTTCATCCTCGTCTTCTTGTTCTGTCGATTGAATATAAGTGACTGATTCGTGCAATAACTGAGCAAATGATTTGGGATAATCATGATCCAGTTCAGGCAGTTCAATATACTGGTAATCTACATGAGCTTCTTGAAGTGCTTCGATCAGTTCCATTGTGCCCGGTAGACAATCGTCATCCCATTCTCCGCACATAATCGAAAGCTTCACTCCTGCTTCTTGTAACCCTGCTAGACCTTGCTCCCATTCTGATGCTTCCGGCAACCATGGTGCTAATAGAATCAAGCCACTGAACGCTGTAGGCTCTTGAATCGCTGTATATAATGCTACTCTTGCACCTGCGGAAAATCCTCCTACAATCGGCTTGAGTGACGGTGTAGCAGGGCTTTGCGCATCTTCGGTCATAATATCACTAAGATGCCATTTCAACTCTTCTACCCCTTGCTCTACATCTTCCCATTCATATGCATCTGTAAAAAGAATTTGCGAAGATTGAGGTAAAGCTAACCGGTAATGATGATCGAGTAGACTGATCCAGTACGGTTCTGCAATCTCCATATTTTCCTGATCTCCATGTAGCGCAATAATGGTCTGCTTTATCGTATGATCTTCTTGATCATGTGGATACAGAATTTTCAATTCAGGTGTAGACTCTTCACGTGCTAGTGTTTCTCGTTCTGCGCATAGTTCTACTAATTTCTGAAATTCATCTTGATCACGCAAAGACTTCAAATCTTCTTCTTCCAGCAAATACGTTGAAGAATACCAGTACCCTTTTTCTAAAATAGCTTCTTGTAATAATTGCAATGCTTCTGTATTCATGCCTGACGCTGCCGCTAACGAATAACGAAAGTTATATACCTGTGCATCGTTACCTTTCACTTCATGAGCATGTTCAGTTATATAAGTATAAGCTTCTTGACTGCTATTCTCTGCCAAAATTTCAAGTGTTCGATTAATAAGACGTGTGTATGTTAGTGTAGTCATGTCTTCAGCTCCTATACTTTCAAAATAAGAAAAACCCTTGAAATGATTATTCAAGGGTTCTTGCATACGTATTGTACCAAATTCTAGTACGATAACCTATTCTATCTTATTGCGCGGTTACAGCACCATCGATAGAATATACCGCCCCGTTAATATAAGGAGCTTCATCACCTAATAGGAAAGCTACCAGATTCGCAATTTCTTCCGGTCTACCCAAACGTCCAGAAGGAATACTGTCTACTGTTGCTTTCATCGTCTCTGGATTTTGTCTACCAAATTCAGCGACCATCGGTGTCTCAATTGTACCCGGTGCAATCGCATTAACACGAATATGATCTTTGCCGTATTCAATCGCTGCTGTACGTGTTAAGCCGATGATACCATGTTTGCTAGCGGCATAAGGACCTACTGTCTGTACGCCTACTACACCTGCGGTAGAAGCTGTATTGACGATCGAACCGCCGCCTGTTTTGAGCATTTCAGGAATTACGTATTTCATTCCATAAAAAGCTCCACGCAAATTAATATTAATAATCTGATCGAATTGCTCAATCGTATGATCTGCTAACTTTAGCCCCGGGCCTGAAATGCCTGCATTATTGAAAAACATATCTATACGCCCAAATGTAGCTACCGTTTGCTCAACAAACTGCTCTACCTGTGGTGCTTGACTAACATCGGCAGCGATAAACAGGGCTGTTCCACCTTTGGCTTCGATCATAGATACGGTTGCTTGACCAGCAGTTTCAGAGATATCGACAACAACTACACTCACTCCGTTATCGCTTAACTTTAGTGCGGTTGCTTGACCAAGACCGCTTCCAGCTCCTGTAATAATAGCTACTTTGGATTGTGTATTCATTCTATTCCTCCATCAGAAGTATTCTGAATACATAGCATTATCGCATGCTGGTATCAGACTTACTTACAAGTATTTATACTCTAAGTATAGACTGATTTTTATTTTTCTACACGACTAAGAAAAGCTTTGGTACGGTCTAGTTGAGGATTCTCAAAAATCTGTTGCGGAGTACCGGATTCAGCAATCTCGCCTTTATCCATAAAGATCACCCGATCCGCTACATCTCTAGCAAAATTCATCTCATGTGTGACAACAACCATCGTGATTTTTTCTTGCGCTAGTTGTTGCATCACTCGCAATACTTCACCTGTTAATTCTGGATCAAGCGCCGAAGTCGGTTCATCAAATAATAAAATATCAGGATTAAGCATCAATGCTCTCGCAATCGCTACCCGTTGCTTCTGCCCGCCGGACAGATTGGCTGGTAACACATTGGCTTTATCAAGCAATCCGACTTTATTCAAAATGACTTCACTGCGTTTGCGAATATCAGCTACACTTTCTTTTTTGACCGCTTTGGGAGCCAATTCCAAATTCTGTTGCACCGTCAAATGCGGAAATAAATTAAAGTGCTGAAAAACCATTCCCATACGTGACGTTATTTTTTTGATCTGACTTGCATTAGTATATTTGCCGTTCTCTACTAATGCTTGACCTTGAAATAGAATGCTGCCGCTGTTGACTTCTTCCAGATGAATAAGACTGCGTAACATAGTACTTTTGCCAGAGCCAGAAGGTCCGATAATAGCCACTACTTCTCCAGGTTCAACTGTAAAATTAACACCTTTTAACACTTCTAGGTCGCCAAAACTTTTTTTGAGTTGTTGTACTTCAATCATAGTCATAGATAGACATTCCTTTTATTCAAATTTAAATCGACGTTCTAATCCTTTGAACAGCAACGTCAATACTAATGTCATTAATAGATAAATAATACCAGCCAAAACAAACGGGGTAATTGTAAAATCACGATTGACAGCTGTTTGTGCAAAGTGAAGCAATTCCGGTACAGCTACCGCATACAATAAAGCAGTATCTTTTACCAGCGTGATTGACTCATTTGCCAGTGAAGGTAATGCTACCCGAATCATTTGCGGGATAATAACTTTGGTCATCGTTTGCCATTTGCTAAGTCCAAGCACCTGTGCAGCTTCATGTTGTCCTTTATCAATCGACAATAATCCACCTCTAAAAATCTCTGCAAAATAAGCCGCATAATTCAATACAAAAGCAAGTCCTGCTGCTACAAAACGATCAAATACTAAATAGTCACCTATAATCGGCAACATCGGTAATCCAAAGCAGAAAAAGAGTAATTGCAACAATAGCGGTGTTCCACGAGTAATATAAATAAACGTATGGGCTATCCAAGATAATAATTTGATACTGCTATTAGCTAACAATGTAATTCCAAATCCTAACGGGATGGAAAGTACGATTGCAATCAAAAATAGAATAATCGTATTTTTAGCACCCTCTAGCATCGGGCCTATGATTTGTAATAAATAATCTACACTCATGATATTCGACTCCTACATCTCAACATTTTGAATTCAAGTCTTGCTCTTTACAAAAGAAAACCGGGTTGTATCACTCAACCGGTTTTCTGATGACCTTTATATGTGGTGCACTATTTTATCAGACAGTTATACATCATCTTTACTGGTGTTATTTCAAAACTTTATCTTCGCCAAACCATGTTGTTGAAATTTTGGCTGCGGTACCATCGCTATTCAATTCATCCAGCGCTTTTTGCAAGCTGTTAAGCAATTCTTCATTACCTTGCTTTACACCGATACCGTATTCTTCAGGAGATAACGATTCATCCAGTAATTTAAAAGTATTCGGCTCTTTAGACATATAATAACGAGCAACTACTTCATCAATCACGACAGCATCCAGACGACCATTTTTCAAATCGCTCAATGCCAGTACATTATCAGGAAACTCGCTTACTTCTTTAAGTTGTGCTTTGATCGGGTTTGCTTCTAATGCATCTGAAGCGGAAGATAGTGATTGTAGTCCTACAGTTTTGCCAGCTAGATCATTAAACGTAGTAATCGGTGAGTTAGCAAGCACTGCCACCACCTGACTATTCGCTAGATAAGGTTTGGTAAATAGTACCTTTTGCTTGCGCTCATCTGTGATCGTATATCCGTTCCAGATCAGATCAATCCGTCCACTGTTTAATTCAGATTCTTTGGCAGACCAATCTATCGGCTGAAACTCAACTTGTTTACCCATTTTAGCAGCTGCCGCTTTGGCATAATCAATATCAAAACCAACAATATTATTTTGTTCATCACGAAATCCCATAGGTGCAAATTTGTCATCGATGCCGATTACTAACTTATTGTCGTCCTTGTTAGTACCACTAGAACATCCTGCCAATACCAATAAAACAACACTAAACAGTAATACCCATCCTGCTATTTTTCTCTGTTTCATATGATCGCTCCTCTTACAATTTACAGAACGCTTTAGTTCGTTACCACGTTATCAGAACCACTATAATAACATAGCATGGAAGTGAAGTCGAGCGCTATCGTATAGAAGTAAAAGATATTTAGTTATTTAGCATTTGTGACTATGTATCCAACGTCTAATCATAATACTTATCGTAAAAATACATATAAAAAGCACCCGCTTAGGGGTGCTGTTGGAATAGCTATTATACGGCTTCCAGTGCATTCATAAAACGCTGAATATAATAAGTAGGAATATTCTGTTCCATCCAATCGGTAATGTCCTGATACACCAAGCTATATTTTGTATTTAAATATTGAGGATGCGGTAGAACTTCAACTTCCTCAAAATAATTTTTAACTTTGCGACGCAAATTACGCAAAACTTGCTGTTTGGATTCTACATCTTCACGGTCTTCAATTAGCAAATGGTCTTCTAATTGGTTACCATCGTTCATCATGATTTCGCGGCTATACATAAATCGTTCGCCTACACTCAATTCACTTTCATAAAAATTAGCATATACTTTATTATCTACAATAATTCGTCTACTGTAGATGCGTTTCAATTCGCCCATACTACGATCGAATTTTCTATAGGTTTCGACTCCGATCGTATCAATCAATTCACAGATTGTTTTTACAGCTTGTTGGTAATTTTCTTCTTTACTATCATACAATTCAAAGATATCTACTTTTTTGTAACGAAAACGAATATACGATTTGGATAACTTACCATACATATAAAAAACAATACTAACATCAAGAATCTGGTCATTGTACTGCACATCCATATTGACATATCGGTGCTGTTGACGCATAAGATTCTACCCCTTTTCTTGTTGAATTGATTGGGCTAGTAAATCGTTTATTCGACAAGGTGGATACCTTTAAAATAAATGTACTAAGCTACCATCGTATACAAATAAATCTAATCTATACAAGGATTTAACCTTTTAATTACAATTCAAATCAAAAGAAGCACAGTTATTATCAAAAATATTTACCATAAGTCAAAAATTAAACCATTTTTTTCTGTGCTTATAGTAAACCTATCTGGTATTTTGTTGGAATATTTGTAGATATACAGGGCTTTTTACTGTTTTATTACACCTTCATCAAGCGTATTTTATTGCCTCTTTTTTACTTTCCAGATACATATGTAAGAGGAGCCTCTATGTATGCTTTATCAATCTACACATCAAAAAACAGGCGAACACTAATGTTCAACCTGTTTTTATATATAGTATGATTTATAGTTGTTGTTAGATAAATGTATGCAGTTTAGTTGGTTGTTGCTGTATATCGGCTAACCAATTCGCTAATTTTGCCTCTTACTGCTAAATCGGAATTTTGACGATTTTTCAAAATAGCATGTACTTGAGCCACAAAGCTATTTTCTGTATCTTCTGTTTCCATTACAGGTGCTGTTACCATAGATTCTAAGTTCATCATAATTCCTCCAAATCAATTAATACGCTCTTGAATGATACGCTTATTTAATATGACCCCGATTACAGTTGTTTAAAACACACTTTTACAAATATATTGGAAATACTTAGAAAATGATTAGAGGTATATGTAGTTTGTAATCGTTATCAAATAGTATTAATATGTTGTTTGAGGAATTTTAGAAAAATAAAAAAAGTTCCAAAATCATTTGGAACTTTATTCAGACAGCCTTATCCTTCTGCAATGTCTGCTCGTAATGCACTAGCCACTTCTATCATTTTCGGGATAACAGCTTCATTGGTACCTGATACGTATAGATCACCTTCATAATGACGAAACGGAATTGAAGCTGTTCCAATATCCCACAAGAAGAAATCTCCTTCGATCGACATCGTAGCTTCTCCTTTAACGGTAAACACAGGGGTATAGATAAAGTCCGGCTGCAACGCAAAATAAGCCTGACACTCTTCTAATGTAATCGGATCCACTTGACCTTCTGGTTGTTGCATTTCTCTTGTAATACGGTAACGCTGAATCATATGATGTCGCTCCTTTATTCAAAAAATAAAAAAGCCCTTGATAGACAAGGACTTTCGGTTATGACCTGTAGTGGGATCGAACCACTGACCCCTACCCTGTCAAGATAGTGCTCTCCCGCTGAGCTAACAGGTCAAAATAAGTATGACAACTTCCATATAATATCAAGAATTTATAGTGTTGTCAATCAATTGCTTGCATACGACTATGCGCTCTCTAGTAGTGATTCATACTTCCGGTTAGGCAGGGTACAGACTCCGCCAAGTCTGTTGTATATGTACTTCAATATTGTGTCCAATAAGACTCTGGAAGAGGCAGTACCGTCTTTTCTTTGCGCTCCCAGCCCTGAATCATGACGATACTGTTTACTTCAAGTTTGCTGTCCCAGTATATGTATTGTTTATTTTCTAAAGACAATAAGATTTGACTGAGTTCGTTGGTGGTTTTGCCTGTCTTAAATGATAATTCTCTCCATTCTGGCATACGACGGTATAACGAAAAGAAGTTATATAAAATACGTAACAATTTGCGTTCGTTATCTTCTAACATTCTGTATCTCTCCTAACAATATCGTATACAGTCTATCTACAACTATATACGAACTTTTGTTCTTATTTTAAATGAAGTACTGCCTTTTGGCAAGTCGCTCTCCTATATATCTTCTGCTATATCCAACTATCCTTGTTATACAAAAGACTCTACCTGATTAGGTAGAGTCTTAAAGTTATATCCTCACATGAAGTGAGTCGATATGATTATTGTTTGGCTGGTACAACTTCTTTTACATTTACTGTAGTTGATAGCTTTTTATCGCCATATTCTACTTTAATAGTAGTTGTTCCTTTAGCAAGTGCTGTAATTTTACCTTCTGTTACTGTAGCGATATTTGCTTTAGTACTTGTCCATGTTGCTTCTTTCGTAACATCGACTTTAGTACCTGTATCGTATTCAGCTACGATTTGAACAGATTTAGCATCGCCTACAGTCAATTTCAATGCTTTCTCAGAGAACGTTAGTTTTTTCAACTTCGCAGTTACATTCACTTTAACTGTCAATGTTAACCCTTGATACGAACCTGTTAACGTTGTTGTTCCTAGATTCAGTGCTTTAACACTTGATCCTTTAACAGTCGCTACAGAAGGATTTGAAGAAACCCAATTCATTTTAGTAGATAATGTTACCGATTTACCTGTTGCAGCATAGATGCCTACTGCTTTAATAGTTTTGCTCTTTTTGATATTCAACTCAACCACATCTGGTGTAACAGTGATTGATTTAATTTTTGGTTCCATCGTTACAGCAACTTTAACTGTTTTGTTAAGGTATGTTCCTTTAAGCGTTGCTTTACCGTTTAATAAAGCTTTTGCTTTGGAACCTGTTAACAATAAGCTTTCAGAAGAAGACGTCCAATCGATATCATTGCTTACATCAACGGTAGAACCTTCTACTGTCATTGCTTCTACTTTAGGCAAGCTTGCAGTCTCACCAACCACAATACTTAATGTTGTTACGTCTGGTGTCAATACAAGTAGTTTGGTCTGAACCGATACCGGTACAGTCACTTTAAGATCACCAATTGTACCCACTAAATTAACGTTACCTTCGCTTTCAGCTTCTACTTTTGTACTTGTGACTGAAGCAATACTTCCATCACCTGCACTCCATTCTACAAGCTTAGACAAATCTACAGTTGTTCCATCTACTGCTGTTCCTGTTACTTTAGGAAGTGTAGCACTATCTCCTGTAACCAAATCAATTGAATCTACACTAGCTTCTACTTTTTTCATTGTTTTGTAGACAGTCACTTTGAAGCTCTTTGTATAATCTTCATATTCTGCTTTGATTGTAGAAGTACCTTCTACCCATGGAGTTAGCAAACCATTGTCTGCTGTTACATTGATTGCATTAGATGAAGTCCATTTCACATCATTCGTTACATCTGTAGGAACGCGAGTGGCATCTGCTACTTCTGCTTTGATTTGTTTTGGAGTATCACCGATAAACATTACTTGATCTTCTTCAGGTGTTAACATTAGACCCTGGAAAGAAGAACGTACATAAATCGTTTGTGTATCTGCAAGTCCTGCATATCTAGCTGTAATTGTTGTTGTACCTTGTTTGATTCCTTTTACCGTACCCAGAGATACAGTGGCTACTGCTGCACTGTATGTAGACCATGTTACTGAAGAAGTTACATCTTCTGAACTACCGTCTGTTTTGGTAGCTGTTGCTTTGAATGTATAAGGCTGTCCGATCGTTACATTTGCTGCTACTTCTGGCGAAATTTTTAATGCTGTATACGGTGAAGTCACTGTTACTTTTTTAGTAGCAGATAGATCGCCATATTTAGCAGTGATTGTTGTTGTACCTGTGCCAACGGGGGTAATTGTTCCTGCTTTGACAGTAGCTACTGTAGATGCGGAAGAAGTCCATTTTGCATCATCAGATACATCTTCTGTATTGCCTGAACCGTCTACTGTGGATACTGTTAAGTCGGTAGCATCATCATCTAGAGATAGAGTTAAAGCATTGTCGTCTGAAAATTTGAGTGATACCGCACTGCTGTCTGCTGCGAAAACTCCGGCTGGAAATAGTGTACTCGCTACGATAACAAGTGCAAGCATCCATTTTGCCATTTTGGCAGTATGTGTCATTAATTTCTCTCCTTGTATAACGTATTTGTGATCTTCTCTGTCCATTCCTGTATTAATATCGGTTGGAATACTATATTTTTGAAGACAATTGATCCAAAATAAGGCTATAGTCCTGTAAATTCTCTTCTTTTTCTGGAAAATCAAGGTGTATTTTCACGAGTAAAGCTGTTCAGCATCCACGTAGAGAGCGAACAATAAATCGATAATCTGATTTGCGCAAAATACGACCATTGCCTAAAAATACTTGTTGATGATCATGTTTTATAATCTTAGCCTGTAATTCAACCAACCGATCGCCTTGCCAGATCATAACCTGGGAGCCGAAAAGAATAGCATTATCGAATTGCACCGGTAATTTCATAACATACCCGATATGATTCAGTTCTGCGGCAGAAGATTCTAATTCTTGAGGTAACTGTTCTAATTCTTTGATATACAAAATATCATTTAATAGCACATTGATCGCTCCTGGTTGTAAAATCAATCGATTTTTGCTTTCGTCCCAGTATTGGATCGTACCATACAATCTAGAAGTATATTCATCGTCACGAGTAACCATTACTTTTTTACCTTCCCAATGCTTCATCTTTTCACCTCCCTTGAAGTATGAATCTTTATGTGATATTTGGAATATGCCAGTCGATCGGACGTTCTCCATGTTGCTCTAAAAATTCATTTGTACGTGAAAAAGGTTTGCTTCCAAAAAATCCTTTGCGAGCTGCAAATGGGCTGGGATGAGCTGACCGAATAATCAAATGACGCTCTTGATCAATAAAAGATTCTTTTTCAGCGGCATGATTGCCCCATAATAAAAACACCATCGGTTCCGAGCGATCATTCAATACATGGATCACTGCATCGGTGAATTGTTCCCATCCTTTACCTCGATGTGAAGCAGGCTTGGATTCTCTGACTGTTAATGCGGTATTGAGCAAAAGAACGCCTTCTTTGCCCCATTGTACAAGCGAACCATGATTCGGTGTCGGTATATTTAGATCTTCTTTTAACTCTATGTAGATATTACGTAACGATGGCGGTACTCGTACCCCTGGCATGACCGAAAAGCTTAATCCTTCTGCTTGCCCTGCTCCATGATAAGGATCTTGTCCCAAAATTACAGCTTTCACTTCAGCATATGGTGTTAATCGGAACGCTTGAAAAATTAAATCACGTGGCGGATAGACTACAGCTTCTTCATACTCTTGATCTAACCATGTCATTAGCTGTTGAAAATAAGGTTTCTCCATTTCATCTTTGAGCACTTCATCCCAATCATTACCGAACATATACAACATCCTTTCTTGTTCATTGATTTGTAGTCTGACAAAAAAAGGACCAACCCATTATTCATGAGTCAGTCCTTTATACGATAGGTGTACTTATGATAAACACGTATACCTACTTGAATGCTAAGGATCTCACCGTTCACCTATGAGCAACATTTATAATAGAAAGTAAATGTTGCTATGCGTCTGTATTATAGCTTATTTTAGGTTGGAAAGGCAAGAAATCTACATATTCAATGATTGCTCTATATTGCTTCTGATAGCGTGTTGTTGAAAGGATGCAAAAGCTATTTCAGGTTGTGATGTCTGCTCGTTCTGATCATCCTTAGCGGTATATAATATCGACCGATCTGCTGGAAATAGTTCTGCGGCTTGATCGCAACAAGTCACTACTATTTGTTTAGACTCACCGGGAAACAACGTAAAGTACCCTTCGCTTGCTGTCATCCAAAATCGGTCTGTAGATTCATACGGATAAATATGCAAAGCCACTGTATTACCTTGATTGGTCACTGTGTATTCCCGTTTCCAGAATGACGTATGATGATATCCTGATAAAGAAGAATGAGTCCAATCATGATGAGCTTCTACTGCTAAGTCAACATCTGCTTGATCAAGCGCAGGGGCGTAGATCGACTGTTGTCTGGTTGAAAAAGGATAGATATTATCTGCAATAGGCTGGTCTCCACATACTGATTGCACACGAATATAAAATAACTGATCTGCGGTCTGTGGAATCTCACAACAGAATATTGTAGGAGTAATAGCATGATCGATGTTAGTTGTCCCGACAATAGAATGGTGTTGTAACATCTGACCTTTGCCATCTAATAGTTGCATATTGATAGTGAAATCTCTGGACGCATGATTACTTACAACACGTAACGGAAACTCCACCGTCTCACCAACAACATAATGCAGACTGCGATAATCGATACTTGCTCGAAAAGGAGCATAAGCTTCTTTCACCCAATAATAAGCCATTTTCGCTTCATTATAATAATCAACTAGATTGGTACAGGTGACATTTGGCCATGGTTCATTCAATTGCCAGACCAGACTTCCACTATTGTTAAATTGACGGCTTCGATTAGAATCCAAAATAAAACGTAATCCCTCGGCTTGAATCCATTGACTACAATCTACAAATGATTCTAAATTATCGAGCGAACCGAATAATTCGATATCACGGCCATACGTATCCCACCATTCTCCATGATGTCGCCAGACCAGACTATCTTCCATCGAAGTCGGTCGTCGGTAAGGTTGACTTAGAAATTTATGTAGACTGCGAACATGACTTAGTCCATCTACACCGAACTCACTATGAAATAAATGATCTGCTTCACCGTACAACACATAATGCTGAGGATTACCTTCGTATTTCCAGTGACCGTGTACATCATGGCTGACCCCTTTTTCATGGGTGATATATTGTACAGGCCCTGAAGCAGACGTTGGCAAAAACATTCGCTGTGGATCATACTGCTGTACCAGTTGCTGAAGCAATGCTAGATTATGATCATCATACGTGGAAGGAATATTAGGTGCACTCATTAATTCATTGCCACCGCTCCAGATCGTAAGGCTAGTATGATTACGACGACTGTTAAGCGCTGAGATTGCATTGCGTTGTAATAAATCCAAAAATTCAGGACGTTGTGAAGGCGTATTATCGATCCCTGAACTTGATTGAATAAATTCTTGCCAGATCATAATACCGTGCATATCACATAGCTCGTATAAAATACTTTTTTCGATAATACCGCCACCCCAGATACGCAGCATATTCATATTTGCTTCTTTGGCAAGATGAATCAGCCATTCATAACGACGAGCAGTTACATTTCCATATAAATGATCGAGCGGAGTGATATTTGCTCCACGGATATAGATTTTACGTCCGTTGATCCGAACAGTATATGGCAACGCATCGGTTGGACTTCCTTCATTAGATACATATTCCAATTGCCGTATTCCTACACGACATGTATACATATCACATATGATATTGTGCTGAAGCAATGCAACCTCTACCGTATATAGTGGCTGATCTCCATATCCGTTGGGATACCATAATTGCGGAGAATCTATTAGACTTTGCATAGTAAATGTAGACTCATTCTCTGTAAGTGATTGTTTTAATTGAACAAGAGCATTTCCTGCCGGATCACAAATAGCCACTTGTACTAGCGTAGACTTTTTGCCTTTACTTTTCCCATGTGGCTGGATCTCTCCACCGATCTGAATAACTCCTTGATATTGTTCGTTTAGATCAGTCTTTACTTGAATATCCTGTAAAGAACAATGTTGATAGGATTTGAGCACGATATCATCCCAAATGCCAATATTAATTAGACGTGTGGAAAAGTCCCACTTGTAGTTGAATCGACTTTTCTGGGTAAATGTTGCTGACGTTTTGCCGATTTGCCCCATTTCATCCGGTGGATGCTTGAGTATAATCAACAGTTCAACACGTTCACTTTGTTGCAGTTGCTCTGTAATATCGAATACCGCAGGTTCGTACATTCCGATATGTTCACCAAGATATTGTCCATTCCAATAAATGAGTGCTTCATAATCTAATCCCTGACAGATTAATTCGGTAGCTACTGTATCTGTCTGAGGATAAATATCTTTCCATTCAAAACAAGTCCGATACACCCACCAGCGATTCTCCACCCATTCACATTGCAGACTATTCATATCTTGATACGGATTTTCTATCCACCCTGCCCGGTATAGATCATAATGAACACCTCCTGGCACAGTCGCTGGCATCCATTCTGTAACTCCTAGCAATTCGTTCCCAATTTCCATACTTGTGCCTTTGACCGGAACCCACGGCCAGAATCCTTTCAGTTCCCATGTCATCTGGCTTAACGAATATTCACGATCAGATGTATACATACTTGCCAATAGAATCGTTCCCTCCTTTGTTAGATGCTTATCCTTTCACTGCTCCACTGGTAACACCTGAGAAAATATACTTTTGCAAAAACAAATACAACAAAATCGTCGGAATCATAATAATTAGAATTGCCGCACATATATTCGTCCATTGGGCTTGATTATTGCCTGCAAACCGCATAATCGCTGTAGAGACCACAACCAAATCTTGCTTGGGCATATACAGAAATGGAATATATAACTCATTGTAAATATTGATCGTTTTCAAAATAATCAAAGTCGCTGTTGCCGGCCCAAGTAACGGTAAAATAATACTGCGATAAATCCGTAACAGACTGGCTCCGTCCATCATGGCACTTTCGTCCAATTCATACGGAATATTTTTGATAAATTGCAAATAGATATAGATCTGAATCACATCGGCGCCTACAAATAATAAAATCGGTGCGTAAAGCGTATTATAAATACCTATCGCTTGAATAATCGAAAATGTCACCACTTGAGTCGTAATCGTCGGAATAATAGTAGCGATCAGAAACGCACCAATCACTAACCTTTTGCCTCTAAATTGAATTCGACCTACAGCATAAGCCACCATCGTACCGAGTATAATATTGCCAAGCAATGCGATAATAATAATTAGAAATGTATTCAAAAAAGCATGCATAATATCTGCCCGATCGATAACATTGGCAAAGTTTTCAAAATTCAAAAAACTAGCAGGTAACGAGAAAGGATTACTGCCTTCATCTTCTTTTTTGAATGCATTCACAAATACCACATACAGCGGAAATAAAACGGTACATGTTCCTACGATCAAAATGACATATTTGAGCATATGCACGATATCAAACTTTCGATTCATAAGCAGTTAATCTCCTTTCCGATTAATGACTAGATTTTGTGCCACCAAAATAATGGCTGTAAATAAAAGCAGAACTACACTCATCGCTGAAGCTAGACCGTAATTGTTAAATTGGAATGCTGTTTCAATCGTTTTGAACAAAAATGTTTCACTTGCTCCAGCAGGTCCACCTTTAGTTAAAACAAACGGTAAATCAAATACCGCCAAAGCACCACTAAGCGTAAGGAACATATTTAATGAAATAATAGGTGTCAAATTAGGAATCGTAAGCGACCATAACATTTGAAATCGGCTGGCTCCATCTATTCTGGCGGCTTCATACATATCTCCGGGAATCGATTGAAGAGCTCCCAGATAAATGACCATATTGTAGCCCATAAAGCGCCAAAATCCGATAGATGCCAGTGCATAGTTGACCAGCGAAGCATTCCCTAACCAACTTTGTTGCCATGACTCTAATCCAACAAGCCCAAGCAATCCATTTAACGATCCATTGGTCGTATCAAATACATACTGAAACATAAAAGCCACTGCAACAGCATTCATAATAAAAGGAAGAAATAACATGACTCTAAAAAAATTACGTCCTCGCAATTTGGAATTTAAAATTACAGCAAATACAATCGCTACGATATTTTGAATAATCCCGATCAATACATAAGGAATCTGATGAAGAAATACACCAAACAAATCAGGATTGGTGAAAATTTCAATATAGTTACCCAGTCCAAGCCACTCTTTGACCGGGCTGATTCCATCCCAACTGGTAAAGCTCAAGTACACTAATCGCATCGCTGGATAATACGTAAAAATAACTAATAATGCTAAAGGTATTAACAAAAACGAAATCAATATCAATTTTCGTTGTAATGGATATGAAATATGACTCATCGTTCCACTTCATTCCCTTTCTGTAACAGCTTCATTCAGCAAAGCAAGATCACTCTAATAAAATGACCTGCTTTGCTGATCTTCTTTATCTGTTCTAGTGTGAGCACAAATAGACGTCTATGTCCTATTGTTAATGACCTAACGATTTTTTGGCATTTGCCCATGCGGCATTATATTTATCCATAATCGTTTGTGGATCAGGAGCTAATACAAATTCTTGTACAAATGCTTCTTTAGTAATTTGTGCTTTATTGACGATAGCAGTGACTTTAGGATCATCAGATACTGCTTCTAGATACTTGGGTTTGAAGCTATTAAATTCTGTCAGTTGTTCTACAGCTGGCTTTTTGTCTTTCAATACAGGGATAAATCCAGCAAAATCATCGAACCCTGAATCTTCTAGCATCCATTTTACAAAAGCTTTGGCTGTTGCAGGATGCTCACTATTTTTGTTCACACCATACGCCCAGTCCGGTGCTAATGTGACATTGTATTTACCAGAATTATCGTAAGGAAATGGAAAGTATCCGATATTGCTGGAATCAGTGCCACTTTCAATCACTTGGGGAATCGCCCAGTTACCGATCACATACATCGCAAATTTACCGCTAGCTATATCTTTTTTAGATTGTTCCCAATTGGTAGAGTTAATATCTGGCTCTAAATAACCTTTTTCATACATATTGCGAATAATGCTCATCGATTGACCGTAAGGGTTATCCAGTTGATAAGGAGCATCACTTTCAAGTCGTTTGTTGTTGAGATTAGCATCGCCTGCAATTGCAGTTGGAATCTCAGAAGACCACGGATACAATGTCCACTGATCTTTAAAATTAGAAGCTAACGCAACTTTGCCTGCGGCTTTGAGTTTGTCTGCTGCTGCATAGAACTCATCAAGCGTTTGGGGAACCGCAGTAATACCTGCATCGGCAAAAGCTTTTTTGTTGTATAAAATACCTGTTGTAGTCGCACCTACTGAAATACCATACACTTTGTTTTCAAACGATTTGTAATCTTTAAAATAAATACGATCATTCAATCCGAGATCATCTAATGGGGTGAAATATTTGGGGAGGTCTGAGTTAGGAATCGTTGGAATTAATACCACATCAGGAAATTCGCCAGAACCGACACGAATTTTGGTCGTTTTGTCTAGATCTGTAACTGCTTCAAATTCAACATGAGCATCTGGATATTTTTCATTAAAACGTTTAGCATAATCATCATATTTTTCGCCAACCATATCTGTCCGATTTGTTAAAAAAGTGATCGTGCCACTAATTTCATTTTTGTCTGCTGATGTGCTCTGACTTCCACCACAGGCTGTTAACAATACCGAAAATATACAAACGAGCAGTACAGACAAATATATCTTTTTCACTTTAAAGCCCCCTAATATTGATATCGCTTACATTCAAACATTAACATAATTAAACTTTTATTTCAACAATATAATTATATTTAATTCAACTTATTGATATTTTTAAAATAGACTTTAGATAAATACATAACAAAAAGACACTTAGCGCATAAGTAATGCTTGCTAAGTGCCTTTTATAAACTATTTGTATTCCATATCGTTGTATAACATCGCTTTTCGTCGTTTATCACTATGACTTTCTTCTATATCACTGCTTGGGTACTGTAATCGATGCTCGCTCAATCAATTGGGTAGACATCAATATGTGCTCGGGCGTAACCTCAGGATGTTCGATTCGGCGCATTAACATCTGTACTGCGCGCATGCCAATATCATTTTTGGGAACACGAATAGTCGTTAATTTGGGATTCATCAATTCTGTTAACGTCAAATCGTCAAACCCGATAATCGATACATCATCCGGACAATGAATATCCCATTTCGATAATAGACTGAGTGTTTCCAGAGCAACTACATCATTCCCACAAAATAGTCCAGTTAAAGCTTGCTCTGAAGTTGTTTGCGTTTTCAATGTATCTGCAAATTCACCTGTAATGTACATCCCTGTCCCACTTACACCGATACCAGCAATAAATGTAGCTTGAATTTCTTCATCATTTTTCTCATTAAAATCACGAATCGCTTCACGAAATCCCCGACTACGTTCACGAAAGCTCCACGAAGCATCTGGATCGCCCACAAATCCTATTTTCCGATGACCTTGTGCAAACAAATAATTGGTCGCTTGATAAGCACCAAGAAAGTTATTTGCAAGAATATGATCAATCGAAGGATCAAGTAAGTTAGCATCTAACATAACAAATGGGAAATCGATCGAGCGTAGCATTTCGATATAATTATCCGGCAAATGTCCCATCACTATCGCTCCATCGGCTTTGCGATCATAAATGCTAGACGGCAATCCTTCTTTTGGGAATAAACTAATATCTATTGTCGATAAAATCATACTAAATTGGTGATTGGTTAATTCAGCTTCTACCCCTTGCATGACTTTACCCCAGTATTCAATATCATCTAGATATGCTCTCGGCATCAGAACAACGATATTGCCTGTTTGAGTATCGGAAGCTTTTTTGCGAACAGGCTTAATACGGTAACCCATTTCTTCAGCTGTTTGCCATATTTTTTCTCGTGTACCTTCATTTACAGCAGGGTCATTGGATAACGCTTTGGAGACAAGTGCTTTGGAGACTTTCAATTCATCTGCAATCACTTGGAGCGTAATTTTTTTCATGGAGCTAATCATCCCCTTTGTTCTATCGTCTATCTACAGTGGATTCACTTGACTTAACAATAAAGCTTTATTCAACAAATTTCAACTCTAATCCTATTCTCTATATGTATCAAAAAAAATCCAAACAGCAACCAAGAGATTTCTCTTAGCCCACTGTTTGGATCGATTATTTTACAAGCTATCTAATATGACTTGCTACATACAATAAAATACTTATACTCTAACTCTAATCTTTCCTTTGCTTCACTATTACTTTAGCTTCGGTAACTCATCACGTGTAATCACATTAGACGCATTATAGACAGTCTGGATTTGAGCGTTGGTATTCTTTTCAAATGTTAGCTCTGCCCAGCTCATAGCAAATGTCCATTTCGGTTGAGCCGCTAACTGACTAGGTGTAGGTAATACATCACATTCACCAATCGCTATCGGCTTGCCATTGGCTACGCTCAAAGCTGTATTGTATTTTTGCGTAGTGAATCCATCAGGGTTGTATACGTCTAAAGCAAATATATCCCAATAAGCATTACCTGGATTGTATACATTCCAATTCAGATCCAAATCTTGCATATCCCATACCCATACCAGATTACTTAACCCTTTGGTATTTACAAGATAATCATGAGTCAAACGATACAATTCAGCAGTACCCGTACTACCCGGACGACCTGCCCACCAGAATACCCCTTGATTCATTTCATGGAATGGACGGAATAATACAGTGACTTTATTGTCTTCTAAATACTGAAGATATTGCGCATAGTTGTCTAAGCGAGCTTTCCACGCTTTGTTTAATGTACCACCGTTAGTCGTTAAGTCTTTCCACTGAGCATCGCTTAAATGACTGACTACTCCGCCTTCCCAATTGCCTGCATCGGCTTGTGTAGGTGGTGTAACGTGCATCATCACCTGCACAATCGCTCCGTTATCCCACTGCTTTTTAGCTTCATAGATCATATTCCAACGATTGTTGACATCATTGGCTGAAAATAATAAATCACCACTCCATAACCCTGGATATTTACCTGTAATACTTTTGACTTTCTCTGTCTGTACAGCAGGTGTAGCATTCGGTTCACGATTGTGCATTCCAATTACAGTTTGTTTGCCACTGATGCTTTTAATATAATCAAGTACTCCTGTAGCCGCTTGTGTACCACTGCCGTATATTTCAAATTCGTATAACGAGTAACCATAGGTAGTCGCCCGTTGAAACGCATACATTTTCACATATCTAGCGGTAGTCGATGGAAACGTAATCGTATTGGTTCCTCCCGTGTTGCTATAGTTCGAATACACTGTCGTCCAATTTACATTATCGGTAGATGTCTGAATCTGAAATTGCTTCGCATAAGCAGTCTCCCAACGCAAAATAACACTGGATACCGATTGAGCTGTTCCGAGATCTACAATGTAATATTGTGTATCGCTATTTGTCGATGCCCATCTGGTCGATAAATTACCGTCTACTGCATTAGCTGCGATATTACCACTGGCTTCTGTAGAAGAAACAGTCACTTGTTTTCCCTGTGCCAGATTAACATCTGCTGCTTCCACTTGAGATGACAAAGAAACAGCTACACCTCCAAACACCAAACTGAACATTACTAGAACCAGCAACAAAGTACGACTTGTTTTCACCATCATATTGCCTCCTTTATCAAGTTCAGTATTTTCTATCTACTCCTATCCTTTAACTAACGATATATAACGTACATTCCCAATTTATAAAGATACTAAAAAAGATTTCAGAGTACGTTTTATCACCTCCTTAATTATTTTAATTAATATAATTATATTTTTTTAAATATTTTGAATTTTGTTCACTATACATATAATACATAATTTAAATATAAAAATATATATATTTTTAGTATTATCTGGAATAATCTTTCACAAAAAAAAGATCACCCTATACAGGATAATCTTTCTAGATATTATAAAGTTATATGTACACGTATATTGTATGACTTTAATGTTGTTTGTATTGAAGCTATTAAACACGAATGATAACAACTACTTATTCGCAAGAGAGCGCTCTATATTCGCTCTATAAGGACAAAAGGTGCAGAAGGTATTAATTCATTTACAAATGTACATTCTGCTTAGAACGTACAGTGAGAGCTGTCTATATCACTAGACATTGCTTCCTGTCGTTTGCCCTATCCCAAATCATTAGCCCTGCAATATTGTACATTGATTTATTCTAGGTATATGCTTGTCTTAGTAAAAGCAAATAATAAAGATATGAATACATTCTCAACCTAATCTAAAGGAGCAGATCAACTATGAGTCCAGAACAAATGAAGAAACTAATGCAAGATCAGGATGTGCAAGCAGTGATTCAGACTGTAATGATGAATAACTTTAGCGAACAAAAGAAAAGTACACATCAAAAATATAAACTACTTAATCATTTTATCACGAAAGAACAAATTTTATTTGTAGGTTCTTCTTTGATGGAATGGTTCCCTAGCAATGAAATGCAACTGAATCTTAATTTACAAAAGATCATCTACAATCGAGGCATTGCTGGAAGTACGACGGCTGATCTTCTTGAAGTGATGGATGATTGTATTTTTGCACTTGCTCCATCCAAAATATTTATTAATATTGGATCAAATGATATTGGATCTATTGGACCAAATGGCTATCAAAAAGAAACGCTTCTTACCAATTACAATACAATTATGGATCAAATTAAAGACAGATTACCTCAATGCGAAGTCTATGTGATGGCATACTATCCTGTGAATGGAGAAGCTGATTTTGGACTTGATCCTTCAATGAAAGCGGAGATGTTTGCTACACGTACTCTATCTAATATTGAGGAAGCTAACACTGCCATTGAAGAACTGGCTAGCCAACACCATTTTCACTTTATCAATGTAAATGAAGGATTAGCAGATGAACATGGCAATTTAAAAGAAGAATTTTCGACAGATGGAATTCATATGTGGCCTAATGCTTATGCTGTTATTTTGGAAAACCTCAAACCATATCTTTCGTAAAACAGAAACAACAAAAAAAGATCGTTTTCCTCTATATATTACATAAGAGGAAAACGATCTTTTTTTGTATAATGGTACATCTCATAATGCCGAGAACCGGAATCGAACCGGTACGGTAGTCACCTACCGCAGGATTTTAAGTCCTGTGCGTCTGCCAGTTCCGCCACCCCGGCACAGTAACCCACATTGATCTTGAGGGTTATACATGTGCTGCTTGTCTTTATGTACTGATTATAATGCGTTATACTTATATCAAAAATATAAGTATGCCGAGGACCGGAATCGAACCGGTACGGTAGTCACCTACCGCAGGATTTTAAGTCCTGTGCG
>NZ_JARUWY010000089.1:0-222 GCF_030433815.1 Paenibacillus sp. PsM32 | reverse complement strand
GATTGATAACGGCCCGGGGATTGAGCAAGAATGGATCGAAGAGCATCATCTTCATATGGAAGCAGGTATTTTGCCAGAAGGCCCGGGAGGTCATGGGTTTGTTAATGTTCATCGCAGAATTGCTCTCATGTATGGCAATGATTATGGCATTACGTTGCATAATCGGCACTAAGGAGGGTTGCGCGTTACTATTGTGATGCCTACATCTGACATGATCTATTA
>NZ_JARUWY010000088.1:0-224 GCF_030433815.1 Paenibacillus sp. PsM32 | reverse complement strand
AGTTCACCCAGAATCAGTAGGTCAATACATGGGCTTAAAGGATAAGAACGGTGTAGAGATATATGAGGGGGATGAATATAAAACAACACAAGGTAATAAATATAAAGTGATGTTTATTTCTGGGAGTTTTACTGGATGCATATCAGAAAATGATTGTGCTCCTTTAGGTTGGAATGAATCTGCCCCAGATGACTTTGTGGAACAAATTGAAATAATCGGAAACT
>NZ_JARUWY010000087.1:0-224 GCF_030433815.1 Paenibacillus sp. PsM32 | reverse complement strand
CCAGCCCCAACAACGCCAACCACGATTTCTTTAACGCGGTAAAAGCAACCCTCGCAGGGTGCGCCAGGACTTAAGCCGCGTCCGATATTAAATTTTTCGTTATGGATACCTAGATAATTAGCTGTAGCCCCTGTAGAAATACTCAATGTATCGGTAACCAAATCGCCCATACCTTCTACTTTCAATTTGAACGGCCGATCTCCAAGATCTACACTGTTCACCCA
>NZ_JARUWY010000086.1:0-225 GCF_030433815.1 Paenibacillus sp. PsM32 | reverse complement strand
GGAATTAAAATTTTTAAAAATTAATAAACCCAAACCAAAAGTTACTAATTTAAAAAACAAAAAAACTAACCCAAAAAAAAAACAACCACCAAACAGCAAAATGGAAAAACAACAAAAAAAAACCAAATTAAAAAAATGAATAAATTTTCGGATACAAAATTGATTCATACCGGCAATTTTTTTTTTACCATTTGCCTATTTTAAACCCATTTAAATATTTAGAAT
>NZ_JARUWY010000085.1:0-226 GCF_030433815.1 Paenibacillus sp. PsM32 | reverse complement strand
ACTGCTTACAGATTAAGCCAACATCAGGTCTGATTCAGCTTCGAGATGCTTCATGTACGAATAGTACTTTGCAACAGTCTTATGAGTTCGACGTTCAAGCTGGGCAGACGTATCATTTGAAAGTCAATGCCAGCGGCTCTCAGTTTAGCGTCTATTGGGATAAGCAGTATCGTCCTGTGATGCTAGTAACAGATACAACCTATCTTTCAGGGTATTTGGGCTTGCA
>NZ_JARUWY010000084.1:0-226 GCF_030433815.1 Paenibacillus sp. PsM32 | reverse complement strand
TTTTATAACCTCCGCCCGGCCGCCCACCCCCTTAGCCCCCCCTGGTGTCGTGGGCTCGGTTTTGTTTATATGACACTGGAGACTCCACTTCAAGTGATACATTTAGAAAATATGTTAAAACTAGCACGTATGGGCGTGAGTAATGTTACTGTCACGTATACACATATGACGCTGCCGACGAATACATGTTCCTGTAGATCTCGGTTGTCGCCGTATCAATAAAAAA
>NZ_JARUWY010000083.1:0-227 GCF_030433815.1 Paenibacillus sp. PsM32 | reverse complement strand
CTTAAAGTATGTCGTGGGGGGGAGGGGGGGGTTGGGTTTTTTGTTATTTTTTGTGTTTGTTTGGAGGAGGGGGGGGGGGTGGGGGGGGGGCGTTTATTTGGGGGGGGGGGGGGGGGGGGGGATGGGGGGGGGGGGGGGGCCGGCGAAGTAATAACAAAAACAGTAGTGGGTGGGGGGGGGGGGGGGGCGCGCCCCGGGAGGGGGGGGTTGTGAGCAGGGGGGGGGGG
>NZ_JARUWY010000082.1:0-227 GCF_030433815.1 Paenibacillus sp. PsM32 | reverse complement strand
AACTACTGTACTCATCATTTTAGTCTCGACAGGATTACCGATCTACGTATCTGAACTGTATATGACCGGTGACGATGCCACTCAATTAGCACGTTATTAAGAAAAATTCCCTGTAATTTGGAATCACCCTTCTGTCAAAGGAGTGACACTTTGGGGATACATCGAAGGACAGACATGGGAGCATAATACGGTTTTACTGAATGCGAATGGTACAGAACGCCCTGCAC
>NZ_JARUWY010000081.1:0-227 GCF_030433815.1 Paenibacillus sp. PsM32 | reverse complement strand
CTGTTCAGCTAAGCTCGTGCGACCATGACGCCCGATCTGTTCGCTCACGAGCCGCAGGGCGGCGAGGGGCCTGGCGCCGCAGCGCCGCCGGCCGAGCGCGCCGCGTGTCTGCGCGAGCAACTGCAGCGCTACGACTACCACTACTACGTGCTCGACGCGCCGCTCGTGCCGGATGCCGAGTACGACCGGCTGTTTCGCGAACTGCAGGCGCTGGAGCACGCGCATCC
>NZ_JARUWY010000080.1:0-228 GCF_030433815.1 Paenibacillus sp. PsM32 | reverse complement strand
AGTTCGAGGAACCCCATGAGTGACACTCCAATCGACTCCAGCAAGCGGACGTGGATCATCACGTCGGCGTGCGCTGGTGCGGTGGGCGGCGTGGCGACAGCCGTCCCGTTCGTGAGCACCTTCCAGCCATCCGAGAAGGCCAAAGCCGCCGGGGCTGCAGTGGAGGTCGATATCTCCGCCCTCAAGGACGGCGAGAAGCTCACGGTCGAGTGGCGCGGCAAGCCCGTC
>NZ_JARUWY010000007.1:0-251497 GCF_030433815.1 Paenibacillus sp. PsM32 | reverse complement strand
AACCCCCGACACCCGCTCTTCACTCCTTAGTCTCGGGGGCTCGTAGATGTTTATAAGACACAGTTAACAGTTAATGTTGTTCCAGCTCTACGAAACTAATTTGCCGCACACGCTTTATAAAAAAAAAAATAATCTTGGGCTTGTAAAAAAAACCGCGACTCTATATTATAGAGTCGCTTTTTTATATTTCAATCTCCAAAATTAATTATACGTATTTAAGTTATTTTAATGTGCTACATATGCTACAATATCATAGGAAAGACAAAGTACCGGTGGTAAATGATATGGCGATGCAACCCGAAAGGGGGTGAAGCCATGTCATACTTGGAGGTATTGCTTATTCTTTTAGATGTAGGTATCAAGTTAACCAGCTTAATGGTTGGATTAAATAAAGTTATCGGAATCTGGAAGAAAGCAAAACACAAGAAAAACCGCCGGGACTAAGAGGTAGAAGTCTTATTCGGCGGTTTTTCTTATACTGTTTGACAGTGTAGCATCGTCTTGCTTACTACCTGTTTTGTCGATCCAGCCTACAGTGTACCACCACTGTAGGCTTTCTTTATATTCCTAGTATACACAAAAGGATACTGAAATGAAACGAAATAATCTAATATATCCACAAATTTGAATAATAATGAATTTTGAAAATAAGATACGTAATAAAGATTAGCTAACAGATTTCCTTTTTTAAAATATATAACAAAAAATACATATAAATTTGGTATATAACATTGACGTTAACGTGAGATAGTAGTATTATAGTTACATAACTTATATGTAATTATTTTTATATAAAAGATATATGAGTACAAACAAAGTGAGGGATGACAGATGACTCTCTACAAGATTGATGAAGTCGCTACTGCCTGCAACTTAACGAAGCGTACACTGCGCTATTATGAAGAGATTGGGCTTGTTTCTCCTCAGCGTAGTGAGGGTGGAACAAGGTTATACAGTCAGACAGATATTGATCGGCTCAAAAAAATTATCAATGCTCGCGATGTGCTAGGCTTCTCGCTTCAAGAATTACAGCATTATGTCAAAGTAACCGAGATGCTCAATGATCAGCGCGAGCAATACCGCAACACTACGGATGAAGAAGAACGTCGTCAGCAATTGATCGAAATGAATAAGACGTTAGATCAACAGCTACATATGGTGGATGAGAAGTTAAACCGTATCTATGCGTTCAAAGCCGATGCAGAATTATTGCGTCAACGGATTCAAGAAGGATTAGCTAAATTAAATTAACGGTTTCCAAGGAGGAATACATCAATATGAGTACCAAAACATCAACTTTAAAAGAACTGCCTGAACGTGGCGGGTTGTTTTCTCAACCTAAAGCAGTCTGGGCTGTTGCTTTTGCTTGTGTGATCTCATTTATGGGTCTGGGTTTAGTTGACCCTATTTTGCCAGCAATCGCTAATCAATTACATGCAAGTAAAAGTCAGGTATCGTTACTATTCACCAGTTATAATCTGGTTACCGGTCTTGCGATGTTAATCACAGGTTTTGTATCCAGTCGGATCGGGGTTAAATGGACATTATTAAGTGGTATTTTGCTAATTATTGCATTCTCAGCATTAGGTGGAGCATCTGATACGATTGCTCAAATCGTTGGTTTCCGCGGTGGATGGGGATTAGGTAATGCGCTATTTATTGCAACAGCGTTATCGGCAATTGTTGGCTTATCGACATCAGGTACAGCCAAAGCGATTATTTTGTATGAAGCAGCACTTGGACTAGGTATTTCAGTCGGTCCTTTGCTTGGTGGAGAATTGGGTTCGATCTCTTGGAGAGGTCCTTTCTTCGGTGTTAGTGTATTGATGGTTATTGGTTTCTTATTTATCTTATTCGTTTTACCAAAAATTCCAAAACCAGCTAAACGCAGTTCACTCGCTGATCCGTTCAAAGCACTTAGCTATCCAGCACTCAAAACATTAGCGATTGTCGCTTTCTTATATAACTTTGGTTTCTTTACATTAATGGCTTATTCTCCTTATGTTATGGGCTTGGATGAACATGGACTTGGTTATGTATTCTTTGGATGGGGAATCTTGCTTGCTTTTACTTCTGTATTTGTAGCACCTAAATTGCAAAGTCGCTTTAACTTAGCTGCTTCGATGGGTGTAATGTTAACCCTATTTACACTGGATTTGTTGGCAATGGGTATCGGTACATTTATGGGTTCACCAACAACTGTTATTGTGGCTGTTATTATCGCAGGTATTTTCTTAGGAATTAACAATACGTTGATTACAACGGCTGTTATGGAATCCGCTCCTGTAGAACGTTCGGTTGCTTCGGCTTCATATAGCTTTGTTCGTTTCTTAGGTGGTGCGGCTTCTCCGTGGTTAGCAGGTAAATTATCTGAATGGTACAATGCACAGATGCCATTTTACTTTGGTGCATTAATGGTATTTATCGGTGTATTGGTATTGATTGTACGTCGTCGTCACTTACGTGATATTGATGTATCTCATGCTCACTAATCTTAGGTTCTACATCTAATGTTTGATTCTATATAATAGAAGGAAGAGGATAATGATGACCAATATTCAATCACAAGAACAGATGCCGACTGGTTCCTTATTTCGTAAAATATTAGTGGCTGTAGACGGATCAGAACACGCAGATCGAGCGTTGCAAAAAGCGATCGAATTGATTCAAGCTTTATCTAATAAGCCATCTCTTACAGCAGTTCATGTCAATCCAGTGATGATGGTTGCTGAACCACCATTAGGTATTGATGTCGATGCCAAGTTAAATGAAGAAGGGCATGAAATGACAGAACCTTATCGTCAGGTACTTGATCCTACAGGTATTCAGTATGATATTAATTACCAGACAGGTGATCCAGCGACGATTATTTGCGACTTAGCGAATAGCCAAAATTACGATCTAATCGTGATGGGAACTAGAGGAATGAGTAAAATGTCTGAACTATTTCTCGGTAGTGTCAGTCACAAAGTGATCCAGCATGCGAACTGTCCGGTATTGACCGTAAAATAACAAACAGAATACAAATAAATAAATAGGTAATACAAGCAAAAGAGCTATACGATCTGATTATTCAGAAGTATAGCTCTTTTTTGGCATGTGGAATGGATAACGATATGGAGTAAGCAGATAGATTGGTTATAAATTAGGCAACATCTTAGCCAGTATCATTTTTAGCAATGATCACAGGTAGAATAGCTTCAATACTATTTTATTAACGATCTGCTGTATTACTTATCTTGTGGCCGAGTAGAAGATGGGAAATAAGAACCTGCTTGTAGTCCGCTTAAATTTGCTTACAAAACGTTGTAGCCGATCTTCTTGTTCCTGCATCAGCATTGGATGGAGCAGACTATATAGTGACTTATTCCGATGATATCGCAGTAACAGAATAAGACAGCAATCTCTCTCCAGAAGTAGCATAACTAACATTTACGAGGGCTTCTGATCTGTATACTGCGGATTAGGCTACTGATAGTAAATATGGTATTCTTACTTCTGGTTCTGCTTTTAGAGCAGTCATTCTGTTTATAATATAGAGAAAATAGAATTGGAGAGATGATCGGATGAAACTGGTTCCCCCTCAGTCATTTACATATCGCGGAGGAGCAAGGGCTGCTCTACTGCTACATGGATATACTGGCAATACACTGCATGTCCGCAAACTGGGACGTTTCCTGAATGATAGAGGGTATACCTGTCATGGCCCGCTGTATAAAGGGCACGGCAGTACTCCAGAAGAACTGCTACACACCAAACCTTCGGAATGGTGGAAAAGTGCTGTAGACGGTTATGAATATCTGGAGCAGGAAGGGTATGAAGAGATCGCTGTAGTTGGTGTATCACTGGGAGGTGTATTCTCCCTGCGACTGGGTACTCTGTTTCCCGCCAAAGCTATCGTCTCGATGTGTGCACCTATACGTGAAAAAGACAATGAAGATATCCTTAGACGGGTACTGGAATATGCTCGCTGGTTCAAGTCTATCGAAGGCAAAGAAGAGCCACAGATTGAGCAGGAACTGATAGAGCTAGCTGAAGAACCTCTGCACAGTCTGGATCAATTACGTAAACTAATATCCTCTACCGCTAGTCAGGTGAAGCGTATCTCTGCACCGACCATGATTATGCAGGGTGAGCTTGATGAAGACCTTTATCTAGAGAGTGCCCGGATTATTTATGAAGATCTGACTATGCCGATCAAGGAGCTGAAATGGTATGACCAATCCGGTCATATTCTGACGATGGACAAGCAACATGATCTGGTATTTGAAGATGTATATCGATTTCTGGAAAGTCTAGAGTGGGATGCAGCGTCAAGTTCGGGAGAGTAAGAAGAAAGAATATGTAATATAGCTGTATAAATGAATATTTAATACAAGAAAAAGAACTATACGATCTGATTATTCAGAAGTATAGCTCTTTTTTTGATATGGGTAGTTGATAACGATTTAGAGTGAGCAGATTAGTTTGTTATGACTTAGACGACATTTATACAACATCGCTATTAGGAATGATCACTGGTAGAACAGCTTCAATACCATTACGAATCTGCTGACAAGAGTATTCGAATTTGGTCTGCTCTTCCGCAGTCAGTTGAAGCTCGATAATTTCTTTGATACCTTCACCGCCGATAATAGCAGGGACACCTGCACAGACATCATATTGTCCGTATTCTCCTTCTAATATAGAAGAAACAGCAATAATCCGTTGTTCATCATTAAGAATCGAACGGGCGATATACGCAAGCGCATTACCGATACCGAATTGTGTATTGCCTTTGCGGGTAAAAATCTCCCAGCCTGCATCTTTGGTTTTGCGAGCAATATCATCCAGATTCAGATCTGGAAAACGAGCGGTATGTTGATCTAAAATATGCAATAGCGGCTTACCGCCAATCGTAACATGTGACCATGCGACAAATTGAGATTCTCCATGTTCTCCAAGTGCATATCCATGTACACTGCGTGGATCGATCGAAAACACATCAGAAAGTAGCGTTTTGAGGCGAGAAGAATCGATCGATGTACCTGTTCCGATCACACGTTCACGTGGAAAGCCTGAAATTTGCCATACTAGATGAGTAATCACATCTACAGGATTAGCCGCGACAATAAATACACCGTTAAATCCACTCGCAACGATAGGTTCCGTAATCTCACGAGCAATTGCGGCAGTCTCATGCAAAATATTCATCCGGTTGTTTTGCCCGGGTATCGGATTAGCTCCAGCAGTAATAATCACAATATCCATATCTCCACAATCTTGCAATGTACCTGCATAGACTTTGGTACGATGAGAGGTGAATTCCATACAATGTGACAAATCCAATGCTTGGGCTACTGCACGTTCATGAGTACGTCCGATCATCATAATCTCATCACCGATAGATTGATTAATCATCGAATACGCACAACCTGCTCCTACCATTCCAGCACCTACGATAGCCACTTTTCTTGATTTTCTACGCATAGCTAACCTCCTGCTTCTTTTCATATACAATGTAATATTGGCTGATCTATATTTAATAAAATACAACTAAAGTGCATTTCAATGTCAATTAACTATTCATGATCACTTATAATAGTACTTTATTTTGCTTATTATTAACAGATGTGTCATGAAACTTAACTTAATATTTATTTGAAATGAACAGAATGTGATAAAAGTGTGAATACGCGATACAATAGTCGTTTAAGGGTAATAACAAATAGTAAGCAAAACAAGGAGGAATAAATAATGTCTACTATTCAAAATGAACGCATTCTACTGGCAAGTCGTCCAAAAGGTGTGCCAACTGCAGAAAACTTTACGATCGATCAGCAACCACTAGAGGACGCTAAAGAAGGTCAATTGCAAATTCAGACTTTATATATATCAGTTGATCCTTATATGAGAGGACGAATGAGTGAAGCGAAGTCTTATGCTGCTTCTTATGCTCTAAATGAACCTGTTAGTGGCGGTTCTATCGGTAAAGTGTTGCAAAGTAACGATTCTCGTTATCAAGAAGGCGATATTGTAGTCGGTGGATGGGGATGGCAGCGATATGCTGTTGTCGATGCAGACACTTGTCGCAAAGTCGATCCAGAACTGGCTCCAATCTCTACAGCTGTCGGTGTACTAGGTATGCCTGGACTTACTGCTTACTTTGGTACACTTCGTATCGGTAATCCACAACCAGGCGAGACGCTAGTTGTCTCCGGTGCAGGTGGTGCTGTAGGGATGTTAGTAGGACAGATTGGTAAAATCAAAGGTTGTCGTGTAGTAGGTATCTCAGGTTCAGAGGAGAAAAACCGCTATCTATTAGATGAACTTGGATTTGATGCTGTGATTAACTATAAAGACGAAAAGCCTGTGCGTGAAGCATTGGAAGAAGCTTGCCCGGATGGTGTTGATATTTATTTTGATAATGTCGGTGGCGAAATCTCGGATGCTGTTATTGATCTACTTAATACCAATGCACGTATTCCATTATGCGGACAGATTTCTCTATATAACAATGAGAAACCAGATATCGGCCCACGTATCCAGCCTACTTTGCTCAAACGGACAGTATTGCTTAAAGGATTCTTAGTTGGTGATTATGCAGCTGATGCAGCCGAAGGATTGAAAGAAATGGGTAGCTGGGTTAAAGAAGGCAAGCTGAAATATCGCGAAAATGTAATAGAAGGTTTTGAAAATACACCGCAAGCCTTTATCGGATTATTTAGCGGTGAAAATCTAGGTAAACAATTGGTCAAAGTGACTGATTAATAGGCTAGATCAGCTATAAAATAATACAATCTGCAAAACAGTATATAAATATATCAAAAAACCGGCTTCTATTTTGTAGAAGTCGGTTTTTTATGTGTTGATATAGATTATTTAGACAACGGAATAGCAGAATCTGACGTCATTTTGCGATATTGACGGTACATCGATATTCTCCAATGTAGTAGTGTGCCAAAAGCCAGAATAAAAAACACACCTGCTGTTTGTGGAATCGAAATATACTGCTCGATAAATCGGTGTAACAGTAAACGGATCATTAATAGACCAATTAAAATAAACAGAAAACTTTTGGAGCGTTGCACAACGATATCTGTACCAGATCGTTCAAACTTGGTACCGCGAATTAACGGATACGAAAAAATAAACCATCCGGCTAAAAAAGCGCCTAAAGCCCATATCCAGGACACCCGAAAATCAGCCACAACAAACATAAAAAAACCAGTACTCATTCCCATAGGCGGGATCAGAATTTTTTTGGCATTGACCGGTCTGTGATTAGTACGAGAACGTACCAGAATAGCGGTTATCGCAATCACTAACAGACCTACAGTTGATCCGATCTGTAAAAATGAGGGACTAAATTGTAGCATAATAAAGGTCAAACCCCTCTTCTGCAATTAAAATGGAATTACGCTTTCATTATATCATATTACCAGTCGTGATCGTTGTTATCAAAGTCTGTAAAGTGGTCTATTTTGTTAAAATTTTACTTATAGTGTGAAAGACCTACAACAATAAAAAGCTGTTTTGTCGAAATAGTAAAATATAGTAAAATGTAAAGAAGATAAATCAAAGTATACTCGCTCGGCAGATCTGTATCATGTTCGATAATCTGTTACACCAAAGGGGAATACAGTGAAATGACAACATATCAAATTTTAATCGCAGAAGATGAACCAGCTTTACGATTTTTGCTACAAGAAACGTTGGAAGATGAAGGGTACAATGTGATCGAAGCAGAAGATGGTAAGCAAGCTCAAGACAAGCTATCCAGTCACCCTTTTGACCTTGTTATTTTGGATTATATGATGCCTGAAGCTACAGGGATTGAAGTCTGCGAATGGTTACGTCAAAGTGGCGGAGTCAATGCGAAAAAGCCTGTTATTTTACTGACAGCCAAAGCACAGGAGAAAGATCGGATTCGTGCAGAGCAAGCAGGAGTATCTCTATATATGTCCAAGCCATTTAGCCCGCTACAATTGATGGATGCAGCCGAAGAATTACTGTCAGCCAGTGGAGGCGATGAATAATGAATCCAGCCCGCGGGGGTCTGGCACGCCGGGTCGCTTTATGGACGATTGTTCTTTTTTTGGTGTTTGGTATTATCATTTTTGCGGTCGAGTGGTTTTTTAAACAACAGACTGCAGATATTACTAATGATATTAATACACATCTTAATCAGCAAAATCAGATTCAAGATATGGATGAAGATTACCGTACAGCAGTTTCTGATTTTCGGGCATATCTGGCTTATGATCGCAATGAATTTTTATTGGAAGCCGAGACAAGTCGCGATGAATTTGTAAAGCGTTTGGATACATTTAAAAAAGCTCAGACCGAAGATTCACGTCTGGATGAATTATCACGCAAAAGCACAGAATATTTTAGCTATTTTCCAGTGATGCAAGCACTCAAACAGCAAAATAATCAAACTGAAATCAATCGTATTTCACAGACGATCACTACTTCTTTGGTGCAATCGGTCAATAGCGAATTAGATCGGTTAATGCAGATTGAACGCCAAGAAGTGAACGATCTGATTGCCAAAAGTAAACGTATCAATTCTTTGATCCTGTTTGTACCGTTGGTGTTGATTTTGTTAGGATTGGGAACTGCTGTTATATTGATTCGTTATTTACGCAAATCGATTATTCATCCGATCGCCCAGATGGAGCAAGCAGTAGAGCGGATAAGTAAAGGGGAATATATTCATTTAGAAAATACCTTTTCGCAGGACGAGATCGGTGGGCTTGTTGCTGGTATTAATCATATGAGTGATCAGTTGAAAGAACGCCATCAAGAACTGGAAGAAAGTCTGCGTCAAATGGGAGAACAACACGACGAGTTGGAAGCTCAGAATGAAGAAATTATGATGCAACAACAAGAGCAGGAAACGATCTTAGAACGGTTGACCGAGCGTGAGACACAGTTACAATGGATCAATTCGTATCAAGAAAAGCTAACCGGTTTTGCGCAGATGAATGACTTTTTAGAAAGCAGTCTGCGTGCGTTGATGCAAGCGACACGTCATGATGCTCTAATGCTTGTTATTCAAGATGAGATTGGCAACCCTGCTTCGTCACGTATGATGTATTCGATTGGATGGCCACATACGATACATGGAGAAGCTATTGATCATTTATTTGGGCCCGCATTACAAGTATTAGAAGAAAAGTCTCCTATTGTGCGTAGTCGTACTCTCAGCACCGAAGAAAAAGGAGTTCATCAAGGATATGAACGTGCAGACGATCATTATTATCCTATTTTTAATGAAGAAATGAATGTGCTTGGGTTTGTCCTATTTACAACGTACGGTAGTCTGATGGTGCATATCAAAGATAAATTGATGACAGAAGGATTAATCGGACAATTTGGTCTGGCATATCAAGCGCAACTTGCAAGTGAAGAGCGTCGCAAGCAAAGTGTTCGTCTGGAAGAACTCAATGTAGAATTGGAACTGGAAAAACGGATGCTCAAGCAACAACGGGATACGATTCAGCAAATTATCGATTCTCTGCATGAAGGCTTGGTACTTTGCGATCCACAAGGGACGATTTCATTTTGCAATCAACAGGTAAGTTGTGTGAATCCAGAACTGATCACAGGAGCTAATATTACCTCACTCACAGAATATCTGGATCATCATACAGTAGAACACACAATGTTGAGCGAGCAGATTCAGCAGTTGCTGACCGAAGAAAGCAAAGAGTGGAAAACGCAGTTCTCTCTCCAAGGACGTGACGGATCTATTTATTATATGGAAATGTATATGAATATGATCAAAGGTATGAATTTAGAAAATTATCATCTATTTGTATTCCGCGACCGTACCGAAGAAGAACAAGCGGATCAATTGAAAAATGAATTTGTAAGTATTGTCTCGCATGAACTACGGACTCCGCTAGCTAGTATTTTAGGATTTGTGGAGATATTGCTTCATCGTGAAGTCAAACCGGAAAAAGCGAAAAAATATATGGAAACAATTCATGGAGAAGCTAATCGCTTATCCAATCTAATCAGTGATTTTCTAGATCTCCAACGGATGGAATCCGGCAAGCAAAATTACACACTGGTTCCATTTGATCTGAATCCGATTGTACAAAGTGTAGCCAAACAATGGGATAACAAACAAGGATATACGATTGGAATTGATGTACCTGAAGGAGTATGTCTGGTACGCGCAGATAGTGATCGGATTACACAGGTTATGCATAATTTGATTAGTAATGCGATTAAGTATTCACCGGGGCAAGAACGTGTCGATGTTCGCTTAGTGGATGGAGATACGCACTGGATTGCGGCAGTACAAGATTATGGTCTGGGTATACCGGAAGAATCCAAGCCTCATATGTTTGGTAAATTTTATCGTGTAGACAATTCAGATCGTCGTCAGATTGGTGGCACAGGCTTAGGGCTTGCGATTGTCAAAGAAATCGTAGAAGACTTAGGCGGAGAAGTGTATTTCGATTCTATATTAGGTCAAGGTAGTACATTCTATATTAAATTGCCCAAATTCCATCTGCGTGCGCTGGATGACAAAATTGTGGTACTGGAAGACGATGAAAATTTAGCTCGTCTGATTGGGGCTACGTTTGAAGAACAAAATTACGAAATTTTGCGTATGGATACCGCAGAAGAAGCATTGCTTGCTCTAGAGTATAGTCAGCAACCGCCGTTATTGTGTCTGGTCGATGTACAGCTACATGGTTCGCAAAATGGATGGGACTTTATTCAAGCGCTCAAAAATGACAAAGCGTATCGTCATGTGCCTGTGATTATCTCGTCAGCACTAGATCAACCGGACAATTATGCCGAGACATCCAATGAGCGCTATTTACAAAAGCCATTTAGTGTAGAACGGTTGTTAGAGTTAGGGATGAACTTAATCCATAGTGATACGAAAAGTACAGGATTGGTTGTAGCGATGCAAAATGAAGATACTGTTAAAACAACTTTGCAAAAAAATGGACTTGGAGAAGCTGAATTACAGCTTAATGAAGATTTTATTCAAGTGGATTGGATTAAAGAAGATACCCCGCCTCAAGAGTAATCTGTAAATGATACAAACACCTTCTGCTTGTAACGTCGACTGAACATGATGAAGTAGATCTACAGCGACTGAAGTATGAAGGTGTTTTTGTTATGAGCTATTTATAGTTATGATTTACTCTATTCATTTTATATGATATTATCGCAATACTACATATAACAACCGATTTATTTCGCTTAAATGCATCATGATTTAAATTTATTTAGCGATATAACCTTGAAATTAAAGGAGTGAACATTCATGGATCAGGTGGATCAACATATTCTACTCTGTCTACAAACCCAAGCACGTATTTCAATGACCGAACTAGGGAAAGAAGTAGGGCTGTCTCAACCGGCAGTAACGGAACGAGTACGTCGGATGGAAGAGAGTGGAGTGATTCAGCAATATAGAGCCATAGTTGCACCGGATAAGATTGGCAAATTGACAACAGCGTATTATTTATTCCGCGCGAATGATGGAATATCGTTTGTTCAGTTTTGTCAGGAGACGGCTCAGATCGTAGAATGTCATCGAGTTAGTGGAGATTACAATTATTTGATCAAAGTGGTGACCTCATCTATTATGGATTTGGAACCGTTCGAAAATTGCATTACCAGCCACGGTTCATACACTACGTTAATCACACTTTCTTCTCCTATCGATCACAAATCTCTTGTACCTACTATGAGCAAAGATCAGCAAACGATCTAACGTTGTTTGGTGTTAGCCAAAAAAGGATCTTGTAGAGACAAGATCCTTTTGCGTGCTATCCACTGTTCTGGTAGTGATTATGATGTATCTACGGCGTCTCTAATGTACTGCGACGATGTTGATGATGCCATTGTTCATAGATTCCACCTATTTCAGAAAAGGCTTGATTGGCTTGTTCTGCAATAGATATTTCATCTGTAGTTGTATAAGAAGAATCCTGTTGACGCTGTAATCGATCGGTATGTAGAATCAGTTGAATCGTATCTTCCAAAATCCAGTACACCACATCATCTACATCGGTCGTAAGTTTGTTGAGCATTTGCACATTGCGTTCGTACATTTGTAATACATATCCTTCGTCTGTAATCTGAACATACGGAGAAAGTTCAAATCGCTCTTGATCGAAAAAAGGAGCACGTACCCATTTCATATGGTGCTGTTGATTATAGATCGTTGTTTTCTGAAGTAGTGCTGTGATCTTTTCTATAATTTGATGGGCCTGATAGATCATGATAACAAGAACCTCATTTCTAGAGCTTGAGTATAGCTCGGGTGTCATTTTGTCGTATCTATTATAGTATAAATAAACAGAATGACTGCTTCAATCTCATCAAATAGTTACAAAATCTCAACCTGCAATCGCTTTCACATCTAGTCATATGTATGTTTTAATAGATATACATCACAATTTATAGCCAAAGGAGTGTCTACAGCAGATGCAAATCTCTTCTTTTTTACTGCCGAAAGAACAAGTCGCTTATATTCCTTCGACAATCTCGATGTTTGAAGCATTAGAAATATTAGAAAGTCATTTTTATACAGCATTGCCGATTATCGATGAATCTGGACGATATGTAGGTACTCTTTCTGAAGGGGACTTATTATGGAAACTCAAAAATACATGCAATCTTGATTTTGAAAAAATGCGTGAGATTCCTGTCTATGATATTCAAAAGCATGTTCGCAATGAAAGTGTTATTATTACAGCCGCAATGGAAGATATGTTATCGCTTGCCGCAGATCAGAATTTTGTACCTGTGACAGATACCAAAGGAATATTCCTCGGCATTATTCGCCGTAAAGATATTATTGAATACTATAATGACAATATTACAGACTAAATAGTCTGTAGATACTTATCGTATAACCATGTATCATGTACGATTGCAACATCATACAAGCCTAACTGCTCCTATCAAATAAGCAGTTAGGCTTGTATTTGTTATATGACCCAGAACCAGATTATTGACTAAAATCAATCGTTGCAATCGAAGCGCCGATACCGGGATCATTCGGATTATTGATTCCACGTGGTTGATCAAAATTACTAATATATAATGTATTTCCTACAAAATGAAGACTGGCAGGGAATTCTAAAGGCCCATTGTTATTATTGCTAGCGATATCGCTGACCTGTCCATTCAGGCTTACACGTAAGATAGCATTACGTTCATTAGCCGCTACATAGATCGCTCCATCAGGGCCAAAGTTCAATCCGTCTGCTCCATATAATAGCGGGCTTTGAGCAACAAGTTGGCGCTCACCTAGAGAACCATCATTGTTGATTGCAAAGCGATTTACTTCTCCAGAACTGGTATTACTAACATATAATTGCCCATCAGTGCCAAAAGCAATACCATTCACTACAATTTTTTGCTCTTCTCGTGTAGGCAAGATACCACTTGCATACGTACTTACTTGTCCATTAGAAGATACTTTGTAGATCGCTCCGGTTGCTCCGCCACTGACATATAGATTACCACTACGATCAAAAGCTAATCCGTTCGCTCCGGGCACACCACTCGCATACGTTTCCACTTTGGATGAATCAAAAGCAGCGCTAGATAAATCTTCTTCATTGATTCTATAAATAAGACCTTCTTCGCCTCCGCTTGCAATATACAGATTACCTTCAGTATCTAACGCCATACCTGTACCTGAACGTGGCAGTTCAGTCAATGTATCGATCTGTCCGGTATCTGCGGCGATGCGATATAACTTTTTACTACCCATTTCAACAGTAAACACTTGGTTATCTTCATTAGCAATCACGCCTTCAATCCGTAGCCCTGTCGCTGTGCTTGGGTCAAGGTCTGCCAGAATCGATACGGATCGGTAAGTGTCTGAAGTGACACTAGGGTTAGGATTGCTGGTCTCTGTAGACGCTGATTGTATATTTACAGAGCGAGTAGCAGGAGTATAGACCACTTTGTAATCAAAAGCTTCGAAAACCGCACGTACAGGAACCAGTACATTATCCCCTACAAGCTGTAGTGTATGGTGCGCTGGTGAGGTGGTAGTAGCAGATGCAGATTCTTCATGTAACGTAAATGTAGTACTTCCTTTGGTCAATGTTAATACATTTTTTTCAGCATTCCATGTGGCTTGAGCGCCCAACTGAGTAGCTACTACCGCGTAAGGGCTGTATAGGCTTTTTCCGATCAAATGGCTATCCCAATGGGTGCTTGTGCCTTCAATAATTGTTTGGATATCCGAATCCACTGCTTCTGCTGCCCATCCTGTCGATGGCGAGAACAACAGACACCCCGTCATAGCAACAATTACGCCAAGCGACTTGCTTTTTTTCAAAAATAATCCCTCCTGTACTTTTAATTTGGCATCGTAAGCCTAACGGTAGCATTCTCTACAAGACATAATTATCCTTCTTTTTACAGTAAAAAGAAAATAGTTACATATAAATAGCCCCACTACAATCAGATACCAATTAGCAAAATGAATTTTATTTTGATTGGAATTATATTACATTTGTAAGGAGTAAGAAATTAATAATATTTTTTTATATTCAAAAATAACCTGACCCTTTATTTATCGTCTGTATAAGTGAAGGGCGTATTCATAACAAAGGAGAGCATACAGGTGGAGGATAACGAAATTGTAGAACTGTTTATGACACGTAACGAATCAGCTATAACCGAATCTTCCCGTCAGTACGGAAGATATTGCTATACGATCTCTTATAACATTTTAAGTGATTCTGAAGATGCGGAAGAATGTGTCAATGATACATGGCTTCGTACATGGAACGCGATCCCTCCGCAACGACCGAATAAGCTGTCTTTTTTTGTAGGCAGAATCACCAGAAATCTTTCACTGGATAAATTCAAAGCCAAAAAAGCTCAAAAGCGTGGTGGCGAAATGACTATTATTTTAGGTGAACTGGATGATTGTATTCCTTCTGAACATGATGTGGAACAAGCTATTTTGGAAAAAGATTTGAGTCAAACGATCAATCGATTTCTGCATACGTTACCTGAACGGGAGTGTAATTTATTTTTAGCCAGGTATTGGTATAGTCAGTCACAAGCAGAGATCGCAGAGCAATTTGCTATGAAAGAAAACAATGTCAAAGCCAGTCTGTTTCGAACACGTACCAAACTTAAAGCTTATCTTATGGAGGAAGGAATCTATCTATGAATAGTGAACAACTGTATCGTGCTATCGGTCAGATTGACGATGAGTTATTGACTCGATATGAAGCACGCCGTCAACCGAAATCTACCTATTGGCTGAAATGGTCTAGCGCTGTTGCTTTTGCCGCGGCGGCTGTTATTATCGCCTTTATGGCTACCAGTGTATGGAATGAACAAAGTCAGATCTACACTGCATCTGGAACTGTTATTCAAAATATAGAAGGCGTTCCAAGTGATGTCTTGTCAGGCAGTACGGTTGCACCAGCCAATGGAAGCAAAGTCTATGATGCAGGAGTACAACAAGCATTAACCAAGTATGCCGGGCAAGATGTGAAATATTTTGTAGCGATCGACTTATTTGCCAATATGAATCCTGTAGAGTACAACAGTCCACAAGCTCAAGCCGAGTTAGAACGTCTGACAGCACTGAATTATAACGTTGGTTATGCGACAGCATGGACATATCAAGGCAATCAACAAAAAGTAAATTATTCGTATATCGCTGGTTACTTTACAGCCGATCAATTGAAAAACTTTGCTATCAATACTCAATATGGATATGTATTCCACTTTGCCACCAATGGAGATGGATCGCCTGTATCTGCTGATCAAGGTATCCATATAAATTTTAAAAAATAATTGAAATCAAAAATAACCTGATCTGCTAAACGTCGTCTTTTATAGTGTAAGCCATTATGATTCAAACATTCGAGGAGGAATTACCATGAATAACAAAACAAACAAAATGAACAAAAAAATCGTAACTTCAATCTTATCTGCATCTATTTTATCAATATCGCTAGGAAGTGTATCTTTTGCTGCTACAACATCATCGTTTCAAGATTTGAAAGGGGTTAACGGGCAAGACAAAATTGTGAAATTACATGACCAACACATTCTGAATGGATTAAGTGATACAGCATTTGCTCCGCAATCCTCTTTAACACAGGCACAAGCGATTCAGTTTATCGTAAAAGGATTCAAACTAGATGCCAAAACAGGCGTAATTGCTTTGAAAGATAATCAAAAGTTATCTACAGTATTCCCATCTGCTAAAGACAATGCATGGTATACCGATGCTTTTCGTGATGCTTATCAAAACGGTGTAGATATTCCTAAATCTGTTAATCCTACAACAAAGATTACACGTGAACAATATATCGATTATGTGATGACAGCCTTACAAACAGTAGGAAAAATGCCAGCTATTGATGTGATTACACCGGATATCAAAGATATCGACAAATTAGATCCTGCTATGTTGGATTCCTCTCAATTAGCGATTGCACTTGGTATCGTGAAGCTAGATAGCAGCAAAAACTTGTACCCACAAAAAGAAATCACACGCGCAGAAGCAGCCGTTATTCTTTATGATGCATTAGACTATCTGAACAAAAGTGCACAGGACAAAATGAAAGGCCAACAAACTACGATTGATGTATTACCACATGAAGAAAAAGGGTCTAATCCTGTGACTCAGCCGAATAATGGAAGTATGGTATCTGAAAGTTATGCCACACCAACTGACGGAGAAAAACTATACGTTCGAACAGTAAAAATGGCTTTGGATCAATATGCAGGACAAGATGTGAAGTATTTTGTAGCGATCGATTTATTCTCAAATGGAACTCCTTTAGATACCAATAGCAAAGAAGTACAAGCAGAAGTAAAACGTCTACAAGGATTGAATTATGATATTGATTTTGCTAAAGCATGGACATATGAAGGGAATTTGCAAAAAGTAGATTACACGTATGTAGGTGCCTATCTAACAGCGGATCAATTGCAACAATTCAAAGCGAATACAAATTACGGCTATGCTTTTCAATTTGCAAGTAATCTCGGAGATGTTTAAAACACACACAAAGCAGGAAGAAACAGCGCACTAAGTTAAAACATAAATATTCCATATAAAAAATAAAAATAGTAAAAAAAACACGACTGTAGATAAGATACAGTCGTTTTTTTATATTAATAAAGTATATTTTTGTTGATTATAATTAAAATTGTTTACTATATATTTATATGTTAACATATGGAAGGGGAAAATATGGTTTTGAAGAGAACTTGATGAAGAAAGTAGCAGGTATTACATTAGCAATAAGCATAACATTAGATATGACAACAGCAGTTCCAGTAAAAGCAGATTCTGAAGATCATGCGAACTCTTATAAGGATAATGTAGAAATTGTTAAAGCATTCACAGTAACGGACGGAAAAATAACTCCAATCTCAAAGTGGAGATGATTCAATAACTCAATCTATTCCTAAAGGAAAGTATGCTTGGATGGATTTCTATCCAATAATGACTTATTCTTACGGTACACTTACAACAAATACTTATAATATTACCGATACTGGATCTAAAACATTAATTAGCTCAGTTAGTAAAAATTTAAATATTTATGGTCCTAAAAAACAACAAAACTTCCTGATGGAGTATATACAGTTAAAGAGTCAACTACTTTACCAAACTATTAATATTATTTTGTGTTTAACGGGAGGACTTAATGAATAAACGTAGTGCAGGTGTTATTTTTCTATCGTTAGGTTTATTATTGTTTATTTTCAAAGATGCAATTCGTTTTTTAGTAGCTTCAGCACTTACGTTTAAAGTAAGTGGTATGTCAGATAGTTTAATTGAGACTAGATTAGAATACGTTCCTCAACCTTATTCACTTATTATTCCTATATTATTTATAATATTAGGAATTGTGTATCTAATATGGTCAATTACATCTAAAGAAAAGTAATTAATAAAAAGGACGGTATAGATAATCTATACCGTCCTTTTTGATATTCAAATAAAGTTCGGAAGAACTAATGCGCCATAGACAAAAGCCGCTAGAATCACAAAAGCAGGGTGGATTTTACGAATTTGCATCGCCCAGAAGGCGACGACAGCAATACCAAGACTTTGCCAGATACCTATCGAGACAAAAGAACCGGCGGTTAACTGCCATGTCAGTACAGCCATCATTACAGCGATAACAGGCTGAACAAGTAATGTTAATCCTTTGACTACAGGAGAAGTACGGTATTTTTGCAATAAATTAAGTAGTAAAATCAATGCAACCGCAGAAGGCACGATCGTTGCGAATAACGCAATAAATATACCGCCTATCCCAGATACATCATAACCAACAAATGCCGCAATCTTGGTTGCAATCGGCCCGGGAAGTGTATTGCCAAGTGCCAGCACATTCGAAAATGTCTTATCGTCTAACCAGTGATAATGAGTGACAATCTCGTTGTACATCAACGGAATAGAAGCAGGGCCACCACCATAACCGAGTACATTGGCTAGAAAGAATCCCCAGAATAACCGTAGCCATTCGACCCATTCAATCGTGAATGTATGCATTAAGACTCACCGCCTTCGGTTTTCTTCACAGGCGGATTAGGTGGATTGCGTCGATCTTTTAACCATTGTACAAATTTGAAATGAACCGCTCCATATGCTAAAAATAATGCAATCACTATAGCGGCATGAACGCTCAACAGTTGCAGTAAAATAAAAGCAACGATAAACAGTCCGATCCCTACTTTGATTCCTAACCCTTTTACAGCTTTTTCACCAAATTCATACGCCATAACACCGAGCATAACAGCAATGACAGGCACTACAGCAGCAATCATTCCTTGAATGATTTTGGAATGGCTCAAGTAAGACACCGCAGATAACAAGACGATCATCGCCAGGCAAGAAGGGAGAATATGAGCGATGACTGCTAGAATAGCGCCTAGGACTCCTTTGCCACGATAACCCAGGTATGCCGCCATCTTGGTCGCAATCGGCCCGGGTAATGCATTCCCAAGCGCCAGAATTTCACCGAATTCATCATCACTTAACCAGCGATAACGAGTAACTGCTTCATACCGGAACAGCGGCATAACCGAAGGCCCTCCGCCATAACCGAGAATACCGGTACGCACCATGGCCCATGATAATTCACGATAAGTGGCTTTATGATAAGAAGGAGCAGTTGAGCTATGTTCTGAAGGTGTTGTCGGTTCAGTACTCATGTATTACAACCTCATTCCCATCCGGCTTTTGTAACGGGTGATCAACACTTGACAGTCCACGCTCATAATACCAGGCATATTGTATAATTTGTCTTTAAGAAACGATTCCATTTCTTGATTGTCCATAAATAATCCATGCATATGCAATTTGCTCGGACCTGTCATATGATAAAGACTGGTTACAAAAGGTTCTTCTGCTAATTGATCAGCCGTTTCTTGTAGATGCTTGGGCTCTACTTCTACATTAAAAAAGGCAGAAACCGTAATCCCAATTTTGGCAGGATTAATCACAGCAGTGAATCGTTCGATCACTTCATTTTCGATCAACGCATTAATTCGTGCTTGCACAGCTACACGAGATAACCCAATATCTTTAGCAAGATCGGTATAAGAGATGCGACCATTTTTATTCAAAATCGTAATGATTTTGCGATCGATCTCATCAATATCAACCGGTTGATTATCGGATGTAGAACGGTGGTGGTTCATAAATAAGTGTGCCTCCTTGTATGTAATATCTATCGTTTATTTTATTTCATTTTGATCAAAAAATAACTCTTTCATTTACGATATGTTTAAATATATAATGATTAAAAATCGTTTTCAACATAAAAATCAAAATTCACTTACACAAAGCTTACGCGGCGATGTAGTGATATACAGAAATGTTATCGGTAGGAGGAATAGATATGGGATCAACATGGAATGCCTTTATGAATGAACAATTGACGATGACTTCATCTTCGCCTCTAGCGGTACAAGGGCCATTATCGGGATGGACGTTCGGAGTCAAAGATGTATTTGCACTTGCAGGTCATACTTCTAGCGCAGGTAATCCAGATTGGTTACGTACTCATTCACCTGCAACGCAGACTGCATCGGCGATCCAGCGATTGCTCGAAGCAGGAGCTATGCTTCAAGGAACGACTCATACCGATGAGTTGATGTATAGTTTGAATGGACAAAATATACATTATGGCACTCCTACGAATCCACAAGCGACAGATCGTATTCCAGGAGGGTCATCGAGCGGTTCTGCTGTAGCAGTAGCAGCTGGACTGCGAGATTTCGCTATCGGCACAGATACAGGGGGTTCGGTGCGTATTCCTTCGTCGTATTGTGGGATTTATGGAATGCGTCCTACGCATGCTCTGGTTCCTATTGATGGAGTGATTCCACTTGCACCGGGGTTTGATACAGTGGGATGGATGGCTAATTCTGCCGATGTGTTATTAGAAGTCGGCAAAGTATTGATCCATGATTCAGAAGAAGAGGCAGAGCAGTCTGCATTTGATCATATTTATTTTCCAGAAGAAGCATGGGCTCTGGCAGAACCGGAGACACGTAAGGCTTTGCAAAAATCGTTGGAGCAGATCACCTATCATATGACAAACACTAACGGTCGCACATCATGGACAGAAATTGCTCCTGAAGGATTATCTGCATGGATGACAGCTTTCCGCACGATTCAAGCGCTAGAGATCTGGCAAGAACATGAAGAATGGATTCAAACAGCACAGCCTGTATTTGGCAAAGATATAGCAGATCGGTTTGATTGGGCTTCGACTTTGCGTGCAGAAGAGAATCAACATTCTTTTGCTCTCAAACAGCAAGTTAGTGAGCGTCTGCATCAATTGTTAGATACTCATCAATTACTTGTTTTGCCAACAGCGACAAGTTCAGCCCCTTCATTGGATATTCAAGGAGAAGCGAATGAACGTCGTCGTTCTCAAACGATGCAATTATCGTGTATTGCTGGTCTATCCGGTCTGCCACAGATCACTATTCCTGTAGCTACTTTACAAGGAGCACCTATAGGCTTATCTATTATTGCAGGCAAAGGTCAAGATATCCGTTTACTACAATGGGTCAAAGACTGGGCAGACACGTTACAAAAATAACTGAATATAGGATAAGCTCTACATCAAAAATCCTTAGATCCTACAAAAGATTTTGGATGAGAGCTTATTTAATTTTACTAAAGTAAACAGCCTATTTCATACTATTTAACATATGTTGACAAGCTGTTAGTATATCTATTACAATAACAATGAATTATATAGATAGTTACTAAATATTACTTAATTCAAAAATGAAATTATGTTAGTTGATATGTTTTATAACCCCCCATCCAAAAGGAGAATACACCCATGTCTAATGCAATTAAGCCAGAAACTATTCAGGTTATTGAGCAACGCCATTCTGTAAAATCGTACGAAAAAGGATACCAAATTCCACAAGAAGATATAGATACGATTATGCAAGCTGCTAATGATGCTCCTTCTGCTTGGAACCTACAACACTGGAAATTCCTTGTGATTGATGATCAAGCGAAAAAACAAGAATTGTTGCCAATCGCTTACAACCAATCTCAAGTAGCAGATAGTTCTTTTGTAGTTGCTATTCTAGGTGATCTAGAAGCGAACAAAAATGCAGGAACAATCTATGATGGAGCTGTTGAAGCAGGAGCAATGACTCAAGAAATTCGTGATTCATTAGTAGGTCAAATTAATGGAGCTTATCAAAGTGCAGAAGTAGCACGCGATAGCGCGAATATCAATTCTTCTTTTGCAGCGATGAACTTAATGCTTGCAGCAAAAGCACTTGGTTATGATACTTGTGCTATGGGTGGATTCGATAAAAATAAATTTGTAGAGCATTTCAATGTACCGGCTCGTTATATTCCTACCATCTTAATCAGTGTAGGTAAAGCAGCTAAACCTGCTTATGCTTCTGGGCGTTTTGATTTAAGTGAAGCTATTATCAAAAACTCATTCTAAATTAAAAAAATTCCTATTTATATGCTCTGCCTGGCGATTTATTGCCAGGCTTTTTCTATATTTATCAATTAAATATCCAAATAGCGTTAAATTTGGCTCACTACTGTGAACTTTTTAGCGCTATATGTCGAAATATAAGATAGAGCATAAAAGAAATGTAATAGGATGTGAAAGTAAATCTTATGGCGATTGACTTAATTAATAATTTAACATTAACATCAACATTTTTATTTTTAGGCAATTTGCTTTTAAATAAAATTCGTAATAAATTTGAAAATCGTAAACGACTGTTTATCAGTCTAGCAGGTATAACGTATGGATTATTTGGTCTGGTTCTTATTTTATGGGGATTTCATTTACCTGAAAGTCATATACTAATTGACTTGAGAGCACTTGCAGTTATTGGAGCTGTCTATACGGTAGGCAGTGTAGCCGGTCTGATTGCAACTTTGATTATTATCTCAGGTCGCGTTTTGTTTTTTGAATATGGTAATATAGACGTATTAGTTGTAGGAGCAAGTATTGTTATGATTGCCTGGATTTTATCTTCTTTTTTGCTTAAAGGAGATTATCGGGTATCTTTGAGCCGCTGGTTGATCATTATTTGTTGTTCGATGATTTTGCCTTCTATTTTATTTTATTTCACATTACAGACCCGTATATTCTGGCAATTTATTACGATTTTAATTGTATTTTTGGTAGGCGGATTATTTACCTATATTATCCTTGTGTATCTTACACGTTCCAATCATTTATTTGTACTACTCAAAGAGTTGGCTAATCGCGATCATCTAACAGGATTGCATAACCCTCGTGCTTTTGAAGCTTTATTTGAAGAAACGCTGAATTATGCCAAAGCCCATCAAAAAAACATGTCGTTATTGATGCTAGATATCGATCATTTCAAAGCGATTAACGATACGTACGGACATAGTAGCGGAGATGCGGTATTGTCTCAAATCGGAGAATTGCTTCAAGATTTTGTACGCTCCGGGGATGTCTGCGCTCGTAAAGGTGGCGAAGAGTTTATTATTATTTTGAACTCATGCACTCGTGATCATGCTATTCATATCGCTGAAAAGTTGCGTATCTTGATCGAACAAAATGAATTTGTATTGCCAAATAATCGTTTATTAGCAATTACTGTTTCTATCGGTGTAGCTACTTTTCCAGATACAAAGTCTAATCTGATGCTCGATAAAGTGGATGAAGCTTTATATGAAGCGAAGCATCAAGGACGTAACAGAATATATGCTGTTTGAGAACGGACTAGAATGGTTGGATATAAGAAGCAGTGACTTTTATGATTTATACACAATAAGGAGGTGAACCAGAGTTCTTATTGAAGGCTCTGGGTTATTTATGAAAATTGCAGATCATATCGAAATGTTAGAAATTAAAGTACCTATGGGTGAACATGAAATGGTGATTCATCCTGTCGTTATCTATGCAGACAATCAAGCTGTATTGTTTGATACTGGAGTGCCTGGTTGTTACGACAAGATTATTGAGCAGATCGATCCAGCTTATCCTGTTCAATCGGTGATTTTGACTCATGATGATCTCGATCATATTGGAAGTTTTCCACAATTTTTAGAAGCTGCTTCAGGTACGTTAGATGTGTATACTCATGCGCAAAATGTAGGTGCTATTAACGGTACAGAACCTTTTTCCAAAGCGAATCCTGAACGAATTAATTCCATGTTAGAACAATTTCCAGAATCGATCCAAAAATCGTTTCGTAGCGTATTTTCAACCGATACACCTGAACATGTGAACCATGTATTACAAGGAAATGAAGTTCTGCCTTTCGGTGAAGGACTACAAGTAATACATACACCGGGACATACGCCAGGGCATACTAGCTTTTATGATATCGCTAGTAAAACACTTATCGCTGCAGATGCTCTGATTGTAGAAAATGGTGAATTACACGGTCCAAATCCATCATTTACATTAGATATGGAACAAGCGACAAATTCTTTGCGAGCTTTTCAGAAGCTTCCGATCGAAGCGATCGTTTGTTATCATGGTGGATTGTTTAAAGGAGATATTCAACAACGACTTAACGAGTTAGTGAATCCTTCGTGATTAAGCCCAAGCCGTGGATCAGATGGTTGTATACACTGGCACTTGCTTTGATCGGTGGATTGTTATTTAAAGTAGCTCATTTACCTATTCCATGGTTACTAGGACCGATGATTATTATTCTCATCGGTTCTAAATTATGGCCTTCGATGCCACCGCTATGGCCGGGAGCAGCACGTAATGCAGGCATGATTATTGTCGGTTATTCGATTGGATTATCATTAACTGCGGCAACTTTGCAACAGATTGGCGGACAATTGCCTTCTATGATCGGCTTAACTACATTGCTGATTTTGTTTGCTTTGCTTACAGCGTATATCATTTTCAAAATTTCTGGTGTTTCTTTTCCTACTGTCTTATTAGGTAGTATTCCAGGTGGCTTGACCCAGATGGTGGTTCTAGCCGAAGAAGTGAAAGGAATCGATATCACAGTCGTTACTTTTCTTCAGGTTTCTCGCTTAATGATGATTATTATTTTTGTGCCATTATTGATATTTAGCCCTATTTTCGGTGTGGATATGGAGATGGTGACACAGGCGTTAGAACATTCAACAGCCAGTTGGAATGGGCTGTTTCCCAATATCTTTTTATTTGCTATAGCATGTACAGGTATGGCGCTACTCGGGAAAAAGATTCATTTTCCAACCGCCTTTATTTTGTTACCGATGATCACTACTGCGATGATTCAATTTGCTGGTATCTCTGCACCAGTGTTACCGTCTGCGATGTTAGATATCGCTCAATTATTGATCGGTAGTTCTATCGGTCTTATGCTCAAGCCTGAACTGTTAACCAACAAAATACAGATGATTGGTCTAGCAATCGGCAGTGGGATTGTGCTGTTGCTATTTGCATGCATACTTGCTTTTATATTGATGAAATGGCATCACGTATCTCCAGCTACAGCAATGTTGAGTATGGCGCCAGGCGGTATGGATCAGATGAGTATTATTGCACATGAAGTAGGTGCAGATATCGCGACCGTAAGCTGTTATCAGTTATTTCGAACATTGTTTATTTTTCTTGCTGTGCCACCGCTATTAAAGCTGATTTTCCGGCGAATTGCTAGATAAATGATTCAATCCCTTCTCGGGGTCGTTATAAGATAGAGGAAGTCTTTATCCAGTTGATGATCTGAAAGGGGATATAATCATGTCTGTTTTTGAAAATGAAGTCTGGTTCTATATCGGTACGTACGCAAGTGAAGAAGAAGTAGGTATTCAGACCGCAGTAATGAATACAGATACAGGTGAATTGCGTCTGGTTGGTGGGATCAAAGGTATTGAAAATCCTTCGTATCTTGCATTATCGACAGACAGCACTGCATTATATGCCGCTAGTGAAAAAGATGAAGGTGAAATTTTAACGTATACAATCAATCCAGAAACGCGTGAACTTCATTTGTTAGATCGCAAGTCTACAGGTGGAGGCGCTCCTTGTTATGTGCAATTGACTCCAGATGGTAAGCATTTAGTAGCATCGAATTATACAGGTGCAAATGTTAATGTGTTTGCTGTAGGGGATCAAGGCGCTTTGGCTGAAATGACAGGTGAAGTCAAACATACTGGAAGTGGCACTAATCCAGATCGTCAAGATGCGCCACATCCACATTCTGCTGTGGCTTCTTTGGATAATCATCATGTGTATGTATCTGATCTAGGGTTGGATAAGGTATTTACATATCGGTTAGAAGATAATGGGACATTAACAGAAGAAGGGGCTACTGAGCTGCCCGCAGAATCAGGTCCCCGTCATTTAATTTTCCATCCTAACGGACAATTAGCTTATGGAATCAATGAGCTGAATAGTACTGTAACAGCATATGGTCGTAATCCAGAAGATGGTCAATTAGAGATTATTGGTCATGTATCGACATTGCCAGAAGACTTTACAGGTGAAAATACAGGCGGAGATATTCGTATCTCTCCATGCGGACGCTTTGTCTATGCTTCAAATCGTGGGCATAACAGTCTAGTGCATTATAATATCGATGAAATGTCAGGCGCATTAACGCCTATCGAATGGGTACCTGTCAAAGGAGAAACACCTCGTAATGTTGCTGTCGTACCGGGTGGATATATTCTCGTCAGCAATCAGGATAGCAACAATATTGTACAATTTGCGATTGAAGCGGATACGGGTAAATTGTTGATCACAGGCAATGAATTAACACTGAGTCGTCCAGTATGTGTAATGGCTGAACAACCAGAACCTGGTGGACAATAAACGATTGATTGACGCTATGCTATCACTAGCAATCAATACGCTATAAATCATACTTTATAATAAAAAACACTTCAGTATAAGCAGACTGTATCTGCTCTATAACTGAAGTGTTTTTGCTTGCGATAATAATCTTACTCGTATTCGCCTACAAAAGGACGTTCTTTGCGCTTGGGTTCCCGGGTAAAACGGAATCCGGTCACAAAAATAAGAATCTGGGCAATCAGTAGATAAGGAGCGGCTTGAAGACTGAATATATGTATAAAGCATAATCCGCTAATCAACAAAGCTAACCAAATAAATACCAATCTGCGCGCATTTTCACGAAAATCAGCTGTAATGACAGCATACAGTACAATCAAAGCTCCTGTGCAAGAGATAAAGCGCAAAATAGCAAATAATGCTACAGAAGAAGGTAGCACAGACATAGCGGTAGATAGATCATGCCATAGATTCCATAGTAATAATGATTCAGCAATAATAACGATAAAAGGGATAGCTGGTCGAATTGTTAGCCATAACAATAATCCCCAACGTGGATGTTCACCACGAGCCAGTACCATTTTGCGCTCACGAGTTAAGCGGCGAATATCACTATCTAACGTACGATAAAGTAACACCAGACTTTTACGATCTCGTTCTTCCATATACTGATCAATTCGCTCTAACAATTCATCAGAAGCATACGTAGCGGCTTTGCAAGCCAGTACACTTTCAGCAGGAACAGGGAAAGCAGTTTGATTTGTATGAGCACTATGATTTTTGTTCATAATAGCTGGATAGATTTCTCCGGCTGCCCGGGTTAATCGATCCAGACTATTTTGAATCCGGCGCATACGTTCATCATCTCTATATTTACGTTGCTTGGCTGTAAATCCATACACAACTGCAAAAGCCAACAGTCCTATCATCCCGACCATATATAATCCGAGAGCATGAGAACGCAGTAACATAGACCAATCCAACAGATTCACTCCTTTAGCTATCATCCATACTTGCATATATCGTTTTTTGTGCGTACATCTTATCCTTAACCAAAATGGTTATTACAGAATAAGTGTCCTGACAATAATTCTTTCTACAACAGAGTAACTTTCTTTTAGAAGTATAACTCTTTGATGTATACTATAGTATATAAGTGCTTGAAATAAGATGCTTTTTGAAGTGTAGTGCTGGTTTTATTTTTCACAAAAATCATTCTTATATAGATGAGTCTCATATAACTTGATCAAATGATCATAAACAGATAAAGAAGGGGTGTACATGTATGGCATATAATAGCCGTTTTGCTGTGGCTATTCACACATTGTCATTATTGGATGCAAGTGATGGACATATCACTTCAGAATGGATTGCTTCAAGTGTGAATACCAATCCTGTTGTGATCCGGCGGATGATTAGTCAATTAGCCAAAGCAGGTATTGTTCGTACTCAGCCAGGAGTAGCTGGAGCGCAAATGACACGTCCTGCGTCTGAAATTACCTTGTTGGATATTTATCGTGCAGCACAAAATGATGCCAAAGATGAGCTGTTTGCTATTCACGAGAATCCGAATCCCAATTGCGATATTGGACGTAATATTCAAGCAGAACTTGAAACCGTATTTCAACGGGCACAGAGAGCTATGGAACATGAGCTAGAAAAGATTACACTCAAGCAGGTGACAACTGATTTGCAGGAAATGGAACAGGTTCGTCAAGCGATCCAGAACTAATACTGAATCATCATCGGCTGAGTCGGGTATGTAAAAGAAAAGACCGCTCATGACGGAAAGGATGGAACCACAAATGAAAATAGCTATTATTGGCGCAACCGGAACGATCGGACAACGCCTTGTACAAGAAGGACTACGACGTAAATATGAGATCACAGCAGCTACTCGTGATTCTTCCAAAATCGATAAAAATACAGAACGTCTACAAGGTATAAGCTTAAATGTACTTGATCCAATTAGTGTAGAAGCGGTTGTCTCAGGACATGATGTAGTGATCAACGCGTATGGCCCTCAATTTGGAAATGAAGGCGAACTAACAGAAGCGGCGAGTGCTATTGTAGAAGGGATGAAAAGAGCAGGAGTACAGCGTCTTCTAGTCGTTGGTGGTGCAGGAAGTCTGGAAGTAGAACCGGGTGTACGCTTGATGGATACACCTGATTTTCCAGCAGAAATTAGACCGCTGGCACAAGCTCATGTCGATGCTTACGAAATTTATAGCCAGAGCGATCTGGATTGGACGTATATCAGTCCGGCAAGTTGGATCGAACCGGGCAAACGGACAGGTAATTTCCGTATCGGAACCAATCGCCTGATCACAGATGATGATGGAGCAAGTCGCATCTCGGTAGAAGATTATGCAGCAGCTTTATTTGATGAAGTGGCTGATCCTTTATTTACACGCACTCGTTTTACAGTCGCATACTAAACGGTATAGAGCTGTTGCTATACTTGATCAGAACACCGTCTAGGTAGGCGGTGTTTTTGTTATGCACCAAATACGGTTAATACATAGTAAATAGATTGCAAAAGTAAATCAACAAAGCCAAACGTTATCACGTTGAGCTATAGAGGAGCGAATAGATAATGTATATTGTGACCGCACAAGAAATGCGTGATTTGGATCAACATACGATTCAGAAATTAGGAATACCTGCTTTATCTCTGATGGAGAGTGCTGGCAAAGCTATCGCTGAAGAAGTGATTCATTGGAATAATACTTCCAAGCAAGAACAAGCGGATATTCCTTTTGGCAAAAGTCTGTCAAAAGTAGGACAGATTCGTAACGACCATACATGGAACGTTCAAGATCATAAGCAACACTGGCTTATTCTTGTCGGCAAAGGAAACAATGGAGGCGATGGATTAGTCGTTGCTCGCTATCTTCAAGATGCGGGTATTCAAGTGACTGTGCTATATGCTCAAGATCCGGCAGAATTAACAGGTGATGCAGCGACCCAGCGTGATGCAGCGCAATATTCTGGTATTGTATCGAATATCTGGAGTGAACAATGGGAGACTGAATCCCGCTGGCAAGGGTATACAGGAATTGTGGATGCGCTTTTGGGTACAGGGAGTCAAGGAGAACCACGTGCACCGTACGATGCCATTATCCATGCGGCGAATTGTAGCGGTAAGCCAATCATCGCAGCAGATATTCCAAGTGGGCTAAATGCAGATACCGGCGAAGTAGCAGATACCTGTATTCAAGCATCATTAACTGTAAGCCTTGCTTTTCTCAAACGTGGATTAGTGCAATACCCGGGAGCAGGAGTAGCAGGCGATGTCGTTGTGCGTAATATTGGTATTCCTCGGTTTACTGCTCAAAAGCTAGCAGTGGATACTCATTTGGTCACAGAGCAAGTGTTGGAGGATATTTTGGAAGTCGATCCTGAACGTGCTCGGGCAGTAGATGGACATAAAGGAACCTACGGACATGTACTTATTATAGGTGGCAGTATGAATATGAGTGGTGCAGGGTTACTTGCGTCCAGAGCCGCATTACGTATCGGTAGCGGACTGGTGACATGGGCGCTTCCGCAAGCATTGTTACCCCATATTGCAGGGCATGTACCTGAACTAATGCTTGCTCCTGCGGTAGAAGGAGCAGAAGGGAAATGGGAATATAAAAGCGCAACATCGATTTTAACATTGGCAGAAAAATGTGATGTATTAGCAATAGGGCCAGGACTAGGTCGATTTGAACAGGATGGAGCATGGTTGCAGACGCTATGGGAGCAAACCGACCAACCGCTTGTGTTAGATGCAGATGGTCTGAATATGATTGCTGAAGCAGATGGATTATCTACATGGCAACAGCGAAAAGCCGATACTGTCCTAACTCCACATCCGGGAGAGATGGCTAGATTAGCAGGCATCTCTACACCGGAAGTACAGCGTGACCGAATCGGCATAGCTCGTGAATTTGCAATGAAGCATCATATTACGTTAGTGCTCAAAGGCGCTAGAACGGTTATTGCTTCGCCAGAAGGACAAGTATTCGTAAATACTACCGGACACCCGGGAATGGCTACAGGCGGGTCTGGAGATGCGTTAACAGGTATCATCGTAGGATTGCTAGCTCAAGGATTAAGCGGCATACAAGCCGCCACATTTGGTGTGCATTTACATGGTCATGCTGGTGAAGTTGCCGCGTATCAACGTACAGGCAATCCTGCTTCTTTACTTGCAGGTGATCTTATCGAGTCGTTGTAAGTCCGAATGTATGATTCAAGCAATGAATATCCAATAATGAAATATGCGTGTAGTCTTCTTCTACACAACGTGTAATCCAAGGGTATGTAGACGTAGCTATCCATAGATGTTGAGGATATGTGGCGATTCTGCATACTCGATCTACATATAAGCCTAAGATAGCTTGATTATGCTGGCGTAAAATTAAAATGCGTGCTGTAGCTGATATTTGTGCACGTTCATTAGTATGGCTAGTTGCCTGATTGGTCTGCAAACGAACCACAGGCAATGTATTTCCATACCAACTAATCGTTCCTAATACTTGCGGATCGGATTGTGGGGTAGGGGTAAATAACTCAAAACGGATAATTTCCTGTACCCCATGAATAGGCAGAGCGATCCGTTGACTATCAGCCATACATTCAATATATTGGTCGGACGATCTGATCATAAGTAGGACCTCCAATTTTTTTGTTATTTACCGACTAACCTACATTACAAATTAAATTTTAAACGTGTTTACAGATGAATGAAGTTGATCTGCCAAATGAGCCAGTGTCTGCGAAGAAGAAGCTGTTTGTTCACAAGCAGATGCTACTTCTTCTGTAGCGGCTGCAATTTCATTAACAGAATGCATTACATCGACAGATTGAGCACTTTGTTGTTCACTAGCTGCGGCAATACCATTGATTTTGAGTGAAGAATCACTGACACGATGCACAATATCTTCAAAAGCATTGCTCGTTAATACAGAGTGTTCTGCATTGCTATTTACCGCTTCAATACTGTGTTTCATATTGGTCTGCATAGAGCGAATAATGCCTGTAATTTCTTTGGTCGCAGCGCTACTGCGTTCTGCTAGCTTACGTACTTCATCAGCGACTACAGCGAAGCCAAGACCTTGTTCACCGGCACGAGCGGCTTCTATTGCTGCATTGAGAGCAAGCAGATTAGTTTGATCAGCAATTTCATCAATGACTTCGATAATATCGCCGATACGAGTAGAATCATTCTCAAGTTTGGACATTTGCTGAGTTACTTCTTGAATCGCTTGTGTACCTTGATCCACAATTTGACCACCATGTTGTGCTTTTTCTACGGTAGTATTAGAAAGTTCAGCCGCTTGTTCTGCACTGCGAGCCACATCATCAATAGCTATAGACATATCTTTAAACAATTGAGCGATCGATTGAGCTGATTGCGATTGATTAGCACTGCTTCCAGCAATTTCTTCTGTACTTGCCGAAATTTCTTCCGAAGTAGCCGCTACACTTTGAGCAGATTCAATAATATCTGCAATTAGACCATTTAGACGGTTAGTCATATCATTAGCAGCAATCGCTAATTGTCCGATTTCATCTTTACCAGTCAGGTTGGATTGTTCACGTAGATCACCAGCTGCTACTTGTTTAAGCAAGCGACTAATCTGTTTTAATGGCACACTGATCATACGAGAAATGATCGTTCCTAATAAAATACAGAATAAGAACGCCACAACAATCCATAAAGTCGTCCAGAACTTAGCACTTGCAAAAATGGCTTTGGCATTATTGTTAGCCGCATCTGCAGTTTGCTCATTGATTTGGTTCAATTTGGCAATGCTATCATACATATCTGTACCTGCCGGAACGACACTGTTTTGAACATACGTCTGAAATTCGGCTGGCGTTGAGTTCTCTGCTAGATTCACAGCTTGGCTGTAGACATCGTTATAATTTGCCCAGAATTTATTGAAGTTTTGCAATTCGTTTCTTTCTTGATCAGATAACGGGGTGTTGCTGTACTGGGACATGTTTTTTTGAACAGCGGTAATAAGGTCAGGAATAGAATCTACAACTTTTTTCTTCGCAACATCATCTGCGGTTAAAGCAATATCTCGTGAAGCGACACGCATTTTTTGCAAAGACAACTCGGCAGCAGATAAGGCTTGCATGGATACTAGATTGTTATTGTACAAACCGTTTACACTTTCGTTCATCCGATTCTGATTATTCAAACCATACAAACCGATAGCCGCTACAATCAATGCCACTAAGATAAAAGCAGCAATTAATTTAGTAAATGTTTGAAAATTAGCACCTATTCTCATTTTATCCACTCCATATCGATATGTAATTTGATTATCAATTACATCGATCAAATTTTAAAAGCAGCTTATTTTCGTATTTATGCAAAATAAGCGTTTATACTTACTATGTCGTCTTATAAATTACAATTATTAATACTATTTTTCAATTTTTTGTAAATAAATTATGTAAATAAGTGGATAACAATTCAATTGTGAAAAATACATCGTCCAAAATATATACATCTATCTGCTGGCTGTAGAGGCTATAAACCTTGTCTATAAAGGCTTTTTTCAAAATAGCGATTTATAAATACCACAATCTTGTGCAGGACTGATTTTGGCAGTCTATACATTTTCTAAAATATCTGCATGACCCATTTCTATCGTTGTAGCATCTATACAAAAAAAGCGCCTGTAGATCATCGAAATAAGATACATTTCGAGATTCAACAGACGCTTTCTTGATATATTATTTATTCAGCATCACGTTCAGTAGAGGAAGTATTCGCTTTTTTTCGGCGAGCACTTAACCACTTCCAACCGATCCATGCCGCTAGAACAACAAGAATCACAATCGCTACAGGTGTTAAATATTGAGAAGCGAGTGGACCTACTTCTTCCCAGCGCGGGCCTAATTTATAGCCTAGATATACATATAGACTGGTGATCGGTAACATAGCTGCAAATGTATAAATACTGAATTTCCAGACATTCATATTTGCCATCCCGCAAGGAATCGATACTGCGGTACGTACACCGGGAATAAATCTGCCGAAGAAGGCTACGCCACTACCATACTTTTCAAAAAACTGTTCGGCTTTGACGATTTCTTTTTCCCGAACTAAAAAGTATTTACCGAAGCGCAGAACTAGCGGTCTGCCTCCATAACGACCCAGTGCATATAATGTTAACGGACCGGTTACACCACCGATCGTACCTGCTAGAATTACCAGAATCATATTGAAATCACCTTCATATATCCAGAAGCCGGTGAGTGGAAGAACTAACTCTGCCGGGATGAATTCGAAGGTCAGGGCTAATGCAATGCCAACATAGCCCAGACTTTTGAATCCTTCGATCAGACCTATTAACCATTCATGCATAAGTTAATTATAGATCTTCTTTAATCTCTTTTTCGACTTCACGTACAGCATTGTCTTCGTCTTTCACTTCCACTTTGCTTGATAACAACCAACCGCAGACAGCGATCGCTACAAGCACAATATAGAACGATAATTTCCAGATCGTATTTTCAGGGAAATGCTCAGGCAATACACCTAGTGCTGGATGCGCAAGAGTGATAACCGCAAGCTTCACACCTACCCAACCTACGATAACAAACGCAGCAACTTCTAGACCTGGACGACTTTGCAACAATTTCACGAAATAAGAAGCAGCAAAACGCATAATGATTAGACCGATAAATCCACCCAAGAAGATAACGATAAAGTGTCCGCCATCCATACCGCCGATCGCAGGCAATCCACTTGCAGGCAATGCTACAGCAAGAGCAACAGCCGCTAAAATAGAATCGACAGCAAAAGCAATATCAGCAACTTCGACTTTGAATACCGTCATCCAGAAACCAGATTGCTTTTTAGGCTTACCGTCTGGCCCTGGTTCTTCAGCAGCTTGATCAATTTTGGAACGATGGGAAATAATTTTACGAATAATATGATTGAACGCGATATACAGAAGGTACAATGCACCAATCGCTTGAACCTGCCATACATCGACAAGGAACGAAATAATAAATAATGAACCTAGCCTGAAAACGAATGCACCGAATAATCCATAGAACAATGCTCTTTTACGTTCTTCTTCAGGTAAATGCTTAACCATAATTGCGAGTACCAAAGCGTTATCTGCTGCGAGCAGACCTTCCAGTACGATCAGTACAAGTAATACCCATCCGTACTCCAATAACAATGCTACATCCATAGAATTGCCTCCCTAAATCTCGTTTTTTTGTGCGTTAGTATATAAAAAAGACCTTTACCATGATTGGTAAAGGTCTCCCGAAAAATAACGAGTCTTCACCAAAACATGGTAAAGGTCTCGCTAACAATGTTTATCATTGCCAAGCAAAACCGGGGATAAATCCCGTAATGACGACTTTGCCTGTACAGCTACTCCCCTTTAACAGGAATATAGAGTTATGTGGTTAGTAAATCTCTTACAATTCTTACTTAACCATTATCTTGCTAAACAAATCATAAGCAATTTAAGAAAATAAGTCAATTATGTTAATGTAGTCATAGCGTTGATATCAGCATTATTATCGTACATATCACTGGATTGACATAAAATAGGTTTGTTCTGTATTATGCTTTGCTGAATATCAATAATTCGCTGATTACGACTTCCCCGGTAACGCAAAGAAACATCGCGTTGTTGCTCTATAAATCTGCCATCGATCAGTACATCGCATAGATGTAGCAAAGAAACCGCACCCTCTACAGATGATTGGATTAATTGTTCCCATGTGTATCCGCTATAGATCCAGATTGAGAAATCAGGAATCTGCTGACGCACTTGTTGAACAAAAGCAGACACTTCGATAGCGGAGAAGAAAGGATCTCCTCCAGCTATCGTTAATCCGTCTAACAAAGGATTTTGCTTCATTTCGTCTATCAGTTGTTGCTGTAGCTTGTCTGTGAATCGTTCGCCTGCTTGAAACGACCAGGTGTGTCTGCTAAAACAACCACTGCAACCATGGCTACAACCACTGATAAAAATAACAGCTCGTAATCCATCGCCTTCATTGACCGACTCGGGAATATAACCGCAGATATTCATCGTGAATGTTTCAACCGATCCCGCACTTCAGCTTGCTTGGCAGGATTAAATCGAGTCTGATAATCACCAGTTAGATATCCTGTGACACGGCGCAAACGGGCGATAGGTACTTCTAATTCAGAGACACCACACGCAGGGCAATGACTTCCGATAATGCCTTCATGTCCACAACCAGTACACCGATCAATCGGATGATTGATACTAAAATAGCTGATCTGTTGAGCCAGCGCATATTGAATAATCTGGTACATGGCTTTGACATTGTGACGAGCGTTACCGTCTAATTCTATATATGAAATGGCTCCTGCATTACAATAATGGTGAAAAGGTGCTTCTAGCTGGATTTTGCGAGCGGCTGTAATCGAATAATAGACAGGGATATGAAAAGAATTAGTATAATACTCGCGATCAGTTACTCCTTCAATCGAACCATAATATTCACGATCAATGTTAACGAATTTGCCGGATAATCCTTCTGCTGGCGTAGCCATCAATGAAAAATTAAGATTATATTGTTCACTAAGCGCATCACAAGCTGTTCTCATATAAGCAATCAGTGAGAGTGCTTGCTCATATACCATATCGTTTTCCCCGTGATGCTTGCCGTACAAAGCTTTCATACATTCGGCAAGTCCGATAAAGCCAATTGATAATGAACCATGCTTAATACAGTCTTCTACACGATCATCAGGCGCAAGCAGATCGCCACCTTCCCATACCCCTTCACGCATCATAAAGTCAGACGCTTTGGCAGGTTGAGATGCTTGAAGACGGTAACGGTGCAACAGCCCTTGAGCCGCAAGTTCGATATATTCATCAAGTTCTCGATAAAACCCTTGCTCATCGGCAACCGATCGCTGTCCGGTGATTCCATAATCGATGCCTAATTTTACAAGATTGATCGTATTAAAAGAAAGATTGCCTTTGCCAGACAGATGATTGCGTCCGAATCGATCTGCCATTACACGTGTACGACAACCCATTGTTGCAAATTCAGTATCTGGTTGACCTGAAATTTCATGTTCTCGATTGATTGGAGCATCCAGATTTGCAAAATTAGGATAAAGACGACGAGCCGAACAATCGATCGCTTGTAGAAACAGATCATAGTTAACTTCACCAGCTTGTTGATTCACCCCTTGTTTACATTTGAAAATCTGAATAGGGAAAATCGGTGTTTCTCCATGACCTAATCCACGTACGGTTGCAGAGAGTAGACATTGCACAATTAATCGTCCTTCTGTCGATGTACATGTGCCATAGTTAATGCTGGTAAATGGAATCTGTCCGCCACCACGACTGGACATTGTATTAAGATTATGGATAAGACTTTCTGCCGCTTGCAGTGTCTCGACTTTGGTTTCTTCAAGAGCATACTGATATGCACGCGGATAATCAGTAGCTAACACTTGATCATCCATGACTGCATTCTGAACGATCGTCTCAACCATTTCGCTTTCTTCTTGAAAATAGCGAAATCCTTTACGTAGATGCTTGCGAAACGATTTGGTTACATAAGGAGCAAGATCATAATCAAGCTTATTCGCTGCTACACCGCCATACTGCGAATTTTGCTGACATTGAAAAATAATCGCTACTTGCGCCATAGCAGTCATAATCGAATTAGGTGTCCGTAGACTACCGTTGCCACTACTGAATCCATCGCGCAATAATTTATCAAATGGAATAAAGATACAGTTCGTGGTACCCACAGCATAATGATCCAGATCGTGAATATAGATACGATTTTGGGCAACCGCTTCAGCGATTGATTGAGGTAACAACTGGCGTTTGGTATACCATTTCGCATACTCACTACCCAACCGACTCATTTTTCCAGAAAAGCTTGCTCCATTCAGATTAGCATTTTCACGTGCAGATTCGTGTTCACCTTCAATAATATGTTCGCCCATATCGAGTACCGATTGCAGTTCGGATGATATAGGAGGTGTTATGTAAGCTGATTTAGTATGTGGAGTCAAAATAGACATCAATCACACTTCCTCTCGTTAGAATATAAATAAAAATCCAACTCACAGATAAAGCAAAACCCGACATCATAAAGACAACTGGTGTCGGGTAACAGAGATTACATATCGATCAAGTGAAGTCTATCTACAGATCATCACATTTCTAAAATAATTCGTTATTTCAATTATTATCTATATCTAGTTAACACTTTATTAATTTATATCAATATATTGATTATGTAAGTGATAATTGTCTCTTTACCTTTTGGATAAGCAAGGGTATGTAGTCATATATGAACGATCGCAATGATGATAAACATGCATCAAACCGCAGAATGGGTAAACTATATAATAGACGAGTGTAATTTATTAAAGGAGGATACAAAAATGGCTATTGCTGAAGTGACTGTTATTCCGTTAGGAACAGGAAGTACCAGTATTAGTAGTTATGTAGCGCAGATGCAACGGGTATTAAGTGAGCAGACAGGTGTACAGACACAACTAACACCGATGAGTACGATTATTGAAGGTGAGATTGGAGATGTGATGAAAGCGATTCTGGCATTGCATGAATCTCCTTTTCAAGAGGGAGCAGGGCGTGTATCCACATCGATCAAAATTGATGATCGACGGGATCATCCAACATCAGCACAATATAAGTTAGATTCAGTGAATCAAAAGCTACAATCTTAAAAAAATAGAAAAAATGAATTTTAATGCGATTTTTAGGTGCATTTCATAAACTTTTAAGATACAGCGGTTATAGTAATGACATACCCCTTTTGAATATATAAGCATTACTGAACTCCATGGACTGCGACCGTGGAGTTCCTTTTTTTTGAAAGACATTATAAAGCAAGATACCTAAAATTGAAAAATTAATGTTTCTTTCAGGTTCGCCTAAGGTAATATTAAGATGTACCTATTATAATGACTGTAATAACCCCTTTTGAATTACTATACCTTGACCTCAGCGGCTGCGACCGTTGAGGTCTCTTTTTTTGTTTTGACAAAAAATTATAATTTCTGCGTAGATGGATTGGTATCTGATTTGGAGTATTTCCAAAGGGCAATCACAATAACGATCGTTACTAGACTCACAGGAATCCAGCTAAGCAGAAGAGGGGCATGCCGTTCTAACACAGTCGCTACAATAGCACCACACGCATATAGAACAATTCCCAAAATGCGCAACCGGGATTCAGTTGATAATAATCGACTGGTCGACTGTGGATGACCAGACAACAGTTGACGTACATGAGCAACCATATCTTCTACAGCGTTGACCAGATTATTGGTAAGTACAGTTGTAGAAATACCCGCTATACCTAATCGTCTGGCTGCGGTGGTCTGAATCCCCATCGCCATACTCAAACTACCCAGACATACAAATACAAGCGTTTCTGTTAAAGGAAGATAAGCGAGTAGAGCAAAAGTACATAACAAGCCCCATTCCACGATCAATGCTGTAGTCACACGATAGTACCAGAGCGAAGGAGATTTATCGCTTCCGATAATGATTGCGGCGATCATATTGCCGATGACGAATCCAACAAGTGCTGTAAGTACACGTGCAATCGCCAGATCGTGCAAGCGACCGAGCGACATACCGAGCACTACGATATTTCCTGTCATATTTGCTGTAAATACATGTTCTAGCCGCAAATAGCCGATCACATCTACTAATCCAGCAGTAAAACATAAACATAATAATAATACATAACGCAAATGATGCTTAGACATCGATCATACTCCAATCTGAATAAGACATAGAAATCCCCGGGAACCTCACCTGTAAGCAGGTGTAGAAGTTCCCGGGGATGTGTGGGCATAATATCCAAAGGTTATGCCGGTTGATTGCAACCGAAAAGCCATATGTGTAAAAAATATCAGAAATATGTGATAAATCATTATATTCAAAGTTGCCGCGTATACAAAATACACTTCGTAGGAGCACGATTACTATAATCTGCCCAATCTGATGATAATATGGCTGCTGACTGCAGCTATTTTTAACCCGTAACCCCGAATTTGGAAATGGACGGGGACGGTTTTGGTTCGCTCTGTATTACATCTAAGTAACAGTTGAGTCCAAAACAACAAAAGCCCTACCTCTCTCTTGTCCTTGCGGCTCCGATGACCGCGCCAGTGTGAATCGGCAAACTTCAAATTTCTTGGGTTTTAATCATAAAGGAAATTTGAGATGATTCCGGCAGCATACCGAAAAAAGAATGCGAAGGATAAAACCGAGGGTTAAACAATAACAGTAATTATTATACGCTTATTTCAGATAAAAAGCAAGAATTAACTTTTAGACCATAGACTGTATATTTTACAAAAGAAAAAGAACACTCTATGATCTAGAATGTTCTTTTTGTATATATGATCTACGTTAGACTTAGCAGATTAATAAGTTTTGTTGATTGTGATCATGCCGTTACTTACGTTCATGTCCCACTCGAAGTTGTCTACGAACCAACGTACAGGTACAAGTGTTTGTCCGTTACGAGAGATAACCATATCGTTCAAACCTTTACGCATGTTGTCTACTTTGTATACTTTAGAGTTAACCCAGAACTCATAACGTTGGATACCTGTATCCAACCAAGTTGTAGATGTTTCTTTGTTGTAAGATACTTTCATGTTTGCATTCATTGCAAGGTAACGCAATGGTACATATGTAGTTCCTTTATATACAACAGGAGCCATTGGCATAGACATTGAAGCGCCGTTTACCATGTACATTTTACTTCCCATTGTAAATTGAATTACTTTTGTTTTTAATTCAGGACTCATATCTGCTGTTGTAGGTGTTGCTGCGAATGCTCCAGCAGCTGGTAACAATAGGGATAATCCAAGTACAGGTGCTAGCAATTTGTTTAATTTCATGTGTAGTGCTCCTTCGTCTAATAGATATATTTTTTGCTCTCTTACTAACTTATAAACCAATTTACCGATTACTAATCAGCTAATAATTAAAAAAAATGACAATAGAGTAATATTTAGCAGGGAATACAAAAATTAAAGATAAAATCTTGTATACATCAGCTAACAATTCATAAAAACAACACCTTGCGCATTGAATCTGCACAAGGTGTCGCCATGTGAACAATCATGAAGTATAGATATGAAATATGATGCTACCTAGCAAACGAGATATTAATACGTTTTGCTAATCGTGATCGTATTATTATTTACACTCATGTTCCATTCAAAGTTATCTGCAAACCAACGTACAGGGATTAAAGTCTGTCCGTTACGAGAGATAACCATATCGTTCATGCCTTTACGCATGTTGTCTACTTTGTATACTTTAGAATTCACCCAGAACTCGTAACGTTGGATACCTGTATCCAACCAAGTTGTAGCTGTTTCTTTAGTGTAGAATACTTTCATATTTGCATTAGCTGCAAGGTAACGCAATGGCACATATGTTTTACCATTGTATACTGTAGCTTTAGTGCTCATAGTCATCGATACGCCATTTACCATATACATTTTGCTACCAGGTGTAAATTGAATTACTTTTGTTTTCAATTCAGGGCTGGTATCAGCGCTAGTACCATTCGCTCCACCTGTAGAAGGTGTTGTTGGTGGTGTAGCTGGCATATTAGGCATGTTCGGCATAGATGGTGTAGTTGGTGTTGTAGGAGTCGGAGTTGCAGTACCGCCGAATTTGGCAGGGTATTGCATAACGATTGCTTCACTCAAAATGTCTCCAAATCCAAACATATGGTGATAAGCCATACGTTCTTCAGAATAAGCTGTTGTGTAATCTTTAGCTACATAAGAATCGAATGCTTTAAGCAACATTGCGATATGTTCTGCAAGTCCAGATTCAAGAGCAGCTTGAGGTAAGTTAGGGTTGGCATCAGCGAAGAATTTCGCTTGTGTTACTTTGTATTCTGCTAATTCATCAACAGCTTTTTGCTTCGCTGTTGCATCGCCAGCAGCTGTTGCTTTTACATAATCGACAAAGTATCCGATATGAGAAGCCCAGATTGTTTTGAAAGCAGCGCCAGCTTCGTTACCATATACAGAAGCAACAGCAGCACTCAAATCATCTGTGTTTTTGTTAAGTAGAGCAGCGGCTTGTTCAAAATCAGGAGCACCGTCAACTCCTTTTTGCATTGCCCATGCAGCTAATGTTGCATGCTCGCCCAAGATGATACCTAGAGCAGAGCGCAAGTCAGAAGCTCCCATTGTAGACATATCTGTTGCAAATTTGTCAGGATATTGTTTTACAATTGCAGCGCTTAATGTATCACCAAACATAAACATATGTTTGTAAGCTTCATCTGCTGTTGTATATGCTTTTGTATAATCTTTAGCTACATAAGCATCAAATGCAGTCAACAGCATATTGATATGTTCTTCCAGTCCTGCTTCTAGTGCAGCTTGTGGCAAATTAGGATTTGCGTCTGCAAAGAACTTGGCTTGTGTTACTTTATATTCTGCTAATTCGTCTTTCGCTTTTTGTTTAGCAGCGCTATCGTTTGCAGCGGTTGCTTTTACATAATCCACGAAATATCCGATATGCGAAGCCCAGATCGTTTTGAAAGCAGCGCCAGCTTCATTACCATATACGGAAGCAACAGCAGCACTCAAATCATCTGTATTAGCATTTAGAGCAGCGGCAGCTTGATCGAAATCAGCTTTGCCATCAATTCCTTTTTGCATTGCAATAATAGCTAGCAACGCATGTTCTCCAAGAACTTGCCCCAATGCTGAACGAAGATCAGCTTTAGCGCCTTTAGTTGTTGCAGCGGCAGCTCCTGCTGTTGTTGGTAAGATCAATACAACTGCCATTAGCAGAATACCAATCTTAGATAGAACAGACTTGTACATGTTTCCACTCTCCTTAGGTAATTTGGGATCAGTTACATTGTGTTCATCAAACAGGTACTTCATAGAAGAATACGCTTACTTTAGAGCAGTGGATCATCTTTCCTGAAAAAAATTAAAAATGTTTAACTGAATTGTAACCCCTTTGTGACGCATTTCTTAAAAATGTAACAACTAAACTGCTTACTCTAATTTAATAAGCTATTCACTTAGACTTGAACCAAATTTCCAAAAATAAACTTTTAATGTAAATAAAGCAGAGAACCAATAATATTTTTTAAAAAGTCATCCATAGCAAATTTTCTTGCGAAGGTTATAATATAAGGGAACAGGAAAGGAGCCCTTGGATGAACGATATAGCAGAAGACAGAGAACTTATGCGACGGATTTCCCAAAAAGATGCCGAAGCACTTGAATGCATATATGACCGTTATGAACGGGCAGTGTATTCGTTCGCCTATCGGATTGTACAAGACACGATGGCAGCAGAAGAAGTAGTACAAGAATTATTTCTGCGTGTATGGAATCATGCAGAGCGTTACGATCAAAGCCAGGGGAAACTATCTACATGGATGTTTACGATTACGCGTAATATCGCTGTAGATATGTTACGACGCAAATCATCGCGGGCACCTGTTGACCCTACTAAAGATGAAACACTTCGTGGTATACCTGATATGAAGGCCAATACCGAAGAGCAAGTGACGCTGAACTGGGAGCGGCAGCGTATTAAAGAAGCAATGGATGAATTGAGAGAAGATCAGAAGCAAGTGATTGAATCTATATATTTTCAAGGATTGACTCAGCATGAAGTCTCCGAGCGATATAGTATTCCGCTAGGAACCGTCAAGAGCAGAGTAAGACTTGCCATAAGGCAGCTTCACAAGAAGCTTGCTGGAGCGGTGAGGGGGGAAAACTATTTATGAATAATGATAATCAATATAATAAAAATGAACTAAACGATATGATTGAAATGTATGTACTGGGCGGTTTGGATCCAGAAGAACAAGCACAGTTCGAAGCATACATGAAAGAGGATGAACAATGCCGTCTGGCGGTTGAAGAACTTCGGGAGGTGATGGACATTTTGCCATTCGCCGTTGAAGACGTTGCGCCACCAAAAGGTATGAAGAATCGTGTGTTGAGTCATATACTTACACCTAGCCATACAGAACAGACGATATCAGATGATCGGGGAACCACTCCTATAGAAGTGGAAAAATCATCGGATGAGTCTATCGTGAAGCCAGCAGTCGTATACAGTACGCAAGAAGATAAAGCATGGACAAAAGATAAAAACAAAGGCAGATTCTGGCGCATTGCTACTACATTTGTTGCCGCTGCTGCTGTTATTATAGGAGTATATGCTTCTAATTTACGCGGGGAGATTGACAGCTTACAGCAACAATTAGCTATTTCAAGTACGCAGGTGAATAGTCTACAAGGAAAATTAGCGACTGTTTCTATGCCTACACAAGGGCTTAAAGTAGATGAAGCAGTGAAGCTGAATCCAGCTACAGCCGATATTGTTGCCCAGGGACTCGCATCAATTGTTATTGATGATAAGGGAACACATTTACTTGTTCAAGCAGATAACTTACCCAAGCTAAAAGGTAAACAAGCGTTTCAAGTCTGGTTGATTAAAGGTGATGTGAAGCAAAGTGCAGGAACGTTCCTTACTCAAGACGGAACAGGAGCGATGTATTATACATTCAAACCAGAAAATTATGACACCATTGCGATTACACTTGAACCGGATGAAAAAGGGGATCAACCAAGAGGACCTGTTATTCTGGCAGCAGAGATTCAGGGGTAACCAGTTTACTTTCATCTCGTGTTCGATCATATATGTACACCTATAACAAGCGCCCTCCCATTATTGGAAGAGCGCTTGTTTTGTGTATAGGCAACAGAAAAGAATTTGGCTACATCATGTAAGAGGAGGAGACGTAGGATCGATCTCACCTGTAAATAATTTGCGAATATCTTCACGCTTGGCTTTGGGCCCGAGCAGATACACTTTATCACCTGCTAGCAACACAGTATTGCCGCGTGGTGTCAGTATTTCTTCATTACGAATCAATGCAGTGATTAATACACTTTGAGGTAAATGGATATCTTGAATTTCTCGATTGATCATACAACTTCGCTTATCCAGAGTAAGATGGCTAATCTCTGACGTGGTACGACCGGTCGCTACAAGTTCAATAATCGAAGGTTGTTGATCCGGTATATTTTCAGTTAAACCTAATTTGTCAGCGAGCGATGATATGGTCGTTCCTTGAATAAGAGCAGAAGACAGAACGATAAAAAAGACCACATTAAAAAATAAATGTCCATTAGGCACACCTGCTAATAGCGGATACGTTGCTAGTACAATCGGAACAGCTCCGCGAAGCCCTGCCCATGCTACCAGTGTTTTTTCACGAAATGAAAATTTACTAATCAATAGACTGGCATATACCCCAAGAGGTCTGGCTACTAGAATCAATAAGACTGATAAAATAATCCCTTGCCATGCTACAGCAGGTAATTGTGAAGGGAAGACAAGCAGACCGAGTAATACAAACATTAATATTTGCATAATCCAGCCAAAACCCTGATTGAACTGTAAAATAGAACGTCGATACGTTAGATCAGAATTCCCCATCACTAGAGCCATCACATATACACCCAAAAAACCGCTAGCATGAGTGAGTGAACTTACCCCGTATGTAAAAAGTGCGGCTGAAATCGCCAGTACTGGATATAAACTCGCTGTCTCAAAATTAATTTTGTTGATCAGCATTACCGCAAGCTTACCGCAAATAATACCGAGTACCAGTCCAAAACCCATTTCCCAGAAAAATGAAAAGATTTTGCTCCAAATGCTAATCGAAGGATCTTGAATTAATTCGATAAACATAATCGTTAAAAATACCGCCATTGGATCGTTACTACCAGATTCAGCTTCTAGCGTAGACGTGATTTTCTTGCTGACATTTTTACTGCCAAGCACAGAGAAAACGGCTGCTGCATCGGTCGATCCTACAATCGCTCCAAATAATAATCCTTCGGTAAGACTTACCCCTAAAATCAAATGAGCAAAATAACCGATAATAAAAGTAGTTAGCAATACACCTATTGTAGCCAGAGATAAAGCAGGACGAATCACAGGCTTTACCATATCCATCCTTGTCTGCATCCCGCCTTCAAACAAAATAATGACAAGTGCTAATACGCCGAACCATTGAGTGATAAAAGCATTATCATAATAAATAAAACGTCCGAGTCCCATACCAGCTAGTATAAAAAACACAAGTGCAGGCATCCCGAAACGAGAAGAAAATTTGGTGGAAAGCACGCCAATCAGTAGAAGGCTTCCAAGAAGTAAGATCAAATTACTGGTCATTTCTGTTGTATGCATAGGCAAGCCCCTTTTTATCGTAAAATATATCTATAGTTATATATTAAGCTTTTATATATAAACGAAATCATCTTTATAAAAACATCAACTTTTAAACAGGTAGAACCGAAATAAATAAAGTAAGAATCAATTGCTAGTTTATCAAGTGACGTATTTAGGAAAAGAGGAGACTACTTTGAAGTCATATCGAACGTTCCTCAAGCAAATTTTATTGAACTATATTATCGGATCGGTGATTGCAGTCGCTGTCGTTGGCGGATTATTTGTTTTAACAACGGTTGATGCACCACTCTTACAAAATATAAGAATGGTTGGCATTATGATGTTTTCGTTTGTCGTGATGTTAGGGCTTGAAAGTATTGTCTTTAGACATCATATCCGTACGATTCGTGAAGCATGTGTGATTGATTTTCCAACAGAAGAAATGATCAAACGCGCTTATATCCAACTACATAAATTTCCCAAGCTATCGGTGTATCGCATTATGTTGCCACACTTTTTAGGATTAACTGTGCCGGCATTGATACTGATGGTTATTTGTATGGGAAAAGGTTGGATTACGTTACCCACCTACTATTTGTGGATTGGCGGCGCAGGAGCGTTAATGGTAGCGAGTATGCACGCTTTTATTGAATTTTTTCTAACAGCGTCCGCGATTCGTCCGATGTTGATCCTGATGAAAGAACGTCTGCATCGTCTGTATGGCAAAGACATTTTGGAATTAGGGCAAGTTCATGTATCGGTTCGTCGTAAATTTCAATGGAGTATTTTTTTGATCGGTGTGTTTCCATTAGTGTTATTTAGTCTGGCGGCGCAGATACGCTTGCAAGAAATGACAGGCATGCAAAGTGGTGAATATTGGAGCTGGGCAGGTGCTGTTATTCTAGTCAGTATCGCTTTTAGTATTGTCGGGGCACAGTTACTGGCAAGAGATGTAGAGCATCCTATTCGTAATCTGTACAGCGAGATGGAACATGTCAAAAACGGTGATTTTAGCGGAGAAGCGGAAGATTATTATTCCGATGACTTTTCGTTATTGATTTCTGGATTTAATCATATGATCAAAGGATTACAATTGCGTGATCGTCGTAGTGCTCAATTGCAGGATAGTTATTTTGCTACATTAGCGGCGGCGCTGGATGCGCGTGATCCCTATACAGCCGGACATTCGTTACGTGTAGCTGAATATGCTGTGATTATTGGTGAAAATGCTGGTCTAAGTACGTATGAATTGGATCGCTTACGCAAAACAGCTTTGCTTCATGATATCGGTAAGATCGGGATTACAGATTCGGTATTGCTCAAAGACGGTAAGCTGACAGATGAAGAATTTGATCAGATCAAAAAACATCCGGCTCTAGGCGAAAGTATTTTACAACAGGTCGAACCGAAAGATGCGATGCAACCGTATTTGCCAGGTGTACGTTCTCATCATGAGCGTTATGATGGCAAAGGCTATCCTGACGGGTTACAAGGTGAAGATATTCCGTTATTCGGACGGATTATTGCTGTAGCGGATGCATATGATGCGATGACATCGAACCGGCCTTATCGTAAAGGAATGCCTTCCGAAAAAGCGATTATGATTTTGGAAGAAGGACGGGGAACTCAGTGGGACCCGCAATTTGCTTCGATTTTTATTGATAGTTATCGTAAGAAAAAAGAGCTGATCTCCTAAGGGATCGGCTCTTTTTTTGGTTGGGTGATGATTGAGATATTTGTTAATTGAAGTAGAAGAAGTCGCGCTTATAGTGCCAAGCGCTGGATGTAAGATATTTTGCTATGCAAAAATCATTATTGATTGAAGTAGAAGAAGTCGCGTTTATAATGCCAAGCGCTAGATGTAAGATATTTTGCTGTGCAAAAATCATTATTGATTGAAGTAGAAGAAGTCGCGTTTATGATGCCAAACGCTTAAGGAATTAGTTTTGTTTTTTTCGCTTTTTCTGCCATTTTTTCAGTTAGTGGTCCTAATGGTTTTTTGAATACAACTGCAAATAGCATAAACAATATCATAAATCCAATCAAATACAGTACATCTCGATACACTGTCTCCATCAGCATCCCGCCGACTGCTTCACGTAGCACTTCTACAGCGTAGGTGAATGGGAACCATGGATGTAATGCTTGGAAAAAAGTACCGGTCATACTGACAGGGAATGTACCACCTGAACTTGAAAATTGCAGTACAAGCAAAATGATTGCCAGTCCTTTACCGATATTGCCGAATACCGATACGAGTGTATAGGTTAGTGTTACAAAAACCATACTGATCAATATACTTAACCCGACAAACCAGACTTTATCGACGACATATGCACCTAATATAAAGATATCTCCAAGCGAAATAATAAGCGCTTGTACCATACCGATCGTCATAAAGGTAAACATTCGACCAAAATAAATCTGATACGGACGGTAACGTTTTTCTATATCTTCGACTTCTACTTTGAACATAGATACTAATAACATTGCGCCTACCCAGATCGAGAGGGTAGTGTAAAATGGCGACATCGCTGAACCATAGTTAGGAATCGGATAAGTGCGATTTTCTTCTAGCTGTACTGGACTTGATAAAAAGTCACTTTCTTGCTGAATATCTCCTTTTAACCATTTGATAATTTGGGACAGCTCGCTATCGCTATTTTTGAGCAGTCTGACTTTATTGGCTGCACTGTGCACCGATTTTTCAAGTCCCGGTAGATCATCACGTATAAAATCGCCTACTTTATGCACCGCATTTTCGGCTTCTGGTAATTTATTTTGGATCAAATCTGTAATTTTATCTAACTCTTTTTCTGCTTTGGGTAGGTCGTTACGTACAAAATCGGCGGCATCATGAACTTTCGTTTCAATACCGGGCAGATCGTTATTTACAAAGTCAGCCGCATTATTAATAAGCTTGGTGAACTCGGCCATTTTGCTTTGTAATAATTGATTAGCCTCATGTAATTTTTTCTCGATATTCGGAAGATCGGTCTGTAATTGTTTCAATTCTTCTTGACCGAACTGTACTCCGCTCTGAGCATCATTTAGCACCGCTTCAACATCTGGTAACTTTTGCTGAGCCGTCTGCAACACACTTGCTGCATCTTTGGCTACGGTTCTAAGATTGTCCAACCCTTGATTAATATCAGGTACGATCTGACTATCATAGATTGAGATGATATCTCCTAATGTATCGCTAGCATCTGTAGACAATTGACGAAGATTGTTCAAAATATCTTCAGCAGGTTGTTGACCATTGGTGATCGCTTGCTGAATACTGCGTACCAGTTCCAATTGACGTTCAAATTTATCGTGAACGGTATTCAATCGACTGATGGTATTGTCGAGTGGATGATTAGGCAATACATTATTAAGACGCGTTAATAGATCGGTAGTACGTTCGATAATTCCGACAGCACGAGATAAGCGTGTATCTAGAAATGAGAGAGCATCCAGAGCCGCTTGCGGATCAATATCTGCGCCTTGAATTGCATCGACTAATTGAGTAGTCGCATCGGCTGTTTGTTGTAACAGAACTAAATTTTGACGAATAATCGGTGCCACTGAATCAAAAGCACCATCATTTTCATCTAAAAAAGTATTAACTCGATTGGTAAAATCAGCGCTGATATCTGTAATTTCTTTTACTTTTGGCAATGCTTCTTGAGCAGCTGTAATAATACCGGATAATTTGTCAGCATCCTCAATCGCTTGGTTGAGTGCATCTTCTACTTTGTAAAAGTTTTTATCAAGTTCGCTCACTTTATCTGCGGCGGCTTGAATTTCGGGTAATCGTTTTTGTAACAATAAAATCTGATTGCCTGCTTCTTTGATCTTCGGCAGATTATCTTCTACTTTGAGAATCATATTACCGGCGGCTTCGATCTCAGGAATTCGTTTTTGCAAAGCGACAATTTTTTGTGCTTGAGCATCGATTTGTGGAAGCTTTTTCTCTAGCTCTAAAGCTTTATCCGCAAATTCATCAATCTCTGGTAAGCGTGCTTCTACTGTCAAAATTTTGTTTTCAATATTGCGAATCGTTGGAAGTTCTTCTTCGAATTTGATTCCAGCGTCTTGCATTTTGGTAAGCACTGCTTCACTGGCGGTTTCTACAAATTCATCGCTGATCTGTTGTGTAATCGTAGTAGCACCTTTATCAGTAATTTTGGGCGCAACTGCACTGATTTTTTCGTTTACAGTATAGATAATTTTAGGCTTTACCGGATTATCGGTTAGAATACTGCCAATTTTTTTGGAAAAGTCAGATGGAATAAGTAGGCTGGCATAATATTCGCCTGTATCAACACCATGTCTAGCGGTATCTTCATCTACAAACGTCCACCCTAATGTCGTGTTCTTTTTCAGATTCTCCAGTACTTGATCACCGACATTAATCTCTTTTCCTTCAATTGTGGTTCCTTTATCTTGAGAAGTGATGGCAATTTTGATACCTGACGTATTGCTGTACGGGTCCCACATCGCTTTGAGGTTAAACCACGCGTATACCGAAGGTAATAACATAATCGCAATGACTAACAAAATACCTGTAGATACACCGAAAATGTTTTTCCAATCACTTTTATAAATATTCCAAATGTTTCTCATAACTTCGTTATACCACCTAATCGCCTATAATAAATTCAATACTTCATACTATCATTTAACCTCTAACTCCTTACACTACCCTAACGATTCAGAAGTAAAAGGTCAGGTTAAATACAACGTAGGATAGCTTATATATCAATCCTTCAACAGGTTGTATGCCTTGAGTATGGATAATAAACGCTATAGGCTCAACAAGCAAGTGAATATTATCTTTTTATTTAGGTAGGCTATCTATTTATTTTATTGTACCACAATTTTCATATGGATGTGCTTTGAGTCAAATAAGTCAGTATCAGCATCTGATCGGCATATCTATACCTATCAATGTTGATCCAACCCAAAATGATAAAGGAGCGAATAACAATGAATGATGATATTATCAAAGGTAAATGGACACAATTTAAAGGTGAAGCGAAGAAGCAGTGGGGTAAATTGACGGATGACGATCTAGATGTGATCAACGGTGAAAAAGAGAAGTTTATCGGAAAATTGCAAGAACGTTACGGTCATAGTAAAGAAGCAGCTGAAGAAGAGTACAATACGTGGAGCAAACGTCATTACGAAAATGATGCTAATAACACGTTGTTATAAGCTGTGTATTTATAATTTTGCAATTTAGACTTGCCAGAATGGTCAAAGTATCGTAGAATTGGTCTTGCATGTGACTAACAACGACATAGATGGCACATAACATAAAGGGCGATTGTAATATCCTTAATCGGGGATATCACAATCGCCTTATTCATTTGTAATGGGAAAATGATTGGAATGCTGGGGGCGCGTGGTGAGGCGCTGCGAGAAGGGGATCTTCTTGGCGTCGCTGGTGAACGATGATCCCTTGAATAACCGCTATGCGGTGGGGATCACCGTTCAAAGGCGACTTTCAGAAGATTCCCCTTCTCTTCGCTCACTACGTGCTGGAGCATACAGTAATGATTTTCTTGCGGCTCTGCCGCTGTGGGAGTGGCAGGGTGAGTCAAAAAAATTGAGTTAGGAAAGAGATAGAAAAAGTATATAAGACATATGAATTTGTAGAGAGATAAATATTTAAAAAGATATTAGGATATAGTCTGTGTGATAGAAAGAGTTATACTTTATGTACGGATAGAATGAAGGGATGGTTTACTTTTAAGTAGGAATAAAATTAAGATATATTACATTTGAAAATATTACGTATAAAATACTACATATGAAAAGTAAAAAGCTGATGACAAAGGGGAGAGTGGACCGCTTTGCATCAGCTTTTTTATTTTTTTATAAATAGATTTAGAGTGGGAGTAGGGCAACTTGGGAGCGTTGACCGACTTGGGTGACCATTTGTTCCCATGCTTCTGGTTTTTGAGCGAGAACGGCGTAATAGCGACGTAGGAACTTTTCGATTAGTGATCCAGGTAGAGATGTAGTCGTTGGATCATAGGCTAGAAAGCAGAAATCGAGTTCAGATACAGCTTCGCCATCGTTGTTCCATGATGGGTGAATATAAGGGAAGTCTAGTTTGCGATAACCCAGATGAGACAGAACTTCACGACGGACAAAAGGGTCCATCGGTTTGATGCCACCGAATTCATGATGTTCGATACGGTAAGGATCGTAGATTTCAGCGAACATCCCGAATAATTCTTTGCCTGCTTCGCTAGCGACTTGTTGTAGATCAGCTTGACGTTGATTAGCTAGAAAAGCTCCGATACCTAATCCCGGTTCGCCGATAATCGTAAAATCAGTCATCGCCACGTTATCATCTTCGTAATAACGGTACTCGGTAGCTCCTACGACTTTGCCTTCATGTACAGCTACAAAAACACGAATACCCGGATCTTCTAACGGTTCTTTCCATAGATCAAACGATAATACTTCTTCTGCCGGGAAAATACGTCCCATCAAACCATGCATATCTGCAAATAAAGGATCTTCAATATTCGTAATACGTACAAATTCCATCAGTATAGTCATCCTTTCAAGTTACGTGTAATTAGGAGCGGATTCTGCCATTCCATCAACACAGCATAATGGAGTGATTCTTCATCGTCTAAATAATGTTCGATAATCGTGAGCGGTGTTCGTCCACACCGTAGTAGAAATGATATGACAGGATCATACAATGCTCCTTGCGTGATCGCTTCTACATACTGCTGTGGTGTATAGTCCTGAGCGACCTGATGATAACCGGGCATACGACCTGCACCCAGTAATCGTGTAAGCCCCATCGCAGTGACGACTTCATACATGGACTGCATGAGTAATTTACCAAGCCCCCATTGCCGATAATGAGGATGTACACATAAATCGGCAACGTACAATGTATCTCCTGTCGGTTGATGATTGCGAATATACCCGTTATCTGTGACTTCTTCCCAGGTGTGTTGTGGATGATTAGGGTCGAAATCAATCAATAATGAAGTCATTGAACCTGCCAGCACACCATCAATTTCAATACAAAGTGCACCTTGAGGAAAGCGTGTTATATGTTCATGCAGTTGCTCGGTATTCCACCATAGCTCGGAAGGATATGGTGGTGGAAAAGCAGCACGCTGAATCTCTATTAAATGTTCAAAATCTTTTTGTGTATATGACCGGACAATAGCAGGATATGGGGTGCGGTTATGGAATACATAACATGATTTATAATATGATGGAAGAGTACCTTCATTCATCGTCATATGTTAAGACCAATCGGTATACAAATCTGTACGCCGATCACGCCATGTAGTGACAGAGCCTTTTTCACGGACTTGATATAACAGTTCCAGATCAAGGTCAGCGGTCACGATCATATCATCATTGATCTCGCCTTCCACTAGAATACCACGTGGTGGAAAAGGAACATCATTCGGCGTAATCACAGCCGCTTGTCCGAAGTTGCCACGCATAAAGTCTACTGTTGGTAAAGAACCGACTGTACCCGTTGTAACTACATAGACTTGATTCTCGACAGCACGAGCATGACTGGTGTAACGAACACGATGGAAGCCATGACGATCATCGGTACAAGACGGACAGAAAATCACATCTGCACCTTTTGCTTTTGCCATACGCACAATTTCAGGGAATTCAATATCATAACAGGTTAACAGAGCAATCGTTCCTTTATCTGTTTCAAATACAGTTAAGCCATCGCCTGCTGACATATTCCATTCTGTCACTTCGGTTGGCGTAATATGAAGTTTGGGTTGTACAGCGACCCGTCCATCTGGATAAAATAAATGAGCTGTATTGTATAATTTTCCTGCTTTTTCGATCACATGGGTTCCACCGATAATATGAGTACCTGTTTCCTGAGCCAGTTGTTGAAATAATTGCACATAAGCTTCAGTAAAATCAGGCAATCTCTCAATACCCAGTGCTTGTCCATGTTCATCACCAATCGATAATAATTGAGTGGTAAAAAATTCAGGAAAAAGAATAAAGTCTACTTCAAATTCTTGCGCAGTCTTCACATAATGAGTGACTTGAGCAGCAAATTCTTCAAAAGAAGATATGGTGTGAAGGCGATATTGTACCGCCGATACGCGAAATTTCATAGCGAATAAAAACCTCCTGATATTGAGATATATCCATCATAACAGAATTGAGAAAGGTTATAAAAGAGGAATAAACGAAGTACCTATGCTACAATTTAAATTGGAATATGTGATATATATTTTACTTTATTTTACATTAAAAGCAGGAGTGATCATATGGGGTTCATAAAGAATTTCCTGATGAATGCGGGGATGATGGTCACCATTGCATATGTGGCAAATATTATTTATAAATATGCACTTATCCGTTTTTCGGCACGTATCAAATATGTCAGTTCAATCTTTTTATTAATTTTTGCTGGTTGGGCAAGTTGCTTTTTTGGCTTTCGATTAAGTGAAAACGTTATTTTTGATCTTCGTTTTCTACCTCTGATTGTTGCGGCGGCTGTCTATTCTAGACCTATTGTGATTATGTTAGTCGGTGTCGGTATTGGATTAACCCGCTTAACGTTTGGCATCGATATGGCGGCTTTTGTAGGTGTATTGAATCTGTCTATTCTAGGAGCAGTCTGTGCGGTTCTGAATATTTGGATGCGCAATAGTACAGTCAAACTTCATATCAAAGCGATTATAACAGTGCTTGTCGTCAATATAATCAATACGTTTGATATTGCTGTACTGGGTGTTGTGCCGATACGTATTTATTTATTCGAAATTATGCCGTTTACCTTACCGATGTCTATCTTAATGAGCGGTGTATTTGTTTTTATATTGCGTGATTTTCATACCGAACGACAACGAATGTTACAACTTGAACATGCCAATGAACTGCTGTATCAACAGACCGAGGAACTGCAACAGACTCAATTTGTGTTAGAAGAACGAGCAAAGCAATTGTTGTTAGTGTCTCAATACAAATCTGAATTTTTGGCAAATATGTCTCACGAATTACGGACACCGCTCAATAGCATTATTAATCTGGCGCAGATGATGGCTGACAAAGAAGATCAACGTACAGAAGAAGAAACGGTTCTGTACAGCCAGATGATCTATCAATCCGGCTTAGACCTGCTGGAATTGATCAATGATGTGCTCGATCTATCCAAAGTAGAAGCCGGCAAACTCGAAATTACGTATGAAGAAGTACGATTGTGGGAATTAGTAGAAGTATTGCGTATGCATTTTGAAATTACTGCTCAGAAAAAAGGCATTACATTTGCCACTGTACAAGATTCTCATGTTCCAGAAACAATTTTTTCAGATGCTCAGCGAATCCAACAGATTTTACGTAATCTGCTGACTAATGCTTTTAAATTTACTCAAAAAGGCAGTGTCACTCTGCGTATACACAAACATTGGAATAGTGAAGATCAGAGTGAATGGATCGTATTCTCTGTTCACGATACAGGGATAGGCATTGCTCCTTCTCAACATCAAGTGATTTTTGAAGCTTTTGAACAATCAGATAGTTCGATTACTCGTCGTTATGGAGGTACAGGTCTAGGATTGTCGATCAGTCGCGATCTAGCCACAATGTTAGGCGGATATCTGGGTATGGAGAGCCGAGAGCATGAAGGGAGTATATTTTCACTGTATCTGCCACTGCTACAACCTCCATCTGTAGAATGATCTTGTATACGATCTATGTATAAGCATTACAGCTATTCCGAATTGCTATGATGCTCATCAATGATTTTTTTGAAAAGATTAATAATGTTGTAATGCTAGATGAGTACTGCAATGAATACGGATACATGTTCCAAAAAAGAGCGCGATTAACGTTTGGTTATTGTCAGAGAGGGTAAACAAACCTAATTCATTCTAAAGTTTATGTAATCAAAGTCATCTTTTGTAATGTACAAAGGAGAGGATACTTATCAAACGAAGACGTGCTCTTGGACTCAACCGTTTGAATTTGCAGAAACGAAGATATTCGATGTATCGCAATCATTTACGAATCGCTACAACCGAAGGGATTCCAGCTACAATCTTTTCCACATTATTAAGCGGGCCTTTTTTAACAGGTTTTTTATTGTATCTTGGAGCAACCGCAGGACAAATCGGATTAGTAATCGCATTGACTACACTTGTAAATGTTGGACAGGTGATCGTTGCTTTTTTGATCCAACGTTTACATAAGCGGAAATGGGTATTGATTTTATCTGTATTTCTGCATCGCGTATTATGGGGAGCCACCGGATTAGTTCCCTTTATTTTTACCAAAGAACTCTGGGTTCCTGCTTTTATCGTATTGTATATTTCAGCGTTCGTAGCCAATGCCGTGATCGGTGTCGTATGGGCTTCTCTGATTGGGGATATTGTTCCCGGACGATTACGGGGTAGATATTTTGGGATTCGCAATACGATCTTGAATGCGTTAGGAAGTATTACTTTATTTGTAGGAGGCTTTTTGCTTGATAAGTATCCGGGCGGGCAAGGCTTTCTGATTTTGTATATTATTGTATGGATCTGTGTTGTGATGAATGTAGTGATTTTTCTATTTTATCCAGATGCGCCTTTTGAGCGATCAGCAGAGACGAAGTTTGTACCGATGTTACGCAAGCCACTCTATGATCGTTTATTTATGAAAGCAACATGGTTTCTAGCCTTCTGGTTATTGTTGCAGACTTTAGTAGTGCCGTTATACTCGTATGTGATGTTAGAAGTATTGCATGTCAGTTACTCGATTACGTCAACGATGACTGTCGTACAAACGATATTTATGATGATCAGTTTTTATTTCTGGGGCAATATGAATGCACGCTTTAGTAACAAAACATTGCTGTATTGGACGCTACCTTTTATTGCGGCTTCTTGTATCGCATGGAGTCTAAATGCAATTATTCCGGTCGTGTTAGCACTGCTTATTATTCATATGTTACTTGGAATCGGAGTAGGTGGATTTAACCAGCTATCGTTCAATTTTATTATAGGCGATACACCCAAAAATGATCGTCCGATGTTTATCGCTGTCTATTCGGCGATTACAGGGCTCACTTCTTTTATCGGGCCATTGGTCGGAGGAAAAATTTTTGAGTGGATCGAACCTTTACCTAGATGGGTGCAAGTATTTGGATTTCAGACGGCTGTCGGGGTCTTATTGTTAGTTCTAGCGGTAACGATAGGACGCAAAGTATTAAAAAATCCAAGTCCGCATCAGTTGTAACCAGCGAGTATACTGGTTAACTTGAACGCAACCTGATCTGTTGCAAAGATGATTATAGCACTTTACACCAGATTAACTTCGTAGTGAGGATTGCCAAACGTCAGTCTGCACGCTTAAAATGATGTCAGACATATACTACTTTTAGGAAAAGAGGTTATTACGCATGAGCAAGCAACCGATTTCTACCGATCGTGCTCCTGGAGCACTTGGCCCTTATTCACAAGCGATTGATACAGGGATGTTTATTTTTGCATCAGGTCAATTGGGACTTGATCCTGTAAGTGGAGAATTAGCAGAAGGCGTACAAGAACAAGCCCGTGTCGCTCTTGAAAATGTAACGGCTGTTCTGGATGCAGCAGGAAGCAGTCTGGATCAAGTAGTGAAAACAACCGTCTTTCTACAAGACATGAATGATTTCGCAGCTATGAACGAAATCTACGGTCAATTTTTTAAAGAGCCTTATCCTGCGCGTAGTGCTGTGCAGGTCGCTCGTCTACCGAAAGATGCTTTGGTTGAGATCGAAGTTATCGCTTTGAAAAAATAATTAAGTGTAACCTAAAAAAGACGTTCTCGTTGGATGAGAATGTCTTTTTTTTTGATAATAGAAAATATATAACTCAATATAAAATACATAATTCAACAAGAGCCCTCTCTTCGATAAAAGAAAGGGCTCTGTATATAAAGACAAAATGACAATTCTATTAATCTCGTGTACGATTGCGAACAAAGAAAATAATAATCGCATAAATAAACAACACTACTGCTAAAATAATAGCCGTTAACCAAGTACCATGGGAGTCTTGATGTTTGAATGCAATCGCGCTGTACGCCCATACAAAGACAAGCGGATAAATACTATCACGATAGCGATATCCTATCACAAGAGCTATCAATGCACCGGCGATTAGTCCAATGACTGACCAGACAGTCGGTGGAAGTCCAAAACCAGACCAATCATTTTTGTGTAACACGATCCCGATATTCAAAATGGTAGCAACCGATACCCAACCCATGTAAATACTGAAAGGTAATTTGACCAGAATAATCTGAGCGACCGATGGACGAACAATTCTTCTTGTGCGTACATACAATACAATCGTGGTTAATAATAACAGAACAATAATCACTGTCGCAATTTCTGTTAACAACGAATGCCAGAAGAACAACCAGATAATATTACATAATGAATTGATGATTAACCAGATTCCAACCGCTTCGATGCCTTCGTTACTTTCAGAAGAATTGCGGAATTGATAAATCACAAAGCCTACTAACAATAGATAGATCACAGACCATATGGAAAATGCATAACTAGCAGGTGTTAATAGAATTTCAAACATATCTGAAATTTCACCTGTACCTCTACCGAATAGTGGTAGGGTGGCTGCTAGATAATTCATCACCAATACCGCCGCAATAGCTACTACATTCAGCCATTTGTACGTATTGAGTTTGGACAATAGGAGTCCCTCCTTATTTTTTGAGATCATATGTAAAGCTGACATTCGGTATACAGAATGCTTTAACTATATACCCATTTCAAAGCGTAGTTACACAGCAATCACTATTTCGAACACTGTAATAGTAGAAGCATGTTGGTGCTAAAATATCATATTAAAAAAGCGTAAAAATGATAGCGTTATCATTTTGCGAATAGGAATATTGTTAAAACAGTCATCAATTTGTCAAAGCTTGGGTATATAACAATATGTTGATTGTTTCATCTGATAAAAGGGACTTGAAGGAGGACACTGAATATGGTCGGTAAAAAAGCGTCACAATGGATTCAACAGATTATTTTTGTAGGGCCCGCCACTTTGTTTTTTGCACTAATTGTGATTATTCCATTTATTTTGGGTCTGTATTATTCATTTACAGATTGGAATGGTATTTCAAAAACAATCAACTGGGTTGGATTTAGCAATTACACACATATCGTTACCAAAGATCCTGATTTTCGTAATGCGTTTTGGTTTACCGTTCGCTTTACGGTAGTAGGCATTATTATTACCAATGTTATAGGGTTTGCTTTAGCTTATATTTTGACGAAGCCACTATTTACACGTAATCTGATGCGTACGATTTTCTTTATGCCGAATATGATTGGTGGATTGTTGCTCGGATTTATCTGGCAGTTTATTTTTATCAAAGGTTTCGCCGCTGTCGGTGAAGCTACAGGGTTATCTTTATTTAATCTTCCCTGGTTAGGTGATCGCGCGACTTCATTCTGGGGTATCGTTATCGTCTTTGTCTGGCAAACCGCAGGTTATTTGATGGTTATTTACATATCTTCGTTAAACAACGTACCGAAAGATGTTTTGGAATCGGCAGAGATTGATGGAGCTACACGCTGGCAAGTAGTGCGTCATATTATTTTCCCATTAATTATGCCTGCGATTACGATCTGCTTGTTCTTAGCGATCTCATGGGCGTTCAAAATGTTCGATCTTAACTTAGCGTTAACCAATGGTGGACCGTTCAAAGCGACTGAATCGGTAGCACTGGATATTTACAATGAAGCCTTTACCAATAACCGTCTAGGATTGGGTACAGCAAAAGCTGTTATTTTCTTCGTCATTGTGGCACTGATTACCAGTGTGCAGGTACGTCTGACGAAAAGCAGGGAGGTTGAACTATAATGGATATTCAAAAAAGATACGGTGTTCGTACACTGATTCTCGAAATTATTGTTGTGATTGTCGGCTTGATCTTCTTGATTCCTTTTTACTTTCTACTGGTCAATTCAGTGAAATCTTTTGCCGATATTTTGTCCAATTCAGCAGGCTTGCCTCAAGCGTATTTGTGGAGCAATTATGCCAAAGCATGGACAGCTATCGATTTCCCTACAGCGCTTAAAAATTCATTGATTGTGACGATTGTCAGCAATCTATTATTAGTATTAATCAGTTCGATGGCTGCTTATCAGATGGTACGTCATCCATCATTATTTAATCGCATCTTGTTTTTTGTTTTTGTCGCTGCGATGGTTATTCCTTTCCAATCAATTATGTTGCCATTAATGGAAATGGCGAGCAAATATCGTCTTAATAATAGTATGTATGGATTGATTGTAAGCTATCTTGGGTTTGGTGCACCTTTGTCTGTGTTTCTTTTCCATGGATTTGTCAAAACGGTTCCTCTTGAAATTGAACAAGCGGCTCGTGTAGATGGTTCTTCACGTTATGGTGTCTTTTTCCGTATCGTGTGTCCGTTAATGCAACCGATGTTTGTAACGGTTATTATTTTGAATACATTATGGATCTGGAACGATTATCTATTGCCTTCTCTTATCTTATCCAGCCCTGAATTACGTACAATTCCGATCGCAACATACAGCTTTTTCGGTCAATACACGAAGCAATGGGATATGGCATTGCCTGCGCTAGTGCTTGGTATTACACCGATTATTATTTTCTTCCTGTTTATGCAACGGTATATTATCGAAGGTATCACTTCAGGATCTGTTAAAGGTTAATATTTATAGCGCCTAAATGAATATCCAATATGAAATAGAGACAGAATTGAAATAAGCAAAACAGGAGGATTGAAGTATGAAAAAAATACTTTTACTACCACTGACTTTGCTCTTCGGATTAGCGACCGTATTATCCGGTTGTGGCAATCAGAATACAGAAGATGCAAGTGGAACCAAGACGATTCATATTTATCAATATAAAGTAGAGATATCCGGCGCTCTTGCCAAATTAAAAGTAGAATACGAGAAAACTCATCCGGGCGTGAAGTTAGATATTCAGTCTGTCGGTGGTGGTAGTGATTATGCGGCTTCGCTCAAAGCCAAATTCGCTTCAGGTGATGAACCTGATATTTTCAGCAATGGTGGATATGAAGAAATGAATCTCTGGTTTGAATATATGGAAGATTTGTCTGATCAGCCGTGGGTAAGCGATCTGGTCGATGGAGCCAAAGAATCGATTAGTCGTGATGGACACATCTATGGTCAGCCGATTGGTCTAGAAGGATATGGATTTATTTATAACAAAGATATTTTTGATAAAGTAGGCATTAAACAGTTACCTACTACGTTAGAAGAATTACAAGCAGTCTGCGAAAAACTCAAAGCCGCTGGTTATATTCCATTCTCAAATGCATTCCAAGAGTGGTGGGTACTGGGTAATCATAATTCCAATATTCCATTTGCTCATCAGAAAGATCCGGTACAATTCTTGCAACAATTGGATGCAGGTACAGCGCAAATACCGGGAAATGAGAAATTTACAGATTGGTTGAATCTGGTCGATCTTATGGTAAAATACGGAAATAGTAATCCTTTAACAACTGATTACAATACACAGGTAACATTGTTTGCAAATGGCAAAGCAGCGATGATGCAACAAGGGAACTGGACACAAGTACAGATTGATGGAATTAAGCCAAATATGAATATTGGTCTAATGCCGATTCCGATCAATAATGACAAACAAGAGAATGATCGTCTATTTGTAAGCGTGCCGAACAACTGGGTCGTGAACAAAAATTCACCGGTCAAAGCAGAAGCCAAAGAATTTTTAAATTGGTTAGTGACTTCAGATACAGGAAAACACTATATCACTGACGAATTTAAATTTATACCTGCTTTCAAAAGTATTCCAACGACCGATAAACAGCTAGGCCCTATCGGTTCGGATATTGTGAAATACAATGAAGCAGGCAAAACGCTCCAATGGGTATTCCCACGATTTGCAACAGGATTAACCAAAGATTACGGCAGTACGATTCAAGCTTATATCGCTGGAGAATTGACCAGAGATGAAATGCTGGAACAAATGCAAGCAGAATGGGTTAATTTGCAATTAAGATAGTCTGACATGAATATATCTTTGGGTAGATCAGGCGAAGCGAGCAATAGATACAAGCCTGATCTACATCAAAGGTCTCTACATGTCTACCAACATCCAACAGCGGAGGGGAACAGTAGAATGGAAGATACAAGCGAAGCGATACACCCGGACAAGGCAGGATTACCTGTTGTACAGGAAACATGGAACTCATTTGGACATATGATTCGCTGGCAAGAGCATAATGGAGCTTATCTTTGTTACGGAGAACGTAGTCATGCCGCACTGATTTTTTTGTCTGAGGGAGAATTTCGCTTTAAAGTATTTCAAGGAGAATATCCTGATTTATCAACAACAATAGCTGTATTACCTCGCAGTGAAACATCGCAACCTGAAGTCGAAGAAAATGAAGAAAACCTGGTTTTTACAACATCGCTTATTCAAGTTTTGCTCAATAGGCAAACGTTTGCACTAACGGTGTTAGATAAAGATGGAAATGAAATTGCGCGTCAAGAAACCGTCAGTTGGAGCCCTCGGGGTGCGATCAATGGTTTGTTCAATATGCAGGAAGGTTCTCATTTTTACGGATTAGGTGAGAAATCTAGCTTTTTGGATAAACGTGGTGAGCGCTATACGATGTGGAATACCGATGTCTATGCTCCTCATATGCCAGAGATCGAAGCGCTATATGAATCAATTCCCTTACTATTGCATATGCAAGGGGAGACGACATACGGTATATTTCTAGACAATCCGGGACGTTCTGATTTTGATATGCGTTCACATGGAGTAGCCTATACGATTGGATGTTCTACAGGGCAATATGATATTTATTTTATTTATGGACCGGAATTGAAAGATGTGGTTCGTCGTTATACATCGATGACTGGACGGATTTCGTTGCCTCCTAAATGGGCGCTTGGATATCATCAATCTCGTTATAGCTATATGAATCAGAGTGAAGTGATGCAGTTAGCTCGTGATTTTCGGGAAAAACAAATTCCTTGTGATGTGATCTATCTGGATATTCACTATATGGAAGGCTATCGTGTATTTACATTTGATAAAATTCGTTTTCCGAATCCAAAAGAAATGATCGCGGAACTAAAAGAAATGGGTATTCGCATCGTGCCGATTGTCGATCCCGGAGTGAAAAAAGATCCTAAATATCCGGTCTATCGTGAAGGAGTGCAGGAAGATCATTTTTGTCGTTACTTAGAAGGAGATATTTATTTCGGAGATGTATGGCCAGGAACCAGTGCTTTTCCTGATTTCACCGATAATAGAACAGCAGAGTGGTGGGGACAACTGCACGACTACTATACATCGCTTGGTATTGAAGGCATCTGGAACGATATGAACGAACCTGCTGTATTTAATACACTCAAAACAATGGATCTGGATGTTATTCATAAAAATAATGGTAAACCGATGACACATGAAGAACTGCATAATTTGTATGGATTACTGATGTCCAAAGCGACGTATGAAGGTATGAAAAACAATATGAATGGACGTCGTCCTTTTATTTTGACACGTGCAGGTTATTCAGGAATTCAGCGGTATGCGGCAATCTGGACAGGGGATAATCGCAGTTTCTGGGAGCATATGGCGATGGCGATTCCAATGGTACTTAATATGGGATTGTCAGGGTTACCTTTTGCCGGGCCGGATATCGGTGGATTTGCGCATCATACTTCAGATCAATTGCTTGTACGCTGGACACAGATGGGAGCCTTTTTCCCGTATTGTCGTAATCATTCGTCACTTGGTACAGCACGTCAAGAACCGTGGTCGTTTGGCGAGCAGACGGAAAGCATTTTACGAGAATATATCGGACTGCGTTACCGCTGGTTACCCCATTTATATAATCTGTTCCATGAAGCCGCGCAGACAGGAATGCCGATCATTCGTCCATTGATTCTAGAATATCCACGCGATCCGCAGGTTACTAATCTTTGCGATCAATTTTTAGTTGGGTCAGACGTGTTGATTGCTCCGATTTACCGACCGGATACGTATTGTCGCGCAGTGTATTTACCTGAAGGAACATGGCATGATTATTGGACAGGCGAGCGTCACGAAGGTGGCAGACATATTCTGGTGGATGCTCCGCTAGATGTATTGCCGATGTTTATCCGTGCAGGTTCGATTGTAGTTGAAGGATCGCTACGTCAATACACAGGCGATCAGGCAGATGAATCCATTACTTTCCATATCTATGGTGCTGTTGCAGATGCTTCATTTACAGCAGAGTATAGCCTGTATGAAGATGATGGAGAGACATTTGCTTATGAAAATGGTAATCATTCGAAACTTGATATTCGTGCATGTGGTGGACAGGATGAATTGCGATTGTCGATCCGTTATGCAAATAGACAGTATGTAGCTGTTCGTGATCAGTTACGCTTTACACTGCGTCAACCGGAGTTTCAACCGACAGAGATTGTAGGATTAGATCGTATTTCGCTAGACGATCTTGCTGAAGGAAAATCAGGTTGGAGTATCGATGAAGATAGTGGAGATATTTTGATTCAAGTATCTGATACAGAGCAAAATGAATTGGTTCTAAAAGTCTAAAAAAAGGTCATTTCTTTCACAGAGATTGGTGAAGGAAGTGACCTTTTTTTAATGTTATGATAGATAGACAATATCTTAATTTTTACTCATTATTTTTGCTGAAAAGACGATAATGATGATAACTCTAAAAATGGATTGAAAAATAGTGCATATCCAGATAAAGAAAAACCAACAGACTAAAATGACCTGAAAAAACATTTATTTTATAGTATACAACTACATAGAAATCTAAAAAAAACGGAGATGAACACATGCAATCATGCTGGATAGGGATAGATATAGGAGGTACTGGCATCAAAGGTGCCTTGGTGAATGAGCAAGGGCAGATGATAGAACGTATGGAATTGCCTACGCAAGCAGAACAAGGGGCTGAATTTATTTTAGGACGAGTGCTGTATATCGCTAATGAATTAAAAAGTATTGTCTATGATAGTGTCAAACAACGCTTTATTACGATTCATGGTATCGGTATAGGCTCTGCCGGTCGAATCGATCGAGAAAGCGGAATTGTCATTGATGCGACAGATAATTTGCCAGGTTGGAAAGGTATGCGCTTGGCTGAATTAGTTACAGCTTCAACAGGACTACCGACATGGATTGTTAATGATGCTCATGCAGCGGCGGCAGGCGAAGACTGGATTGGTGCGGCTTCTCATGTGCAATCTTCGATTATGTTAACGATAGGAACAGGAGTTGGCGGTGCACTTGTTCATTATGGTGAAGTGATCTCCGGTCAGTATGGAGGCGCAGGTGAATTAGGGCATATGATTCTGCATCCAGGCGGTCTGCCTTGTAATTGCGGTAAAAAAGGATGTGTAGAACAGTATATATCAGGAACAGCTCTACATCGGCGCGCAGATGAATATGTACCGGGCTGGAATGCGTATACGTTGATGAGAGAAGCGAAGCAAGGCACAACAGAAGCACTTTATGTATTAGATGGTTGGATTAATGATCTTGCAAATACGATTATTAATATGGATCAAATCTTTGATCCACAAGCGATTATTATCGGTGGTGGCATCATTGTTACACGTGGAACGTGGTGGGAATTATTGCTTCAGCGTATTCAAGAATTAGGTGGTAGACCGGTATTATTGATGCCTGCACAACTAGGTAATCATGCAGGCATGGTAGGAGCCGCTCGGATTGCGATGTTAAATGCTAGCTTGTAATAATTGCTGTGCTTGGGCGATACGTACAGGATCAAGAGCAAGATTGATATCGCTATGGATACGTACAGCACTACCCAAATGAACTTCTTGTATCGAAGTATGTGTAACAAAATCAGCCAGACTCTGCAAAGTTAATCCTGCTCCAGCAATCAATTGTATCGGGTACTGTATAGCTAAGCGATTCAGGGCAATCATCTGATCAACAGCTTGTAGCACAGAAGGTTGACCACCAGACGTTAAAATATGAGTAATCTGAGGATAGCGTGACAACATATCCAGACCGCGCTCCAGATCATCCAATTCGTCAAACGCACGATGGAACGTAAAAGGCTTGCCATCTGCTGCATCCAGCAATCGTTCTAAAGCGTTCGTATCAATCTGTCTATCCTCAGTCAGAACGCCGGTTACTATCGCTGTTGCACCTGTACGGGAGATATGACGAATATCTCGTATCATACTGTTTAGTTCCGCATGATCATATCGAAAATGACGACTATGAGGACGCACCATCACATTAACCGGAATATGTACCGTTTCAGTAATATATTCGATGATTCCGAGACTAGGTGTGAGTCCACCTTCTTGTTGAGCGGCGATCAGTTCGATCCGATCTGCACCTGCTTGCTCTGCAATCATCGCATCTTCTGGAGTAGTCGCAATCACTTCAAGTCTTTTTCGCATAACAACCTCTCTTTCTATACTCCTATTTTATAGACAGCTTATCATCAGCATGATATAGCTGATAACGTAGATAGCCAGTATGCTCTGATCCATGACGAGTACCAAATTCCGTCTAAAACGAATATGACCTTTGAATTCACGATTGTTTCACTGTAAGTTTGATTTTATTGGATGTTTATCTTGTTTTGCATAAAGCATGACTGATCTAATCACATGATGAATCTATACGTTACATTAGGTGTACAGTAGAGATTTCTCTTTTTTCATGTACCATTATGTTAGATAAAGATGTAATATAGTACATTTAAACGAGCTACAATAACAACGAAGAATAACATAGGCTAATATCCAAGTAAAGATTAGCAGGGCATAATTGCCTGTGTCTATCCTTTTTTTATACTAGCAGTAAATAAACAGATGAAAGGAGAGGAGTTCATGGCGGATGTATCTTTTTATCGCAATCTCCAGCTTCCCTTTGTAGAAGGTAAGCGTTGCTATGCGGATGAACTAACCTATCATCGACATTTTCATGAGGAATATTCAATCGGTCTGATTCATCATGGGCATACGGAGGCATGGTGTGATGGTAAGCTGTGGGAAGTAGAAGCAGGTCGTATGATTAGTTTTCCTCCGCATATGCTACATGCTTGTCATCCGAAGCAAGGACTAAAATGGAGCTATGATATGCTTTTTATTGATCCGAAATGGCTAGAAGGCATGGAGCAGCAGGAATTGGCACAGATCGATATTCCTTATTTGCTGTCCACACAGAAAAATCAAGATTGTACGATGCAGATGCAGCAGACGATGAACTCACTAATGAATGGGAATGAACCACTTGAAACGGAAACGGCATTGATTGGATTGCTACAGCAACTTACGCGTAGTGAGCATGGCGATCTGGAGCACCAAAACATGACCTCACCAGCTGACCGCAAATATGTTGGGATTGTACAGGAGTATTTACATGCGAACTTCCATCGTCCGATCCTGTTAGAAGAGTTGGAGCAGGTCACATCCATTAGCCGTTTTCACTTGATTCGACTGTTTAAACAGTGGCAACACGTACCACCACACGTCTACCAAAATCTGCTACGTATTAATTATGCCAAAACAGAGCTACATCGCCAGCGTCCTATTGTAGAGGTAGCAACAGAAGCCGGATTTTATGATCAGAGTCATTTTACCCGGATGTTTACGCGTGTCGTTGGAGTTACACCGCGAAAATATAAAGTTTCGGTTACTTAGGGTGGGGTGCATTGTAATGAAGCTAGTTATGGTTTGACTTGTGAACTTAAAGTATAAGATTTGTATAGAAAAGTAGCTACATAGCAATTTTGTACAATAATTCTCTTTTCCTTTTCGCTAGTGTATAGGGAAGAGGAGTGATGAATGATGGATCAAATGAGAGAGCGTGAGCAGCGACTTGCTACACAAGCATCCGCGGCGCTAAAGGCGATTGCACGTCGTCCAGATATTAAAGGATATATAGAGCATAATCCGTCTAGCTATGCCCTACTACAGCGTGCAGCAGCACGTTATGTGACAGGAGAAGAGCGGTCGCAAGCGTTAGAGGTGGCTAATCAGCTGATAGACTATGGTTATGCGATATCGCTAGAATACATCGGTGAAAATACATTATCGGTTGCAGCCTGTCAGCAGGCACAACAAGAGCTTATCGGATTAATCCTTGAGATGGGGAAGCAGGGAATGCGTGGACGTGTCTCGTTTGACCTGTCACATATTGGTCTGCTTGTAGATCGTGAGCTAGCGCTTCGTCATCTCCTAGAGTTAGGGGAGTTATCGCAGAGGTATACAATCGAGCTATTTATTAGCATGGAAGAGTCGGCGAAAACGGAGTCGATCTTGGAGGTCTATCGCCAAGCGGTAGCAATCTATCCGCTGATTGGTATTACGTTACAAGCACAGCTGAATCGGACATCAAGCGATGCATTAGATGTGCTAGCTAAAGATACACGTGTACGAATTGTTAAAGGAGCATACGAGGAGCCAGATACGATTGCACTTTCACGTTCAGCAGAGCTAGATCAGCGGTATGAAGAGCTATTCGAGTTAGCCGTACAGCGGGGCTGTCATATTTCTATTGCTACGCATGATGAAGCGCTAATCACTCGATTATTGCAATATGACTCCAAAGAAGCGGCTTCGGTTGAGCTAGAGCTATTGTATGGGATTCGTCCAGAACTGTGCGTGAAGTTACGCGAGCAAGGTTACCCTGTACGTATTTATTTGACCTATGGGCAGGAGTGGTATCTATATCTATGTCACCGGATTGCAGAGTATCCGCCTAATTTGTTTCAAGCACTCGTCGATATAGTAGGCGGTGAGCAGGAAGCGCCTGTGCTGCAATACCATGTAACATAACAACGATAAAATGTACCCGAAAATAATATATTCAGGTCTAAAAGAGAAACACACGGATACGCTAGGGAGCGTAATTCGTGTGTTTTTGGTTTGTCTTCATTGTGATTCAGCAATTCACTGAACACTCATTTATTTTAGCTTCAGAAGCTTTGCTACTTTAAAAGCTTTTTGGAATGAACTTGATTGTATAGTGGATAATTTGATGTTCTAGATTGCAATTTTAAGATTTTTAAAATGAATCTCAGTCTTTTTAGTTGGAAATCTGGAATTTTCGGACATCCACCCTTATAATAGATAAGATACCTACTCTGACAAAGATTATTGCTGTTTGTCAGAATTTTGGTGCTCAAATCATTTTTCTCATTAAACTTAGTCGTGCTGGTATAGATAAGCACTTATTATGAAAACGTAACTGAGATGGACGGGAGACAAAGATGGATCAACCGTTATATGGAATATGGATCGGAGACGTATTTTTTTGTTTTTCCGGTGAAATGTCTGAACCTAAGGTCGATGCTTGGATGAAAGTCATGCGTCGTCTGGAAATGCCTATTGGTCGCAAACCTTTTGCACAGTCTGGATTACGTCTGGCTGAATTGAAGTTTGGTCCTTCGGGAAATACCAATGCAAAAGAAGCACCTACACGTCGTGCAGGTAGAAGTAAACGTCTGCCAGGCCGAATGGTCGAAGGATTAGCTTTGTCCCCTGAGCAAGCGTATGATTTGCTACTCAATTGGGATGAAGCATTATTAGCACGTCAAGGCATTACACCAGGCGGAGAGATGCGCTACTGGCACAAAGCTGTTCAATTTGCTCAAAAGCTGTTGCGTGAAGGTAAAATTTTGCCGGATAGTACAGTGATTGCAGGAACAGGTCGCCGTAGTGCTCAAGCTACATTACATGGAACATGGAAACCTCTTTTACAAGGGGAAGACCGTGAAATGTTTGTCAAATTAGCAGATGCTATTCCGATGATAGGATTATCGGCATTGTCATTATTTCCTGCTTCAGAACCGGATCGTCCTGCACAAGCGCGCGCAGATGTTCTGCACTCATTTTTAGTAGCAGTGATGGATGCTGAGATTCGGCGTATGTTCCGGGATGCAGGTTACGGGAAATTTAGAGCTTATATGGCGGCATACCGCCGGGGAACTTCACCTCAAGCTCATCTATGGTGGAATTCGATGTTCGATGCTACAGGCGATCTAGCAGTGCAAGGAACCGCCGATGATATGGCTGAACTGGCTCAACAGATTCGTGAACATAATGGAGCAGCAGTACCTGTTCCAGAAGTGGAAAATGTAGAAGAACGCAAAGGAGAATTGCGTCTGGTTGTGCGATTAGAACCACCAGTCTCAGCAGATGCTACTCCTGCGGAACAAGCGATGTATTCAAATACTCAAGAATGGCGTATGTCTTTCTGGGCAGATGATGAATCTGACGCAGCTATTTTGATACCTGTCGGTGTATTGTGGAAACATGGAGATGCAGAGCTAGTCGTGCGTGGTCGTACGTATGAGAATGTGCAACAGCATATTTTGATTCAGCTCGGTCAAGCCGCAGAGCGCTCACCGATTGTCGCTTCATTTCTAGAAGTGTCCAGCCCTGAAGGTGGATATATGGAAGCGGCGGATGTATATACGTTTCTGAAAGAAGATGTGCCTCGATTGCGCAAATCCGGCGTAGCTGTACAGATTCCTTCACGTTGGACAAGAGAAGGTAAGCGCCGTAGCGGAGTCAAATTAAAACTCAAAACACCGCAAGACAGCAGTCGTGGCCCTGAAGAAACATCCCGTCTGGGCATGAATCAGATGGTGGCTTTTGAACCGGAAGCTGTGCTAGATGGCAAAACATTAACAGCCGCCGAACTCGCAGAAATTGCTAAAAACGGTGTGCCTTTGATTCCTTTCGATGGTGGATGGATCGAAGTCGATCTGACCGAGATTCGTCAGGTGTTACGCTTTATCCGTCGTCATGAAGAAGGCGAAATTTCATTTAATGAATTGATGCATATCTATGCGGATGAAGATGAAAATTCATGGAATGGTCTGCATATTTTTGAGATCGAGACCGGATCATTACTTAATGGTCTGATGGAAGGCAATGCCTGGCGTGATATTCCAGTGCGTGAAGTACCTGAAGGTCTACATGGTACACTTCGTCCTTATCAAGAACGAGGATTCCAGTGGCTTGCCGCTATGCGTGATCTAGGATTCGGAGCTTGTCTGGCGGATGATATGGGACTTGGTAAAACAGTACAGGTGATTACTTGTATGCTCGATCAACCTGCCGCAGGCCCACGTCTAATCGTATGCCCGACTTCTCTACTCGGGAACTGGCAACGTGAATTAGAACGATTTGCTCCTGAAATGAATCTGTATATTCATCATGGCAGTCGTCGTCCACGCGGCGAAGAATTTCTTCAGGAAGCTAGATCACATGATATCGTACTAACTACGTATCATCTAGCAGGACGAGATGGTGAAGATTTACGTGAAGTCCACTGGGCTTCGATCGTATTAGACGAAGCACAATATATTAAAAATTACCGTACCAAACAAGCGCAAAGTGTAATGAAACTTAATGCACCTCACCGAATAGCGATGACAGGGACACCTGTAGAAAATCGTCTAAGTGAGTTATGGTCGATATTCCAATTCTTGAATCCGGGTTATCTGGGTACCTCTTCTTCTTTCCGTCAGACGTATAATGCGTCTGGAGTCGAAATGGAGAGTCGCTTACAGACATTGCGCAAATTAGTTGCTCCATTTATGTTGCGTCGTCTCAAAAGTGATCCTGATATTCGCCGTGATCTACCGGATAAGATTGAATTGAAATCGTATTGTTATATGACAGTTGAACAAGCAGGTCTGTATCAAAGTGTTGTATCTGAAATGTTAGGACGGATGGGAAGCAGTGGCGGCATTACACGTAAAGGAATCGTGTTGTCTTCATTGACTAAATTGAAGCAGATTTGCGATCATCCTCATCTGGTAGCTAGCAATGGTAAGCCAGATACGTCCAAGCAAGAGCGTTCCGGTAAAATGGCACGGTTGATCGAATTACTCGATATGATTCGAGATAGTGGAGAATCTGCGCTGGTCTTTACCCAGTATGTTGAAATGGGTGAATTACTAACTGCACGCTTGAGTAAGCATTACGGACAAGAACCGTTCTTTTTACATGGTGGAGTCAGCAAAGTATTGCGTGACGAAATGATCGATGCTTTTCAAAATGATCAAGGGCCACCGTTATTTGTACTATCTCTCAAAGCAGGTGGAGTCGGGTTAAATCTAACACGAGCGAATCATGTTATTCACTATGATCGTTGGTGGAATCCTGCTGTAGAGAATCAAGCGACAGACCGTGTATTCCGTATCGGACAGCGTCGTAATGTACAGGTGCATAAGTTGATCTGTCAGGGTACACTAGAAGAGCGTATTGATGAATTGATAGAAAGTAAAAAAACACTGGCAGAGCAAGTAATCGGTACAGGCGAACAATGGCTAACCGAAATGTCAGACGAAGAATTGAAGCAACTGGTATCTCTTCAATCTGCGGAATGGGGAGCTGACGAATGAGTACTACAGAATGGACAGTAAGCAACTGGCAAGTTGATACAGGGCAGATTCAGGCTGATGTGTATCCAGCTACAGCCAAACCTACAGCAGAGTCGAAAGTGATATTGCATATCGATCTTCCTGCTGAAGAAGAAAAGCAAAAAATGCTTCAATCGTTAAGTGCTTCAGCATGGAGTATGTATCTATTGCTGAATATGGAGTCTCCTTCTTCAACAACAGCCAAAGAGATTGAGCTTATGCCCAAACATGTGCTTCAAGATGTACATGAATGGTCTGGAGCTGGAGAAGATTTACTGCTGTATACGCCTTATGTCAAAGACCAATCGTCTTCTACTATCGATCTACCTGTGCATCAAGTGGAAAGTTCATCAGAACAACAAAACTTTCAAGTGCAAGCTCTCATCGATTACTCTGGTGAACGATTATCGGCTAACCCATTGCTTGCATGGGAATTGGCAGGGTGGAGTCCACAAGCATTATCCAAAGATATTTTCCATATCTGGGGACAGCAAGTATCGGCTCAAGCCCAAAGTGAATTTGCTATAGAAGATGGGACAATGGCGGGACAATCTTTTTCCGATGAACCTAATCTAGGCAGTTTACTGGCAGAAGCGGCTACCGCTGGAACATTGCATCAACCCGGAGAAGGTCTGGCAGAAGTAGAAGCATATTTGAATAAATCCAACAAACAATGGAACAAACAACTAGAAGGTGCCACTGCCAAAAAATTAATTCCATTTGTCGAAAATAAAGAGTTACAATTACCAGATATCGAAGCATTATTACCAGGCGTTCAAGGAGCAAGTACAGGTTATCAAGAAGTTCGTAAACAAGTGGCAGAACGTATGATGCGGAGTCATTTTGCAAAATAAAGGAGTTTTAGAATGAATACCAAAAAGCCACTACGTGTGCAGTGGAATATGATTATTCCAGCCAGTGTGCTGTTATCAGGAGTACTATTGGCAGGTTGTGGAGCAAGCGCAGAGCAATCAGCTACGACAGCTCCAACATCGGCAAGCAATACATCTAATGCAACTACCCAGACACCATCTTCATCAGCACAGACAACAGGCACATCCAGTGCAAATGCAACAACAGCAAGCACGACCAATAGCACAGGTGATACATTACTACAACAGCGTGAAGACAGTTCGCTTCAATCGACTATTAAAAAGATGAACGGAAAAATGGTGATTACCAACCCTGAGTCGATGACTGTGATTGTGAACAAAAAGCGGTCATTACCAGATGGGTATATTCCGCCAGATTTGGTAGTACCCAAAGTAGCGTTCTCTTATGATGGTGTATTAGAAAAAAGTCATATGCGTAAAGAAGCCGCAGACGCATTAGAAAAACTATTTGCTGCATCCAAAAAAGCAGGGCTTGATCTAAGAGCTGTGTCTGGTTACCGTTCATATAAGCGTCAGGTGACGATCTACAATAATAATGTAGCGACCAAAGGTCAAGCTTATACCGATCGTGTGAGTGCGAAGCCAGGAACAAGTGAGCACCAGACTGGTCTAGCGATTGACGTATCAGGCCCGGGTATCGGTTATGGTCTGGAGCAGTCTTTCGGAGCAACCGCAGAAGGCAAATGGTTAGCCAAACATGCAGCAGAGTACGGATTCGTGATTCGCTACAAAAAAGGTGCAGATGCGATTACCGGCTATACATGGGAACCGTGGCATATTCGTTATATTGGTAAAGAATTAGCGGAAGATGTAACAGCTAAAAATCTAACGCTTGAAGAATATTTTGACGAAGATCAGATTCAGAAATAAAGGAGGGAAGCTATGAACCATCGGCGGAAAATGACGGTATTTGCTACTATTTTACTGTTGGAAGCGACCGGATGTGCGTTTAACCCAAGCGCATCGATTCAGAAGTCGACTCCATCTGTTGAAGCGTCAGTTGCGCCATTGGTTCAAGAAGGCAAGATCAGTCTCTATGCGAGTGAAGAAAAAGATGGGCTCTATCACAATATAGCGATTGATGAAGGTCAAGGCGAGCAAGCGCAACATTATGACTGGGAGACAGTAAGCAACCCGGGTTATGAACCGATGATTCATGAACAAGATTTGAATGGAGACGGGCAAGCAGAGATTATTGTAATCACGACAAAAGGCTATGGAACAGGGGTATACATATCCGAAGCCCATGTGATTGAACCAAAACAGCAGACAGAAGTAGCAGTGGAAGATGCACTGGCATATACCAAAGCTCATGTTTCTTTTTCTGTGGTGCATAAGTCTGGCAAATCTCTGGTCAACGCCAATGTGACAGATCAACCTGCGGTAGAATTGCCTTTAGACCCTACCGATCGGAATGAGTTACCACAATTCGGTAATATTATTGATTATCATGTAGGTGAAGATCAGACATTAACAGCAGAAGTGGCGGCTCAATTAGCCGATGGTGAAGCAGTAGGCACTGCTATTTTACATTATCGGTGGGATGAAGGAACAATGAAAGTCAGTCAGATTACATTCGAAGCTGTCGCCTCCTAATATAAATCAAAAAGCATGCGTTTCTCATCATAGGATGGAGATCGCATGCTTTTTGCGTTATAGAGATATTGTAAATAAAGAAAACAGTATCTAGAAGATCAGATTAATTGGTCGATTCTTTGCGTACATAAGGCGGTGGTGGAGTCACTGAATCGTCTAACGATAAGACTTCTTTACGCAGATTTAGCATTTTGAGATCCAATTCATCTGCGGCTTTGGCAGCTTCGGTCAGTTCATGTACGATATGTGCAGGTACCTGTTTGTCATACTTATAGAAAATAATATGTTCCAGACTCGCCCAGAAGTCCATCGCCAGTGTACGCATTTGAATCTCCACTTTGACCCAGCGTTTTCCTTCCATCAATACCAGTGGAACCGCTACAATCACATGTAGACTTTGGTATCCATTGGACTTGGGATTAGCGATATAATCTTTGATTTCGATAATCTTAATATCTTCCCGTTGCTGTAGATGATTGAACATCCGGTAGATATCTTGTACAAAAGCACACACAATACGCATCCCTGCAATATCGTGAATATGTTCAAAAATATTATCAACCGTTGTATCGAGTCCTTTACGAACTAGCTTTTCGATCATACTTTTAGGATCTTTAAGACGAGTTTTGATATGTTCGATCGGGCTGAATCCATCGGTTAATTCCCATTCAGCTTGAATCAATTTGATTTTGTTCTGTAATTCTTCCAAAGCCAGTTCATATAGAATCGGTAGCTTTTTCCACTCTTCAAATTGCTTGAGTGTATCTGCATGTTCACTAATTTCTTTAAGTTTGGATAAATCCAGATTGTTTAGATTTAACGAAATAATCTTGTCTATTTCACTCATACCAGTCACCTCTGCTTCTATTGTACATGGGTTGAAAAGGTAAACAAAATTTGTGACATTAGCAATAGTCAACTTTATGATTTAAAAGCTTCGATTAAAAAGCGTGACGGAGCCACTGTTTTGCCATGATGCATAGCTGGAGAAGAGACATACAGTTCTTGCTTAGCTCGTGTTACTGCAACATAAGCAATTCGGCGTTCTTCTTCCAGAGCTGCTTTCATCAAGATCCCTTCTTTGTCAGGGCCTTTCATATTTTGCGCAGCTCGTACATCTTCAGGGGCAAAGTCTTGCAAAGCCGCTTCATGCGGTAAAATGCCTTCTGAAGCTCCAAGTAGATACACACAAGGAAATTCCAATCCTTTAGCACGATGAATCGTCATTAGATGCACACCTTGAGGTGATTCTTGCTTGAGTAGTTCGGTCATTTTTTCTCGTTTCATCGACAATTCATCTGCGAATTTGACCATTTCTTCTACAGTAGTAAATTTGCCAGCAGCACTTTCCAATTCATCCAGTGTTTCGCGGATTGTATCTTTGTGACGGGTTGCCGGGCCACTAAAGTCTGCACTGGCGAATTTATCATAAAATACACGCCGTATTTCTTGAATCGCATACAGTGGCTTCATTTCTTTGATCTTTTTGAGAAAAACGATTCGATCTTTCACCTGTTGACGTTGAAACGATTTGAGCCGATCCCAATGATAAAGATGGATCAGTGGATATTTCTTCGATTGCTGTTGTTCTTTCATCATAATATGATCCATACCGGCATCTCTTGAAATGTATAATGGGCCAATGACACCAGGTAATGCATCCATACGACGCGGCTTAATCGCTAAGCGCAAATGATCCATAATCGGGCGAATCAGTGCATGATCATAAAATACAGGAGCTTCCCCGTATTGAATAAATGGAATATCTTCCATCAACAATCGCTCTGCAATCGCCCGCGTCCCACTGATTGTCCGGTGAAGTAGAGCGATATCACCGAGCGGAATGCCTTGTTTTTGTTGTTCTAACAATCGTTGTACCACTTGATCGGCTTCGGCATCCGCATGAGCGGGACGCAAATAACGTGGTGCTTGACCTGCGGCTACGCCTGCTTTTAATATTTTATGATGGCGTGCGGTATTATGCGTCACAATATGTGTACCCAGACCCAGAATCTGTGGATGGCTGCGATAATTAATATCCAGCGCAATAATCTTAGTTCCCGGATATTCTTGCGGAAAGTTCAAAATATATTCTTGCTTGGCTCCGTTAAATGAATAAATCGTCTGATCATCATCACCTACGACCATCAAATTACGATGAGCATCTGCGATTTTGCGAACCATGCCATATTGCAGTCGATTGCTATCTTGAAACTCATCCACCATAATATATTGAAAACGTTCCTGTAATATCGCTAACGTATGCGGATCATCTAGCAATTTATCGGTACGCAGTAAGATATCATCAAAGTCTATACGGCGATATTCTTGCTTCCATTCTTCATAACGACAAAGTAAAGCGCAACGATCTCGCTCTTCAGGCGTATCTTTAGGTAGATCCTCTGCTGATCCGCCGTCTAGCTTCATTGCAGATAGCGTGGCTAACAATGTTTCCGGTGGAGTGGTACTGGTCGAACCGATCTCTCGTCGTAATCGTTGCAAAACGGCATGTTGAGCACGCGCATCTCCAAAGATTTCTTCTGTAAGATTGCCATATCGTCTGAGCATCAATAGACCGAAAGAATGAAAGGTACGAGCTTCGACAGCACGCGCTTTGGCGGCAGAAATGCCGGGCAATGCGGCTATTCTTGATTTCATTTCAGCAGCGGCTTTGGTGGTAAAAGTCACTAACAAAATCTGACGTGGATCTATGTTACGTACAGATAATAAGTATCCTGCACGAGCAGTCAATACAGTAGTCTTGCCACAGCCTGCTCCAGCCAATGCCAAAAGTGGACCTGTGCCATGCCTTACCGCTTCAATTTGCGGAGCATTGAGTAGAATACCCTGACTTTCCAGAGCACGGAAAAACGAAGCATCTCCCTCTTCATCCGAAATAAGAGTTATACTGGTATCACGAGGTGCGCTTTCGGCAGCCGGAACAGTTGTATGCGGTTGAATACCTTGAGGTCGTGGGTAATCTTGCCATAGGGTGTCTTTCAACAGATAAATCTTCCTTTCCGGCTTATCTTTTTCAAGTACAGCAGAAATTTGGTATGATAGAAGCAACCCGTATCCGGGTACTGCTATACATATCCTTCTATTATAATGGATAGATAGCAGTTGAAGTAGTACCCTGAGTATATTCATATGAAAAATTCAATGAAACGGTAACGACTATTTATGTATGATCTATATATAAATGGTGTGAATTAGAGGAGGAGAACAGTCATGAATTTGTTGCAACGGCTCAAAAGTGGCGCAGGTAAAGCGACCGAGCGTGCACAGAATGCAGTAGAGATTAACCGGTTAAACGGTCATGTGACAGATATTGAACGCGAAATCGAGGTTCATTATTTGCGGATGGGTCAAGTATTTTACGAAGGGTACCGTGCCGGAGACATGTCCATTGCTGAAGAAGAGATGACTGATTTATGCAAAGCATGTGATCTGTTAATGGAAGAGATTGATGAAGTGCACGCTAAAATTGCTGTTCTCAAAAATGAACGCGTCTGCGAATGTGGAACCGTTGTCTCATTGGAAGCTAATTTCTGTCCGAATTGTGGACGCAAAATGGAAAAATTGCCAGTCACCGTCAAACGTGAACAAGGATTCGGTGATGATCCTGATGATGAACGCAATTCACCTATCGTTTATCCAACTCAGTATGAACAAGAACTGGATGAAGAGGACGAAGAGTTGCAAGATATTCCTGTAGACGAAGAAGAATCGCGTCGTGCAGAGCGTCTACGTGAAGAGCATGAACGTCAGGAAGAATTGGATCGTCTTGTACGCTCATGGAAAGAAAATCTAGGCGTAGATGACAATGTAGATGAAGAAGATTTTCCAGGGCAACCGGAATCTAAAGTAAAATTAGAAAAAGAAGAGTTGCCAGCAGAACCCGCACATAAGCCAGTCATTCCTTCCGCGGCAACTGCTACGCCAGTCACACCTACACCTACTATGGTAGAAGAAGATATGGAGCCTGAACTCGGCACAGATATGTTCAGTTGTCAGGTATGTGGAAGTGCTTTGCAAAAAGGTTCCAAATGGTGCCCTAACTGTGGAGCAGAGCAGTTGTAATCTACTGATTATTGCTTGAATGATAATGAATATGCTTATCTTCAATACATCAACATCGATCGTTTGAAGACCACTCGGGAAGGATGACGAACCTGATGGAACAATTGCTTAATCATTTACGCCATCTCGGGTTTACAGAATTGGAAGCCAAAGTGATGGTAAGTCTGACTCAGCAAGGTACACAATCCGGTTATGAAGTCGCTAAGCGACTGGGTGTATCCAGATCTAATGTATATGCTACATTGCAACGTCTGGTATCCCGGGGTGTGCTTCAGTTGACTCCGGGGGAGCCTGCTCGTTACACCATGATGCCTATCAAAGAATTTACCCACATGATCTCAGGTCAGGTGGGTGAATCTTTATCGTATTTAGAACAACATATGCCTAGTGAAACTCATGAACAACCGTCTTTTTTTATAGTAGAAGGAGAACGTAAAGTCATTGAGACATTAAATCGTGAGTTGGATAAAGCAAGCGAAGAGATTGTAGCTGGAATATGGCGGGAAGAAGCCAAATGGTCAAGGCAAGGATTAGAGCGAGCAGAGCAACGTGGTGTACGAGTCTTATGGTCTTTTGAAGGCGAAGAAGATGGCAAATTTTCAGGCATGCTACCGTTAACAGCAAGTCAACAAGGCGGGCGCAAGTTCTGGTTAGTGGTCGATCGGCGTTGGTGTATTGTAGGGATGAGAGGCGATGAATTGCCTGCCCAAGCCATTGTTACCGAACATCCACTGATGGTGGAATTGTTACTTCAGCATTTTGCCCAGGAAATTATTCTATTTGAACTTGAAAATGACCTGGGTGCTGAGTTAGTTCGGCGCTATGGAGAAGGATATGAACAGATTTTGAGTAAATATATGCCTAGCTTTGTACAGAAAGAAACAGATTAAAGAGTGAGTAGCTTCTGGAAAACATCGATACAATAATTGCCTTCATGAGGAACAAATTGTTCACGCTGAACTGTGAGCTTGTGAATCATTGGTGTAGAATCTGTCGTATAGACCCCAGAAGCCATCACTTTATCGCGTGTACCTTGATATAATTCAATCATAGCTTGTAAAGGAGCTTCAAAAATACCAGACACTTCATCCACTTGTAATTGATACTGTTGAAGTTCGTACGGACTGAATGCACCGAATACACTGCTAACTTCACGATCGATAAATGCTCCATGCCGTGTACTGCCAATCGTCTCATCCCGTACATCAAGTAGATGAGTTAATTGCTCATAATGTAGCGGAACCCCTAATTCTTCTTGTATTTCACGAGCGGCTTCGATAAATGTCTCTCCAGCAGATAAATGACCTGCTGCTGTAATATCATACATATCTGGAAATGTATCTTTGTCAGGATGACGTTGTTGAAAGACCAATTGGCGCCCTTCTGAGGTATCTCGTATTAACCAGCAATGAAACGTATGATGCCAGTGACCTAGCCGATGAACTTCAGAGCGTTCACAGGTGCCTAGATGTTGATCTTGTTCATCATAAATATCGAGCCATTCAGTTGTTACCATTTCGTGACACTTCCCTTCAAAGTTAAATATTTCATATTCAAACAAGTCATATTTGTTCTATTATTGAATTATAAGTTGTTTTGGCAACGTAAAAAAAACGACTTTCTACTATTATAATAGTAGAGTTCTTACAGAGAAGAAATATTATTATTCGGAGAGGATGAGAAACAATGGAATGTATTGTAAAATTTGATGTTGTTCATGACCATGAAGTGAAGTCGTTACGAGGTCTTGTATTCGTAGATGATGACAAAGTGCCAACAAACGAACAGCTTGAAGGTATGTTTAAAGATATGAAATATGAAGTGACTGTAGATCGAGGAGACTCTTTACGATTTGTGCCTACCCAATCACCTGCTTCTTTTCAGTATATTCGTATCAAAGAATTAGATACAGGTAATAAAAAGTTTACAGAAGATCGGGATTTAAAAGGAATACTGTCCAACTTGCTGCCTACCTCTAATCGTCCTATTTAAAATGAATAGTGATACAGAGGGAGCAGAAAAATGATTACAAGGTTGCAATATCTTCTGATTCTTAAAAAAAACCTCTTTCCATAGATGCGGAAAGAGGTTTTTTGTGCGTATTCACGCAGGTGCCTTATGTAGCTCAGATGTACATTGAGGACAACGGCTTGCTTTGATGGAAATTTCAGTCATACAGTAAGGACATTCACGTGTTGTTTTCTCTGGTGCAGGTTTTTCATGTTCTTTACGTTTCATCATATTAATACCTTTGATCAGAAGAAACACACATAGCGCAACGATTAAGAAATCGATCACCGTATTGATGAATTGTCCGTATGCGATTACAGACGCTCCTGCTTTTTCAGCGTCTGCAAGAGAAGGGTACACTACCGTAGAACCGCTGAATGTTCTATCCAAGTCCCAGAATAAATTGGAAAAATTAGTACCTCCGAGCAATTTCCCGATTGGAGGCATGATGATATCATTAACGAGAGACGTTACAATCTTACCAAAAGCGGCTCCAATAATAACCCCTACGGCTAAATCAATCACATTTCCACGTACCGCAAACTCTTTAAATTCTTTCACTAAGCCCATAGTTCTTAACTCCTCTCTTTTATCATATTTGAATAAACTACATTACTTTGGGGTAATGCTCCATTATGCCTTTTAAACAATATAATTTTAACATAAGCGATAATGAGTAATAAATGGAATAATGTCATGACTACACAATTAACATCCTAAATTAATTAATGTAAAGCAAATAATAGGCGATAAACCTAAAATTTGAATTGTTAAATGAATTATTCATTATTTAATAGAGGACTAGATAATAAGACTCAATTTGGTTAGTGAAAACAAATAAAGTGAGACTTAGGTATAGTCATCCGACATTTAGTGTTTCTTTTTGCTCAGTTCAAAAGAGATAGAAAGTCGAAATTTAAATAAATAAAGTTTTATTTTTATACTAGATTTCGACATGATTTTCAGGTAACCTATTTTATAATTATTCGAAACGAATAAAAAGAGACAGGATTAACAGGAGGGAATTAATTGTGAGAAACCAGAACGTGCTTAATGAACAGTGGATGCAAAAACGGAATGGTGTTAAAACTTTCTTTCATAAACTTTCCGTAGATCCATCGCTCAAGCAGGAAAAAGAAGGAAATAAAGATTTTGATGTAAATGAATGGTTAGAGATGGCGACTTCTCCATTACCTGAAGAAATATCCCATCAGTATGGCATTTATGAAGATAAAATGTATCGTCCTTTACAAACAAATACCCATCACGGAGTGAATGTTGCTGTGTTAGTGGACTTGCTTTTCAAACAATCTGGTTTGAAATCCAGTGCGGACGATCTTGTAAAACATATGAATAATGGTGGTACACTGGAAGGATTTATTACAAAACAGGACATCTAAATTGCCTAAAAAAGTAAAATGTAAGAAAATTTGCAATTGAAAGAGGTTTACAAAATTTTCAGAACGCATTATAATGAGCGCAGGAGTTATTCAAAACGAATAACTTTTGGATTGGAAATCATATTACACAAATGTAATATTTTAGAATCTTAACTATTAAACTAATGAAATCATACAAACAATTTTAGGAGAGGTGGGCACGTAATGAAAATCAGTTTTAAAGGTATTGATATGGAGGGTACGCCTCAAGAAGTATTTATGCTAATTCGATTGATTGACGGTCCGCTTCAAGAAAAGAATCATATAGAATCAAGGGCATCCGTTAACGAAGAAGTGTTGGAGACAAGTCATAGTGAATGGACAGCGATTTCTACTCAATGGGCAGCTAAACAACCACTTCATACACAAACCTTTTTTCAAACTCCGTTAAATCCCTATCAGGTGTACCCGGATCATGTGGCTGATGAAGAAGTTACGACATTTGCCAACCTCGGCACCTAAGATGTTTCCTACTATGCAGAACACACAATTAGATTTATGGACAGAGTTGTGATACTCTAACGATTCCAACCCAGTCACAATAGACGGCAATCTCTCGTAATCGTAGGCATTATGTGAACGCCGTTATTTCTTATTCAAACTATGTTACAAATTTGTAATAAATAAATGACAAACTGTAACTGATTGTGCTACAACTTGGTTGGTTCGTTTTTTGAAAGTAATCATAAGGGGATATTTTCAAAATAGGAGGAGTGCGAAAAGTCATTCAATCTACAAGTAAAGAGTGATCCAACAGGTTCGTAGCCTTGAGATCAACTCAACTTATACGTAATTGGAGGTAGGATTGTGGAGATTAAACAATATTTTAATATTATTAAAAAGCGATTGTGGTTGGTACTTTTGATTATTGTGGTGATTACGGTCGGAACAGGCGTGTACGCTTATATGACAAATAGCCCGCAATACAGTGCTACAGCCAAATTGGTTGTAAACAGCAGCCCAACAGCAGGTGATGACAGTACGACAGCTAATATCGGAGCGATCAACTCTAATATTCAGTTAATCAAAACGTACAAAGAAATTATTAAAACGCCTGCCATTATGAACAAAGTGGTAAAAGAGTATCCAGATTTGAATGCCAATGCTTCACAGTTGATCAATCAAGTTAGCGTAAATGCAGTGAATGAAACACAAGTCATGTCAGTCTCAGTAGTGGATACCTCTTATGAGAATGCTGCTAAAAAAGTAAATGCAATTGCAGCGGTATTCCAACGTGAAATTCCAACATTGATGAATTTTGATAACATTATTATTTTGGACAAAGCAGACCCTAGTGTTTCTACACCGCCGATTACAACAAGCCCGATGTTATTTGTATTAATCGCATTGGTATTGTCAGTGGTTGTAGGTATTGCGATTGCCTTTTTACTGGAGTATATGGACGATTCGATCAAAAGCGAGGAAGATATCCGCGATGTTCTCGGAATGCCTGTGCTTGGAGTGATCGCCAAAATGAAAGAAGAAGACATGACGGCAAAAGAAAGAGTGCCAGCTAAGCCGTTTACAGGAGGTGGAGAACGTGCCAACCACACTTAAATGGCCGTTAATTACCAAAGAAAATCCAAAGTCATTGATCGCAGAATCTTATAAAGGTCTGCGTACTAATATTGATTTTTCCCGATTGGATGCCAAAGTGAAAAGCATTATCGTCACTTCTGCAACATTGGGCGAAGGTAAAAGTACTACTGTCGCTAATCTAGCGATTGCTTATGCAGAGACAGGACGTAGTGTTCTTATTATTGATGGAGACTTACGCAACCCGGCAATGCACCGCATTTTCAACATTTCAAACAATGTAGGGTTATCGAATGTGTTGTTTGATAAAGATGATCTATCCAAAGCGATTCAATCGACTCGCACCTTGAATCTAAGTGTTATGACTTCCGGTGCTGTACCGCCGAATCCTTCTGAGATTCTAGGATCGAAGCGAATGGAAGCTTTGATGGACGAAGTGAAGTCAGAATACGATCTTGTCATTTTGGATACACCGCCTTTGTTACCATTTACCGATGCACAGGTAGCGACGCCGCTATGTGAGGGTGTTGTCATGGTGATCAAAGCAGGTGGAGCCAGTCGTAAAGATATTGTCAAAGCAACAGCTAGTCTTGAATTTGTAGGTGCTCATGTATTAGGAGCTGTACTGAATCAAGCGAGCCGCAAAACATTAACAACAGCGTATCATGAAGAGCAATAAATAACTTTCAACTATATAGGTCAAGCTTGGGGTAATGTCTCCTGCACCCATATCACTGGAGATACTCGGTCATGCTGTGGGCTACAGAAGTAGCCTTAGACGTTTATCGTCAAGGGTATGATGGTGAGGACGGGTTGAATGCCCGGATTCGTATAATGTTACAGAGCCGGAATGTGAATAGGCTGAAGATATGCGTTATAGTAAAAAACCATTGGAGAGAATATAACTCCTGTCTTCAGAATTCTCATCGTAACAGAAGGCTCATAAGCATCGATCTTACCTTCTATGAAAAGGTTAAGGTCGGAATGCTTACATACCTGCAACTTGGCCAGCATGATTGTAAACCACACAAAAAAACAGGATAGGGCGTGATTTTATGAAGAAGGTTCGTAAAGCTATCATTCCCGCGGCGGGGCTAGGCACACGCTTTTTGCCAGCAACCAAAGCTATGCCGAAAGAAATGCTGCCGATCGTAGACAAACCAACGATCCAATATATCGTTGAAGAAGCCATCGCTTCGGGTATTGAAGACATTATTATCGTAACCGGTAAAGGTAAACGCGCAATTGAAGATCATTTCGATAATGCTTTTGAATTGGAAGCGACTCTTTTAGAAAAAGGCAAATTGGATTTGCTGGATGAAGTTCAGAAGTCTTCTAAAGTCGATATACATTATATTCGGCAGAAAGAGCCAAAAGGATTAGGGCATGCTGTCTGGTGTGCACGTAATTTTATTGGAGACGAACCATTTGCAGTGTTATTGGGTGATGATATTGTCCAATCGGACACACCTTGTACACGTCAATTAATCGAACAATATGAGCTAACTGAGAAATCAGTCATCGGTGTACAAACGGTTGCTGAAGATCAGACACATCGATATGGAATTATTGATCCGTCGGAACAATTTGGTCGGTTGCATCAAGTTCGCCAATTTGTAGAAAAACCGCCAGCAGGTCAAGCACCATCTAATCTAGCAATCATGGGACGTTATGTACTTACACCGGAAATCTTTGAGTTCCTCGGGGAGCAAGAAGTAGGTGCAGGTGGAGAAATTCAACTGACAGATGCGATCCAACGATTGAATGAATTGCAACAAGTATTCGCTTATGACTTCCAGGGTACACGTTATGATGTAGGTGAAAAATTAGGCTTTATTCAAACAACGATTGAATTTGCTTTACGAAACGAAGACCTGAAAGCACCTTTATTGCGTTCTCTTAAAGAAACATTGGAAAGAGAGTTACTGCAAGAAGAGTTGCTCGTGGTAAGAGGTGATAGCTAATGACTCCAAGACAAGGGAGTGAAGCGGAAGCCTGGGCGAACTATAGCGAATTTTATGCAAGACATGTAGGGAAAACGTCAGCTAGATTACGTTTTTATGTACTGATGAAACGCATGTTGGATATCTTTTGCTCATTGCTCGGTCTGATTGTGTTGTCACCGCTCTTCATTGTACTTGGCATTTTGATCAAACTTGAGGACTCTAAAGGGAAAGTATTTTTCTATCAGACACGGATCGGTAAAGATGAACAGCCATTTAGGATGTACAAATTCAGATCTATGGTCTCTGACGCTGAAGAACGGCTCAAAGAACTTTTAGAAAAGAATGAAATCCAGGGTGCGATGTTCAAAATGAAAGACGATCCACGTATTACTCGTATCGGTCGCTTTATTCGCAAAACGAGTATTGATGAACTTCCACAATTGTGGAATGTCCTGCGCGGTGATATGAGTCTGGTTGGACCACGTCCTCCATTGCCAAGAGAAGTCGAAGAATATACCAAACGTGACAAATTGCGTCTAAGTGTTATACCGGGATGTACCGGATTATGGCAGGTAAGTGGACGTAACGAATTAAGCTTTGAAGAAATGGTTGATCTAGACCTGAAATATATTGAGAAAAGAGGAATCATGTTCGACATATATATCCTTTTCAAAACAGTTAGAGTCCTTTTCGGTTCTAAAGACGCGTTTTGAGAATAACATCATAAGATAAGGACGAGGTGACACATTAATGAATAAAGATGCCAAAATCTATGTGGCTGGTCATAAAGGGTTGGTTGGATCTGCAATCCTGAGAGCTCTAGAAAAAGAAGGATACAACAACTTAATCTATCGCAGTAGTTCTGAATTGGACTTGCGTAAATTAGACGATGTGTATCGCTTTTTTGAACAAGAAAAGATTGATTATGTATTCCTAGCCGCAGCAAAAGTAGGCGGTATTGCGGCTAACAACGATTTCCCTGCTGATTTTATTCGTGACAATTTATTGATTCAGACGAATGTCATTGATGCAGCTCACTTTAATGGAGTGAAGAAACTGTTGTTCTTAGGATCAACTTGTATCTATCCGAAGTTTGCTCCACAACCGCTAAAAGAAGAATATCTTCTTACTGGCGAATTGGAACCAACAAACGAACCTTATGCTATCGCTAAAATCGCAGGTATCAAAATGTGTGAATCTTACAACCGTCAATACGGTTCACGATTTATCTCAGCAATGCCTACGAATATGTATGGCCCAAATGATAACTTTGATCTTAAATCATCTCATGTATTGCCAGCATTGGTACGCAAAATTCATGAAGCAAAAGAAAACAACAGCCCAACGGTTGAAATCTGGGGCACAGGAACACCAAAACGTGAATTCTTACATGCGGATGATCTTGCAGATGCGTGCTTGTTCTTAATGGACAACTACGAAGATAACCAAATCGTAAATGTCGGTGTTGGTGAAGATATCGCAATCAAAGACCTGGCACTAATGATCAAAAACATTGTTGGCTATGAAGGCGACCTTGTATTCAACTCAAGTGTACCAGATGGTACGCCACGTAAATTAGTCGATACAACTAAAATTAATGCACTAGGCTGGAAAGCAAGTATTCCTTTGGAAGAAGGTATCCGCGCAGTCTATGCTGATTTCCGTAATAGCGTTGCTGTTAATCAATAAGTAGTTTTTTTATAAACAAATGAATATCAAAAAAATAAAAACATACTGTGGAGGGAATTAACTATGAAAAGAGCACTAATTACTGGAGTAACAGGACAAGATGGATCGTACTTGGCGGAACTGCTTTTAGAAAAAGGATATCAAGTATTTGGACTTCGTCGTAGAACAAGTACACCGAACTACGAGAATGTCGCTCATATCCAAGATAAAATCGAATGGATCTCTGGTGATTTGACAGATTTGGCTTCATTGATCGAAGCGGTACGCATCTCTAACCCTGATGAAGTATACAACCTGGCAGCACAATCATTCGTAGCAGCTTCTTGGCCACAACCGATCGCAACAGGTCAATTAACAGCACTAGCTGTAACAAACATGCTAGAAGCGGTACGTATCGCTAAGCCAGATGCTCGTTTCTACCAAGCATCCAGTAGTGAAATGTTCGGTAAAGTACAAGCTATTCCACAAGTAGAGACAACACCTTTCTATCCGCGTAGCCCTTACGGCGTCGCTAAATTATATGGACACTGGATCACAGTCAACTATCGTGAAAGCTTCAATATGTTCGCTTGCTCCGGTATCTTGTTCAATCACGAATCACCACGTCGTGGTCTTGAATTCGTAACTCGTAAAGTCACTGATGGTGTAGCACAGATCAAATTGGGTCTGGCAACAGAGCTTCGTCTAGGTAATCTTGATTCTCAACGTGACTGGGGATTTGCAGGTGACTATGTGAAAGCAATGTGGTTGATGCTTCAACAAGATACACCGGACGATTTCGTTATCTCTACAGGTGAAATGCATACGGTTGAAGAGCTAGTACAAGTTGCTTTTGATCATGTGGGTCTGAACTGGAGAGACTATGTAGTAATTGATGAGAAGTTTGTTCGTCCAGCAGAAGTAGACTTGTTGCTTGGTGATTGCACAAAAGCAAAACAAGAATTGGGCTGGGAATTGGAAGTTGGTTTCAAACAATTGGTAGCTAATATGGTGGATGCCGATCTTAAACGTCATGCGGGAAGACCAGTAGAAGTACCTGTATATTAATCGATTCCTTCTACACCATTAGGAAAAGATCAGTTAAGGGGTAACTTACTGCCACGGACTTTTGCAAAATGATGAAGTGAGATGATAACCACATGGCTAACCCGATCGCCAAAATGCGAAAGAAATTTTCGATGACGCCAGAGAAACGCAAAATCTTTTTCAATACCAACTGGCAGATCATGGACAAGTTCGGACGACTTGCGATCAACATGATCACCAGTATCTGGATAGCGCGTTATCTGGGTCCCGAGCAATTTGGGCAATATAATTTCGCGATTGCTTTTGTAACGATTATTGGTGCAGTTGTTCCGTTAGGACTTGCTAATATTATCGTCAAAGAACTGGTGCAAGATCCTGATAATAAAACCGAAATTCTCGGAACAGTCTCCTTATTACGACTGTTCAGTGGATTGATTGCTTTTGCAATAACTGTTGTCGCTGCTTTTACACTGCCGGGACAAGATCCAGTCGTGCAGTGGAGTATGGTCATTATTGCCGCTAACCTTCTGTTTCAACCGCTGGATGTTATTTCCCAGTGGTTTGATTCAGTCGTGGAAGCCAAATATGCTGTCTATGCCAAAGGTGCTGCATTTGCTTTAACAACCATTATGAAAGTATTGCTTGTGGTTATGCATGCACCATTGATCTGGTTCGCTGTTTCTTATGCACTGGAGCTGATTCTTGGATTTCTTTTCCTACTATTCACACAGGGAAACAAAATCCAGTTCACCAAATGGTCATTTAACTGGCCGCTTGGTAAACGATTGATGAATAGTTCCTGGCCTTTGATCGTAGCCGGAATATCCACGATTATCTATCTCAAAATTGATCAGGTTATGCTGAATTATATGATCAATGAGACAGCCGTTGGAGTATACGCGGTTGCCGCCAGACTTTCTGAAGTATGGTACGTCATACCAACCGTAGTCGCGGCATCGTACTTTCCGAGTATGATCAAAAATAAGCAACTCGGCCCTGATATTTACAAAGCCGAACTGCAAAAGCTGTATAACATGCTTTTCTGGTTCGCACTTGCTATCTGTATCGTCGTGACATTTATGGCCAAACCGGTAATTTCCATCTTGTATGGTCAAGAATACACAGGCGCTATCAGTATTCTAGTTATTCACGTCTGGGCATGTTTGTTCGTCTTTATGAGAGCAGCGTTGAATAAGTGGATCATTAGCGAAGGATTGTATCGCTTCGAACTGATCAGTCAGGTCATGGGCGCTGTTGCCAAAGTCGGAATCAACTTGATTCTGATCCCACTATTCGGTGGAGTCGGCGCAGCGATGGGAACAGTCGTGGCATTTATCGTATCCAGTTACGCCTTTACTTTCTTATTCAAAGAAACCCGCGTATCCGGCATCATGATGTCCAAAACACTAATCTCTCCATTCACTGCCATCTTCAACAAACTTAGACCTGGCAAAAAACGTGAAGTCAGAACCAACAACTAATCTCTACATCAACAAGGTCTGTCTATACCATGCAGGCCGATATTATATCTTGCTTACAAATCATTTTTGAAATGGCAGCGTAGTGAGCAACGAGCGTCAGAGCGAAAGAAATTGAATTGTTCGTTAGAAGCGAAGCGTTCGCCTTTAAGATTCGGATATAAACTGCGACAAGCAGTATTTCAAAATATCCGATCTTAACAGCGATCGGTAGAACAATTCAATTATCGTAGCGGTGTCACTCGTAATCACTACAAGCTGATCATTTCAAAGCATTTTAATCACAGACATAAGGAGGTAAGAGCTGATGAAAAAAGTACTATATGTCCATCATTCAGGATTCATGGGCGGAGCACCGAAAAGTCTGACTTATCTCATTAGTCATCTGGATAAGACAAAATTTGATGGTCATGTACTGACAATTCGCAACGGCCCGGCTGTAAAATTGCTGGAATCCGGTGGATTACCGGTAGAAGTCGCTAAAGGCATGTTTCCTTTCCACGGATCAACAGTATCAGGAATGAGACCGAAACTGTTTATTCGTAATCTGATTGGAGCACTACCTACGTATTTTCAAGCTAAAAAATATATCCGTAAATACAAACCGGATATCGTTCACTTGAACAGCACATGTCTGTTCCAAGTCGCTAAAGCAGTCAAAAAAGTATCTCCTGATACGAAAGTAGTCTGCCATGTACGCGAACCGCTACTCAACTCATTCGCAGGAAATATTTTAAAACGAATGAATCACAAATACGTGGATGGGTATATCTCGATCGATCAGTTCGATTCCGAGACGGTGGATAGCAATGGTAAAGAATTAGAAGTCGTATACAACTTCGTGGACTTTGGAACCTACAATCCAGATGTAAACGGGACTCCTGTTCGCAGGGAACTCGGTATAGACGATGACGATATCGTCTTTTTGTACATTGGTCGTGTGGTAACAGGGAATGGAGTATTGGATCTGGTGAAGTCATTTAACAAAATCAGCAAAGGTCATCCGAACTTCAAGTTGATCGTTGGTGGATTTTACTTTAATAAAAATAATGCATACGAAGACAAAGTTATGGCAGAAGCTAAAGGAAATGATCAGATCATTACACTGGCTTTCCGTGACGATGTACCGCAGTTAATTGCCGCAAGTAATGTCATGATGTGCCCGTTTGTAGAACCTCACTTTTCACGCAGTATTATTGAAGCAGCCTCAATGAAGAAACCAGCGATCGCTACCAATATTGGTGGACCGAATGAACTGATTCTTCATAACAAAACAGGATTCCTGTTCGAGGATGGTAATCATCAAGCGATGGAAGATTATATGGTTAAAATCGGTACAGACAAAGCATTATACGAGAAGCTTTCTCAAAATGCATTAGCTTTTGCAGAAGAGAACTTCGATGCGCGTAAAAACACCAAGCGGACATTTGATTTCTATAACCGATTCTTCGTTAGAGAAACCGTATGATCACAAGCTTTATACGCTTCAAACGCAAAGTAGCGAAAAAGTGTTCTACCGTCTTCACCCGGAGAATGCTAAAAGAACAGCAGATCACATTTGGCAACAACTTGATCGCTGTAGGCATGCCGATTGTGGATCGAGAAAAGGGAAGCTCGATTCAGATCGGACATAACGCTATTTTGTGCTCATCCGATTATAGTAACCCGATCGGACTCAATCATCGTACAGTGATTCGTACCCTTGCAGAAGGTGCTGTGATTGAAATTGGCGATGATGTAGGGATTAGCGGAGCAAGTATCTGTGCAGTGTCTCGCGTCCGTATTGGTAATCAAGTGATGCTAGGTGTCAATGTACAGATCAGTGATACCGATTTTCATCCAATCAAGCCGGAAAATCGTCGATTCAACAAAAATCCACTGGATGTGGGCAAAGCCGATACAGTCATTGAAGATAATGTATGGGTTGGTGCAAATGCGACTGTACTCAAAGGAGTAACAATCGGTCGCAATAGTGTGATTGGAGCGGGCAGTATTGTCGCAAGCTCGATTCCACCCAATTGCATCGCTGCTGGAGTACCGGCTAAAGTCATTAAGCACTTGGAAGGAGTGGAATAATATGCTGAATGCACAGAGTTTGTCGCCAAAAATAGATATTACCGTCAAAAATAAGCTCATCATCTTTATTACGATGGTACTTATTGTCATTACGTCGGGTTCTGTATTATTCGGCAAATTATATTATTCCCTCTTTATTATGATTCTGTTCGCAACAGCGGTAGTGTTTTACTTTCCGAAGCGGATTGAACCCAAGCACTTTTTGACTTTAATGGTGATCTTAGCTTTTATCTTATTCAACATGTTACTGTATCGCGATAATGTGGGCGGTTATGGTGGATTAATCCTCAAGATTCTAGCGATTTTTATGATTATCAATCGTCTGGATATCCAGCAAGCTGGTAAAAGTTATCAGTGGATTATCGTCGCGTTGGCTTTGCTAAGCTTACCGTTCTATGCTCTGGGTGTAGTTAGCCCTGAATTTGTAAGATCGACATTCCCAACAGTCGATGTATGGAATGGTGTTTATCGAATCACACCATTTTATGTATATGGGAATTGGAATATGTCACGAAATCAGGGGATCTTCTGGGAACCTGGTGCTTTTCAAGTCTTTCTGAATTTGGGCATTTTCCTGATGCTGTTCACCAACCGGAAGCTGCCCAAATGGAAATTGATTCTCGTTACCGGTACATTACTCACAACGATGTCCACTTCCGGATATATGATCTGCGGATTGATCTACTTCGCTTATCTTATCCGTAGCGGTAAACGCAAGCAAATGACGCAACTTATTATTCCGTTGTTGCTGTTAATTCCGCTGATTTATTTTGAAAGTCAAAGTGGTGTTATTGCAGATAAGTTTCAGGATGGCAATCAATCATTTGATCGCCGATCACTGGATACGACATCGAATCTGGAGCTAATGATCGAGAAACCGCTCGTCGGTTGGGGCTTCCAGAACAATAGCGTACTGATGGAACGGTATGGAATAGGTGATTCTTCAAATTCATTACTGACCTTTGGTTATCAATTTGGCTTACCGTTACTACTGATTATGTTGATCTACTATTATTCAAGATTACAGCGAGCAATCGGCAGTGTGTTTCAAAGCATACTGATCTTTATTGCACTGATCATAGTCTTTTCTACTGAAAATATGATCTTTCAGCCATTGTTCGTTATGTTAATGTTTTTCGATGTAAAAGCTTCAGAACAAAAATTAAAGAGTGGTGAACAACTCCATGGAAACGAAGTCAATCGCTTACGTAGCCCCTTACGTGGACGAGCAATTGCACCAGAAAAGGGGATATAGCTCAAAACATACGGCAGGTAATAAAAAAATTGACTGTATCTTGCATGCGTTGGAGGAAGGAGATAACCAGATTACGGTTATCTCACCATTGCTACTCAAAAAGAATACATTTCGTTTTTTTAGCGCAGATCGTTATTCGATTGGACATCGAAGTGAAGTCATTTATCCGGCAACGGTGGATGCGAAATTTATCAGTCTGTTTTTGACACTGTTTACGACCTTTTTTCAACTGGTTCGTTGGAATCGGGCGCATAAAGGAGAATCACGTGCTGTGATTTTCTACAACTATCGTCTAGAAACAGCGTTACCAGCGATGTTGTTCAAAATGCTGTATCGTGTGCCGCTTATCGTTGAGTATGAAGATGGAATCTACGCTGTAACAGAAACGAATAAGTACTACAAAAAGCTAACCGTAATGGTAGAGAAATTTGCCAACAAATTGTTAGATGGTGCTGTACTTGTTACTTCTGTACTCAAGAAAAGAATTCGCACCGACAACTATACAGTGGTTCGTGGAGGTACTGTTCATCCTGCGAAGCTCAAGCCTGTGCAGGAAGTGAATCTAGGTACTGCTGATCGGCCATTCCGTATGGTGTACTCTGGACGACTCGATTACGACCGTGGTATTGAAATTCTGCTTGAAGCGCTCCCCCATGTGAACACCGAGCGCATGATTCAATTAGACATTACAGGCTATGGTCCGTTAGAAGAAAAAGTAAAACAGTTTATCGCAAGCCAGTCTAATGCACGCATCAATATCACATTCCACGGTTTTCTGGATGATAACGATTATGCGGCATTGATGGAGCAAGCGGATTTATTTGTAAATACACAACGTGAAAAGATTCTATTCAGTGAATGTTCGTTCCCTTCTAAAGTGGTCGAATATATCAAATATGGCAAATTGGTTCTAACTTCTGGCGTATCCGATATCAATCTGATTAATCAGAATATGTTTGTAACCTATGGCAATGATAATGCACAAGAATTAGCCGCAGCGATTAACGAAATTTTGCGTCATCCAGCACAATACAGTCTATATCCAGCTCGTGCGATGCAATGGTTAATCAGTGATTGTTCGCATAAAGTGGTTGCTGACAAGTTAGACAAAGTGCTCAATCGTGCAATCAATGGAGGTACGCAAGAAAAAGTGGTTTATTCAGAATCCACTTCAATGAAATAAGCGGGAAGGAGGGATGAAGATGGTAAATATTAGACTGGATCAATATTCGCAAGCGGAGTATTCGCGCGGAAGATCAGGGCTATATTGTCTACTCTGGTGGTTTGTACAAGGAACATTATTCCGCTTCTCCCTGCATAACATGTATAACTGGAGAAGATTTCTTCTCAACAGCTTTGGAGCGAAGCTTGGACTTGGTGTTCATGTTCGTCCATCGGCTAAATTTACGTATCCATGGAAAGTTACGATCGGTGAGTATTCGTGGATCGGAGACAATGTTGAATTTTACAGTCTAGATGAGATTGTGATCGGTAGTCATTGTGTCATTTCCCAGAATTCCTATCTGTGTACAGGAAGTCATAAGCTGAACGATCCAACGTTTGGATTGATTACAAAGCCGATTACGATAAAAGATGGCGCATGGGTAGCAAGCGACGTATTTGTCTATCCAGGCGTAACGATTCACGAATTAGGTGTTGCAGGAGCACGCAGTACGATTTTTAAAGATATTCCAGCAAATGAAGTGCATATCGGTTTTCCGGCTGCTTTTCACAAGTATCGTTTTCCTGAAGAAGTGACCAAAGAAAATTCAGTGGCTTCGATTGCTCAAGTACACCGTATCAAGTAAACCAAATGAGTCCTATAGACAAAAGAGGGATGAGTGTGAAACCAAAAATAGTTTTTGTCATTAACTACTTTTATCCCGACTATGCATCAACGGGACAATTATTAACCGAGTTATGTCTGTACTTACAACATGACTTTGATATTACAGTTATTGCTGAATGTCCTCCAGGGTATGGAGGCGAAGCCGCACCGAAAGGGCGCTATATTACCGATCACCTTGAAAATATTAAAGTGATTCGTATTCGTCTTCCTGAGGTCGATAAGCAAAGTAAGTTCAGCCGGATCAAGTATATTTCGACATACTTCTTCTATGCGACTTACTTGTTATTGAAGCAAAAAAATACAGACTTTATCTACACGATCTCTACACCACCGGTATTAGGTGGACTGATCGGTACGATAGGCAAATTATTCAAACGTTCCAAACATATCTACAATATTCAAGATTTCAACCCTGAGCAAGCAGAAGCTGTTGGATACACCAAGCGTCAATGGATCTTCAATGTCGCTCGTGCGATCGATAATATCAATTGCTCGATGGCCGATCATATTATTACTGTTGGTAAAGATATGCAAGAGACATTGGTTAACCGCTTTGGTGGACGCAAGCATATCGAAAATACCGTCATTAACAACTGGACGAATGAAGAAGAAATCGTTCCGTTAGACAAAAACCATCCACGAGTTGCCAAGTTTATTGCCGATCATGGCTGGCAAGACAAATTTGTGGTGATGTATTCCGGTAATCTGGGTCTGTATTATGATCTGGAAAATCTAATGACGATTATACCGGGTCTAAAAGATTGCAAAAATCTGGTCTTTGCTTTTATCGGAGAAGGTGCGGTGAAGAAAAAGATGCAGGAATATGCAGCCCAACATGGACTCGAACAATCCGGTCAAGTGTGTTTTCTCCCTTTCCAACCGAAAGAGGATTTGAAATATTCGCTTAATGCTGCTGATGTTCATCTGGTCGTGAATCAGAAAGGCATCAAAGGGGTCTCCGTTCCAAGTAAAATCTACGGCGTGATGGCGGCTGGTAAAGCAGTACTTGGTGTTCTTGAATCAGGTAGTGAAGCACATCGTCTTATTGTCGAAGGAGCTTGTGGACTGGTAGCAGAACCTCAAAATTATGAGGATATTGCGATTCAACTTCGTCGTCTGTACGAGATGGATGCTGAAGAAATTCAAGCGATCGGTCAGAATGGACGGGATTATCTGGAAAAATATTTACGCCGCGATGTATCGCTGGAAAAATATCGTCAGCTATTGTTATCGATGGCGACACAGTCCCCGTCAACAACTATGGTTTCTGAATCAAGATAAATATAGTCGGAACGACCAACCATCCGTAACATACTAAAAAAGAAATGGGAGGGATTGGAGTGAAACTTATCCTTTTATCTGGAGGTTCAGGTAAGCGTTTATGGCCTCTGTCTAACGATGCAAGATCAAAACAATTTTTGAGAGTACTGGAAAATGAAAAAGGTGAACTGGTATCGATGGTTCAGCGTGTATGGAATCAATTGGATGCTTGTGGATTAAGCGAGTCTAGCCTTATCGCAACTGGTCAATCTCAAGTCGAGATTATGCGGAGTCAAGTCGGTGCTGATGTACCCCTTATTATTGAGCCAGAACGAAGAGATACGTTTCCTGCTATAGCACTTGCAGCAACCTATCTATATTCTATGGAAGGTGTCAGCTTGGATGAAGTCATTACGATTTTGCCAGTCGATCCTTATGTAGACAATATGTTTTTTGACACTGTAAAAAGTATGGAAATGGCACTACAAGAATCCGATGCCGATATCGCACTAATCGGTGTAGAACCAACTTATCCTTCTTCTAAATACGGATATATTATTCCGTCAGGTGAAACAACAGAAACCGGTCTACGCAAAGTAAGCCGTTTCCAGGAAAAACCGACCGAAGAATATGCAGAACAATTAATTGCTGAAAATGCACTGTGGAACTGTGGTGTATTTGCTTTCAAACTAGGCTATCTGATTAGCTTACTTGAAGAAAAAGGATTACCTATTCAATACGAGCAATTCCTTAAACAATATGATCGTTTACCAAAAATCAGTTTTGACTATGAAGTTGTCGAGCAAGCGAATAACATTATTGCTCTTCCATATACCGGCTACTGGAAAGACTTAGGTACATGGAATACATTGACCGAGGAAATGAGCAGCGTACAAATCGGACGCGGTATTATCAGTGAAGATTGTGAAAATACGCATCTGGTGAACGAAACGAACGTACCTGTTACGATTTTGGGTATGAAAGATGTTGTTGTTGCTGTAAGCCCGGACGGTATTCTGGTATCGGATAAAGCATCCAGTCCACGCCTGAAAGAATTAGTGAATTTTGATCAAGGTCCTATGTATGAAGAGCGTCAATGGGGCTGGGTCGTTGTACTAGATGATCAGAAGTATGAAGACGGACGCTGTGTACTAACGAAGCGTATCGGCTTGCAAGAAGGTAAGAACCTGAGTTATCAGTCCCATACCGATCGTGAAGAAGTATGGACAGTCGTTAAAGGCGAAGGTGAATTTGTGCTAAACGGTAACATGATGCGGGTAAGAGCAGGGAACGTACTGCATATTCCAGTCAAAGCACTTCATAGTATCCGTGCAGTGAAGGATCTAGAAGTGATCGTTGTCCAAACGGGCTTCAATGCGCAGAACGATCAAATTGTGGAGCTATTCCATTCATGGGAAGAGATCGAACAAAACTGCATGAAGATTTGATCACCATTTGTTATTACATTTCAGATTATGGATATGGACATGCGACTCGAAGTATCGCGATTATCCGCACGATATTAGAGCGACATCAAGATGCACCTATCCGCTTAATCGTGAATTGTGGCAAAGCATTACCGTTTTTAATAGATTCGTTGCAATCACAAATGATGCCAGCGATCTCTCAAGATCACCATATCGAATTCAGAAGCATATTCTCGGATACGGGTTATGTGTTACAACACGATTCGATAGCAGCAGATATCCAAGGCCTTAGACAACAATATAACCTCGATATGTCGTTGTTTGAAGAAAGAGTTACTCAAGAACAACAATTTTTAGAAAATGTGCAAGCACAACTGGTCATTAGTGACATTTCACCGATACCATTTGTTGCAGCACAGCGTGCAGGTGTAGAGTCGTTAGGTATTTCCAACTTTACATGGTACACCGCTTATCAAGATATGTTGGACAAGTCAGATCTGAATCAGCTACGCGAAGCATACGCGCAGATGGATCATTTTATCAGTCTAGCCGGTTGTGCTGAACCACAATGGGGACGCAAATGCCGGATAGATACTGGATTCTTTTGCAGACAGCCTGATCTTCAGGAAGTGGAACGTATTCGCACAGCATTAGATCCGACCGGAAAACGCAAAATTATCTTTTTTGGCTTAGGTCGTAGTATACAGGTAGATCATTGGTCAACGATGGAACTGTGGGATAGTGAAGATTGCATATTTATCGTATCTTCCAATATGGATATTGACCATCCTAATGTCGTGCAGATTCCTGATCAATATACTGAATCACAGAATTATGTAGCTGCCGCCAATCTGGTGATAACCAAGCCAGGATGGGGCACCGTCTGTGAAGCGATCGAGTTAGCAAAGCCACTCATTTTGCTTAATCGCAGTCACTTTTATGAAGATCGTCATACGATTGCAGCTGTTCCTGTCGATCATCCTTTGTACTTGATGTCATGGGAAGAGATTCAGCAACTTACATTTGCGGCTGAGGATCGGATAGATGAGCTTGAGCATTCGCCACCAAGCAAAGTGTCAAGCACTGATCATCATGTATCCAGCTCAACTCTGATAGAGATTGCTGATTATGTTCAGAATCTTTTACATCATGTAAAAGTAGTCTGAACTTAGTGCATAACGATCCAGACGATAGCACCCCATAATAATAGTGAAATTGCAGTGCCCCATAGGCATCCTTTTGCAAATGTTGGATTAGTTTGATATCTCATAATGGTCAGCCTCCAAATATAGAATGAGATTGAAAAATATTTGTCCAATCATAGATTGAATCCGTACTAGATTGAATCTGTCAATCTGACAAATGAATCAATTTCTTATAAATACTATATCGGTTGAACTACGGGATAGATGAATAGAGGTTTTGGAATAACATACTCAATCTGTTTTGAAATATAAAATTACAAATAAGGAACAGGAGTGGTAATGATGAATATTACTGTAATAGGTACAGGTTATGTAGGTTTGGTATCAGGTGTCTGCTTTTCAGAAATAGGAAACAACGTGCGTTGTGTGGATAAAATTGCTTCTAAGATCGAAACATTGCAAAGCGGTGGCATCCCGATCTACGAACCAGGTCTTCAAGAAATGATGATGAAGAATGTAGAAGCAGGACGATTAACATTTACAACGGACTTGAGTGGACCGGTATCCGAATCGGATCTCGTGATTATTGCAGTAGGTACTCCACCACTTCCTTCCGGTGAAGCCAATCTACAATATATCGAAGCAGCAGCTCGTGAGATTGCTCTTTCTATGAAAGGGTACACTGTTGTCGCTGTGAAAAGTACAGTCCCTGTTGGAACCAATGAGCGCGTAAACAGCATTATTGCTTCTTTGACAGATCAACCTTTTGATACAGCTTCGATTCCAGAATTTTTACGTGAAGGTTCTGCGGTTAAAGATGCATTTAATCCAGATCGTCTGGTATTGGGTGTACAGACACAACAAGCAGCAGACTTGCTACTTGAATTGCACCGTCCATTGACAGAAAATCTAGTTGTAACCGATATCCGTAGTGCAGAAATGATCAAATACGCATCGAATGCGTTCCTTGCAACAAAGATTTCATTTATCAACGAAATTGCTAATATCTGTGATAAAGTAGGCGCAGATGTTGACGAAGTCGCTAAAGGGATGGGATTGGATCGTCGTATCGGACCTTCATTCTTGAATGCGGGTATCGGTTATGGTGGTTCTTGCTTCCCGAAAGATACTCATGCTTTGATCCAAATCGCAGGTAATGTAGAGTATGACTTTAAATTACTCAAATCTGTAGTTGAAGTCAACCAAGCACAACGCTGGGGAATCGTTGATAAGTTGTTAGAAGCATTAGGTACATTGCAAGGTAAAAAAATCGCTGTCTGGGGTCTAGCGTTCAAACCAGATACAGATGATATTCGTGAAGCACCATCCTTGGAGATCGTACCGAAATTAGTAGAATTCGGTGCTCTACCACAAGTATTTGATCCAGTAGCAGCAGAAAACTTCCGTCGTGAATATGATCATGAGTCTATTACTTTTGCAGAGAGTGCGCTCGAAGCGGCTCGTGGTTGCGATGCAGTCTGCTTGTTAACCGAGTGGGGCGAGTTCGTGAATATCGATCTTAAAGAAGTCGAAGCGGTTATGAACCAATCAGTACTTGTTGATGGACGTAATGTGTATACTGCACAACGTGTGAAAGAAACAGGTTTTGATTACCATTCTATGGGTCGTCCAGCATTGCTTCGTGATAGCTTTATCGCAACTCAATCATAATCAAAGATTCTAACCTATAGCAAAAACCGACGCTGAAGATCAACTTCAGTGTCGGTTTTTTTGCTGTTGTATTCAGATATGAGGATCAGAACATCTATCGATCATCACTAGCAAATAAAAGAGCTTCAGGTGTATATCGTAGTTGATTATCAGTACGCTCGATCGGCGCTAATCAAGAGAAATAGAATGGAAATTTCACTGTGTATGGGAACGATCTCTGACAACACGCTCTAACAATTGACGAATCAATTGAAGATCTTCTTCTTCTAAAGGAACACCGTCCCAATGAAGTTGAGTATAATTTAAAAATTCGCGTGCATTCGTATTTTGTTGAGCAGGATCAAATTCTTCGGTCAAACCGAGTAAATAATCAGAAGTAGTACTCAATTTTTTAGCGATAGATTGGATCGTTTCCAAAGTGGGTTGTCTGTATCCGGACTCGTAGCCTGCATACGTGCTTTTGGCTACTCCTACATGATCTGCAACTTCCTTCATCGACATATTTCGCCTTTTGCGAAGTAGTTTGAGGCGTTTGGCGAACAATACAAAAACCCCCTAAATAACCTAAAATGTGTGCGACTTGGATGCTGTTACAGTTAGGAAAAAAGCCGCAGACAATAATACATATTATATCATGTGAAGTTATTATTGCCTATATAAATACAATTCCTAACTAGCTGGTACTATCAATCATACTCCCTATTTCGATGATATGCGATGTTATACGGCTATATACTAATTTTGTAGATAAATTATAAAGAGTGGAGTCTATTGGATATATATCTTAGTATATATACTGATTAGGTAAAATTGCATATGCTGTTTTATGTAAAATATAAGTATACAACATATAACTTAACTACTTAGTTATTTGTTTACTCAATAACCAAAAATTGTATATAAAAAATGTACGCAAAATAAGGTAGTATGGATCACTTTATATATCGGAATTTAAAAAAATATTATGAACTTACTTTACATATAAATGAATAATAGTTATATAGTCCTACTATACCATTACTTTATTATTTTTTACTATGGTATTTAGACAAATAACATAAATTATTAAAAATAAATTAATTAATATTGAAGAACATCTTGCAGGTAGAAGCGAAGCAGACATGATATAGTTTAGATACTTTAGCTTGATCCTATTCGTTATATTTACTCAAGGAGGAATACAATAATGGAATTACTTCGTCAAAAAGTAATCAATGAAGGTATCGTTTTGGAAGGGCAGGTTCTGAAAGTAGATTCCTTTCTGAATCATCAGATGGATCCGCTATTAATGAAAGAAATCGGTAAAGCATTTACGCAATTATTCGCAGATACCGGTGTAACGACTATTCTGACTATTGAGTCTTCAGGAATCGCTCCCGGCATTATGACAGCATTAGAGTTTGGTGTGCCATTGATATTTGCACGTAAACAAAAGTCACTGACTCTTACTGAAGATATCTTTGTAGAAACGGTATATTCGTATACCAAAAAGCAGAGCAATGATATCACCGTCTCCAAAAAATTTATCAAGCCAGGCGACCGGGTACTTATTATTGATGACTTTCTAGCGAACGGAGAAGCCGCTTCTGGACTTGCCCGTATAGTCAAACAAGCAGGAGCAGAAGTAGTAGGAATCGGCATCGTGATCGAAAAGTCGTTCCAACCAGGAGCGCAATTGTTAATCGATGAAGGATATCGGTTAGAATCGCTGGTGCGAATCCGCTCATTAGATAACGGACAGGTTCAATTTGTAGACACACCTTGATAGATTCATAGTCATGATGGTGTTGCTCTGTGGAATAGAAATAGATAGTTTGTATTATGTGTTAGCTCTACAGTGCGCTGGATCGCTCCATTGAAGTCTAATTTATAGTGGTTTGTAAATTAGGCTTGAGCGATACAGATCGTAACTGAGCAGCGTGTGCTTGAGACAGATAGCGTTCAATCAGATCATCTGCAATATAGCTTGCGGCTTGAGGAGTCTGAAGAGTTCGTAGCTGTGTCTGCATATGTTGTAGAATTTCTGGTTGATCCAGTGCTGTCATAAGCCGTTCAGCTAGAGCAGAAGAAGAGTCGCATACTTCAGCAGCTTGATACGATTGCAAATACAGCGCATTGGCTAATTCTTGTCCGGGTACAGGCTTGAGTAGAAAAAGAGGTAATTCACAATGAATACATTCAGCCACCGTCACCCCGCCAGGCTTGGTAATTACACAATCACTCATCATCATCCATTCACTCATCCGATCTGTAAAACCTATAATCGTAAACGCAGGATGTTCGCTATAGTGACTAGCTAACTCTTGTAACAAAGATTCATTTTTACCGCAAATTACTATCACTTGTGTATCTGTACGTTCAGCAAGTTGGTCACACACTTCACGAACATTTTTGAGTACCCCATAAGCACCGGCAAGCAATAGAACTGTTTTGTGTTCAGGTATTAATCCAGCTTGAATACGAAGTTGCTTGCGATCAGGTACGTCTGTTACTGGATGCTGGGCTGTGAATAGATTCCGATCGAAGTCAGCACGTAAAGGAATACCTGAAACGCTAATCCGCTCTGGTGGTACACCCTGAGCTAACATATCTTGCTTCATATCGGTAGAAGGTACATAGTAATGATCGATATGAGGATGAAGCCAGCGTCCATGTAGATCATAATCGGTTAGTATATTGACAAGTGGCATCGTTAGTTGCCAGCGCTTTTTCATAGTAGGCAACACCAATTGTGGAAACGTATGAATCACCAGATCAGGTTGTTCCTGCTCCAACACAGCTTGCAAGCTTCGTATTCCCAATGAATGAAGTGCTTTGCCAAATAACGAAGTGGCTTTCATTTTGCGGGTATTATAATACACCCATCCATATAAATGAGGAATCGTAGTGAAGCTTTGCATATAAATAAACTGGGTTATTTTGTTGATCCATGGATGAGATTCAGCCATCACATCCAGTAATGTTACATGTGGAACACCACGTTCTAACAGACTAGCTTGCAACGATTTGGCAGCTTGATAATGTCCATGACCATAGCTTGCATATACGATTAGAATCGAAGACGAATTGTGCGGCATACGAAAATTCCTTTCTGAGCCAAATGTATTCTATTTCCATAAAAAGCTGCTTCTATAGGTTGCCTGAACTTGAGCATAGCACGAGCGGTTATAGATAATCCAATATGGGCCAGATGACTATAGCAAATAGAAAAGCAAAAGCAACGTTCTCTTATTGTTTACCCTGTACAATCCTTTTAGAGACAACTTTTTGAGCACAGTGACCAAGCAACGGAATTACATATCATATACGCAATATATCCAACAAAGATTCGCCAAAAAATTAACCTATTTCGTACCTTTTTTTAACAAACAAAAGTGCTATAATCTTAAAAAGTATGATATTATAAAATAATAAGGTGCTTAGATAAGGGTTGGCGTTGAACACGTTGCTAACAGCGACCAACACACTAGAGAGGCGCTCACATGCGCAGGGATATACCATATGCGGGTACATCAGCCTTGTACTAAGAAGATAAGAGCATTCAGCCGGATTGATTCAGCATTTCTCTTAAAGGGTATGTAATATGTCAGATGCCCGCAGAAAGTGCTAAAAGATCACAGATGAGATACAACTTCATATCTAACTACAAACACACCAAAGGATCTTTTCGGCGTTCTCAAAAACAAGGCACGTTTTGGGAGGGAATTCCATGGCAACTAAAGGACACAACGAAGTCAAGGAAAGTCTACGGGAAATGACACGCATTTTTCGGCCTAAGGATCCAAAGAAATTTGTTAAGGAATATGTTCGCAAGTATCACATAACCGGGGGATACGAAGAAGAACTCACGCTTCTTGTCGAGGATGAACTTGTTAAGCTAGATTCGTCCGTCTCTTGATTACGTATGTAAGCACATGCGACGATTATTGAAAATGTAATGATTATAATTTTATGTAACAACTGAACAATGAATGTGATGATTATTTTCGTAATTTAATGAAAGCAAGACATACCGTCCTTTGGCGACTGACCGCCAGAGGACTTTTTTTGTGCTTTTTTGAGATAGAATTTATATTTGAAATCGTATAACAACGTAAATTGATGATTTTTTAATGATAGAGATCATCATCTCTCCAAAATAAAAAAAGGAATATCTCCAAATCTATTGACAGTGTATATATACAATGTATACTGTGTATATAGATATATACAGTATATACACTGAATGGAGGGTATATTGATGAGCGAGAATTTCAAGTCTGGCTGGATATTGGCTCGTAAAGATTTTACGAACAATCGGATGATGTTTGTCTGGTCTACGATCTTTGTACTTTATATGAGTGGAGTATTAGGTTTACTTTTTTATACAGGGACACTGACTGGAAAAAATCACTTTTTACAATCCAGTACAACTGATTTTATTATGCTGATCTGTGCACCGTTGTTAGGAACTGATTTTTCTAGAAGAGCGTTTAATTTGCAAAAAGAAGATACTTACACCAAAAATTTAGTCTATCTTCGTATTTTACCTGTTTCTTCAACAGCGATTATATGGGGAAGAGTTCAGCAGATGGCGCTTATCTTTTTATATAATTGGACATTGTTTTTCTCTATTTTGTATATCATGAGAATTCGTTTTGAAGTAGATATTTCATTTGTTTCTTATATTGCTTTTGCGCTCACTTGGGCTGGCTTTTGTATAGCATTAATGAGTTTTTATTTATATTTTGAATTTAGTCTTTCCGGTAAAAAGTATATCAAATTTACGTTTGTCGTTATTTTTGTACTGATTCTCTTGTCGATCGGGAGTGTCTGGTTAGATTGGAATATCACGAATAACTTTTTATTAGTAGCGATGAAATATAGATTAGCGTCACCGCTGATGTGGAGTGCTATTGGGGTCGGTATAGTGTGTATGACGTTATCTATTTATGGCATTCGGCGTACATTACGGCATAGAGATTTGGTCTAAGATAATGTATTTGAGAGTGCAACGGTTAGGAGGGGTAGAGGTATGAAGATACCTGTGCAGATCAATGAAGATAGTGCTGAGCCATTATATCGGCAGGTGGAGAATCAATTACGTTCTCTCATTATTGGAGGAACATTACAAGAAGGTACATTATTACCCTCTATTCGTGAATTTGCCGCCGATCTGAAATGTAGTGTGATTACGATTCGACGAGTCTATCAAGACTTGGAGAACGAGGGATGGTTACGCACACGTCAAGGAACAGGAACATTTGTAATGAAAGTCGAACAAGGGCAACTTACCCAGATGAGTGAAGAGAATGTACGTAAAATTATGAATGAAGCTATTCAGAAAAGTGCTGCTCTAGGCTGGGATCAACAGAAATTGCAACAATTGTTTGCAGAGTTATTACAACAACATTTTACAACATAACAACACTATTGAATGATAAGCCTATTATATAGCTAAGGAGGAAACAGCTATGCAGGAACAATCAGTCATTTCATTACATGAAGTCTACAAAACACGAGGTCAACATACGATTGGCCCGATTAATTTTGAATTGCCTCAAGGATATATCACTGTTCTTGTCGGTGAAAATGGAGCAGGAAAAAGTACCTTATTAAATCTGATGATGCAGACGATTTATCCAGATCAAGGATGGATGACATGGTTCGGTCAATCCGAGAAAGATGAGTTACCTCTTCATATTCGGCAACGAATCGCTTATGTATCAGAGCATTCATCGATTGAAGAAAATCGAATGACAGCGTTAGAAGCCGCTCGCTTCCGTTCTCATTGGTATCCTAAATGGAATCAAAAAAAGTTTGAACAGTTGTTGATTGAATTTCAAGTACCATCCAATACCCATCTAAGCAAAGTCTCCAAAGGGCAACGACAAAAGTTTGAATTTGCCGCAGCTATTGCAACTACACCGGACTTGCTACTGATGGATGAACCTTCTTCCGGGCTAGACCCGTTTGCCTGGAAAGATATGATCCGTACACTGCACCAACTTATGGATACTAGAGATCTTAGTATCCTTATTACAACTCACCGGATGGAAGAAGTAGAACGACTTGCTGATTATGTCATGCTGATGAATGACGGCATCATCTACGGAATAGAAGAAAAAGATACACTGTATCAACAATGGAAAGAAATATGGATCAATGCCGGCGCAGGCGATACCGACGTAATCCATAACTTGCGCGACTGCGATGGTATTATCGCATGGGAAGTACAATCCGATCTATCTGTACGCATCATCACCACAGATGCTCTACAACTAGAAGCCGCAGCCGCTGAAAACGGAATCCCTACCCAGACCAGAGGGCTAGAATGGGAAGACTTGTTATACTATTGGCGAAGCGCTTGGAACCAAAAGCGCAACCAAAGTAAAATAAAAAAATGATTTTTGCTTTAGCAAAATATCTTACGATAAGCGCTTGGCTCCATAAGCGCAACCTAAGTCCAAAGAAAAAATGATTTTGCGTTAGCCAAATATCTTAAAGGAGCGATCAAGCGATGAAACCATTGGTATTGAATCAAATTATCAAACATTATGCAGGGACAACAGCAGTAGACAACTTGTCCTTAGAAGTAGAAGCAGGAGAGATTTACGGCTTACTAGGAGCAAATGGAGCAGGTAAAACGACAACAATGCGCATGGTACTCGGACTGATTTATCCAGACGAAGGTGAAATTTTGTATAATGGCAGGCCCTACCGAACAGAGTTACAACACAAGATGGGCTATCTACCTGAAGAACGTGGATTATATCCTAAGATTAAAATTAGTGATCAGCTAGTCTATCTCGGACAACTGCGTGGTATGACTCATAAAGATGCGGTACAAAGTCTTAAAAAGTGGTTGGAACGATTTGATGCGATGGAGTATCTGGATAAACGGATCGAAGAACTTTCCAAAGGGAATCAGCAGAAAATGGGCTTTATCGCTGCGGTTATTCACCATCCCAGTATTCTTATTTTAGATGAAGCCTTTAGCGGACTTGATCCGGTGAATGTAGAAATGCTCAAAGAAGTCATTCAAGAATTACGAGATGAAGGAACAGCAATCTTATTTTCAACTCACCGAATGGAACATGTAGAAGAACTATGCCGTAATATGACGATACTACGTCGCTCCAAGCCGGTACTACAAGGCAATTTAAGAGAAATTAAGCATACGTATCCGCGTGAAAAAGTTGTTCTGCGTACAGCACATCCACTTGTCGGTTTACAAGATATCGCAGGAGTTACCAATGTAGAACCACAAGATGAAAATGGTCGTTATCTGATTCATATCAATCAAGAAGAAGCGACACAACAGATTTTACAATTAGCGATGCAACAGGGAAGTGTAGAACAGTTCGAGATCAAAGAACCAACATTAAACGAAATCTTTATTAAGGTGGTGGGCAATAATGAATAAGCTAGGGCATGTAATTAGCTTTACCTATCGTAATAAAGTCAAAAACAAATCATTTCGTTGGACAACGTTATCACTTGCTGTGTTATTGCTGATTGGACTCAATATTCCGTATTTTATTCAGTTATTTTCAGGTAACAACGGGGAAGATAATCTGAAGATTGCTATCGCAAGTAGTAATTATAATGAGATTGCTACTCAAATTCAGCAAGCTGCGCAAAAGCAACAACAAGCTAAGTCTTCTACAGACAATCCAATGATGAATGCAAGTAGTGACTTACAGGATACAAAGCTACAATGGCAAGATCAATTTGAATCCGAAGCCACTTTGCGGAAGCAAGTAGAAGATGGCAAGATTGGCGGATATTTATTATTACAAAAGCCGTCTCAAGGCGATCCAGCGTTCCCTGCCGTGACGTATGTGAGCGAAAAAAATGATGTTGTTATTCAAAGTCTATTACAGACGGCTACACAAACAGCCAAAGTGCAATATATTGCCGCAGGCAAGTTAACTAATACACAGTTAGAACAGATCGGTACACCAGTCACAGTAAATCATACTTCTCCAGATGATCTTAATGGCAATGCCGATTCCAAAAAAGAAAATCCAATCAAGTCTAACACTGAGAATTATATTCTGGTCTATTTACTTATGGTGCTGTTCTTCTTCTCATTGACGATTACAGGCAATATGATTGCATCCGAGATTACAGCAGAGAAAAGTTCGCGGGTAATGGAAATATTAATTTCCAGTCTATCTCCACTAACCCAAATGTTCGGTAAGATTATCGGTGTTTTCTTAGTCGGACTCACACAGATTGCTTCATACGGTATCGTGATCGCAGTTAACTTATCTCTACCATATTATCAAGAAGTACTCGCTAAGTTCGATCTGCATGTTAGTAATCTATCTTTGAATATTGTTGGATTTGGATTGTTGTATTATGTGTTAGGTTACTTCTTATATGCGACATTGTTCGCGGCGATTGGATCGATCGTAAGTCGTACAGAAGATTTGGGACAAGCGATATCACCGATTACAATGTTAACATTAGCTGCATTTTATATCGGAATATTTAGTATCTCCAATTCAGATTCGTTATTAATGCGTATCTCTTCGTATATTCCGTTTTTCTCGCCGACAACATCTATTGTACGAATTGGGCTTGGCTCTATGCCAATCTGGGAAATCGCGATATCTATTGGTATTTTACTGGTATCTATCCTGTTCTTCGGCTGGTTATCTGCCAAAATCTATCGCACCGGTGTATTGATGTATGGAAAACGTCCAAGCTTGAAAGAATTACGTAAAGCAATGAAATCTTATAAAATTTAGTAAGTAAGAGGTGCAATAATATGAAAAAAAACAATAACATAACATGGATACATTACAGTAAATGGGCATTAGCGCTTGGAGCACTCACAGTGGCGATTACAGCTTGTAGTGGTACAAATACAGCCCAACCAGCCACAACAGTGGATACAACGACTCCAACTACAGCTACAGAGCAACCGACTACGCCAACAGCTAAGCTTACAGCAGAAGAAGTTCCAACTGCCTTGCTAGAAGGCCAATATAAAGAAGTGTATGCTCAATTTAGCGATAATTTCAAAAAGCAAATCTCTGAAAAAGATTTTGTTAGTTCAGCTGAAGCCTCTCTTCAATCTGTCAAAGCATTTAATAAAGCCGCAGATATGGAGATCAACGATGCAGATGTGCGTTCATGGGTTAGTGATTCAGGAAATATAGGGCTTAACCTAACAATAGACCAGCAGGGAACGATTTTAGGGCTACAAGCCAAAGCATTAACGCCTACACCTGCAACCGATAAAGTTACGACCGAAAATGAATATGCATTTCCATTTAAAGGCGACTGGTTTGTGTTCTGGGGTGGGAATAATGCGTTGATCAATTACCATTATGAGTACGAAAGTCAGCGTTATGCCTATGACTTTATCCAGCGTAAAGATGGATTTTCTTACAAAGGTGATCCACTCAAAAATGAAAGCTATTATGCTTTTGGACAACCGCTATATGCACCTGCGGATGGTAAAGTGGTATCGGTATTAAGTAATATTCCAGATAACGAGCCTGTAGGTAAAATGAACCCGAAAGTACCTGCGGGTAACGAGATAGTTATTGCGCATAGCAACGGTGAATACAGTGTAATCGGTCATATGAAAAAAGGATCGGCATTGGTGAAAGTGGGGGATAGGGTCAAGACTGGCGATAAGCTAGGATTGGTTGGGAACTCTGGTAATTCCAGCGAAGCGCATTTACATTATCAGGTGTCTGATGGAGCGGACTTGTTCAAGTCCAAAGCGATTCAGATTAAGTGGCAAGATGGAAGTAAGCCTGTACAAGGTGAGACGATTATAGCCAAATAAATCAAATATGCCAAAAAAGGATAGTCATGATGACTATCCCTTTTTGTTTTCTATCCTACATTGATACTCTACCATTAATAATTATTTATTCTGAAAAATCTGCGTTTATCGTTGTCTCTTTCCAATCTTCAATCGTTTGAAGTAAATTGGTGAATTTATGAGTGGCTGCTTGATAAGCTGCTTTTCCTAATAGAAGGCGAAGTGGAGGATTATCCGATTCAATTACTTTTAAAATAGCTAGCGCTGCTTTTTCAGGATCACCGGGTTCTTGACCGTTTGCTTGTTCCATATGATCCAACATCGGACTCAAGGTTTCTTGATAAGTCGAAATAGTTGGTTTGGTTTTGACCGAGGAACGACCACCCCAGTCTGTTCGGAAAGAACTGGGCTCGATAAGTGTAACATGAATATGAAATGGGCTAACTTCTTGAGCAAGACTTTCTGAGATCCCTTCAACAGCATACTTAGTAGCATGATAGTAACCGAGAGTTGGGAACGAAGTGAGCCCACCGATCGAAGATAAATTAATGATATGACCTGATTGTTGGTTCCGCATAAAAGGGAGTACCGCATTTGTAGCGTTCATAAGTCCCCAGAAGTTAATTTCGAACATTTTACGTGTTTGTTCTTCGATACTTTCTTCCACAGAAGCAAAATAGCCGATACCTGCATTATTAATTAACACATCAATTTTTCCGAAATGGTCTACAGCAGTAGCTACAGCTTGTTTAATTTGTTCCGGGTTCGTTACGTCCAATTCAAGAACAAGAATGTTAGATGTATATTGTTCTGCTAAGCTTTTTAGTGTATCTGTATTTCTAGCTGTTGCGACAACATTATAGCCTTCAGCTAATGCTTTTTCCGTAATAGAACGTCCAAAACCACTTGAACTTCCTGTAATAAAAATGACTTTTTGACTAGATATCAATTTCCTTCACTCCTTTAAGTGGTATAGATTGAGAATACATCTTAAAGGAAGCTTTATGTCAAATCGTTATTGAAAATAATCTTTATTAAGTACTTTAAGATCATAATACGTTATTTTTTGAATGATTTTTTCTAAGTTTTGATGAATTTGCTTGAGATGTTCTTCTACTTTTTGTTTGTGGTCTACTAGAAATTCACGTCTTTCAAGTAGCGTATCATCTCCAACCACAATTAAATCAATATAGCTTTTTATATCTTTTAGACTCATACCGGTTTCTTTCATCGCAATAACAAGCTTTAACCACTCGATTTGTTCTTTAGAATATATACGTCGTCCTATATCATTGCGTGCTATAGCAAGCAAAATTCCTTCTTTTTCATAATAGCGAATAGTAGAGGCGTTGATACCAAATAATGCTTGAACTTCTCCAATAGTATACATTGATCTTCCTCCATACTTAAAGTTAACTTTAAGTACCATTATAATTTTCACAAAGTGTATTATCAATCATTGTCGCAAAATGAAAGTATTGAAGTATCAGTGGTGATTCATATGATTAGAAATAAATATACAAATCTTTAATAAACTTTAAACATTTTATAATTATCTTCATAGTACGACATAATAAAGTCGCGAAAGTCTCTTGCTGAAGAGGATAACGTTTTATGTTTTACCCAGGATAAGCTTACCGGATAGGTTGTAGAGTCATCTGTCACTTGTACATAATTTAACCCCAGTGTTCTACAAACGGAAATAGGAAGTAAAGCGACACCTTGATCAAGCTTGATGATTTCGACCAGCAAATGGGAATCGACCTCAAATGCAATATTGGGGATAAAGCCAGCTTGCTCACAAAGAGAAGTCGTGAAATCACTATACTCTACATTATTAGCTAAAGTGATAAACGGTTCATCGGCGACATGACTTAACGAAATTTCATGTTTGCCTGTCAATCGGTGGTTGGAAGGTAGCACGAGAACAATATCTTCATCGACCAGTAAACAACTTTCTAGCTCCTCATCTTGAATCGGATGACCGGTTATTCCTAAATCTATCTCTCCTTTTTTTAAACTTGTTAATATTTCGCTTTTCACTCCAATCGACTGAAGAATTTTTGATGTAGGAAAGTGGTTAATATGTTCACTGATTAGACCAGTTAGGAATCTTGGATTGGAAATAGATATTTTGATAGTGTTAGCAATGTGATGTTCCTGAGATAGAATTTCTATTTGTGCATTTTCGATCTCTGTAAAAATTCGGTTTACATGCTTTAGAAGAATTTTGCCTGATGAACTTAATTGAATATTTCTGCCTTTCCGATCAAATAGATTGGTTCCTAATTCGTCTTCAAGTCGTTTGATCGTAAGGCTTAAAGAAGGCTGTGCGATATTTAATTGTTGGGCTGCTTTAGAAATGTGTTCTGTATAAGCAACAGTCTGAAAGTATTTGAGCTGAAGCAATTCCATAGATACACCTCGCTTATTTATTGGAATAAATGTATATATACGTTATTATATATTAGATTATATGTAAATATAGATGTAAGATGATTATAGAAGATACATGATCAAAGACTAACAATATAAGCAAACAAATATAAAAATATGAGTAAAAGGAAGGTGCATTATGAGAATAGATATAAATAATATTGCCAACAATCTTAACACACCATTAACAGCACCCGCTTACCCTATGCCACCTTATAAATTTGTTAACCGTGAATATCTGAATATTATTTACCGCACAGATGCCAAAGCTTTGCGAGCAGCAGTACCAGAACCTCTTGAAATAATCGGTGAGCCTCTGGTCAAATTCGAAGTGATGTGGATGCCAGATGTATCGGGATTAGGCGCTTATACTGAAGCTGGACAAGTGATTCCTGTCCGGTTTAATGGTGAAGATGGAGATTATACGCATTCGATGTACGTCGATAATTTTCCAGCGATTGCAAGTGGTCGGGAACTGACTGCGTATCCTAAGAAGTTAGGTGCACCGAAGCTTTATGTCGATTCAGATACGCTAGTAGGTACGCTGGATTACGGTTCACTTCGTGTAGCTACTGCTACGATGGGATATAAGCATGTTGAGATGGATAAAGAAATTGCTAAAAATGAAATTTGTCGACCTACTTTTATGGTTAAGATTGCTACAGATTACAATGGAAATTTGAAGATTTGCGATTTGGTACGAACACAGATAACGAATATAGACGTGAAAGGGGCTTGGAGTGGGCCGGCTAGACTGCAATTATTTGAACATGCACTAGCTCCACTTGCAGACTTGCCTGTATTAGAAGTTGTTTCAGCGTCTCATATTCTGACGGATTTAACGTTGAATGCTGCACAACCTGTATATAATTACCTAGAAGAAAAATAAGGGAGATTTTGAAATGAGAATTGCAGTTTTAGGAGCAGGTTCATTAGGAACTATCGTTGGAGCATATCTTGCTGCTGGAGGAATAGATGTTGAGTTAATTGATTCATATCAAGAACATGTAGATACTCTCAATCAAGTAGGTGCTAAAGTCATTGGAACGACAGAATTTCAGGCTAAAGTGAAAGCTATCACCCCTGAAAACAAGTCAGGAAAGTATGATTTAGTCTTACTGTTAACCAAACAATTATATAACGACGCTGTTCTGCAAGAGTTGCTACCTTTTTTAAAAGAAGATAGTGTTGTCTGTTCTTTGCAAAATGGTATACCTGAAAACAACGTGGCTTCTATTGTTGGGGAAAAACGTGTTATAGCAGGTTCTGTTGAATTTGGAGCTACTTTTATCGAACCCGGCGTATCTCAACTTACAACCGAGTATAATCAGTTTAAAGAGTACGCTTTTCAAATTGGAGAATTAAACGGTGAAACGACAGAAAGAATCCAGCAGATCAAATCCGTGTTAGATCTTGTAGGCGGAACACATATTTCCGATAACTTAGTTGGAACAAAGTGGTCCAAATTACTGATTAACAATGCATTCAGTGGTTTGTCAGCAGCATTAAACGGAGAATATGGATCTATTCTTGATCATGAAGTTGGCATCGTTAGTGCCGTTCATATCGCTGATGAGACGATAAAAGTTGGACACGCCAATGGTGTCGCTTTTGCTAAAATGGGTGGATTTGATATCGAATCTTTGGAATTAAACAGCGAAAATGATATCCCTGAACGTATCCAAACCTTTAGAGTAGTGATGGAACCATCCAGATTGCTAAGAGCAAGTATGCTTCAGGATCTGGAGAAAAAACGTAAAACAGAAATCGATTATATTAATGGCGTTGTTCCAACAATGGCAGAAGGTACTGGCATCCCAACACCTTTTAACGATTTGGTTATAGCACAAGTCAAATCTGCCGAAGAATCTCAAACAGTGCCTACATTTGATACAAATATAAAAGCTTTTGAACAGTTATTGAGTATTAAGCAGAAAGTATAATATCTGAATAAAGGATGCCAGATCATTAGGCTACTCGTTAATTGTAATAGGAATTTTGATACTATAAATCGCATACATTCTACTACAAAAAGAGAATAACCAAAGCGAAAAAAAGAACACCAGACTGCTATACTGGTGTTCTTTTCTAGGTAAAAGTAATCGAAGTCTATATTGTTGTAAAAGTATAGCTATATTTTATTTACATTACAATTCCACTCTCAAGTTACCGAGCATCTTAGCGGTTTCGGGATCAAGATAGGATAAGAAAAGACTTTCTTCTGTATCCAGAGTAGCAATCTGCTCCATATCTTCTACACTTAGCTCAAAGTTGAAAATATCAAAGTTCTCAGCAAGACGTTCTCGACGTACTGACTTGGGAATTACGACAACATCGCGTTGAACAAGCCAGCGTAATATAACTTGGGCGACTGATTTGTTATGTTTATCAGCAATAGAAGTTAGCAATTCGTTACTAAACATCTGGTTACGTCCTTCTGCAAAAGGCCCCCACGATTGGATCTGTACACCTTGTTCTTGCATAAAAGTAGCGTTATCGATCTGTTGATGAAAAGGATGGGTTTCGACTTGATTGATCGCAGGTGCGATATCATTATGCACGATCAGATCCATTAAGCGATCAGGCAAAAAGTTGCTAACCCCGATCGCTCTGATTTTTCCTTCTTTATAGAGTTCTTCCATCGCCCGCCAAGCTCCATAATAATCACCAAATGGCTGATGAATTAGATATAGATCTAGATAGTCGACTTGAAGTTTGTGTAAAGACTTGGCAAAAGCGGCTTTGGCACTCTCGTAGCCAGCATCTTGAATCCACAGCTTGGTCGTAATAAATATGTCTTCGCGGGGCACACCACTACGCTTGATAGCACGTCCTACCGCTTCTTCGTTCATATAGCCAGCCGCTGTATCAATCAAACGATATCCAATCTGTAACGCTTCATAGACAGCATTTTCACATTCTTCTGCATCTGGAATCTGATAGACACCAAAGCCTAAGATGGGCATAGTAACACCATTATTCAATGTGACAGTTTGCATAATTATTCCTCCTGTACTGGTTTTGTATTTGAAATAGCAAATGATCACTTCTATATACATAGCGCGTGAATATAGATTCTGCTTGTGATGTGTTTGCAGTATAATGAGCTTATTCCCTTCGTGCTACACGAAGTCAAGCGATTCTCTATCATGAATTTGGAAAGGTGGATATGGCGATGCTTACTGTAAAAGAAGCTGCTCTGATGACAGGACTTACCGAACATGCTGTACGCTTTTACACGGATAAAGGATTAGTGCCTAGTGTCCAACGTAACAAAAATAATATTCGGTTATTTGATGAAGAATCGATTAACTGGTTATATGGAGCAAGATGTCTCAAGCAGACAGGAATGCCGATTGAAACGATCAAATTATACGTTGACCTTTGCTTAGAAGGAGATGCGACTATTCCTCAGCGCAATGAAATGATGATGGAATACAAAGAAGTGGCTTTGATCCAACTACAAGAAGCACAAAAGCGAGTAGCCCATTTGGAACAAAAAACGATTCAATATCAAGTAATTATGAATCAAAATATTCCGGATACAACGAATCCAGCTACATGGGGAAAAGAAAAAAGATAAGTTTAACTATTTTGACCATTATGTGTAGGCTTGATACAATAATATAAATGCTACAATTATAAACTTTAGTTAGATTAGGTGGAAAAAAATTGGAAAATCAAAAGGATACTTTGGATAGATGGTTGTCATTGTCAGACGGTTATTTTAGTGTCCAACATAAATTAGAACAAACTTTACAAGAACAATATCAGTTATCATTAAAAGAATTTTATACGTTGTATTTTATATCGAATGCAGAAGATAAAGAGTTACGATTACAACAGCTCCAAGAAATGATAGGTTTAAGCCAAAGTGCGACTTCCCGCTTAGTTGTACGAATGGAAGCGAAGAGTTGTGGAGCTTTGGAACGACATATTTGTGAAGATGATAAGCGTGGAATATATACTCGAATCACCGAGTTAGGTGAAAATAAGCTTCAACGTGCATTAACAACGTTCAATGAAATGTTACAACAAGAAATTCAGCCAGAGCAGTTTATCCAGTTACAACATGTATTTAAAAAAAATCACAAATAGAATGAAGTACGTGGATTGTTTAAAACAACTTGTTATCTAGTTAACAGGTTGTTTTTTTAGGTTGAACTGTAGAATGCCAACCAACTTGACAATCTTTTAAGAATACGTTAAATTATATGCATGCGCATGAATTTAATTGAAAATAAGGAATGATACCTGTGAAAGTACTTGTAATCGGTTCAAATGGACAAATTGGGCAAAAATTAATTACGTTATTAAATGAAAGTAAACAACATACAGTTCGAGCAATGATTCGTAAACAAGAACAATCCAAAGCGTATGAAGATTTAGGTATAGAGACAGTTATCGCCGATTTAGAAGGACCTTTTGATTCGATCGTAGAAGCGGCTCAAGGATGCGATGCGATCGTGTTTACAGCAGGTTCTGGCGGTAAAACAGGAGACGACAAAACGTTATTGATTGATTTGGACGGTGCAGGCAAATCGATTGAAGCTGCTGAACAAGCTTCTATTAAGCGTTTTATTATGGTGAGTGCTATTCAAGCCAATCATCGTGACAACTGGCATGAACATATTCGTCCTTATTATGCTGCCAAACACTATGCTGATAAAATCTTAAAAAGTAGTGATTTAAATTATACGATTATTCGTCCGGGTATTCTTTTGAATGAACCGGGAACCGGTAAGGTATTAGCTGAATCCAATATTACAAACGGAAGTATTCCAAGAGAAGATGTAGCTAAAGCAATATTGTATGCATTAGATGAACCTTATACTTATAAAAAAGAATTTGATTTGGTTGCTGGTGATCTTACAATACCTGAAGCTTTTCAAAAAATATAAGATTAACGATAACTAAAAATATGCATGCGCATGAATTTAATTTAAAGGGGAATAATACAGTGAGTAATAATCAATTAAAAGATTTATTTAGCACATACCATTTAAAAGGATTAGATTTGAAGAATCGCACAATGATGTCTCCGATGTGCCAATATTCAGTTGAACATAAAGATGGCATTGCCACAGATTGGCATTATATGCATTATGTTAGCCGGGCAATCGGAGGTACAGCATTGATCATGATCGAAATGACCGATGTCGAACCAGATGGTCGTATCTCTGACTTTGATCTAGGGTTATGGTCAGATGAGCAGATTCCAGCACTGAAAAGAATTGTTGATGCTTGTCATAGTTATGGTGCTAAAGTAGGTATTCAAATTGCACATGCTGGTCGCAAAGCAGAAGATGCTGACGTACCTGTTGCTCCTTCTGCTATTGCTTTTAATTCTAAATCAAAAACACCACGAGCTCTTTCTACTGAGGAAGTAAAAGGAATGGTTGAAAAGTTCCGTAGTGCTGTTGCTCGTGCAGTTCAAGCCGGATTTGATACGATTGAAATTCATGGGGCACATGGCTATCTGATTCATCAATTCCATTCTCCTTTAACCAACAAACGTGAAGATGAGTATGGTCAAGATTTAACTCGATTTGGTCGAGAAGTGATCACCGCTGCTAAAAATGAAATGCCAGAAGATATGCCTCTATTAATGCGCATTTCGGCGAAAGAATATGTTGAAGGTGGATATGGTATTCAAGAAAGTATTGCATTTGCTAAAGTATACCAGTCAGCAGGCGTAGATATGTTTGATATCTCTTCTGGTGGTGAGGGGCCGATCGCTGCTTGGGGCAAACCTGGCACTCATGCTGCGTATCAGGTGCCTTTAGCCAGAGAGATTAAACAAGCGCTCGATGTACCTGTAATTGCCGTAGGCCGATTGGATGATCCTATTTTAGCAAATGCAGTTATTGGTAATGAGGAGAGCGATCTCGTTGCTATAGGTAGAGGATTGTTACGAAATCCTTATTGGACATTAGAAGCCGCTTCTTTATTGAAAAAAGAAACACAAATTCCTACACAATACACAACCAGTTTTTAAAAGAAAAATAATAAATAATGCAAGCCCCAAAACACTGATCAGTCTAGCAAGTACTGATCAGTGTTTTTATTTATAAAAACGTTCTTATTCTATGTTTGTTAGAGTATTTTTATAAAACAGTCTTTTGCAAATTAGCAGAAAAAAGACATCAAGTAGTATATACTACTCATTCTGGTAAAATGATAAAACACGCTTAGAGGCTAAATTTGAATCGTCGAGCTGCACTAGTAATATTAGGAGTCTATACAAGGAGCGATGCAGAGATGAACACTATACAGTCAATCAAAAAACGGTATGATCTACTATTTCCAGATGATGTGATCACACCACAGGTAATAGCTAAGATGGAACAGCAATTACAGTTGCAATTACCTGACGATTTTAAAGAGATTGCTTTATTTTTTAATGGAGGGTTGATTGGAGGTATTTCTATATTTAGTTATGATCACTATACACCCAATATAATAGAAGAAACGCTTCGATTGCGAAAAGATATTCAGTTTCCTCATTCTTTGCTATTTCTAGCAGAACCTGCGGGAAGTATGATCGTACTGGATACAGCACAGACTCCAGCAGTGATCTGGTGCGATAGTATAGATGTATATCAACTACATGATCGCTCTTTTCAGATAGCGCCGGATACTTGGGATACATTTGGTGACTTTTTTGAATATCTATTAACACAAGAAGAAGCAGAACAAGAATAATAAATATAAAAATCATCTCATGTTATAACATGGGTATAACAGAATGATTGAAAAGATAGCAGATTGTTGAGTTGATTAGCATCTATCTACAGATATACAGCTTTTCCTCAATATCGACCGTCAAGTAGATGTATATCTTTGCCTATTGTTCTACAATAAATAAAATCGTATAGAGCAGTGGGGGAGACATATGGGTATTGAACAGGAAAAAACGTATAGATATCTGATCCGCATATTTGGAACGATCGCACTGATGATTACCAGTTATAACGAATATGTAAGTTATGGAGCAGTGAATCAGTATGGCACATTATTGATCTTATTTCTGTATATATTGATTATTTGGGTTCCGAAAATATGGCGTAGCCGAACGATCTATATTATTCTTTCGATCATTATTATCAGCACAGCGTTATATCTTCATTATCAATACGGGTCTGTGAATTCAAGCCTATTATGGCCATTGTTGTTTTTGAGTATATTTATTAATCGAGATTATCGGTATGTGACTATCATCGTTAGTCTGGTAACGATTACTGTGATTGCATTAGTATACGCTTTTTCTTTTGGTAGTTTGCTAGCGATTATTGGTATTTTTCTAGTCGTACGTAGTTCTCAGATACGTCAAAATGCACATGCTTTAACAAAATCACATCTCGATCAATTGGATCAAGCCCATCGAGAGTTACAAGAAGCTCATCTAGAACTACAAGAAGCAAGTGCACATTCGGTACGTTATGCGGCATTGGAAGAGCGAACCCGTCTAGCACGAGAAATACATGATGGATTAGGGCATCAACTGACATCGCTGATTATTCAATTACAAGCTTTGGAGATTATGCAATCGACAGAACCGGAGCATATGCCAGAGCGTATCAAGCAACTGATCTCGATTGCTCGTCAGGCGCTGACAGAAGTACGTATAGCCGTCAAAGAATGGTCAAACGATGAGATGGGCTTAGGATTGGTCGCTTTAAAAGGATTGATCACGCAGACAGGGCAACGTTCTGCACTCAAGCTTACATTTGTAGAAGATTCTCCAATTACCGAATGGTCGATTCAGACCAGTATTGTCTTATACCGGGTGCTCCAAGAATCGTTAACCAATGTGCTTCGTCATGCACAAGCAGATACCGCTTCTGTACATATTCAGGAGAAAGACCATAACGTGTATTTGCGTATTTCAGATAATGGTGTCTATACCGATACAGATTCATTGAAGATAGGCTATGGATTAAAAAGTATGAAGGAACGCTGTGAGCAACAGGGCGGAACCTGTCAGTTTGAGCCTGTGTTACCTCATGGTTTGTCTATTCAAGCTGTAATCCCTACCGGAAATCCAACCCAATCATAAGGAGAAATAATCATGAGTGTTCCATCTAACATTCGAATCGTGCTTGTCGATGATCAGCCGATTGTACGTCAAGGATTACAGTATATTATTAATGCTCAACCGGATATGGAATGTGTTGGTGAAGCCAGTAATGGACATCAAGCGTTAGAAGTTACATTAGAGCAACAGCCTGATATGGTATTGATGGATATTCAGATGCCTGAGTGCTCTGGTCTAGAAGCAACAGAACAGATTTTGCGTGTATTGCCTGATATGAAGATTGTATTGCTGACTACTTTTGATGTACAAGATTATATTAAAGAAGGCATTCGCGCAGGGGCTACCGGATTTCTACTCAAAGACGCAGATACTCAAGAATTACTGGCAGGGATTCGTGCAGTGTATAAAGGAGAAGCATTGTACAAAACACCGCTAGCAAGCAAAGCACTCGCTGAAGCACTTAAAAAGGCAGAACCAGCACTGCCATCAACTCCCGCCAAGTATGAACTGATCGAACCGTTAACCGATCAAGAATTGATTGTGTTACAACAAATGGCGTATGGCAAGCGTAATTCAGAGATTGCACTGGCGCTACACATTTCACATGGCACTGTCAAAACGCATGCACATCGTATTTTTCAAAAGTTGGATGTGGAAGATCGGACACAAGCTGTTGTGCTAGCGATACGCCAAGGATTGGTCAAGTAATTGATGTTGATGTATATCGCTAGATAGATCAATGGATGCTCAAAGATCAATCTGCAAGTAGACGTATACATACTGTTGAATCTTTAGAATAAAGGTATAACCACATTCTAAGGAGGTCAATATATGTATTCTAATATAGTTACAACATTACTTGTGATTGGTATGATCGTCTGGATTGTTTTACGTCAATTGCGTCCCAAACCGGTCAAAAAATTATTTTTTATTGTGTTGCCATTGATTGCTTTGTATGAAGTGTATCAGACATTTCCTCGGCAACAAGTGCCTGTAACGCAGTGGATCGAGTGTATCTTAGTGGTCGTAGCTGCTTTGATTGCTGGAACGATTCAGGCATGGCACAGCAAAGTATATATTCAGAATCATATTGTGTATGTTCAAGGCACTACGATTACACTGATTACATGGGCAAGCTTTATATTGACTCGAATCGCATTAGGATTTGCTTTCGGAGAGTTCGCAACAGGGTATCATCGTATTCAGTGGATATTGTGGGTCGGCATTGCTGTTATTTTCGCTACACGTAGTCTAATATTGTATGCCAAATTCCCTGAGATCAAGCATGTATTTGCACCTTCCAAAGTTAACGGATAGATGAACTGATATGTATATAAAGAAACACTCGTATAAGATGATTACCCCATCTTGTATGGGTGCTTTTGCTATGGGTATCCCTTTATTTGTAATAAAGTATAAATATAAAGAAATAATGTATTGTACTTGAAAGAAGATTATGCAATATTTAGAAGGACACGTTTGGCTTTGGATGAACATTACACATTCAGAGGGAGTTATATAATGAAAAATTGGCACAAAAAAATGCTTTCGCTTGTTTTGGCAGCAGGATTACTTGCGACAGCTTCACCTGCGATGGCAGCGACAGCTTCACAGCCATTAATCGTGAAAGTGAACGATCAGAAAGTTCAGTACAGTAAAGGGATAGCGCCTACAGTTCAGCAGAAAGTGACAATGGTTCCACTTCGTTCAACATTGCAAGCGATGAAGATTCAATTGTCCAACGTATCCAAAGACAGCATTACCGTTATAGCCAATGGTAAAAGTGTAACCGTTAAAAGTAAACTGGCTAAAATCAATGGTACTGCATATGTGCCTATTCGTACCTTTGCTGAATTAACTGGATATACTGTGATTTGGAATGCCAAAACACGTACGATTCAGTTGACTTCACCTCCTGCTACACCTACTCTTCCTGTAGAAGAAAATACTCCTCCAGTAGATACAACGGTTGCTCCTACAGAGAATACAGCACCAACAGTAGTGACTCCAGACCCTAGCAGTACGATAACACCAACACCTGCACCATCTACAGAAACTGCCGATACAGGTGGTCGTGGATTTATGTGGGAAGTACAAAATAACGGAAATACCGTGTACTTGGTCGGTTCGATACATATTGCCAATGAAAGTTTTTATCCACTACGCAAAGAATATGAGCAAGCTTTCGCAGAAGCTAATTATCTTGGCGTAGAAGTAGACATTACACAGATATCGGATGAAGCGATGCAACAACGTGTTTTGGAAATCGGTGAGTACAAAGATGGAAGCAGACTGCAAGATCATCTATCTACGTATACGTATGCCAAATTAGGTAAAGCACTTCTAGCGAATGATTGGAAACGCGATGCGTTAGATCATTTCAAACCATGGGTTGCAGAAATGATTGTAAGTTCTTTTGCTCCAAGCGATCCAGAATACAAATCAGCAGATGGGATTGATCTACACTTTATCCAAAAAGCTGTAGAACGCAAAATCACAGTGATGGAATTAGAATCACAAGATTCCCAGCTTATGATGCTCAATAACTTCTCTGATGAATTACAAGAACAAATGTTATATTCGACACTGTATGATCTGGACAATCCTAATCAAGCCGATCTGAATGAAAATACAGATGAAGCCGCAGAAATGTGGAAAACAGGCGATGAGAAAAAATTGCTAGAATTAACAAATAGCACAGCTGGTAATGAAGAATATAATAAAGCAATGCTGATTGATCGCAATATTGGAATGGCGCAAAAAATTGATGGCTATCTAAAAAGCGGTGGCAACCAGAAATACTTTATCGTTGTCGGTGCGGCTCATTATCTAGGTAACGATGGTATTATTCACTTGCTTGAGAAAAAAGGATATACCGTCACCAGAAAATAACAGTATAGTTAGCGTAAACATAAGTATGATCTTAGATTCAACGATATCCAAAACATAAACGTGCTCCAAAAAACCACCTCATTCTGTAGTGAATGGAGTGGTTTTTTGTTGCAGATACAACATAAATAAGATATATTTAAAATGATAATTGTTGCATTTACAACAAAAATAAAAGGAGATCATTATGAAAGAAATTCTTCGAGAAATCGGAATGATCGCTAGAGCATTAGATAGTATTAGTAATATTGAATTTAAAGAGTATGCACTCACCAAAGGTCAATATTTGTATCTGGTGCGTATCTGTGAGAATCCTGGGATTATTCAAGAAAAATTAGCTGAAATGATCAAAGTCGATCGTACCACTGCTGCGCGTGCAATCAAAAATTTAGAAGAGAATGGATTTGTGCAAAAAAAAGAAGATCCGCATAACAAAAAAATCAAAAAGCTTTTTCCTACAGCCAAAGGAGAACAGATTTATCCTGTGATCAAAAAAGAAAATGATTATTCTAATCTGATGGCACTGGAAGGATTATCAGAGCAAGAGAATGACCTACTATTCGAGCTTCTACAAAAGGTAAGAAAAAATGTAGAAAAAGATTGGACATTTGTCAAAAAAGGCAATAAACGAAATTATGAATCATCGTGAAAGGAGTACACAAACGATATGAATATTACCATAAGACAGTGTACGTTAGAAGATGTACAACAATTACAGGAAATCAGTTATGACACCTTTAATGAAACATTTCGAGAACAGAATTCGCCTGAACATATAGATCATTATTTGAAGAAAGCATTCAATCGTCCGCAGTTAGAAACAGAATTAAACAATCCGTATTCAAAGTTCTTTTTCGCTTATGTGAATAATGAACTTGCTGGTTATCTCAAGATCAATACCGATCAAGCACAGTCTGAAAAGATGAGCGAGGACAGTCTGGAGATCGAACGCATTTATATCAAGCAATCATTTCAAAAGCATGGAGTAGGGAAGCATCTTTTTCAGCAAGCTCTTCAGATTGCGAAGGTGCTGCACAAACAGCAGATGTGGCTAGGAGTATGGGAAAAGAACGACAATGCCATTTTATTTTATCAAAAGCTAGGTTTCGAGCTAACCGGTCAACATTCGTTCTATATGGGGGATGAACAGCAAACCGATTTGATTATGACCAAAAGACCACTTATGGATTAAGTGGTCTTTGGACTAGATCAGTATTCGATTCAGTATGAAAATTTCGCAGTGTACGCATTCATTTCTTTATGGAACTGTGTAAGTAATTTGTTGGCAATCGCTAATTGAGTATTTGCTTTTTTGGATATGCTAGGATCTAATTTCTTGGTGGATAAATATTTTTGGAAAAGAAGCATACCTTGTAGTTGATAGTTGGCACCTTTTACATATATTTTGTGCATACGAGCCAAGTCTTTGTTGGGTGTATAGACTTTTTGTACCCCTTTAACAAACTTTTTATAGTTCGGAAGAGCAATACCTGTAATCTCTACATAAGAAGAACGATGATCTGAAGCTTTGAATTTTTTATTTTCTTTAAAAATAGTTAGAGCAATTTGTTCATATTCTTGCAGAGGTTCCAATTGATCGTCATAATCCACATAGTCATGATACGCCTGCTTGTATTTGGCAGGAACTTGGCTATCATCATAACCATATTCAGAAGAAGTGGCTGCATGAGTAGATGGAAGAGGTGCAACCAATACCATACTTTGTACGATCAAAAAGGTGAGCGTTACTATCCATAATAATCGAGCTTTCACGTTACTATATAATCCCCTTTCACTAATATATTTGAGAAGACTCATTATAACATAGGTTGATTTTGTCAGTTCCTGTTACTATTTGTATCGTCACTTTGTACTCTTTCTTTTAGAAAGTTAGCAAGCATATTCTAGTGTATATAGTGAATATAAGCAAATTTAATTGCTTGGTATACATTGGAAACGGTTAACATATAAAGAATAAACCTTTAGCGCACTGCTAAACATTGTAACAAGTTGATGCGTTCGATATCGTGCTTGGCTATCTTGTTAAGGAAAAGGAAGTGTACACATGGTCAAAAGAGTAATTGTCACAGGTGGTAGCGGACTCGCTGGTAAATGGGTAGTACAAGAATTATTTGAGCAAGGATACGAAGTACTCAATTTAGACAAAGTTCCTTTGGATCATCCGCATGTACGGACACTGATTACAGACCTTACAGATGCAGGGCAAGTATTCAATGCGCTAGCCAGTCCTACGATTGATAAAAGTTACCATGAATCGATAGCACTGCAACCGATCGATGCCATTGTGCATCTAGCAGCAATTCCTCAAATTCACACGTATCCAGACAACGAAGTGTATCGTATCAATGTGATGAGTACGTACAATATATTGGATGCCGCGACCAAATACAATATTCCTAAAGTCATTTTAGCTTCCAGTGAAACGACGTACGGAACTTGTTTTGCAGACGAGCATCGTGATCCTGATTATTTCCCGCTCGATGAAGATTACAATATTAATCCAATGGATAGCTATGCTACATCCAAAGTAGTGAACGAAGTCACAGCCAAAGCTTTTCAGACCCGCACAGGTATAGACATCTATTGTTTTCGGATAGCCAATGTAATAGATCCTTCCAAATATGCTGATTTCCCTGCTTATTTCGCCGATCCTATTCAGCGTAAACGGATTACTTGGAGCTATATTGATACTCGTGATCTAGCGCTAGCATGTAGGTTAGCTGTTGAAACCGATGGATTAGGATTCCAGGTAATGAATATTGCCGCAAATGATGTTTCTTCTGATAAACCAACCAAAGAGTTGCTAGCTACTTATTATCCGAATGTGCCTTTGAAAAAAGAACTGGATGAATATGAGACTTTAGTGAGCAATACCAAAGTAAAAAGACTGCTCGGATTTGAACAACAACATTATTGGAGATCTTATGTAGATACCGAATAGGATTACTATACAAAATATAATAAAAAGGGTGCGGCTGATCGTAGCTACACCCTTTTTTGCTATCATTCATTATCTAAAATACTAAATGATATTTTGCTGAACGAAGCGATTTATTGTGAAAATTGAGCATTGTACAAAGCGATTTTTTCGTTAAAGTCACTAATCAATAGCTGACCTTGAGTGAATTTTACATTCGCTTTTTTGATAATAGTCGGGTCTGGATTTAGTTTGGAAACGTATTTTTGAAAAAGGATCATTCCTTCTAATTGAAGAGTTGTTCCTTTAATAAATTGGGCATGCATAGTGGCAAGGTCGGTATTGTTAGGCTTGATTTGTTTGATACCACTTAGAAATTTTTTGTAACTCGGGATCGCAATAGTCGTCATTTCGCTATAAGCTTGTTTGCGCGTAGATGCGAGTACTTTTTTGTACTTATTTAGAATAGTAGCAGCTTTGGTCTCGTAAGGAACCCATTCTTTATATTGATTATAGTAATCTACATAATCGTCAAAAGCCTGCTGTAATTCAGGTGCAACTTCATTATACGTATCATCTTCTACATAACCAGGTTCAGGTGCAGAAGGGCTACCATTCGTTATAGTTGTATTGGTTGCTGCATGTATCGTAGCTGGCGATTGAAACACAGGAATACACGTAAATAACACTACCATCATGATCACCAACAACGATTGCTTTTTCATAGACAATAAAGTCTCCTTTGTACCTTTTTTTCTATAAAAATCCATTTATAAAGGTATCATACCAGAAATAAAGCACAAAGAGGTAACACTAAAATAACACAATCCCTATAACAGCTGAACCGGCTATCACCATTAATGGATGAAGCTTATATCGGACAATCGCCCAGAATGCTGCAATACCGATCAATAATGTAGCGATTGTAGTCCAGCTCATAATTACATCTGCATGGTTAGACAGACCAAAATGGATCGCTGCATAAGCAATCAATCCGGTAATAATGGGGCGTAATCCGTAGAAAGACGATTGTACCCATATATTCGAATGAATTCGGTAAAAGAACGCTGCTAATATAATCACTACAATCAGCGAAGGAAGCACAATACCGCTTGTAGCGACAATAGCACCTGTTAAGCCAGCAGTCTCATAACCGATTAAGGTCGCACTGTTGGTAGCAATCGGCCCCGGTGACATGCCTGCGAGTGAAACAGTGCTTTGAAATTGCTCGTCAGTCAGCCATCCATATCGACTACATTCATACTGGATCATCGGAATAACTGCATAACCACCGCCAAATGAGCTAAAGCCGATTTTCAAAAAGCTTAAAAATAATTGCCATAATATCATGATATCTCCCCCTTAGATATAATATTCAATCGTAGGTGGGATATGATCATGAGTCGCTTTTTCGGTACGGGCAGTTAATCCTAATTTCTTTTTGGCTTGAATAATTAAGATACCGATACCTAGTCCAAATAAAATCATAAAGATCGGATTCAAGCCTGTAATCAAAAGAGTAATCAGTGCTCCTGTAGCTACTACAATCGTAGAGCGATCAAATAATGCATTTTTCCCCATCCGATAAGCGGCAACAGCAATCAATCCGATTACAGCACCATGTATTCCTTGAAAAGCAGCTTGCACTTTCGGTTGATCCTGAAAAACAGAATAAAAAGCACTGAGTGCAAATACGATAAAAAAGGTAGGTAATGTAATCCCGAGTACAGCAGCGATAGCACCAGGAATCTTACCCATCCGATATCCGAGAAACGTCGACGCATTCACTCCTACACCGCCGGGTGCAGAACCTGCAATCGATAATAAATCGCTCATTTCCTGACCATCTATCCACTTTCGTTTCTGTACAACTTCTCGTTCTAATATTGGAATCATCGCATAGCCTCCGCCAAATGTAGCAGGGCCAATTTTGAAAAAGATCCAAAACAAATTCCATAATAAATGTATTTTTAACTGAAGGCTTTCAGTCCAATAAGTTTTCATCACGTTCACTCCGCTCTTAGTTACCAGTATATCATCTTTTAATCATTTTGAAATAAACTTTGGAAGCTGATCTTGTAAATGTTTCTGATCATCCTTAAAACGTTTGCTTATAAATGAAAAATAAGCTATAAAATAAGTGTGTTCATCTTCTTTTTTTCTCACTGATAAAAAGTGGTCAAGGTGGTCGTTACACGTTACAATGAAGGCAGATTTTAACCTTGAAGCGGAGTCAGAGCGGTATAAACGGTGTGCTTTGCAACTTCTTTATGATCCAATGTTGTCGCATGTATACTGCTATATGCTAGAGAAAGGAAGAACGTATGAATACATTTCAATTTCCGATGAAAGTGGTCAAACGGCAAGTCTATGACCGGATAGCTACACAAGATCATATTTCCAAAACAGAATTGCTGCAAGAAATGGATATTACGAGTAGTAGTCTGAATCGTATTCTAGATGAACTGACACGAGAAGGATGGATCAGTGAATCCGGTCAGGGGCAATCTACAGGCGGACGACGACCTACATTATATCGTATCAATCCTACGCACCGCTATATTATAGGATTGGAGATTTCACGAGTCTATTCGGTATTGGGATTGTATGATTTGCAGATGAATACGATTGTGTCGTATCGCTGGTTTATGGATGAACAGATGACTCCTGAGCGTCTGGTGGATTATGTAGAAGAACGAATCGATTGGATGCTCAATGATTATCAGTTAACGTTAAGTCAGATGATCGGTATAGGGATAGGAGCAGTAGGGCCTCTAGATCGAGCAAAAGGAATGATCTTGAACCCTGTTTATTTTCCAGCGACAGGTTGGAAAGATGTAGCGATCTGCCAGATGATTAACGAGCGTACCGGATTAACAGCAGTGCTTGAAAATGGAGCCAATACAGCACTTATAGGCGAACATTGGGCAGTGCGAGATGAGAATATGCAACATATGTTATTTGTAAATGTGGGCGCAGGGATTCGTTCTGCGATGATGTCTGGCGGACAATTAGTGCGGGGTGCTGTTGATCGTGAAGGCTCGATTGGACAGATGATTATTCAGACTGATGGAGAAAAATTACACGATCAAGGAAATTATGGCGCACTGGAAGCTTTTGCTTCGGTACAAGCGCTGGAACAGCAAGTCAGACAACGGGTAAAGTTAGGTATGGATATCTGGAAAGCGGCGCAAGAGTTAACACCGGAGCAGATTCATTTTGATAGCTTAATTACTGGTCTGAATCAAGGCAATGTGTTTTTACAAGAATTGTTTGCGAGGTCTGCTAGTTATATGGGGATCGGGCTTGCTAATCTGATTAATATTTTATTGCCAGAGAAAGTAATTCTCGGTGGTGCATTGATCAATGCCGATCCTTCTTATTATGAACAGGCGATAGCAGTTGCTCGCAAAAAAGTAGGGTATGATAACAGTTACCAGCCGATCTTTTCTAAAGGAGTATTGCAAGAAAGAGCGGTGGCTGTGGGTGCTGCTGTGATGATTTTGCAACAAATGGAATTGTAATCTAATCTGTTGGATTGACGCTGAGTCTGGTTGATGCTAACATGGCGGTGTGACATTACAATATCTGTATATTTGAGGAGAGAATAATGATGAGTAACCACAACAACTTTCCGATCGAACTAGGGCAATTCCGCGATGATCTTGGATTGCTAGAAGACGAAGCATTTCAAAAAGGGTTTCTCATTTTGGATGAACAAGGTAATGAACATGATATGATGATCGTCAAAACATTTACGTATGATCAGATTCCGTATGCTCTTTTGTTACATAAAGAACCTTCGCCGTTAGATGGTACGATTTTACGAGTGGAGTATGATGAGGAAGAAGACGAATTTTTCTTGAATCATATTACTGATGATGAAGAATGGCAACGTATGGGACAAGTGTATGAAGTGATTATTCAGTTAAATAAAGACAATCCTCCTGCATCATCAAATGTAGAATAAAGGTATATGATTTTGATCATGTGATATGTATACAGAAAGACCTTCATCAAGTGATCAGGAAGGTCTTTTTTGCAATGTAATTATTGGAATTTAGTAATATACGTATCAAAATAATCATATACATCATCAATCATCGTACTACCTTTTGTTAATTTATCAATTCCTGTGTTAAGCGTTTTGAGATTGATTTTGTTGGTAGATACTGATTTTTGAATCAGCGTCATTCCTTGTAGTTGTAAAGAGATTGCTTGAATCGTTTTGTTGTGAATAGCAATCAACTCTTCATTTTCAGGCTTGATTTTTTTCATGCCTTTGACGAACTTGGTGTAGTTCGGAATAATCGTTTTGTTGAGTTTGGTGTAAACGTGCTTACGTGTGCTAGCATTTAATACACCCAATTGGTGAAGCTGATCGATAGCCGTATCTTCATAGTTTTGAAGAGGAGTTAACTGATCGATATAAGACATAGCTTGCTCGTATTCTTCTAACAGGGCAGGATCAACGTCTTCATCTGTATACGTATCTTCATCTACATTGGTATTATCGTCCTCGGTGATCCATTCACTGTCTGTTGAAGTAGCGGTATCCTCTGCTGCAAAAACAGAAGCTGTAGGGATCAAAGAAGTACCAATCAGTAGAAAAGCAAGTAATGCGGTAGCAAGAATCTTTTTGTTCATGAGTAATAATAGCCCCTTAGTGTGTATAGCGTACGATTTTTAGAATAGTCACATGCTAAGGTTTATTGTGCAGGTAGAAATTTGGAAATATATGCTTCCATTTCTTTATCAAATTGAAGTAACAAATCGCCGCCTACGTCTAATTTAGCATTGGACTTGTCCAGTATATCATCATTTAATTTGGTTTTGGATACATATTTTTGAAACAAAAGGAAGCCTTCCATTTCAAGGGTAGCGCCTTTGATATACTTAGCATGCATTTTAGCTAATTCAGGATGAGTCGGTTTGATTTGTTTGATACCTGTTAAGAATTTTTTATAGTTTGGAATAATCGTATTTGTAACCAGTGCATATTCTTGTTTGCGATTGGTATTGTTAACATAATCATTTTTGTAATAGGCTGTCCACGCTTTTTTCTCATACTCCAGTAATGGCGCCATCTGATCACTATACTCTAGAAATTGAGTCGCTTCCTCCACTAAAGCAGGGTCAAGATTCTCTACACTTTCGCTCTCGTCATAAGTATCTTGATCTACCGCTACAGGAGGATCTTCTAATGAAGAGGCGGAAAAAGAAGAAGCCATCGTTTCCAGATCCATCGTATACGTGCCATCCGGCAAAACATCATCCGTAGCCGCAAAGGTAGCGTTTGCAAACATCACATTGGAACCTGTCAAAACAGCGGTTAACACCAGTGTAAGCATGAGTTTTCTCTTCATCTGTAATAATCCCCTTTTTCTAGCGTTTGGCAGTATATAAAATGATTATGTTGAAAATTTACCACGTAAATTAAAAAAAACCAATACCAAATTAGTCAAATTTTAAAAATAATAATTAACGTTAACAACGTATGGTAGATTGCTATCTTCTATTAAGGTTTAAGTAGTAAAGAGAACCTACTCCATTAATCGACTATAACAATGAGTATAAGAATATGGATATACCAATAGAATGAAGGAGGAAATACAAATGAACAAACAATATGATCTCATTGTCATCGGCACAGGTAGCGCAGGAGCGGGTGTAGCCACCGCTTGTAGCAAGGAGGACTGGAAGGTAGCAATTATCGATTCTAGAGCTTACGGTGGCACGTGTGCGCTTCGTGGATGTGATCCGAAGAAAGTATTGGTAGGTGCCGCTGAGATTATCGATTGGAATGAACGGATGCAAGGCAAAGGCATACAACACCAGCCTACGATTAACTGGGCAGATCTGATGGCATTTAAAGAAACATTTGTAGAAGATATTCCACCAGCACATGAGAAAAAGTTACAAGAAGCAGGAGTAGATACTTTTCATGGATTCGCTTCATTTGTGAGTGAGGATACAGTTCAAGTCGGAGACGATCAGCTTACAGGTAAACATATTCTGATTGCTACAGGTGCAAAGCCTGCTCCATTATCGATCGAAGGCGAGCAATATTTAGCCAATAGCGATGATTTTCTTAATTTAGAACAATTGCCATCTACTATTGTATTTGTAGGTGGAGGTTATATATCCATGGAATTTGCGCATATCGCTGTGAGAGCAGGGGCAGAAGTACATATTGTCCATCATGGAGATCAACCGTTAGGCAAATTCGATCCTGATCTGGTCGATGAATTGGTTGAGCGTTCACGTGAATTAGGCATTCAATTTCATCTGAATACCGAGATTGAATCTATCACACAACTAGCAGATCAACAGTATAAAGTAAAAGCGACGCAGAACTCGGATCAACAAAAGCAATCTATAGAGATAGAATGTGGATTGGTGGTACATGGTGCGGGTCGTGTAGCGAATATCGATCAGCTTCAGCTAGATCAAGCCAATATCGCTTCAGAGAAACAAGGGATTACAGTCAACGAATATTTGCAAAGTACCAGTAATCCACGTGTATATGCCGCCGGAGATGTCGCTGCAACCAAAGGATTACCGTTAACACCAATAGCAAGTATGGAATCTCAAGCTGTACGTACGAATTTGCTTCAACATAATGTACAAATACCGGATTACAAAGTGATGCCAAGTATTGTATTTACTATTCCCAAATTGGCATCGGTCGGTATGACGGCTGAAGAAGCGCAAAAGTTAGGAGATCATATCAAAATTAACGATATGGACACCTCATCATGGTACACCTACAAACGAACAAATGAAAAGCACACCCGTATCAAAGTGATTATAGATACGAAAGCTAGAAAAGTGCTAGGTGCTCATATTTTAAGTGGGGAAGCAGATGATTTGATTAACCATTTTGCGACAGCGATTCAATTCGATCTTAATATTGATGAATGGAAAAAAACAATCTACGGTTATCCAACTGCGATGTCGGATCTTTCGTATTTTTTGGAAGAGTAAATGCAGCTATATCTTCGTAAAAGAGTGCAATCCTAATATACAGGATTGCGCTTTTTTTATATCCGAATGCGTAATTTCCCTCTTGTCAGACTACAGTAATTCAGATATCATCGAAATAAAACGCTTACATTTTATAAAAAGACAGGTACGTATTCCTTCATTATTCAAAGGAAAGGGGTATCATTATGTATGCAGAATTAACGGCTGATCGTTATTTATTAGCTGGACCATCGCCTTGCTACCGTCCACAGGTACAACAGAAATGGGTTATTCTTTATACATTGTCCGGTCAGGGAATGATCCATGATCAAGATCACCGTCTCGAATGTCGTGCAGGCAGTATTGATATTATTCCGCCTGGTATGCAAAAAAGTGTATGTCAACCTTCCGATCATCGACTAGAAGGCATTTGTTGCTCTTTTACCGCTCATCCACAATGGTCTATTTTACTCAAAAGTATTCAAGATTTCTGTCCTAGCCTACATATCCACATGGATCATTCTATTTTAGCTTCACGTGTTCAACATGCTTTTGAACGTCTACTGGAATATTGCACAGAGCCTATAAGCAGATACGATAAAGAACTTTCTTTTCACACTCTTAGCGAAATTCTACTTTCTATTACAGTCTATTATGAGCCTCAAGAAGATCGTACAGATTCAAGAATTACAGAGATTATCCAATACTTGCAGGAACACTACAAAGAAGACTTGCGTATAGAGCACCTGGCACAGCGTGTCTGCCTTTCTCCATCACGATTGCTACATTTATACAAAGCAGAGACAGGAGAGACGATCGTCGATACAGTGACTCGTATGAGGCTAGAACAAGCTGAATATCTGTTGCGCTTTACCCCGCAGTATATTAACGAAATCGCTTATGAAGTAGGCTTTAATTCACAGACTTATTTTTCTCGTAAATTTGCTGAGCACTTTGGTGTCAATCCTTCGACATTTCGTCAGGGACATACACTTCAACCGATTATATTGACTTCGTAATCAACACAAAAAGCCCCTGTGGCTTAGAACAGAGACGATAGTAATTATCGATCTGCTCTAGCACAGGGGCTTTGGTGTATCTATCTAACAAAGGCTATCCGTTTTTATTTAGAACGAGCCTGTTTGTTATGGTGAACACGTCTCATAATCAATCCAAACAATAACAATGCTGATCCAGCTAACCAGAAAGGCATATTGCTAGACTCGCCTGTTTGTGGCAAACGATCCACATCAGGTGTATTTGTTGGAGTAGACGGATTCGATGGTACAGTTCCTTTAGGAATTGGATCATCATTTACCGGAATATCTTTGTCCGGCGTTACCGGTACATTCCCTTGAGGGATCGGATCATCATTGATCGGAACCTCCGGGTCTGATGGTGAATCCGGCGTTGGATTGTTGCTTACCGGAGTCGATGGTTCATTTCCTGGTTGTGATGGTTGTGTCGGTGTATCTGGTGTAGGTTCTCCAGAACCTTGTGGAATCGGATCATCATTTACTGGAACATTAGCAAATGGGTCATCCGGTGTAGGCTCTACACGTCCACCTGGCACATCATCATCGTCATTATTAGATGGTTGCCCAGGATTCGTTGGCGTTGTACCATCTGGTGTTGTAGGCGTTGTCGGTGTAGTAGGAGGCGTCTCCGGTGTTCCGCCACCTCCGCCGCCCGGTGGCGTTACCACTGGTGGCTGTGTTACTGGTGGAATCACGACCGGTTGTTTCTCATTCGTGATCGTCAGTGACAACATATTGCCTTTTTTCAAAGTACTAGAATCAATAGTTACATCATGCACTGTAGGATCAAGTACATATCCAGCAGGTGCTTTGATTTCTTGTAATGTATATTTACCATAGAGCAGGTTCGTGTACATTACTTGTCCTTGTGCATCTGTTGTTAACTCGATTGCTGGTTTGCTTTGAGCTACATCTTGTAATTTGAACGTAGCATCTTCTAGCGGTAAGCTCTTATCGTCTTTATCGACTTTTTGTACTGCTAATTTGCCGACTACGCCTGAACCTGTACCTGAACCGGAAGAAGTACGTACTTCAATTTCTTGTTCTGTCGCAACTGTTCCTTTTGTAATACCGTTACCGGAAAAGGCTACGCTGTTGCTGACTGCTTCTCTATCCGCTGCTGTAATCATACTTGAGTATTCAAGAATAAAAGCAGAACGGATCGGTTTGATGAACGTTAATTCAAAACGAGGTGCTTCGCCTGCAAAGAATGCTAATTTGTAGTCGGTTCCTTTTACCATTTCGGTTCCTTTAGACAATCCACCATTGCTAGCTACATTCGCTGCAAACAAGTGGAAAGAGCTGCTAGATAACACTTGATTCGGTGTAGGAGTATCTACAATCTTGGCATTTTCTACATAAGATTGACCGCGGTTAATATAAACCGTCCAATTGATTTTGTCTCCATCTTGTGTACCTGTTTTGGAGACATATTCGCCACCTTTAGGAATCTCTACAACAGCTGCCCACGGATAATAATCATTACCGCTACGAAGTACAGCTTCATTATGAATATTGGAATCAATCACTTGATTCTCAAGCGTTGTTTTGAATGTAATCCAGTAAGGTGTGTTGATTGTGTCATTAAAAGCAATTTTTAGTTGATTCGTATTCTGTGCTGTAGGAGCAGTGAATGTATATGCTGAAGAATCTACAGTCGATCCTTTAGAAGTACCATTCCACCAGCCTAACAAATTCAGATTATTCACTTCTAGCGATCCAGGTACATACGTTTGACCGGATTCAAGTGTATCTGTAATTACAGCATTAGGTAATTCTTTTTTGTTGTAGTTTGCTTTGATTGTCCAAGTGATCTCTTTCGTTGTTGCGTTATAAACGCCTTCTTTAGAGCCATTGTTGACAGTCATATTATCTGGCCAGAAACGTGCTTCTGTTGTTTGAGAACGAGGTGTACCGTTTTCTGTCCAAGTTAATTTAGCACCATTGTAGAACTCAGGTTTTGTTTTATCTATTTTCCAATCGTTATTGAACGTTGTTCCATATTGGATCGTTAACTGTTCCTTAACGTCTTGAGCAAATTTAATATCAAAACCAGACTTGGCATTGCTTGTGGTTACGGTATAAGCAGATTTTGGAAGTTTAGCACCATCAGCTGTACGAACAACCAGTGTAGATGGTAAAAATTCTAAGCCACCGTTTGTGAAATAATCGTTGATCGCTACATCAGACATTGTATATCCATCACGATTGACGACTAATTTCCATGTTGCAATTTTACTAATATAATTTGCATCTGATAAGGTTTTGACAAAAATCGTACTTTGCAAGTTTTGACCTGCTTGTACGCCTGTTCCATCTGAAGTTACTTTGTTGATTACTTTCTCATCCGTATAGACACGTCCAGTAGCTTGTGTCTGATAAGTGATCGTGTAACCAGAAGTAATATCAGAATTGAATTGAAGATCAAAACCATTTGTTCCTTTGTCGTTCGTTACAGGAGTTAACGTATAGTCTGTACCTTCGACCATTGTAGTACCTGTAGTTACATTAACGACTTTAAATGTATTCTGAAGGAACTGTTGTGTGCCATTAAAGCGATCTTTAAGCAATGCTTTAGCTTTTGTAATCGGCTGTTCATTCATATTGTAATTGATAGACCATGAGATCGTACGAGTCTTATCGTCATAACCAACTACATTTTTAGACAAAAATTCACCGCGTTTTACACTAACTGTTGCGCTGGCTTTTACTGATTCAACACTGCTTGTCAAAGTAGCTGTATTCGTGTAGCTAGTCTGTGTTCCTTTATCTACTGCTGTAGAGTATGTCACACGATAAGCAGAACGAATATCTTGAGCAAATGTAATTTTGAAATCCGCTGGGTTGGTTGTTAATTGATAACCAGACGTGATTTCTTGACCGACTTTTGTACTACCGTCTACATTGACATCTAAGTTATAGACATGAATAGAGTTAGGATCAAGTGTAAGACCTGTAGGAATCGGGTCAGTTAGTACACCATTTTGAATATGCTTGAGGTTCGTGTTCACATCAACTGTCCAGTTGACTTGTTGATTTTTTTGAACATCGCCTTTTTTACTGATTGCCGCACCTTTTTCAGGTTTGATCACTATAACGATCACTTTATCAGAACCATTGATCGGGAACGGAATCTCTATTTCTGTACTACCTTTTAGAATCTCTTTGCTAAATTCTGTGTTGATCTGAAGCATACCGCCAATTTGAGAATGTTCTTCAACGAATTTGTTAAATGTCATAGTAACATGACCTTTACTGGTTACATTGAAGCTACCTACAGAATCACCATCAAAACTTAACGGTACATTATTGATATCGTTGTACAATTTGAAAGCAGCAGGAATATCAAATTCATACGTAGAACCTGCTTTGTACGATCCGTCATCCGGTAAAGCCCATTGATAGATCAGACTTACAGGTGCGCCTGCTTCGATCTGATAATCAGGGTTTTTGACCATATCAATCACGTTATTGTTAGCATCAACAATAGTGACATTCGTTAAGATACTCTGTGAGTTAGCTACTGGAGCAGGCTCCGGTGTAGTAGGGGTTGTAGGGTCAGTGGGTGGAGTTGTACTTGGATCTCCTGTCGATCCACTATTACCAGATCCACTTCCATCCGTCGGGGCGTATGTATCCGACTGTACAGTAGATTGATCATTGGTACTTGTAGTATCTGTTGAACCTGAATTAGCGACTTGTGAGGAATCTGTAGATTCCGTACTTGATGACGATGACGTATCGGCAGCATAGATTGTACTGGTGGCACCGACAAGAAGGTGTACCATAAGTATCAGTGACAGTACAAATGCACTTATTTGTTTTGCTTTTTTCATCTAATATCCCCTTGCAATCTAATGATGAATAACGTGCGAGTCTGACGACACAATAGTTGACTTACTGTAAGTTTTAAAATTAAGCTATTTGTGTGAGTTGCTCCTTTCATTTTTGTAAATACCTGCTTTGACAGTATACACGCTGTTTCTGAACAATTTCTCAACAACTTTTAGCAATTGGGCAGGAACTTTCGGACAAGTCATCAACGCAAAGCAATGAATTGAAGCAAAGCCAAATACTAGAAATTAAAACTGACTCATTATTTATATCATACAAGCCGACAATAACGCATGAATAAATGATATCTATTCTTAAAATAAGTCGCTAGTACTATAATAAGTCACTGATAGTTTATAAACCAGGAATAAAGTTTTGTAACACCTTGTCGAAAATGAAAAAAAAGCAGGAAACTCTAACATACATCATTTAGAGTTTTCTGCTTTTTTATATTGGTTTTAATATTAGTTTTATTTTTATTTATTAGCTGTACTATCCATCTGGGCTTTGTAAGCATCTAATTGACGTTGTAGTTCAGCCATCACTTTATCGTAGCCCGCCAATTTGAGCTTATCGCGATACTCTTGTACAGCTTGCGTAGGGTCGCCAGCTTTACCGTAAGAAATTGCAGGGCCCATTTCACCTGTAACTTGAGAGATCGCTGTTAATTCAGACTCAATCGCTGTTTTGTCGAATACGAATTGTCCGTATGGATACGGTTTTTTAATTTTGTCGTATTCTTTATACATCGTATCGATTTTGTCCCATGTGGTATCACTAGGAATCTCGAATTTGTCCATACGTCCTGCCCAGAAGTCAGAGTAGAACGAATCATTCGTCTCGTTGTAATTGGCAGGAAGAACACGTTTGCCGTCTTTGATATCGTATTGAACACCTTCCATACCGTAGTTAATCAACTGGTAAATTTCTTTGTTATTGCGAATCAGATCGTAAGCCATCAATGCACGTTCAGGATTTTTGCTATGTGCACCTAGAGATACACCACCATGCGTGATTGGCATTTCCAGTAAGTTATTACTTGTACGGGAGAAAGGATACATCATCAATTCAGAACCCGGTTGATCTTTATCCATTTGCACGCGAAGTCCAGAGAATGTCTGTGTATGGTGACTGTCCATACCGTTCTGACCTGCACGTAGTGCGTTACGTGCATCATTTTTGTTATTCAGTACATCTTCGCGCCAGTATCCTTTATCAGCCCAATCTTTCATCATTTTAGCAAAGTCGAGGAACGTATCTTCAAATACAGGGCTAACGACTTTATAACGATCATCATACGATTCGGTATTGAAAATAGGCATATATCCTGTAGAAATCGGTAACTCTAAATGAGGCGTATACGATTGTACCCAGCCACCAAAGTTACTTGTACTTGCTTGTACATCATAAGGAATCACATCTGGTTTGTTGTCTTTGATCCATTGCAGGTATTTGCCAATCGTATTCCAATCTTTGATCGGTTCTGTAATTCCTGCTTGTTTCGCCCAGTCCCCACGATAGAAGAATCCATGATTGATCCATTGCGTGTAATCGTTTTCAGGAATCAGAACGATTTTGCCATTATATTTACTTTGTGCCCAGTCTTCTTGAGGAATCTCTTTCCATGTCTGAGGAGCATATTTAGGAAGAAGATCATCTAATGGTAAAAAAGCACCCCGTTGTGCATTCGACCATGTATCTAACCAGTCCGTTCCGATCGTGACAAGATCAACAGGTTCACCGGATGCAAGTAACAGATTATATTTGGTCTGCCAATCTGCCCATTCGACCCATTTCCATTGCAGTTCTGCATTGATCTTTTCTTTCATAATCGCATTGACTTTTTCCATGACTTTTTCAAATTGCCCGTTTTTCGGCTTATCGCCAAGTACGACGAAGCTGATCGTTACAAATTGAGAGGTATCACCGCCTGCACTACTGCTTTCTTTTTTACCACCACACGCTGCGAGACTAATGACCATAACAGCAATCAATACTGAAATCGTTAATTTAAGAAATCTGGACATCTGCTAACCTCCTTAGAATAAAAGCGTATCTTGCTTGTACGATATCAAGGGTAGAATACGCTCAGCCTTTGACTGCACCAACAGTAATCCCTTTGATAAAATAACGTTGCACAAATGGGTAAAACAAAATCACAGGACCCGTCGCTACCACAGCCGTTGCCATTTTCATCGTTTCCAGTGGAACATCGCTCATCGCTACGTTAGAAGAAGCCGCAGAGTTACGAATAAAGTCGGCACTGGTCACCACGTTATACAAGAATAATTGCAGCGGACGATAATCCATATCCGGCGAAAGGAATAACATCGCGTTGTACCATTCATTCCAGTAACCCAGTGCAATAAATAGTCCAATCGTCGCCAGTGCCGGAGTAGTCATCGGCAAGATCAGACGTAAAAAGATCGTGAAGTCGCCAGCGCCATCAATCTTGGCAGACTCTGTAATCGCATGGGGAATCGAACGGACAAAACTTTTCATCATAATAATTAGAAATGGTGTTAATAATCCAGGCAAGAGTACAGCAAGATAGCTGTCTTTGAGGTCTAAGTATTGGGTGATTAGCAGATAAAAAGGAACCAATCCACCGGAGAATAACGTCGTAAAATAGATAAAAAATGAAATCTTATTACGATATGTGAAATCCGGTCGCTGTAGCGCATAACCGGTCATTGCTACGATAAACAAACCAACCACAGTACCAACAATTGTGATCCCCATTGTGACTAGATAAGAACCGATAATCAGCTTGGGATTTTCAAAAACGATCTGGTAAGCAAATGTACTAAATTCATGAGGCCATATATTAAAGCCGAACTTCTTCACCGCTTCTTCACTGGTAAATGAGGTTCCCAAAATGAGTAAAAATGGAAGTAGACACGAGATGGCAAATAAGCCGATAAAAATATAACCAAACCAACTCATAATAATCTCGGTATAGTCAGTACGAATACGTGCAGGTCGCGGGGTATTTCCTCCAATCAGATCACGTTCATTACGAATATCCATAGATGTTCACCTCCTAGAATAGTGAATTTTCAGGCGATACTTTTTTGACAATCCAGTTCGCAGTTATTACCACCACAAATCCAAATACCGATTGATACAGGCTGACTGCACTACCCATAGAGAAGTTGAAATTAGTCATTAACGAACGGAAAACATACGTTTCGATAATATCTGTACTTGCATACAGTGCAGTATTGTTCGCACCAACCAAGTTGAAGAATAGTCCGAAGTTTCCTTTCAAAATACCGCCTAGTGAGAACAGCAAAAGAATAATAAAGGTAGGTTTGAGCCATGGAAGTACAATATAGATAATCCGTTGAAATGCATTCGCTCCGTCGATCTCTGAAGCTTCTACAATCTCACTATCAAGCCCCATAATAGCGGCAAAATAAACGATAGAGCCATATCCAGTCGTCTGCCATAAGTAAGTGATCACAATAATAAAAGGCCATAGATGAGGTTCAGAGTATGCTTTGACAGGATCAAGATGAAGAGACCGCAAAATTCCATTTAATAGTCCATAGTCATAGCTCAAAATATTGTAAGCTAGCAACCCGATCAGAACCGCCGAGATAAAATAAGGTAAAAACATCAGCGTTTGCGATATCTTTTTGAACCATTTTTTGCGAATTTCATTAAGTAAAATAGCTACGGTGATCTGGGCAATATTACCAAGTACAATAAACGCTATATTGTATGCCACTGTGTTAAAAGTAAGTCGCCATAAGTCGCCGGTAATAATCAGAAACTTAAAGTTGTCCCATCCGACAAATGGACTGCTGAATATTCCATCGGTGTAATTATATTTGACAAAAGCCAGATATAATCCAGGCATCGGCAAGTAAGCAAAAATACAAAAGAATACAATAGCTGGCAAGCACATCAGCAGGAGCACACGGCTATTGCGGAATTGCTTACGTTTGGAATTTTTGACACGTACAGCAGGGATCGATTTGGCTGTATCCAAGTGATATTCCTCCTTTGTGCTTTAAACGGTTTCTTTTTTTGTAGCGCTTACATTTTGCTAAGTGTGTTGTTGTTCTTTTTATTGTAAGGGGTTCTTTACGTTTTCTATTGCACAATAATGCTATTAACCATCACCATTATGCTACGATTTGGATTTTAGAAAAGGGTAAATCGAAAAAATGAAAAGGGTTACAAAAAGAGGTTGTATGATCAATTTCGACATGATATGATAGCAGGCTTAATATTGTAAATGATTGATAGTTTGGAACCCTGTGTATTTGGGGTAAAGGATAACGAAAGCATCTAATGCAAGATGCATACAGAATCGTTATTCTATTGTTCTCAAAGAGAGGGGCATCATTCCAATGACATCATTTAAGTATACGACACTTACTGTACTAGGCAGTCTATTGATTGCAGGAGCAGTAACCGGATGTTCCAACCCGGATGCAACACCTGCTGCACAAGACCAGACCGAAAATAAAGGTCCAAATACAGGTCAGACCGATAGCAGCACTACTGACCAAAAAAATGCAAGCGAACAATCTGATCTAGCGGATCTAAGACAGTATTCGTCTGATCCAAACAAATCAGATATGAACGCTGACTTTAACGTAGTAGGTACATTTGTCAGTCAAAATGAAGATAATTTGACGATCAAAGTAAGCGGTAATGAAGTTGTAATTCCGAAGAAAAGTTCATTTGAAAAAGGCGATTCGTTGCCAGACAATATGGATGGCAAAGATATCAGTGTGAAAATTGATAATCAAAGTCAATCCGCTGTTAGTGCAGAATTAGCTACAGCAGCTAACGATGCAGACAACACTACTAAAGATCCAATCGGAACGTATGTAAGTGAAGATACGAAGACCGTTATGATCAAAAAAGGTGAAAAAGAAGTATCTTATAACAAAGCGGCTGATTTCCAGGAAAATGTAGAAGCTGGCGCAGCGGATATGACAGGCAAAACCGTTCAGTTGGAACTGGATGCCGACGGTAATGTTAAACGCGTTAGCTTGCAATATCAGGATACAAGTTCAGGTTAATTGATCTATTCATTTAACTGCTCTTGATTGCATCTATGTAGAAGATAAACGCTAATTAAAAAGCACCTCTTATCGGTGAAAACCTTCCCTAAGTCACAGGGAATCTTTTCGGATAAGAGGTGCTTTTGTTATACATATGGATAGTTGATGATTTAACAGCTAGTACATAGCATTAGTCTGTTAGATCTACGCCTAACTTATGTGGTTAGTGCCAATCTTATTTGTATACTTTAACGCGTTCTTCAACCGGTTGGAATGTTTTCTCGCCAGCAGGAGCCGCAGGTTTACCGAAAGGCATTTGTGCAACTAATTGCCATTGTGCTGGAATATCCCAAGTAGATTTTACTTCTTCATCAATTACTGGATTGTAATGTTGTAGTGTAGCGCCTAGACCTTCTGCTTCAAGAGCTGTCCAGATCACCAATTGCAACATACCGTTAGCATGATGTCCCCAAAGTGGGAAGTTGTCTTTGTATGCTTCAAATTGATTTTGAAGATTAGTGATAATATCTGTATCTTCGAAGAACAATACTGTACCATATCCGTTTTTGAACATGCTCATTTTGTCAGCAGTTCCTTGGAATGCTTCTTCGTTATTTACAATACCACGCAACGTTTCTGTTGTGATATCCCATAATTTATCATGTTGCTCGCCTAGCAATACAACCACGCGTGCGCTTTGTGAGTTAAAAGAAGATGGAGTATATTTTACTGCTTCTTCAACGATTTCTTGAATTCGGTTATCTGCGATTGGAGATTCTTTGCTGATTACATAGATAGAACGTCTGTTTTCAAGTGCTTGGAAAAAGTCTAAAGCCATAATGTGGTTCCTCCTTGGAATATCTAAATGTTTGTTACTTACTTTTATAATGATACTACAAATTTGTTATAAATCAAGAGAAAAAAGAAAATAATCTTAATATTAAGATAAATAGGGATAACTTTTCGAAAAAAGTTATACACATGTGGATACAATTATTTATTCTATGAGTGTCCGCTGTAATAACATTTGTTTTGTGTACAACCATACACAATCGTATTACCAAAGTCTTCATAATATACTTTTTCTTCAAAGGAAGAAGGTTGTGTAGATTCGATTTTTTGCAATAAGTCTTTAGCGACAGGATAAATTGTACGATCTGTTGAATCGCCACCAATAGCAGGACCACTTGGCCCTTCATATGCGGTAAGTATCCATTGATGTCCATTGTCATCTTGAGCTTGAATAATATAATCGTAGGCTTGTTCAGCATTTTGTGATTGCAAAATAGGTGCACCAAACAAAGTAATTAAAGCTCCTCGAAATTGAGCAGTGCCTGTGTCATCTGGTAAAGAAGTAGACAGCATATGAGAAGTACCGATTAATAAATCGGTGTTTTTTAACTTTTTGTATGTATAGAGAGAAGTGAAATTTTTATTTTTGAGATAAAAAGGTGCTTCTTCTTCGTGAGATACTTTTTGGGGTTCAGTGTAACCGAGCGTTGAGTCATTAGACACAGATGATTGTTTATTAAGATGCTGTGCATACAACCCTGCACTTACGCCTGCTACAATCACAAGAAGAGCTATTAGGAATTTCATCAGATGAATATTCGTCCTTTCATATATATTATGGATACAACGCATAAAAAAGTAGCTACTTGATCAGATCAAAGTAGCTACTTTTTAATCTTTTACAACAACGAACATACATGCTATAGAATTATAGCGCTTTGACTAATATTTCAGCAAATTGTTCTAAAAATGCTTGGTCTTGTGCATCAAAGCGTTCTTTAAGTGGGCTATCGATATCAAGTACACCAATCAAAGTGTCGCCTTTTACTAAAGGAACAACGATTTCGCTATTTGAAGCGGCATCGCAAGCGATATGTCCGGGAAATTCGTGTACATCTGCAATACGTAATGTGCGACGTTCAGAAGCAGATGTACCACATACACCTTTACCTAAAGGGATGCGAATACAAGCAGGTAATCCTTGAAAAGGCCCTAATACCAATTCTTTACCATCATACAGGTAGAATCCTGCCCAGTTGGTATCGTTCAAGCATTGTTTTAACAACGCAGATGCATTTGCCAAATTTGCTACACGATCTGGCTCATCCGTAATAAGACTTTGCAATTGACTCAAAGCGGTCTGATATTGTTCTTCACGTGTACCGCTATACGCTATATTTTCAAACATGAGTTTCACCTTTTTTCCGATAGATTACAACCATAAAGCCTATAGAACAGTATACAACTGGTGTATTTATTTGCAAATAGTAAAGTCGAAATTGTGCCTAATGACAACAATTAGGTAAATGATAAATAAATAACCCAGAAATTGTTTCCGCTTCTAGGGCGACGGGTAATTACAGCGTGAATCTATTAACCGGAAGGAGAGGAATTTATGCACGCTGAAGTACAGAATTTGTTTATTCGTATTCATCTACTTCACCATTCCAATGAAGAAAAATTAACAGTCAATGATATGCAACCGTTTCTGGAAGATCGGGGTTATCGTGTAGGCGAACGTGAGATCAAGCAAGAACTAGAATATCTGGTGCAGGAAAATATGCTGACCTCCAGTAGCGATGAATATATAATTACAGGTACAGGGATTCAAGAGTTAAAAGCGATTCGTAAACGGTTATCGTTATTGTGCGGAGAAGTCGTTCCAGGTTCTTCCAAGCAAAGTAGTAGCCGCAAATCGTATAAAGAACCTTCTGTAGTCATGTAATAAAGTCTAAATAAAATGATGATATTGAGAAGAGCGCTGATCTTCGCTACCCAAGCGAATACCAGCGCTCTTTTTAGTATATAGAGAAAAAGAAATTGACTTCTTTTTATTGTCAACCTAAATTATATGAATTGGTTAACCATTAGCAGGGTAAGATAATGACAACATAAGAAATGGTATATGCGACTTTAGTTGCTGCACTCATTAGCATATTAGCATTGATTCTTCTATCCTTGTTGGATTTATACCTATTCATACATCCATATGTACAGGACTAGGAGGAGCAATAGACTTTTTACCAGATGATTGTATGAAAGAATATTATAGATGATTCTTATGGTTATATCTAAATAATAGATTTAATCTGATATGAATATCTTTAAACCTTTGATTGATTATGCAATTACATGCCTAGATCAAGTGGCTGTGATAGATATTTATCGAACTTTGTTCCAAACAGCACAATGTATTGCGTATAGCTTGGAAAAGTATAGTTTAAATCAGAAAAAGGTTACGATTTGTCTTCAAAACGAATCGAGTTTGTAGAGCATTATTTGACGATATACGTAGCAGACTATAATCTAAATAGAAGTAATTACATTCTCAGATAATCAAATAGGTCTTTATCTTGATTGGTTAAATACACTGGATCGGCAAAACACGATGTATTCGTAAAACGAATTATTATTTATTGCATTTACCAAGAGTGACCTAGTTGAGAAGAGCTAATACAAAACGTGATGGGGTAAGAATAAAAAAGAAGTTCATACGGCACGATGTAAGAAATGATAGATCTATAACTAGAAAAATCAAAGGCAGGTAACTAATGAAAACTGATAAGAAAATCCATGTGTGGCTTGGCATTTACCATGGTAGTGATGGAGAATGGGAGAAATATTTCGATGTTGAAAAGTACGGGAACGAATGTGGATTTTGCAAAGATACCCAAAAGAAATGGTTTGATTGGGATAAGTTTTCGGTTTATAATGCGGGTGGTCCCACGTCTGTTGAAGAAGTTATAATTGAGGTGCCATATTCTGATCAGTTTGAAGATGAGCTTTTACGAGCATGTAGTGCTTTCAAGATTGCTCAAGCCAGTCATTATTTCTCTATGATCGATTTTGATGGTTCAGTTACTGTCGGTTCCAAGTACAATGGATTGACGCTTGTTGGTATTTTTATTTTTTCTGTTTGATAATGCTTTATGGGGTACATTTTATCACGCTAACTCATTTGACCTTGTTCACGTAATACAATAATGTCAGCAGACTCCTTTATGGAAGGACGTATACGTAATCGCATCAGGTGGTATGAATCCATTTCCAGAAGAAGATGTGTTGCAACGGAATCTAGAGAGTACTGATGTGATGATCATCGGAAAAACATATCCATACTAAAAAGGCTCTGTTAATTGTTAATGTTGATAATTAATAAAAGAAATAGGGAATTCATTAATGTGTAATTCCCGTAAAGATAATAAAAATTCTACTTAATTATTAAGCCCTTCTACTAAATTATCTTTGTTTGTATCCACGTATTTTATAAGGTAATCAAATAAGTTTCTATCACCATTATAAAGATAAAGTTTATCAGCTACTTCACTAATTTCTGATACCATATCATTATATTTAGAACTGTGAGTTTCCGAAAAAGTAGCTATAGAGTATTTGATTTGATTATTTACATTATTTCTTAAATCCTGTGTCGATACATTGTTTTGTTCCAGTATTGATTTTATTGACTTTAGTATTTCGTAATCTTCTTTTGCCTGTATTCGTTGTAAAGTTTCTATCGTATCATTTAAGAATAATCCTGTTGAATTCTCTAAGAAACCCAAAATACCTTGCATATTCAGTTCTGTATCTAAGTTAATTACAAATACTATATCTCTTATTACAATAGGCAACTTATAAAATGTATCCCTTTCAGTTAAATGATAATTCTCTTCATTATATAAGTTTAATGCAATCTCATTGATAATTTCTTCGCCTGAATTCTTAGTTAGAAGATTTAGTTGAATTAAATTCTTAATTATTTCACGGTATTCACTCATAACTAAACCTCCATTTCTAATTTCTATCAACTTTAATTAAGTGGTAGAACGAGATAGATACAAGCTATCATAGGTATCAATCATCTCAAATACAAAGGATGTTAATAGAAATTCTTTAATATTGTGTTTTGTGCTTTCATTACTTGGGAGTTGCTTTTGTTCGGCCGCTGGAAACAAGAACGCAGACGTGTTCGTAGCTGATCCCTCAATGTTTAGATTTCCCACCACGCTTACGAGGTTTGCGTTCTGAAATGCCTCGCTTACCTTTTTCAGATTATAGGATATAGTTCTCCTCAACTTCAACGCCACCTTCAAAATTCTCAAAATCTATTTGTTTAAGTACGTTTAGCAGTTTATGTCTCCAATAAAAAGCATAATTCAAGTAACTCTTACGATTTCAGCAGATTTTCGTAAGGAATAACCTTTGAACATACAATCAAAGAGTTTCTCGCATTTCATTAATTAGCTGACCACCGACAGAGGAATAAGGTTCAATGTAGTGTTTTATCCATTGAAACGCTCGCTCTTTTTCTGTATGTATCAAATTACCAATATCTCTTAATAGATTATTAAATGCTTTGTTCCACCTTATCACCTCCCGAATATTTGTTCTTATGTTAATTATATTAAGGTTTCTGATAGGATTCAAATATCAACATTTACCTTTAACAGAGCCTTTAAAAAAAGAAATTGACTTATTTTAATTGTTAACCTAAATTATATAAAGTGGTTAACAATTGATGGAGGTAAGACAATGACAACAAAAGAAATGGTATATGCGGCTTTATTTGCTGCACTAATTAGCGTATTAGCATTGGTTCCACCGATTCCTTTAGGATTTATTCCGGTGCCAATTACTGTACAGACTCTTGGAGTGATGATTGCTGGAGCATTTCTAGGTAAAAAGATTAGCGGTATTAGTTTAATCCTATTTCTTGTATTGGTTGCTATCGGACTACCTGTATTACCGGGCGGTCGTGCAGGATTATCTGTATTAGTAGGGCCTACGGGTGGCTATCTATTAAGCTGGCCGATTGCGGCTTTTTGTATCGGCTATGCAACAGAAAAGGTATGGGGAAGCTTAAAAGTATGGAAAATGATTGTGATTCATATCGTTTTTGGCGTGTTGTTAATCAATGTAATTGGTGCTCCTTTTATGGCGTTCATAACGAATACTTCTGTATGGGCAGGGCTTGTAGGAGGCGTAGCCTTTTTACCAGGAGATTGTATCAAAGCTGTAATTGCCGCTATCATTGTATGGCAGTTAAAAGCAATTAGTCCTATCGAAGCAAGGGCGAATCGTTAAGGAAGTGAAATTATGCTCAGATTGAATCATGTTCATTTTTATTATAAAAAAGATCGACCTGTTCTCGACGATATAAGTTTGACTATTCAGCAAGGTGAATTTGTAGCAATCGTGGGGGCAAATGGTTGTGGCAAGTCGACTATCGCCAAGTTAATCGATGGCTTGGTTGTACCAAAGCAGGGGACTGTACATTGGAATGAATGGGATACGTCCAAGCCAGATGAACTAGCAGAGATCAGGCAACAGATCGGCTATATTTTTCAGAATCCAGAAGATCAATTTATCACCACAACTGTGATGGATGAAGTGTTATTTGGCTTAGAAAATATAGCGTTACCCCGCGCTGAGATGCAACCTCGTGTACAAGAAGCATTACAAGCGGTACAGATGGAATCTTATATCGATGCACAACCTCATCAATTATCTGGAGGGCAAAAGCAACGGGTAGCGATCGCCGCGATATTAGCGATGCGTCCGCAGATGATTATTTTCGATGAAGCAACGTCAATGCTTGATCCGCAGGGGAGAGAGCAGATACTTGCGATTATGCATCAGCTCCATCAACAAGGAATTACAATTATTCATATTACACATCATATGGATGAAGTACTGACAGCACAGCGAGTATTGCTGATCGATCAAGGTCGATTGGTATTTGATGGAGCACCTGCTTCTTTTTTTGACGAGATACCTGTAAATGATTATCAATTACAGCTTCCATTTGCTGTCCATGTTCACCGTCATTTACAACTCACAACTCCTGTGGCAACAGATTGGAAAGAGGCGATTCGTAGACAATGGTCTATCAACTCCAACACGTAAGTGTACGTTATCAGGAACACGATGCGCTACGAGATATTCATTGTACGATTGAAGCGGGCAAATGGATTTCAGTGATTGGACAGACAGGCGCAGGCAAGTCCACACTGGTGCAAGTATTGAAAGGATTAATTCCTGTTATTCAAGGAGAATATCTGATAGATTATCAATCGGTATTAAGAGATGCCAGAGGACGATTACAAGTCCGACCAGAGATTGGTTATGTGTTTCAATATCCGGAGCATCAATTATTTGAGACTACTGTAGCTAGGGAATTAGCTTTTGCACCAAGACAGCAAGGATGGTCGACTTCGCATATTCAGCAAAAGCTCGCAGAGATTTTGCCTCAAGTCGGACTGTCTGAAGATGTTCTAGAGCTAGCTCCTTTTCAATTAAGTGGCGGGCAAAAAAGACGTGTAGCGCTTGCTTCGATTTTGATGATGAATCCGCAAGTGCTGATTGTCGATGAACCTACCGCAGGTCTTGATCCGATAGGTCGAGCAACGTTGTTACAGTATTTGCACCAATGGCAACAGCAAAATAATCGTACACTTATTCTGGTATCGCATCATCTGGACGATGTGGCTCAATATTCAGATGAGATTATATTGATGCATCAAGGTGTATTGATAGGTCAGTATGATCCGGTTACTTTGTTGATTGAGCAGTCGCATCTATTAGAACAACATGGACTGATATTGCCAGAATCGATTCAGTTACTTCAGTTGATCGAACAATGGTACGGACAGAAGATTGAGGTAGATAGTTGTCGGGAAGAAGATATTTTCGCCCGCATCTTACCGATCTGGCATCGAAAGGAACAGAGTTATGAGTAATCAGGTGCTTATCGGTCAATATATAGAGACTCATTCGATATTTCATCGCTTAGATCCACGAATCAAATTAATCAGTTTGTTGATACTGATGCTGAGTTTTATCGGATTGCATACAGGGATTAGCTATCTGATTGCCAGTGTATTTGTTATCGGATTAGTGTACTTGACTCGTATTCCGGTTGTGGTGTTTTGGCATGGATTGAAGCCGTTATGGATCATTTTATTATTTACGTTTGCATATCATCTGTTATTCACACAAGGGCATATCATCTGGTCATGGGGATGGCTTGAGATTACGACAGAAGGGGTACAGAATGGAGGACGTTTTGTATGGCGAATAGTCTTACTGATCTTACTTGCGGCTATACTAACGCTGACTACCCAACCTTTAACACTGGCATATGGTCTACAGAAATTAATGTCGCCACTGTCTAAGCTAAACGTACCTGTTGAGCAATTTTCGCTTATGATTGTGATTGCTATTCGATTTATCCCGACTATTCTAGAAGAATTGGAGCGTATTTTGCTAGCTCAAAAAGCAAGAGGATATGATATAACAACACTGCGATTTCCGCAACGCATATTAGCGTATATCCCTATTCTAGTTCCGCTTCTATTTACTATTGTTCAACGTGCTGAACATCTAAGCGATGCAATCGATGCACGTGCTTATGGGAATGGTAAAGGAAGAACATCGTATCGACAACTTCACTTGCACTCGATTGATTATATAGTGATCGGTATCGCCATCGTATTTGCGGTAAGTCTGTTATTATTAAATATAATGAATAGATAGACGCATACTGTAAAGGATGGTTATCATGAACTGGAAAACAAGAATCACAGAGTTATTGCAAATCGAATATCCGATTATCGAAGGAGGACTGGCGTATCTAGGTTATTCTGATCTAGCTGCTGCGGTCTGTAATGCAGGAGGACTCGGTCAGATCACAGCGATGAGCCTGCCAGATGCCGAAGCGTTACGCGAAGATATTCGTCGTCTGCGTACCTTAACAGATAAGCCGTTTGGTGTGAATTTTGCGATAGGACAATATGGATTCGGCTATGAAGATCGAGTGCAGGTCGCTATTGATGAACAAGTACCGGTAGTGACCATTACAGGTGGTAACCCGGCACCGGTGCTTGAGATGTTACGACCAACAGACATCAAAACATTAGTGCTAGTGTCTTCACCTAGACAAGCTCAAAAAGCCGAGCAACTGGGCGCTGACGCTGTCATTGTCGTGGGACAAGAAGGAGGCGGGCATCTAGGTATTGATGATGTCGGCACTATGGTACTGGTGCCTCAAGTGGTGGATGCTGTGAAGATTCCGGTAGTTGCTTCAGGAGGAATCGGAGACGGACGTGGATGGATGGCAGCTCATGCGCTGGGCGCAGAAGGTATTGAAATGGGCACACGCTTTATCGCTACAGTCGAATGTATCCATGCCTCGCCTTCATACAAAAAAGCACTGGTCGATAGCGCCGCATCCGATACCGTTATTATCAAACGCTCTATCAAAGCACCAGCCAGAGTATTACGAACTGACTATACCAATCAAATTCTACAGGTTGAACAAGTCACACCAACCTACGAAGCGTTAAAATCCTATATCAGCGGAGAAGCCAACAAACGCTGGATCTACGACGACCAACCTGAACAAGGATTCGCCTGGGCAGGACAAGTCATCGGCCTAATCAAAGACATCCCAACCGTCTCTGAACTCATCCAACGAATGACCCAAGAAGCCCAAGACATCCGCCAAAAGTGGTCAACATAATCATTTGAAATATGATGATATATGCATCTCTAATTGTATAGAAAACTAACATAATCTTTAAAGGCATTATATTTAAATCTTTTTACAGTACCCACCGCCCCAAAGGTCTATGTTTTTCTTGAAATGCCACCACCCATGATGTGAAGTGGAGGGGAATTACCGTTCTGAAAGAGCGAAGCGCTCGCCTTTGTAAGCTAATCCCTACCGCAAAGCGGTTATTCAAGGGAGCAGCTTACAACAGCGACGACAAGAACGATAATTCCCCATAGCGCCACCCCACCCTCCCCCATTTCCAAAAACAAAATCCAAAAAAGGATCATTTCGCATTCTCTCCTAAAACAAGATGGAGAAAATAGGGAATGATCCTTTTTGCAATTCGTACGCTAACGTACAAGCTACTTATTTACGCATAGCAGGAGACAAACGTTCTGCTTCCATACCTAATTTTTTAAGTAAGAAAATCATTTGTTCTTTCTCTTGGAAATTCAGACCGCTTAGCGCATAGTTCAGACGTTCTTCGTATTTTGGATAAATATCATCCATCACAGCGCGTCCTACATCAGTCAATTCAGCATAGATTACGCGACGATCGGTAGGGCAAGGATGGCGACGTAACAATCCGCTGTGTTCTAACTTGTCGATCACATAAGTAACATTACCACTTTGTAGTAATAATTTAGCACCAATTTGTTGGATCGGTTGGGCGCTTTTAAAATAAAGAACTTCCATTACAGCAAAAGCAGTAGAGTTGAAGCCTTCAATTTTGCTTCCTGCTACAGCATGTTCACTCAAACTTTTAAAAGCTTTAGCAAAAACGCGGTAAAGATGCATCGATTGTTCAGTATCATTCATGGACATATTAATCATGATAAATTCACCCTTTCTAGGCATTTTAATGTGGAATATATTCATCAAATGAATTAATGGATTGGATATAAATCTATTTTACGTGTAATTTTTTTGAAAAAACATGCGATTTGTCACAATGGTAGACTTTTTAAATATTAAATTTAAATATTAAATTCCAATCAAACGAACAATGATGGTATAAATTGTGGATAACGATTTTTGAAACATTGATTTTACATAAAAAGTGATTTTTTTATGAATTGTTTGCTGTGTGTTAACTGTGTATAAGTGGATAAATACTGTTGATAACTATGTGTATAAATAAAGAAAAAGGTTATTTACGGACAATATATGCAAAATCAGAATAGAATATATAGCAAAAGTGCTCTAAATCAGTAGTTTTCCACAATCTATCCCATATTTTATCTGCATAATTATATTTTTCGCTGTATAGTGTGGAATTATTTTACTGAAATCTATCCTCAATCTGTTCACAACCTGTTGATAACTTGTGTGTAAAACCTTAATATCTGGTACTAATTTGTGTATAAGCTGTTTATAATCAAAAAAATGAATTTACACAAAAAGAGATCAATTATCTACTGATTTTGACTCTTATTGATTACAGTATAAAGATCAGTTATAACGCAGACATCAATTTTGATCAGATGTAATTCATCATACCGAATAAAACAATAGAGGAATGATAATAAATGGGAAATCATACAGCTACGCCGAGAAAACAACCTTTCGAATCTTCGTTAACAGAGATTTTGTCTAGTTTTTGGGATCATAATGGTCGTGTGATGATGACGGTGCATCGAGGAAATTGGAAGCAAGCGCCTGAAAATTCATTAGCAGCGATTCAATATTCAATCGTAGCTGGAGCAGATATGATAGAGATCGATGTTCAACAGACATCAGATGGTGTCTTAATTTTGATGCATGATGAGACTGTAGATCGAATGACCAATGGAACAGGCGCTATTCGTGAAATGACTTTTCGACAGTTACGCGAATTACGCTTACGTCGGTATCAAGGTGGAGCCAATCAACCTTTAACCAATTACAGTATTCCTACATTAGAAGAAATTTTAATTTTAACCAAAAATAAAGTAATGATTAATTTGGATAAATGTTGGGATTATCGGGAACAAGTATATGAAGTGTTACAACGCACAGGTACTGTATCGCAAGCATTATTCAAAAGCACAGCCAGTCCAGAAGAAGTACACGCATTTCTAAACAATAAAATAGAACAACCATTGTATATGCAGATTCTTGATGATTCTAACCCTGAGATGGTTAATGAGATTGATTATATTTGTGCTATGGTACATCCGCAAGCGTTTGAGATTTGTTTTGAATATGAAGAGTATGAGCGTATCTCTATAGAAGTACTAGAACGAATCAAGCAAAATGGTTGCCGAATTTGGACGAATACGATGTGGGATTCGATCTGTGGCGGGCATTCCGATATTATTTCTAGAGTAGATGTATCCGAAGGATGGGGTTGGCATATTGGACGCGGTGTTAATATGATTCAGACGGATGATCCCGAAGGATTGTATGCTTATCTGAATGAATAGATAGCTATCGTAATATCAAAAAGAAGCTTTCCCTGATGATAGGAAAAGCTTCTTTTTGTGTATCCACAAATGCAGTATATAATGATTATACAAAGCTAGCTTGAAGCGCTGCACTTTTGCCTGCGTTATAACCTGTTGTAAAAGCAGCGGTAATATTATATCCACCGGTATAGCCGTGAATATCTAGCACTTCACCGCAAAAATATAGCCCATTCATCAGTTTGGATTCCATCGTTTTGGGATCAACTTCTTTTAGATTGACACCGCCACCTGTTACAAAAGCTTCCTTGATCGACAATGTACCATGCATAGCGATTGGAAATGCTTTGATTAATTTAGCCATCTCCAACCATAATTGACGAGGAATATTATAGAATGTAATATCGTCAGCTAATCCTGATTTGCTCAAAATAATAGGAATCATCCGCTCGGGTAGATAGCCTTTGAGCACATTTTTGATCGCTTTTTTGGAATCGGTCTCTGCTAAAGCCAATGTTTCTTGATATACTTCATCTACCGATTTAGCAGGAAATAAATCCAGTGTCACCATAATCGAAGTCACCGGGAATTTTTTGAGTGCTTTGACCACATATTGACTACATCTTAGAGCGGTAGGGCCAGATATCCCGAAATGGGTAAATATCATATCCCCATCATGATAGATCAGCTTTTTGCCCTTCGGATTCCAGACGGTTAAGCCGATATCACGTAAAGATAATCCTTGTAATTCTTTGCTCTGAATAAAAGGTTCTGGTGAAGTCATCGGAACTTCAGTAGGATAGAGGTCAGTAATCGTATGACCTGCTTGTTCTGCCCAGGCATAACCATCGCCTTCAGAACCGGTCTGAGGTACAGACTTACCGCCGACTGCAATAATAACTGCTTTACTTTTAAATACTTCAGCAGAACGAAGCCGTACGCCAACCACTTGCCCTTGATCATAGAGAACTTCATCAACAGGGCTATTGGTGCGAATATCGACTCCTTGCGAACGAACTTTGTTGACCAGAGCATCAACAACAGTTTTGGCTTTGTCAGATACGGGAAACATTCTGCCGTTATCTTCTTCTTTAAGTTGAATACCCATATTTTCAAAAAAGCTCATAATATCACGGTTGCTAAAATTAGCGAGAGCACTGTATAAAAAACGTCCGTTACCCGGAATGTATTTGATCAAGTCGTCGATTTCTTTAGCGTTAGTGACATTACAACGTCCACCACCAGAAATACCGAGTTTGCGTCCTAATTTATTTCCTTTATCAACCAGTAATACCCGAGCACCATCTTCACTTGCTGCGACGCTTGCCATCAACCCGGCTGAACCGCCACCAATAACTATAATATCGTATATCAACATATATCTTTCCTTTGTATTAAAAATAGGAATCGACCCTTTGAATCTAAAAGAATCGTTCTTTTTCAATATACCACTAATGGGTGTAGGAAAGGGGCACAATTCATAAATAGTATTCAAAAATAATTAACGTAGCACTATTGTTTATAATAGTAGACATCAAGGGTATTGAGTATAGGATTTCAAAATCTTAGAGTAAGGTACTATATATTGTAATATGGTATCTGATATACTTTAATCGAAATAGGACAGTTGTAGAGGAGGGACACGTCATTATCATTGTCGTCAAGGAAATTCTGCTGCAAATGTTGGCTGTAGGATCTGCTGTTTTTTTCTTTTTGGGAGTAATTGAACGCAGTGGTTACGATTCCTTGCATAATGGGCGATTAGCATGGCGTGGGTATTCTCCTGTTGTCGTGTTTTCTTTCGCCATCAGTATAATGATTTGTTGGTTTTTCTCAATATATAGTGCATCTCCGTACGCTCTTCATATGGGCGTTGTTTCATTGATTGTAGGAGTGATGTATATAGGGCCTCTTCGAGGGATGGTATTGCTAGGTCTGGGTATTATTATGTATTTTTTATTTAATGACCATTGGAATTGGTCGGGGTTACTTATTGATACCGGATTATTATTGTTTCCATTTATCTGTATTCTTTCTTTACGTTTTCGCACAGCTACGTTAAAAGTAAAACGCTTATTTGTCGCCATATTGATTTTGTTAAGCGCTGTATTATCTATGATAATTTCAATGTTGAGTGAAAATACATTACCGATGAACACGCAACTGTGGATTATTGTTGTAATGATTGTTGTAGCAGCATTGGGTGCAGGCGATTATTGCGTGCAAGCGATTGAACGTATTATAGAGAAGAAGCAATTGAACCGACAAATGCTTCGTTTATCGAATAAATTTATTACTGAAGCTGAAAAGTTACGTCAGATTATGAATGTAGCTCCTTTAATTATTACATCTTTAGATGAAGATGGACGAATCACGGCTATTAATGCAAGTGCTCTGCAATTGATAAAACGTTCAATTCCTGATCTTACATTAGAGTCTGCGATTGGCTTACATCTTACAGATTTAAAAAAAGAAGATATTACACCAGGTCTGTACGAGATCATTATACTAATCAAGGCAGCACAATCCGGACAAGAAACGATTAACAAATTACTTCGTCTAGGGTATGGTTCATTTTATGTCAATATTGTACCGCTATTTACGCCTTCAGAAGAGTTATCCGGTGTGGTGATATTGAGTCAGGATACAACAGAGATCGAGCAATTACGCAATGAACTGAACCATGTAGAGCAATTAAGTCTAGTCGGCAAAATGGCGGCTAGTATCACACATGAAATTCGCAATCCTATGGCGGTCGTGCGAGGCTTTTTACAGTTGATGCAAGAAAAGAGTCCTCCTTCTCTAGATCATTATTATGTGATTGTGATGGATGAACTGGATCGAGCGAATAGTATTATTAACGATTTTTTATCATTAGCTCAAAATCGTGTAGTAGAGAAGCAACGGATTCATTTACATTCTATTATAGAAGAGTTGCTTCCGTTATTATGGGCAGATGCGAATCTACGCGGACAAAGTATTGTATTCGTACAGGGTGCTAATATTCCTGAATTGAATTTGAATTCAAAAGAAATCAAGCAACTGATTTTGAATTTAGCACGTAATGGGATGGAAGCGATGGAGGATAAAGGTGAGTTAACGATAGAGACTCACAGTAACGGCAATGAAGTCACGATGAGTATTCAAGACACAGGGCCAGGTATTTCTCCAGATAAGCTAGAAAAGCTATTTGAGCCTTTTTATACTACCAAATCAAAAGGGACTGGTCTGGGATTATCGTTGTGCTTGAGTATTGTCGAACGTCATCATGGACGGATTCAGGTGGAATCGCAACAAGGGATCAAAACAACCTTTATAGTTACATTTGATTCTGCATACGATCAGATCGATTAAAGCCTATTTAAAACTTTCTTTACAGTATTGTCTTAACAAGTATTCGATTCTGTCTCTTGCTTTCATCACACATGACTGTATAATATAACTTAACGCTTATTAAAAGTAAGGAGTGAATAACAATGTCAATGTCTTTTGATCAATATATGAGAGATATGGTTCAACCGATGCGGGATGAACTTACTACACTAGGTATTACGGAGCTTCGTACTCCAGAAGAAGTAGAAGCACATCTTCCTGATCAAAAAGGAACAACACTGGTTGTCGTGAACTCAGTATGCGGATGCGCAGCAGGTCAATGTCGTCCAGGCGTTGCTCAAGCCCTACAAAATGAATTGAAACCGGATCATTTGTATACGGTATTTGCAGGACAAGATAAAGAAGCAACAGCCAAAGCACGCGAATATTTCGCACCGTTCCCACCGTCTTCGCCTTCGATTGCTTTGATGAAAGATGGAGAATTAGTCCACTTTATCGAGCGTCACCAGATTGAAAACAACTCGGCAGAAGATATTGCTTATGCATTGAATGATGCATTTGAAAAATATTGTCTGTAATCTAACCGCATGGTTTATATAAACATCATCAAATGTCCTGCTTTTTTCGGCAAAGCTGAAAATTGCGGGACGTTTGTTTTTTTTCGCTGATATGAATAGAATGGAATGGGTAAACATGTAGTACAGAATAAATAAAGGAGTGGAAATGAAGATGAGTATACAACAGCAAATTATTGATGATTTACGCGTTCAACCAACGATTGAACCGGATGCAGAGATTCGCAAGCGTGTTGATTTTCTCAAATCCTATATTCAAAAATCAGGTACACAAGGTCTACTGATTGCGATTAGTGGTGGAATTGACAGTGCTGTTGCGGCGGGTCTATGCAAACAAGCGACTGATGAACTGAGCGAGTCTACAGGTAAAAAATACATGACACTTGGTGTATACCAACCTTATGGACAACAATCAGATATCGCTGATAGTTATGCAGTTGCTGAAGCATTCAAGCTTGAGCATACTGTCGAAACTGATGTACAAAGTGGTGTAGATGCGATTACAGATCTAGTGAATAAAGTATTGCCTAATATCGATATCCAAGATCCAATCACTCCACAAGCTAAAGGAAATATCAAAGCAAGAACACGTATGGTTACTCAATATGCACTGGCAAATGAATTGAATTTGTTAGTAGTCGGAACCGATCATGCTTCTGAAGCAATCACAGGTTTTTTCACTAAATATGGTGATGGCGCTGTAGATATTACGCCGCTAAGTACACTAAACAAACGTCAAGTTCGTCAGTTAGCTACACATATGGCTGTTCCACAATCTATTCTGGATAAAGCTCCTTCTGCTGGATTATGGGAAGATCAGACAGATGAAGACGAATTAGGTATTACGTATAACGATAACAGTGACTATCTAGAAGGCAAAACAATAGATCCAGTAGCAGCAGAGCGTCTTGAAAGTTATTACAAACGCACTGCACACAAACGTGATCCGATTCCAGGTATCTAAATCACTATCGGTACATTATCAAGCCCGAACATAATTACGAATTTTTTTATACACACGAAAAACAGCGTTCTTTTAACCGTAGCAAAAGGTTGAAAGAGCGCTGTTTATATTTTGATTTATTATAGAAATACAGATGTTTCATATAGATTAATCCAAACGACTACCGATCACGCTACGAATAAATGTACTGCTTGCTTCGATGGCTTGATCCAGTTGAGGAGAAGAATCAACAAAAGGATGAACCGTATTAAACATATGGTTGCCACCTTCAATAGCAACATAATTAATCGAAGGATTGGCATTCAACAAAGCTTGTGATCCTTCAAGAAGATGCGGATGATCTTCTGTGCCTTGCACAAGCATAATCGGCAAAGCCGCTTCAGTGATACGATGAAGTAGATCGTATTGTTCACGATGTTGCTCGATATCGTCAATAATGCTACGATCCAGTGGCATCTGTTGACCTGTGCGTGCATTCGTAATATAGCTTCTGCCGGTCGTCACCATTTCTTTTTTCTGTTCAGTAGTGAACAGGCTAGGTAGATCGCTAATCCCATTCCATGATAATACACCTGCAATCTGATCTGGATGATCCAGTGCATGAATAAGGCTGGTTCCACCTCCACGACTATGCCCTAGCACAAATAGTGGTAATTCTTGATATTCAGGTTGTTCTTTTATATAATTCGTCACGTTCGATAAATCTTCCAGTTCAAAACCATACGTATTATGAGCAAATAATTCAAGCTCGGTAAATTCTTCTGGCTGTTCGCCAATACCGTTATGTGAAAAGTTAAATGTAATCACATCGCCGATACTGCTTAATTGCTGAGCAACATAAGGGAACATACCCCAATCTTTGAATCCTTTATACCCATGAGCGATGATTATGACTGCTCGTACTTCATGTTTAGCAGGGTAGCGAGTACAACGAATGACTGCCCCGTCTGCTCCGGGGATTGTAAATGAATTAGACATCATCATTACCTCCTTCTAAATACTACTTACCCAAAGTGCTTGATACTCAAAGCGCGACCTCTATAGATTAAAAATGATTGATATTCGCAAAATATCTTACAGTAGTGCTTGGCAGTCAAAGTGTGAGCAATGGTACAATAGAAGTATGCGAAATTAGAATGTGCAGGAGGTACGTATTTTGATTTATGGTATAGGACACGATGTTCTTGAAATCAAACGGGTGACTACGATCATGAATGGCTCACACGGGCAAAGATTTATCGATCGTATTCTCACACCGGCTGAACGTGAGATTGCTCAGACCAAAGGAGCCAAATTATATGAATTTGTAGCTGGTCGGTTTGCTCTTAAAGAAGCTATTTCTAAAGCATTCGGCTGTGGAATTGGCGCAATATTGAGTTTTATTGATATCGAGATTGTACCGGATGCTTCAGGCAAGCCTACTGTAACCTTATCAGCTCAAGCATGGGAGCGATTAGGATTGCAATACCAAGCTGAATATTACCAGATGCATGTAAGTATTTCTCATCAGACAGAACTTGCTTCTGCGTTTGCGGTGATTGAAAAAATAGAATTTATACATTAAATAATATATTGCATCAGATGAACAACACGATTCTACATCATATCCGGTCGAAAAGATATTCGATCACTGAAGGAGAGTATTATGTCTAATCTAGCATTACAGCAAGAAGCCAAAACGTATTTTAGTCGTGAATTGTTAGTATGGTACGACGAGCATAAGCGTGATTTACCATGGAGACGAAGCCGTAACCCTTACCATATCTGGATATCTGAAATTATGTTACAACAGACGCGTGTCGATACAGTTATTCCTTATTTTACTCGCTTTGTTGAAAAATTCCCTACAGTAGAAGCATTAGCAACTGCACCGGAAGAAGAAGTGCTCAAAAGCTGGGAAGGACTCGGTTATTACTCGCGTGCACGCAATCTACAAGCAGCAGCGCAACAAGTAGTAGAGCGTCATGAAGGCATTGTACCGAATACACCAGAAGAAATATCTGCACTCAAAGGAATAGGGCCTTATACAGCAGGTGCAGTACTTAGTATTGCTTACGGTGTGCCTGTTCCAGCAGTTGATGGAAATGTAATGCGTGTATTATCGAGATATTTCTGCTTGGAAGATGATATTGCCAAAGGGCCAACCAGAGTCAAAATGGAAGTGTTAGCCAAAGAGTTAATTCCACGTGGACGTGCTTCTGATTTCAATCAGGCATTAATGGAACTTGGAGCGATGGTCTGCACACCCAAATCACCTGGCTGTCTGACCTGTCCGGTTATGAAGCATTGCGAAGGTCGAATGAATGGGATGGAACTTATTTTGCCGATCAAAACCAAATCCAAACCACCACGTCCTGAACATCGTTTGCTCGCTCTGATCGAAGGTACAGGCGAACGTGCAGGTCAGGTATTGATTCGCCAGCGCCCGGCTACCGGATTACTTGCACGGATGTGGGAGTTGCCTCATATTCTTGCTGACGATTCCAAAAAAGCAGGTGCAGGTGCAAATTTGCCAGATGCAGAAGCGATGAAGCGTTTGACTAATGGTATTCATAATGAAGGCGTAGATATTCAGCCGTTAGAACCATGGATTACCGAAGAGCATACATTTAGCCATATCCATTGGACGATGCGTGTATTCCGCTGTCATGAAGCTGGAGTGCAGGCTACAGGGCAATATTCACAAGATACAGAGAATGATACAAGTTCTATGACACAGCCGTTAGAAGCGTCTCAAGGAGCTTTGAAAGATATCGATCCATTGGAATATGAACAAGCCACATTAGAACTCAAATTATCAGGTTCTACACCGGGTAGCTTACAGAAGATCAAAGAACAACTTCAACTGGATGATACATTGATTGTAGAGCATCAAGATGCAGTTGCTGAACATCCTGAAGTGTATCAAGCGGTTCCAAGTACGCTAGTTGGCGAAGCTTTTGCTTACGATTATCGCTGGATTACAGCAGAAGATATGAAAAATTATGCTTTTCCTAATCTATTCCTCAAAATTCTGCAACAGCATTTTGCCAAGTAAAAAAAGGAGCGGTATAGTCATGATATCGTTAGAGGAAAGTGAACAATCGTTAACCGAGCAAGAATGGCAGACTTTTGCTCAAAAGATAGAATATCCGTTACCCGATTCATTCAAAGACTTTTATCTACAACATAATGGCGGTTATTTAGAAACGTTATTTATAGATGGGGAAGAATACGCTCCGTTGATTCATGGATTTATGCCGATTACACATGGTTCACTAACGATTGAGCAATCGATGATCGATATGCAGTATGCGTGGGATATATTGCAGGAAGTCTGTATTCCATTTGCTTCGGATCCTGGAGGAAATAGCTTTTTGTTACGAATAGTGCCTCAACACTATGGAGAAGTTGTTGTCTGGCTAGAGGAAGAGGAATCGATTATCCCATGCCGAGATTCATTTACCGATTTGCTAGACGATCTGCCTTATTATTAAGCTAGATGAGTGGAATGCTCTATAAGACAATCCATATAACAACGAGAAGATAGCGTACAATAGGAGTGGCTATATGTACGCTATTTTTGTTGTGAATAGAATAGCAATAAATTGAAAGTTTTATCATGAGTGATCTTTTATAGTAAAAAGACATCTCTCTATCAAAGAGTAAAAAGTAGAAAAAGAAATACATAGTGCTCAGAGAGATAAGTGATATTTTGGAGAAGGATGGAGGCGCAAGATTATGAATCCTAAAGAGTTAGGTGCTTTACTGTTATTGGGTGCACTATGGGGAGCATCTTTTTTATTTATTCGTGTAGCGGCTCCTGTATTAGGACCGATCTGGCTTATTGATCTACGGGTATTGATTGCAGGGATCGTATTGCTAATCTATGCACTAATAGTACGCAAACTTCCTCATTTCAAAAGCCAGTGGAAATCATATCTGCTGTTAGGCTTACTGAATGCATTGATTCCATTTGTCTTGATCGCGTATTCAGCGATTCATCTCAATGCGTCATTAACAGCGATCTTGAATGCAACTACACCTTTATTTACAGCAATTGTTGCTCGCTTTTGGCTCGGTGAATTGTTATCAGTTCGCAAAGTAATCGGTATTCTAGTTGGGCTTGCAGGTGTATGTATTCTGATGGGTTGGAGTTCAGTTCCATTTACTGTAGAAGTCTGGTTATCTATTGGAGCTTCGCTAATGGCGGCTTTATTTTATGGTATCGGTGGAGTCTATACCAAGCGTACTTTTACCGGTACACCTCCGCTTGCTTTATCAATTGGACAGCAATTGAGTGCAGGGCTTATTTTGATTCCGTTTAGCGTAGTTAGTGTACCGACAGCGCCTATTTCTTTGACCGTGATACTAGCGGTATTAGGATTGGCGGTATTATCAACTTCGATAGGATATTTATTATACTTTTATCTAGTAGAACGTGTAGGCCCGACCAAAACGGTGAGTGTGACGTTCTTAGTGCCATTATTCGGTATTTTATGGGGCGTATTGTTATTAAATGAACAGATAACAGTAGGAACGATTGTAGGATTGCTGGTAATTTTAGCAGGTATTATTTTAATGAACGGTATTCAAAAGCAGAAAAAAATCATATAAATCAAAAAAGACCTCATTGATTAATACTAATCAAGAGGTCTTTTTTTGAAATGCTTATATTGTCAAAAGATAAATTCTTATTTTGCAGCAGCGTAACGTTTGTTAACTGCATCCCAGTTGATTACATTCCAGAAAGCTGCAATGTAGTCAGGGCGTTTGTTTTGATATTTAAGGTAGTATGCATGTTCCCATACATCAATACCAAGCAATGGAGTAGCACCTTCCATAACCGGGCTATCTTGGTTAGGAGTACTTGTTACTGCCAATTTGCCATCTTTAACAACTAGCCAAGCCCAACCGCTACCAAAACGAGTAGTTGCTGCTTTAGCGAAGTCTTCTTTGAATTTCTCAAAGCCACCTAGTTCGCTATCGATTGCTGCTGCGATATCACCAGTAGGTGCGCCGCCAGCGTCAGGTCCGATAATTTCCCAGAAAAGACTGTGGTTGTAGTGTCCGCCACCGTGGTTACGAACTGCTGTACGAATACCTTCAGGTACGCTGTCCAGGTTGCTGATCAATTCTTCCAAGCTTTTGCCTTGCAATTCAGGAGCACTTTCCAAAGCGGTATTCAGACTAGTTACATATGTGTTGTGATGACGGTCATGGTGAATCATCATCGTTTGTTCGTCGATGTGTGGTTCCAGAGCGTTGTTAGGGTACGGTAATGCTGGTAATTCGAATGCCATTGTAAAATACCTCCCAGAATTTAGAATTCAGAAACGAAAGATAGCAGATAGAATAAGAAAAAATAATTCAACTTACTGATCACTGCTAAAAACCGTTCCCTATGTAAATAAACATATTACACTCTTTATTAAACCGTATATTTTTGATTAAATCAACTTTTATGTTTAGAAAGTTGATGTGGCGCGGGTTGAGAGCGATTTATTTTATTTTGCTAACCTACAATCATGATCTATAAAAGAGTCGAAAATACACGAAATATGACAAAAAGTATAGTTAGGTTGCTTAGGTAGTGGTATACTAGATCTTGTGCTGCATATAACTTGAATTTGAGAGATAATAATTTGTATGAATATTTATAAGTGTTTATCTATAAATATGTTTGTATATCCTTTGATTACCAAATTATGTTTAAGTTGGAATCGATAGGCGAAATACAGAGTAATTAAGCGCTTTCAAAAGAAAAATGGTGTAATCTGGCGAAAAATGTGGTTTAATTATCGGTGAGGTTATATTCTGCACATTTTTGCAGTTTTTTGTTGTCTTTTGGTCTATTTGCATTATTAGGATTTTATACAATCCTTTACTGTTGGACGCATCGCTTCTATAAGCGAGTGTGCTTCTTTTTGTTTTTTTATAAGGGTGTACTTAATCAAGCTGATGAAAAGGGAGTTTGGAGTATGAATGTTCGTTCCTTTAAATTAAGTGATTTGAGTCTCGTTACAGAACTTTTGAAGGTAGCTTTATCTGAAGAATGTTACGAGAACACGATGGGACCATTCGCCACACAATTATCATGGGATTCCGAGCTAATCGTAGTAGCGGAACAAGGCGAAGAAATTGTAGGTCTGTTAATCGGTACAATCGATCGGAATTTTGGTTGTTATTACCGCATCGCTGTACATCCTGATGTTAGACGCAGAGGTGTAGGTACAGCACTTGTCAAAGCTATGGAACAACGTTTTGAGCAACGCAATGTCAGTGGAATTATGGTCGCTGGCGATGAGCACAACAATGCTGTATTACCACTTTACGAAGCAATGGGATATGGAGAAAATAAAGTCCTGAAGACTTTTGACAAACTCAGTATCGTTGCTGTTCATGCGTAAAGCTTAGAGAGAAGAATTTTATGTAATATCCACATATGAGCACATCTTGCCCTCCGAAACACGGATGGGAATAAAGATGTGCTTTTCTATATTTAGGGAAAATGTAAGGTATAATAAACATAGAACAAGATAAGATTTTAAATGAGGTGTATTATGTATTGGCGGGAATGGCTCAAGACGATGGTCTGGGCATTAATCATACTCGGAATGTTAAATATGTGGGTATTCAATATTTCAACAGTCAAAGGACAATCGATGCAACCTACACTTGTTCAGCAAGAACGGTTGTTTATCAATAAATTTATTTATAAATTTCATCCACCTGCGCGTGGAGATGTGATTATTTTGCATGATCCGGTACTCAGTGCACAGCCTACATCGAAATTATTAGTGAAACGAGTAATAGCGATCGGTGGAGATCGTATTGAGATACGTAATCATGAAGTCTATATCAATCAGATCAAGCAACAGGAGCCTTATATTGATACAGTCATAGGCGATGTAGATCTGGCACCTATTATTGTGCCGGAAGGGCAATATTATGTCATGGGCGATAATCGTCATCAAGGAATGAGCAAAGACAGTCGTATTTTTGGTACGATATCATTGAAGCAAATTGTCGGGCGGGCAGACTTTATTATATGGCCATTATCCAAAACGGCATTGTTATAGAGAGTATTAGAGGAGGTGACAGTGTATGACGCAGCAAGAAGTATTACAACAATCAACAACTAGATGGGAACAGCTCAAGCTTGAAATCAAGCAGGCTGCGCCATCGCTGGGCATAGATGATGTAGGCTTTACGACAGCCGATCCTTTTTTGTATCTAAAAGGAGTTCTGGAAGAGCATCGTCGTAAAGGGCATGAATCTGGATTTGAAGAACCGGATATCGAGAAACGCATTAACCCTAGCTTAGCATTAGATGGAGCGAAGTCAATTATAGCGATCTCTGTCACATACCATTCCAAAATGGAAAATCCACCAAAGTCAGAACCCGGAAAATATCGAGGTATTATGGCACGTTCGGCTTGGGGAAAAGATTACCATTATGTGCTTCGTGATCGGATGCAGCGGTTAGAAGATTTTATTCGTGAAAAAGTACCAGAAGCTCGCATCGAAAGTATGGTGGATACCGGTGTGCTATCAGATCGAGCAGTCGCTCAGCGAGCAGGGATCGGCTTTTACGGTAAAAATTGTGCAGTGATCTCGCCTACATTAGGCTCATGGATATTCCTCGGTGATATGATTACCGATATTCCTTTTCCACCGGATACCCCGGTAACCGAAGATTGTGGTACATGTACCAAATGTATCGATGCTTGTCCAACAGGAGCACTGGTGGGGCCCGGACAATTGAACTCACAAATTTGCGTTTCTTTTTTAACACAGACCAAAGGAATGTTGTCGGATGAACATATGCGCAAAATCGGCAATCGATTGTACGGATGTGATACTTGTCAGATCGTTTGTCCCAAAAATAAAGGCAAGAACTGGAATCATCAAGAAGAACTTCGTCCTGATCCAGAAAAAGCCAAACCGTTATTATTACCGATGCTTGATCTGAGCAATCGTGAATTCAAAGAACAATTTGGCGATACTTCAGCCGCATGGCGTGGCAAAAAGCCGATTCAACGGAATGTTGTAATTGCACTTGGTAATTTCCGTGACAAATCATCTGTTCCCAAATTAACAGAATTACTGCATCGTGATCCTAGACCGGAGCTTAGAGGAACTATCGCATGGGCACTCAGCCGAATTGGTGGCGAAGATGCGTTACAAGCTGTTACTCATGCGCTAACCAAAGAAGTAGACCCGGAAGTGACAGAACGTTTGCTTACTGCTAAAGAAATATTGGAAGGAGAGATGGTCTAGTGTTGTCTTTATACTACGATGAAATTCAAGCGCCTACAGGTGTAATTACGATCACTACATCACTAAAAGGGATCTGTCGTTTAGATTTTAAATCTTATGCCGATAATAAAGATAAGATGAAAGTCTGGGCAAATCGTTGGTATGGAGAACATCAGTATATTCACTCGCCTTTTCATTTACAGACAGCAGTTGAGCAATTGAACGAATATTTCGCTGAAAAGCGACAGGTGTTTGATCTGTCGTTTGATTTACAAGGTACAGCGTTTCAACGTTCAGTATGGGAAGGATTGTTAACTATCCCTTATGGAAAGGTTGTTTCTTATAAATGGATAGCAGAACAGATTGGTCATCCTACAGCAGTGCGAGCAGTAGGCGGAGCTAACAATCGCAATCCGATCCCGCTGATTATTCCATGTCATCGTGTGATTGGAATGAACGGACAAATGGTCGGCTATGGTAGTGGTCTGCCACTTAAAGAATGGTTGCTCAGTCTGGAAGGATATCATATTGAACCTGTACTATTCTAATGAAATAGAGCTCATATCCTAATATCGGTAAAGGAGACTTCCCATGAGGTACGTAAACATCGATAAAGTAGAGACAGGGCAATATTTAGGGAAAGCGATCTATTCAGGCAATGGAGCGATTCTGTTGTCTGCCGGCGTACAACTGACCGTCTATATGATCAATACGCTCAATCGTATCGGAGTCACCATGTTGTATATTCAAGATGAGAACTTTGCAGATGTAGAAATGGAAGAAGTACTCAGTGAAGCAACCAAACAGATGATGATTCGTGAAATGAGTGATACGTTCGATGCTGTTCGTTCTGGCAAAGAATGGAGCCCTAACAAAGTTAGATTTAGTATAGAACAATTGCTTGAAGATATTACCGGGATGCGTGAAGTCCAGATTCAATTAACCGATATCAAAACACGTGATAATGTGCAGTATGTTCATGCGATGAATGTCTGTCTATTGTCAGCAATGATCGGGATGAATATGGGATTGAATCAGCATCAATTGAAAGATTTGGCAACAGGAGCGCTATTGCATGATGTAGGCAAATTTTCCAATCTAGCTGAAGATGATCTGAATATCGATTCTAAAAATCATCATACCTGGCGCGGATTTGAATGGATTAAAACCAAACGGGAATTCAATCTGATGATCGCTCATATTGCACTTCAACATCATGAACGAATCGATGGTACAGGCAAGCCACGTGGACTGAATGAAGAAGAGATTCATATGTATGCTCGAATCGTAGCGACAGCAAATATATATGATAATCTGATCACATCCAAAGAAAACGGCGGGCAGGGATTGCTACCACATCAAGCATGTGAAGAAATGATGGCTCAATCTGATCGGATGTTGGATCATGATGTGCTAGTCGAATTTACGCGTATTATCTCGGTGTATCCTAATGGTACAGGTGTCCGCTTATCCAATAAAGAAACCGGTGTGATTGTAAGACAGCATCGCGGATTACCGGGTCGTCCGGTTGTACGCATTGTTAGTGGTAGTGGCGGCGATCTAGATGTGAAAGAAATTGATCTAGCCAATGCTACAACAACATTTATTGAAGCTGTAATGATGTAGCAAATAACGATTGAAAATGTTTGCTAAGCCGATAACGGAAATGTTATGATAAATGCTGTTCCTGCCTTTTATGGTAAAGGGAGTAGTGTACCCTTTGAGAAGGAACTTTACACTATAATTCATCTACAGGGGTGGCAGTTATGACGTGGTTAAACTGGGTCATTCCAATCGTGACTTTAATTGTCGGTCTGATTGGCGGCTTTTTTATTGGTGCATATTATTTGCGCAAACAGATGGAAAAAATGCAAAACGATCCAGCAGCTTTGCAAAAAATGGCGAAGCAAATGGGTTACAACCTGAATGGTAAGCAGATGCAACAAGCACAACAAATGATGAAAAACAATACACAAGGTGGCAAAGCGCCTAAAGCTAAAATGCCTCCTATGGGTCGCGGCAATACAGGTAAACGTAGAAGATAGTAAGTCGTATCACAGGGATTAGGTCCATAAAGACCTTGTAATGGAAAAAGGAGGTCACTATGGCTGGTATCAAAGATTATACCAATCTTGAAGTCGGTGAGAACCGCGCACAGATTGAAGACCATATCCGTCAGATTTTGAAATTGATCGGAGAAGATACAGAGCGTGAAGGGTTGCTGGATACACCTGCACGTGTCACTCGTATGTATGAAGAAATTTTTGCCGGTTATAGCGTAGATCCTAGAGAAGCGCTTGGTGTGACTTTTAACGAAAATCATGAAGAAATGGTTATCGTAAAAGACATTGTGTACTACAGCCAATGCGAACATCATATGGCTCCTTTTTTCGGCAAAGTTCATATTGGTTATGTGCCAAGTGGCAAGATCGCTGGCTTGAGCAAATTCGCTCGTCTGGTCGAAGCAGTAAGTCGTCGTCTCCAAGTACAAGAACGTATTACTTCGCAAATCGCTGATATATTGGTTGAAGTACTTGACCCTACAGGCGTTATGGTTGTGGTTGAAGGCGAACATCTATGCATGTGTGCACGAGGTGTCAAAAAGCCGGGCAGCAAAACAATCACTTCCGCAGTTCGTGGTGGATTCCGTACAGACGCTCCATTACGTGCTGAGTTTTTATCGTTGATTAAAGACTAAATGATCATTCAAAAATGGTGGGGATTATGCCAAATGGCATCGTTCCTGCCATTTTTTTATGTGGAGAGCATACATAAACTGTTATAATATAATCATCAGGATCGACGAAATGAAGCGGAGGAATTATGGTGTCAGCAGAAAATCATCATCGGCTTGCTATCCCTACATTAGTAGATCGCCCGATAGGTTTAGAACATGCCGTATGGGTAGAGCGACCATTGGTAGAGCAAGGAGAGTCAATATTAGCACCGTTAGCATGGGAAGAATTGATGTGTCGTCAAGTGGGACAAGGGCATGCTCCTGTAGTTCATATCTGGAGACATACCGATGGAATGGCGATCGGTCTACGGGATCGGCGATTGACCTATGCGAACCAAGCGATGGAGCAATTTCGTCAAAAAGGGACATCCGTCTGTGTACGTCCTTCCGGTGGAGCGGCTGTGCCACTACATCCAGGGATTGTGAATTTATCAATTATTTTGCCTAATCCGAAGCGTGATATTAGTATTCATCGTGATTTTCGCTTTATGGCGGATTGGATCAGCAGAGCAGTTGATCCATGGAACGATCAATCGTATGTAGGTGAGATTGAAGGTGCTTTTTGCCCGGGAGATTATGATGTTAGTATTGCTGGACGCAAATTCTGCGGAATTGCTCAGCGTAGACAAGCCAAAGCATATATTATTACGGCTTTTATTATTGTAGAAGGTAGTGGAGACGAATTATCTGCGGGTATTCGAAGCTTTTATGATCAGGCAGTTGGAGAGCAAGATAAAGGATATCCTCTAGTACAGCAAGGTACGATGGGAAGTCTGGCTGAATTAGCACAAGTACCGGATGTGGCATCGTATACAAAGCAATTACAATATATATTAAGTGAAGGTCAGTCGATTCAGACGATAGATGAAGATGATTTATTTACCAAAGAAGAGATTCAGCAGATGGAAGCTTACTTGATAGAGAGATATGATAACTAATCAAAGATAGTACAATCGCAAACAAGCAACAGGTTGGACTAGAAAAGAGGTTTATAATGCAACTTCGTAAAGTGAAAATAGTAGGCACTGGAAAATATCTACCCAAGCGTACAGTAACCGATGAGGAATTGGATCAGAAGTTAGGTGTACAAGCAGGATGGACTCATAAAGCTACAGGTGTGGGCGTGCGACATTATGTAAGTGAAGGCGAGACAGCTTCAACGATGGGTGCACAGGCAGCGCAAGATGCTCTGGATGCTGCTGGTCTTACTTTTGCAGATATCGATTGTCTGGTCTGTACAAGCGGAACGAAAGAACAACCGTTACCGAGTACAGCGGTATTTATCCAGCAAGCGATGGGACAAGAAGATTCAGGTGTGCCTGCTTTTGATATTGATGCGACATGTCTTAGCTTTGTAGTAGGGTTAGATACTATGTCTTATCTGGTTGCCGCCGGACGGTATCGTTATGTTTTGTTAGTATCTACAGAGATTGCTTCAGCAGGGCTTAATTGGAATGAAAAAGAAAGTGCGGCGTTATTCGGAGATGGTGCAGCAGCAGTCATTATTGGTGCATCTACGTCAGAAGAGTCTGCCGGGATTATACATACATCGCTTCAAACGTATAGCAAAGGTGCACGTTATTCTGAAATTCAAGGCGGAGGAACTCGATTACCTGCTCATATGCAAAAGGAGTTAGCAGACCCTTTTTTATTTTTTATGGATGGACAGAAAATATTCCGCATGGCATCGCGCTTATTGCCTGATTTTATCGATCAAATTTTGGAGCAATCCCAGACCAAAATGGAAGATTTCAAATTGGTGATTCCTCATCAGGGGAGTGCTATGGCAATGCGTCTGATACGCAAAAAGTTAGGCATCCATGAACAGCAATTTCTCGATATTACCCCCAATCATGGTAATACGATAGCTGCTTCGATTCCAATGGGGATTCATGAAGCGATTGTGCAGGGCAGGATTCAGCGAGGAGATCGTATATTACTAATGGGAACAGCCGCTGGTCTATCACTGGGAGGAATGGTTCTTGATTACTGATACTGAGTCAGCTCAAGCACCACAACGGATACTGATAACAGGTGGACGTGCTCCTGTAGCGCTTGAATGGGCGCGTCTTTTACATCGTAACGGTCATCAGGTCTATGTAGCTGAAAGTAGTCGTTATCATCTTTGTCGTGTATCTGAGGCTGTTCTAGCCAGCTTTCAAGTGCCACCACCACGTCAACAACCGCAAGCTTATCTCACTGCATTGAAGCAGTTGATTATACAGTATCAGATCGATCTTCTTATACCTACGTGTGAGGAGATTTTCTATATTGCGGAAGGATTAGAAAGGTTACAGCCTTATTGTCGTGTACTGACACCGAATATAGATACACTTCATCATCTGCATCACAAAGGGACATTTATCGAGCAGGTGATATCTAGTAATCTCGCTGTGCCTATTACTTTTTCAGTAGAAGATCCATCTATAGATTCTTATAATTATGGTGTCCCTGATCAAGCAGGCAATACGTTTGTACGTAAGCCGGTTTATTCACGATTTGCATCTAATGTTATTATGCCGTGGGAATCTAGACGCAATTCCGCTCCAAATAAACAATCTACTATACCAACCTTGTCTACCACAACACAAATAAAAGCAACAAACACAAAGGTTGATTCACCTCGCTGGATTGCTCAACAGTATATTAAAGGCAAAGCGATTTGTACGTATAGCATCGTTCATCAAGGAGTCGTTATCGCTCATGCAACCTATACAAGCGACTATAGAACATCACGTACAGGAGCAAGTGTCTATTTTGAAGCGATAGAGCATGGTCAAGCGTATACATGGGTCTGTCAATTTGTGCAACATCTATACGTCGATCATCAGCAGATGTCTAATTCAGCATTTAGCGGTCAGATTAGTTTTGATTTTATAGAAGAAGATTCTACAGGTATATTATATCCAATCGAATGTAATCCACGAGCGACAAGCGGTATTCATTTATTTCAGCGACAAGATCAATTGGTACAAGCAGTCATCGATCCCGACTCCTGTGTACAACGTGGACAAGTGATTATGCCGAATATTGGAACAGCTAGAGTACTCACCTTACCGATGTGGATAGCAGGATTCAAATACAATCGCAGTACACAAGACTGGCGCTATTGGTGGAAAAGTCTGCAACAAGCGACTGATATTGTGTATCAAAAAGAGGATCGTAAGCCATTTGGGGAACAATTTCGGCTCGTTATGCAAGCATATCTTACCAGTCGTGCACAGCGGATATCGCTTACAGAAGCTTTAACGTATGATATCGAATGGAACGGAAAGGAGAACTTATGACTAAAGCATTGATTACCGGCGCTACAGGATTTCTAGGCGGACATATGGCAAGACGATTGGTAGAGTTAGGCTGGGATGTGACAGGAACAGGACGAGATCGCAGTCGTGGTCAAGCTTTAGAGCATTTAGGCATACAGATGAACTATTATGATCTAGGCGATGCAGAACAGACGAGACAAGCTTGTAAAGGGCAACATGTAGTATTTCATTGTGCAGCACTATCTTCGCCCTGGGGCACGTATGCTTCTTTTTATCGAAGTAATGTAGAAGCGACTCAACATATTGTAGATGGTTGTATTGAGCATGATGTCAAGCGATTGATTCATGTCTCTACGCCAAGTGTCTATTTTGATGGCAAAGCTCATTACGGGATTAGAGAGTCTGATCCGCTCCCTCGAAAAGCAGTAAATCATTATGCAAGTACCAAATTATTAGCGGAACAGATTGTACAACAGGCGTATCAGAAGCAAGGATTACCATCGATGATGATTCGGCCACGTGCTATTTTTGGACCGATGGATCAGACATTATTTCCACGTCTGTTAGAAGCTAATCGTCAATCCGGTGTACCTTTATTGCAAGGTGGACGTGCTCCGATTGATCTTACCTATGTCGATAATGTAGTGGATGCGATGTTATTAGGTGTACAAGCTCCTGAAAATGCGCTGGGTCAAGCTTATAATATATCTAACGGTGAGCCGCTTCCTTTTATCGAATTGTTGACCCGTTTATTTCAACGGTTGGATATTCCTTTACATACTCGTCGTGTGCCTTATCCTGTTGCTCATGCGGTAGCTGGAACGATGGAAATGGTGTACCGACTTATCCCTGCATTGGGTGAGCCTCCGTTAACTCGCTATAGTGTCAGTTCTATAGCTGTACCGCATACGTTGGATATTTCGTTAGCACAGCAACAACTGGGTTATGTACCACGTATCAGTGTAGATGAAGGGTTAGAACGATTTGCAGATTGGTGGTGTAGACAGTGATCACTTCGACAGCAGTTCGATTATTGATAGGGGCGGCAGGATATTGTACACATCCTGAATGGTTGACGTTGCGTGGCGGTTCGTTACGATCCGTATCATTTCCGGCAGGGTTTGCTTGTATTCATCATCCAGAGCATGGTTATATTTTGTTCGATACAGGATATAGTGCGCGCTTTTTTGAAGAGACAGCTACATTACCGCAATCGTTATATCGTTATATTACGCCTGTCGTATACCAACAAGAAGATTCAGTAGTCACTCAGTTAGAACTACAAGGGATACGTAGTGATCAGATTGCATATGTGATCTTGTCGCATTTTCATGGAGATCATATTGCTGGAGCAAAAGACTTTCCACAAGCGACATTTATCTACCTTTCTGAATCGTATCAAGCAGTCAAAGACTTGAGTGATATACGTGCTGTCAAAGCAGGCTTTCTAGCAGGATTATTACCGGATGATCTAGCTCAGCGCTCGCATATATTACATCGCTCAGAAGCATTACCTGTAACGTCGCTCCTACATAACGATTCATCTTTAGCTACAGCTTCTTCTTTGACAAATTTCCCCTGGCAACAAGGTTATGATCTACTGGGAGATGGAAGTCTGATTGCGATTGAATTGTCAGGTCATGCAGAAGGAATGATCGGGATTCTATTATCGACAGGGACAGCAGATTACTTGCTCTGTGCAGATACCGTATGGTCGAGTAGAGCATTTACCGAAAATCGTCCACCGCATAGGTTAGCAGGTATTATTATGTCTGATCGTCAGCAATATATGCTCAACTTGAACAAATTACGTCAGCTTCATAATGAATATCCATCTATTCGAATAGTACCTAGCCACTGTAATCAAGTATTACAGCATTGGGGAGGACAATGGTTATGAAAAGAATGAGCGAACTGCTCTACACGCTTCGGATACTGTATCATTATTGGCGCACTCGCCGCTTAGCTGGGTGGACAAGTAAACCTAAGTTGATGAACTGGCAAGAACAAAAAATCATCCAGCATATTCGCCGTATCCGTAAGCAATCTCCTTTTTATCGTCAATGGTGGCAGGGAATACCTGATCATCAATGGCGAGACTTTCCGCTGATTGATAAGTCGATAATGATGGAACATTTCGATCAATTGAATACACTTGGAATTACAAAAGAGGAAGCGATGCAGATTGCCGATCAAGCTGAGCAGACGCGAGATTTTGAGCCTACTATACAAGGGGTGACGATCGGTCTGTCTTCGGGTACATCGGGTAATCGGGGGTTATTTCTAGTCAGTCCACAAGAACAAGCGCAATGGACAGGAACAGTGCTTGCCAAGTTGTTACCCGGTGGTATTCGGCAACAGCAGAAGATCGCTTTCTTTTTAAGAGCGAACAGCAATCTGTATGAATCGGTACAAAAAGGCAAACTACAATTTCGCTATTTCGATCTATTGGTACCTTTATCAGAACATATTCAGCAACTGGAAAGTTATCGTCCAAGTCTGTTAATTGCACCTGCTTCGATGTTGCGTTTGTTAGCCGAGCAGAAGACAGCCGGTCTATTAACGATCCAACCACAAAAAATAATTTCAGTAGCAGAAGTACTTGATCCGTTAGATCGTGAATATATAGAGTCTGTATTCGCACAGACTGTACATCAGGTCTATCAATGCACTGAAGGGTTTCTAGCGGCGACTTGTGCGTATGGTCATCTGCATCTGAATGAAGATATTGTACATATTCAAAAGGAAGTATTAGATGAGCAGAGTAGACGCTTTGTACCGATTGTGACTGATTTCTCGCGTAGATCGCAACCGATTATTCGATATCGTTTAAATGATATTTTGACCGAATCTGTAGAGCCTTGTCCTTGTGGATCGCCAATGCTCCGAATCGAACGAATAGAAGGACGTTACGATGATATTATCTATGTTGCTCATCAGACAACCAAAGAATTAGTACCGCTATTTCCTGATCTTGTTACGAGAGCAATTATAGGAGCATCGCCAGCAATAGAACATTACCGTGTGATCCAGTATGACAGCCATCAACTGGAAATAAGTTATCGTCTTACTGGAAACAAAGATTATGTAGCACACGATGAAGCTGTCGAAGCACAAATAATCGATCGTATTCAGCATATTTGTGATACTTTACAAGCCGTCATGCCAGTGATTACATTTACAGCATATGAGTTCACGCCCGGGATCGTGAAGTTACGGCGAGTAGAGCGAAAGTGGAAGTTGTGAGTAGCAGATGAGTAGCGCTACAACCTTTTCTATATCGAAAACAGATCATTCTAGATAAAGTCATATGTATTCAGGCATGAGTAGATAAAGGAGGGTATCATGTCCAACCAAGTAAAAGCGTCATCGGAACGCAAACGTATCGCTTTGGTGACAGGGACATCTAGCGGGTTTGGATTGTTGATCGCAGTATCCTTAGCGGAAAAAGGAATAACCGTTATTGCGACTATGCGTGATCTGGCACGCAACGTAGAGCTGGCACGTATTGCAGAACAAAAAGGAATTGCCGACCGGATTCATTATTTGCAATTAGATGTGACTGATACAGTGTCGATATCTACAGCGATAGAAAACATTCAGGCGCAATATGGAACGATCGATATTCTGGTCAATAATGCAGGTTATGCTGTTGGCGGATTTATCGAGCATGTCCCGATGGAGACTTGGCGAGCGCAACTGGAAACGAATGTGTTTGGACTGATTGCTGTTACCCGCGCTGTTCTGCCTGTCATGCGTGAGCAAAAGGATGGCTATATTATTAATATGAGCAGTGTTAGCGGACTATCTGCTTTTCCCGGATATGCTCCTTATGCGACATCCAAATTTGCGATCGAAGGATTCAGTGAAAGTTTGCGCCATGAGATGGCTGATTTTAATGTGAAAGTGGTTCTGGTCGAGCCCGGTTCCTATCGCACCTCTATCTGGGAAAAAGGGCTGGCAGATATCCATACGGTTCCTAACTCACCTTATCAATCTCGCTTAGAAGCTGTATTACGCTACTCTCGTAAATCCGCATCATCTGCTCCTGATCCACAAGAAGTTGCTGATCTAGTCGGTCGTATTGTAGAGAAACGCTCTCCTAAGTTGAGGTATGCTATTGGAGAAGGTTCTCACATCATGATCTGGGCTCGCAAATGGGTACCGTGGCGTGTACTTGAATGGGTGATAGGACGAGCTTTGAAGTCTTAAATTAAAACCATACTCCTCACCAATAATAAAAAACAGCACCATTCATCCCTTAGCTAAAGGTGAATGGTGCTGTTTGTGATATACCGATACATTATTTACTTGTAGTCTCGTTAGAAGTAGATGTTGTAACAGATGTACTTTTGCTACTGGAAGAAGATGTTGCAGTCTTTCCAGTAGCAGTGGATGAACTGGAAGTCGAAGAAGTGCTATCTGTTGCTCCATCATTTAACAATGGCTCATTATTGACATCATCTTCTTCAGCTAGATTAAGACTACTCAGGAAATCCGAGACTTTCCGCAAATATTCTCGTGGATGTTCGCGGAATTCAAGCTCATGGTGAGCTCCTTGAATTACCCAGCTTCCTGAATTCGGATTGGTCTGATTTGCAGCAAGTTGTTCTGCAATCTGGTAAGGTGCTTTATCATCATTGGTTCCATGAATAAAGAAAATCGGAAATGGATAATCTTCCTTTTTCACCTGTTGATATGGAATCTGATTCAAGCTAGTACCATTAACGATCGGCAGTAGAAATTCCAGAATTTCCAGTGATGGATGTCGTGGAAGATCCAACTGCTGCTGAATATTGTAATAAAGTGTATCCGGTTCTAACAAGAATGTACTATCTAAAATCATTGCAGTCACATCTTTGGTTTTGAGTCCAGCTTGTAAGGCTGTACCTGCTCCCATCGAAAAGCCCCAGACTACAATTTCTTGAGATCCTTTTTGCTTGGCAAGTTGAATCGCTCCAAGTAATTGTTGAGATTCTTTTTTACCACCGGTAGCGACTTCTTTATTCGTTTTGGCGGCAAATCCATAATCGAACATGACTACATTAAAATTAAGTTTGTGTGCGTAGTGAGCGAGATCGTACATAGGAATCCATGTTTCTTCTCGATTCGCACCATATCCATGACTAAAAATAATCGTTTTGGACGACTTTTGTTCTGCTGGAATATACCAGCCCTGCATCATCCGGCTATCATCTGCTGCTGGAAATGTAATATCTTCGTACGCCATTCCTTTTGCCTGCATCGGATTAGAATAGACACTTGCTACTGTCGGATTAGACAGCACCCAAGCAATATAGGCATGCAGTGCCACAAAGCAAAACAGGAAAAAAAACACTATGGATAACAGGAAAGCTACCACAACATGCTTTATTCGAATCTGTCTTGGTGAAACTACAGGAGGTGTCTCTTCTAGCTCAGATGAATGGGGCTTTGCATTTTCTTGCAAAGTAGTGGACATCTTGCTCCTCCTAGAAGTGAAAATGTATTGTTCGTTCTAGCATCCATTGTTCCATGAACCGATTTGATTCGACATTATCTACTTATGGTAAAAGTCTATGACAGCAAAGTCAATGTCAGCTCAATGTCTTCTTCATTATTATCGACGTATTTCTCTTTACGATTAGAGCTAGCTTCGATATAATTTATGTAACCAAGTTTCATCCAATGAAACTTACAAAATTAGACAGTGTGCGTATGAATAGATTCAAATGCGGAGGCGACAACAATGGAAGATCGCAAGTTAACTGTACGAGCAGTAGAACGTGCGTTAGACATATTACTGTGTTTTACCCGAACGAGCGATCTTGGACTCACCGAGATTGCAACCGAGATTGGATTACACAAAAGTACAGTACATCGGTTGTTAGCGACTTTAGAAGAAAAAGGATTTGTGATTCGCAATAGCAGTACAGATAAATACCGTCTAGGTATCAAAATCTGGGAGTTATCGACCCACCTTTCCCAAAACGATGATCCTGGATTGTTGTTGCTTGCAGATATGGAAGAATTACGCGAGCAATTGGGAGAAACGATCAGTCTATACTTGCGAGATGGCGACGAGCGCTTACGGATTCAAGCGGTGCAAAGTAACCAAGCTGTGCGACGTGTTGCGCCTGTAGGAGCAAGATTGCCTTTGACAGTGGGCGCATCGAGTAAAGTCCTTGTTGCTTTTTCCAGTAGCGAACAGCAAGAAGAGTTGTTGAATAGTCCGGATTGGCCGAAAACTGTCGATGTGACACATTATCGTGAACAGATCGCAGAGGTACAACGTAACGGATATTCGACCAGTTATGAAGAACGAGAACCCGGAGCAGCAGCAGTCGCAGTACCGATTTTTGATCGAACAGGGGCATTGCGAGCTTCGTTATCGTTATCAGGCCCTGTTAGCCGTCTGTCGATGGACAAGTTACATGAGTATGCGCCTGTATTGATTCAAGCGGCGCAAGAGATGGGCTTTAAATTGAGATAATGGATAGATAGAGCAGTAAGATAGATATAAATAGAGCAGTAAGAACGTAGAAATAACAAATCTAACACTGGATCAAATGATATATAAAATTCGATTATTCTTATTAAAAGTATATAGCGTGACCAAGATATGATCTAACTAAACCAACAGTGAATGCCCTATTGCTAAGGTGTTCACTATTTTTTTATAACACAAAAAAGAGGCTCCCACATTAGGGAAGCCTCTTTTTGTATGACTTTATGATCTAAGCGAAATGGTTAATCAATTATACCGTTTCACCTTTGTTAGTGTTTTGCATCATTTGACGAAGTACAGTTTGCAAGATACCACTGTTATGGTAGTAATCTACGTCTACAGCACTATCCAGACGAGCGGTTACTTGGAATTCAAATGTTGTACCATCTTCACGAGTACCTTTGACAGTAACTTGTTGACCAGGTTTGACATCGTTGCTCAATCCTACGATATCAAATGTCTCGGTACCTTTAAGTCCCATACTGCTCCAACCGTAACCTTCTTGGAATTGTAGTGGCAATACGCCCATACCTACCAAGTTACTACGGTGGATACGTTCAAAGCTTTCAGCGATAACCGCTTTGACGCCTAGCAAGAATGTACCTTTTGCTGCCCAGTCACGAGAACTACCTGTACCGTATTCTTTACCTGCGATAACGATCAAGTTCTGACCCTCTTCTTGATAACGCATCGATGCATCATAGATCGACATCACTTCATTGGTAGGAAGGTATGTGGTTACGCCACCTTCTGTACCTGGAGCGACCTGATTACGAATACGGATATTAGCAAACGTACCGCGCATCATCACCTGGTGATTACCACGACGGGAACCATAAGAGTTGAAGTCTTTACGCTCAACACCGTTTTCTTTCAAGTATTCGCCTGCTGGTGAAGAAGGAGAAATATTACCTGCTGGTGAGATATGATCGGTTGTTACCGAATCGCCAAGCAATGCAAGAACGCGTGCACTGCGAATATCTTCGATATCTTTGATACCATCAGCCAGTTTTTCAAAGAATGGTGGATTTTGGATATAAGTTGATTTGTCATCCCACTCATACAATTCACCTTCTGGAACAGGAATTTCATTCCAACGTTTGTTCGCTGTAAATACATGCTCATAACGGCTACGGAACATTTCTGGAGAAATGGATAAGCCGATAGCATCACGAATTTCTTTCGCTGTAGGCCAGATATCTTTCAAGTAAACTGCTTCACCTGTAGGATCATAACCGATTGGATCATTTTGTAGATCGATATCAACTGTTCCTGCAAGCGCGTAAGCGACAACAAGTGGAGGAGAAGCCAGATAGTTCATTTTCACCTGAGCATGAATACGTCCTTCAAAGTTACGGTTACCTGACAATACAGAAGCAACGGTTAAGTCATTATCTGCAATAGCTTGTCCTACTTCGTCTGGCAATGGACCGGAGTTACCGATACATGTTGCACAACCATAGCCTGCTAGGTAGAAACCAAGTGCTTCTAGATCTTTGTCTACGCCAGCTTTGTGTAAATATTCTGTAACGATCAATGAACCTGGTGTTAAGCTTGTTTTCACATAGCTAGGTACTTTCAAGCCACGAGCCACCGCTTTTTGTGCAAGTAATCCAGCACCAAGCATAACGCTAGGGTTAGATGTATTTGTACAACTGGTAATTGCAGCGATAACGACTGCACCTGCACCCATTTGAGTCGTTTTACCGTTTGGATGGCTTACTGTGATTTTTTCAGCAATTTTCTCATCAGACAATCCGTAACCACCTGCATCTACAGGAGTACGTATTGCATTTTGATAGCTGGATTGCATATTAGTCAGTTCGATGCGATCCTGTGGACGTTTTGGTCCAGCAAGACTCGGTACAACAGAAGCTAGATCCAATTCAATCGTATCAGAGAATACTGGATCAGGTGTTTCTGCAGTACGGAACATGTTTTGTGCTTTGTAGTAAGCTTCTACCAATTCAACTTGCTCATCAGCACGTCCTGTATTGCGAAGATAGAACAACGTCTCATCATCGACAGGGAAGAAACCGATAGTTGCACCGTACTCAGGAGCCATATTAGCTACAGTTGCACGGTCAGCTAGACTGATATTGCTTAGGCCTGGACCGTAGAATTCTACGAATTTACCAACTACGCCTTTTTTACGAAGCATTTGAGTAACCGTAAGCGCTAAGTCTGTTGCTGTTGCGCCTTCACTCAAGCTACCTGTTAATTTGAAACCAACGACTTCTGGCATAACGAAGTATAGCGGTTGTCCAAGCATACCTGCTTCAGCTTCAATACCACCAACACCCCAACCAACAACACCAAGACCGTTGATCATTGTAGTATGTGAATCTGTACCTACTAAGGAATCAGGGAATACTTGTAGTTCGCCATCAACAGTTCGAGTAGCTGCTACAGAAGCAAGATACTCCAAGTTAACCTGGTGAACAATACCTGTAGCTGGTGGAACAGCGCGGAAATTATCAAATGCTGTTTGTGCCCAGCGCAAGAAACGGTAACGCTCTTCGTTACGTTCAAATTCAATATTCATATTATATTCAAGTGCATCAGGCGTACCGAATGCGTCTACCATAACGGAGTGGTCAATAACAAGGTCAACCGGTACAAGCGGATTGATTTGTTTTGGATCGCCACCGGATTTTTTAACAAAATCACGCATAGCAGCTAAATCAACAACTACAGGTACACCGGTAAAATCCTGAAGCACGATACGTGCAGGGATAAAAGGAATTTCTTTCTCTTCGCGACCTTCACTCCAGTTCGCAAGTTGATTGACATGTTCTTCAGTGATTGCACGTCCATCGTATTGACGAACAGCAGCTTCAAGAAGCACACGAATCGAGAAAGGAAGTTTGGAAATGTGCTCATAACCTTTTTCAGCTAAAGCATTAAGGCTGTAATAACGGTAAGACTGGTCTCTCACTTTCAGTTCTCGGCCAACAGAAAATGAATCTTTTGGTGACATAGATGCCCCTCCTCAAATAAAATACGGCTTACTTTTTGGATTTTGCGTTACAGGGAAAAATCCTCTACATTTTGGCAAATGATCTTGACACGCTTGCTGGATAAAATTAGAAATGAAAACGGTTCAATTCATTACTATTCTATACTATTAAGCAACTAAAATCGAATTATTCAAAATGAAGAAAGGTAAAAAGTTTTGTAGTTTCATACAGTGAAACACAATTTCAAAAAGTAACTCTTGTATTAAGTATACCGTTTACATGATAGGTAGTAAAGATTTTTTTGGAAGAAATTTGATTCAATTACAATCTTAAAAAGTAGTTGATTGTGGTTCGATAATATCTTTTGAAGTAAAGCAATAATTTTCTAAATTGTATCCTTCCTTAATAGTAGAAATTTGATCTCAATCGTATAAACATAATGAGTTACTTTATACACTCAATTTTGTTCTGTATAGTTATATAAAAATTAAAAATTTCCTTTTGGTAAAGAGTGGAATTATAAGATTCACTTCCTTTTTATTAAATTAAAGTAGGGTGGTATCAGATTAAGAACGTATTATATGAATAATTTTATTTTTACATTTAAAACAAATATTGTAATTGAATACGTTTGATGATAATTTACAAGGGACATGTCGAACAGTTAGCTGATTTTCAAATGACAAAGGAGGAATAATAATATGGTGTTGAGAAAAAGCCTGATGATGGTACTAGCAATGATAATGGTATTCGTGACAGTTGGGGTATCCAAATCATCTGCTGCTACTGGATTTTATGTAAGCGGTACCAAATTATATGATTCGACAGGAAAGCCTTTTGTCATGAGAGGGGTTAACCATTCTCATACGTGGTTCAAAAACGATTTGAATGCCGCTATTCCAGCTATCGCCAAAACAGGTGCAAACACCGTACGTATTGTATTATCCGATGGAACTCAATATACCAAAGACGATATCAACTCTGTGAAAAATATTCTGGCGCTGGTCAATCAATATAAAATGATCGCTGTTCTTGAAGTGCATGATGCAACAGGAAGCGACGATGTAGCCAAATTAAATAATGCTGTGAACTATTGGATCAGTATTAAAGATGCTTTAGTTGGCAAAGAAGACCGAGTAATCATCAATATTGCTAATGAATGGTACGGCTCATGGAACAGTGAAGGTTGGGCGAATGGCTACAAACAAGCTATTCCTAAATTGAGAAATGCAGGACTTAATCACACACTAATCGTAGATGCTGCGGGTTGGGGACAATATCCACAATCGATTGTAGATTACGGACAAGCTGTTTTAGCAGCCGATTCTAAAAAGAATACCGTATTCTCTATTCACATGTATCAATATGCAGGGAAAGACGATGCTACTGTAAAAGCCAATATGGAGAATGTACTCAATAAAGGTCTTGCTCTGATCATCGGCGAATTTGGTGGATTCCATCAAGGGGAAGATGTAGATGAGTATGCTATTATGAAATATGGTCAGCAAAAAGGAGTCGGTTGGTTAGCATGGTCATGGTATGGTAATAGCTCTGATCTGTCTTACCTTGATCTCAATAATGGCCCCGCAGGTAGCTTAACAACTGCTGGAAATATTATTGTGAATGATCCTAATGGTATCAAAGCGACTTCGAAAAAAGCAGGTATTTACCAATAATAGATTCAGTCATCAATCATTAATGGAGTCTGTCATAAAATACAAAAAACAGCTGAGCGTTTGAGCTGTTTTTTTGTTATTTAGACATTGGGGAATAGGAGCAATACCTTTATAATAGAAGACAGTAATCAATCAAGTGCATAAATAGAGGAGCTGAGCAGAGATGAGAGAGTGTCAGAATTTAGCTGAGGTTAGAGAAAGTATCGATCAATTAGATGAACAGATCATCCAGTTAATCAGTGAGCGTAGTCAATACGTCAACCAAGCCGCTTCTTTTAAAAAAGATACAGATGCAGTGAAAGCACCAGCTAGAGTAGAAGCCATAATTACCAAAGTCCGCCAACTGGCAACAGAGCACCAACTAAATCCTACTATTGCGGAAAGTGTATATCGAGCGATGATTGCTAGTTTTATTGAAGATGAGCTACAAGAGCATCAGCGGATTCAGTCAACACGACCGTCATCTCAATAAAGAAGATCATCACAAAGAAATAAATATACTTAAAGGTAGTTGTTATCGACTACCTTTTTCTAATCCAAAATAGAAAGTAAAGTCAGTCCTTTACTACAAAATGAGATAAGCAGACAAAGTTTTTTTGCAGTGTTTTTGTACAAGCTTTATACTGAATACAGGTTATACAATAACGATCATTTACAATAGCATGTATCAATATGTTTTCATATGTACAATGACTAACGGGGGTTCTGACATGACAGCAACAAAATTAACAGTAGGTTTGATTTACGGTGGTAAATCTGGTGAACATGAAGTTTCTTTACAGACTGGATTTTCTGTATTAAATGCAATCGATTATGACAAATATAACGTAGTACCGATCTATATCGATCCTCAAGGACGCTGGAATATGGGAGACGCGTACCATGCAGCACCTGCTCAATTAAGCGATCTACAGATCCGTGGTGGGGAAGAAGCTACTTCACAAGCGATGAGTATTCTTTGGAAAAAATTAAGCGGACAAACTAGTGAAATTGACGTATTGTTCCCGCTTCTTCATGGTACATATGGTGAAGATGGCACGATTCAAGGACTTTTTGAAATGATGGATATGCCTTATGTTGGTGCAGGTGTACTTGCTTCTTCTACAGGTATGGATAAAGCGATTATGAAAAAGTTATTCGCTCAAGCTCATTTGCCACAATGCAAATATGAGACTTTTATTTCAAAAGAATGGGAAACGCAACAATACGATATTTTGACAACAATCGAAACGAATTTAGGGTATCCTTGTTTCGTCAAACCCGCTAACTTGGGCTCAAGTGTAGGTATTTCCAAAGCCAAAGATCGTACTGAATTAGAAACAGCGATTGCTTATGCACTACGTTATGACTTGAAAGTGGTTGTAGAAGAAGCTGTAGACGCACGCGAAATCGAAGTCGGTGTACTTGGCAACGAGTTACCACAAGCTTCGGTTCCTGGTGAAGTCGTATCTAATAGCGATTACTATGACTATGAAGCAAAATACATCGACGGCACATCTCAAATGGTGATCCCTGCTGAAATTGATAGCGAACTTGCTGAAAACTTACGTGAACTGGCTATCCGCGCATTCCGCGCAATAGATGGAAACGGCTTATGTCGTGCCGACTTCTTTGTACGTCGTAGCGATGGCGAAATCTTTATTAACGAAGTGAACACAATGCCAGGCTTTACCGCATATAGCATGTACCCATTACTATGGCGTGAAACCGGTACAGCCTATCCAGACCTATTGGATCAATTAATCACTTTAGGTATAGATCGCTATAACCAACGTCATGAACTGAAGTATGGAAGAGAATAGTCCAATTTATAACTATTTCTATCCAATCAGAGGCATATAGCGATCCCCATATCGAATAATGTAAATAAATGATTATTCTTTTCCTCATTACATCATATTATTCGATACGAATGATCACTAACGCTATATATTTAAAGTATTTAAAGTATTTTATATTATTTTTATAATGTCCCATAATGATTAACCATAAAAATCCCTACAAAAAATTCATCAATTTACGCCCAGTAAATCATGAATTTGTCCCTAAGTTCTCCAAGTCTCTAAAGTCTCAAAATCTCTAAAATCTTTAAAGCTCTAAATCTTTAAAATCTCTACAAGCCTTACCATCTCTACAACCATAAAAGCTAAACTACAAAACATTCCAATACCAAAATAAGCACCAAAACATCAAGCATGGAAAGCATGGAGAGTATTTCAATTATTCAGATGTTTATGTACCAAACCGCGTGGAAAAAGTGTAGGTACCTCTAGCGGAGGGGATAGAATGTTCTGAAAGTCGCATTTAAGACTCGGATATCGACTGCTTGCAGTCTACTTCAGATATCCGATCTTAACAGCGACGGGAAGAACATCTATCCCCGAAGCGTCCGTACCTCACCTCAACCACCGCCCACTCGAAAGGAGCAATGACCATGGGATTTCAAACCGAATTTAACTCTGTATGCAAATTCAAAAACGAACAAGAACTGCTCGAACTTTTAGAATACGGCAAAGGCAAAATGCTCAAAAGTGGATTTCGCGTCTATCCAACCGGACAAAAAGTTATCGCTTATACACCGAAAAATGTAGCAATCGCAATCGTGAAAATCACAGCATCTATCGCTGAAATCAATTTTCAAGGTCGGGAAGTAACCGCAGTAGAATTGGAATTGGTTCGCAAATTAACAGACGAAGAAGCACGAGTGCAGACCGATCTTGCGCATGAAATGTTTTTCGGAGAGCAAGAATCGGTTTAATCATACACATACAGAATCCTATCATCATCAAATGCTTTTCTTCTGTATACACCAGTGAATATTACTCTAGAGGAGGCACTTGAAATATATGATTGTACGATTCGGCTATGTGGCGATGTCACTTGAAATCGCAGATTCTTCACCTTCCAAAACAATGACTATGGCTAGATTTAGCAAACTGCCAGATCGCGAAGCAGGATTGCGTCTGTTAGAACAAATCGCAACAACCAACTTACACAATACACTGCGTTTATTACGCCATAATGTAGCAGAAGGTATCCAGATGTACCGATTTTCATCCAAATTGATTCCGCTGGCGACTCATACTGATTTGCATGATTGGAATCCGTTTGAAGCGTTAGCAGAACCATTTGCAGAGATCGGCGAGTATGTGCGTAAACATGATCTAAGAGTGTCGTTTCATCCGGATCATTATACAGTGCTCAGTACACCAAGACCGGAAGTGCTGATCTCGTCGATTCGTGATCTGCAATATCATGTGAATATGCTCAAAGCGATGGGGCTGGATGCTCGTTCGAAGAATAATATTCATATCGGCGGTGCGTATGGGGATAAGCCTACGTCTGCTGCACGTTTTGTAGAACATTTTGGTCGCTTGAGTGCAGAGATTCAGTGCCGGATTACGCTTGAAAATGATGACAAAACGTATACTACCGGTGAGACGCTTGCAGTCGCTCAACAGACTGGATTACCGATGGTACTAGATATCCATCATCATATGGTGAATTGTCATGGAGAACCTGCTTCAGACTGGTGGGAAGAAGTCGCTAAGACATGGGAATCGCCATTAGCACGCACCGATGTGCCTGAAGGTGTACATTTACCACCCAAAATCCATGCCTCTAGTCCAAAAAGTGAAACCGATCGCCGAAGTCATGCTGACGGTGTAGAAGCTGGCCCTTTACTTGATTTTCTAAGAGTAGCTGCACGTACTTCTTCTCATCTGGATGTGATGCTGGAAGCGAAGCACAAAGACCATGCGTTATTTCAATTGATGCGTGACTTGACAATGTACGAAAACGATGGAGTACGGATCATAGACGGTGGAAGTATCGAAGTGTTCTCATGATATAATGTAGTTAGATGTCAATTCCAGAAATCAGGGGGAATGAAATGATGGAAGAACAACAAAAAGTACCTTATGTAGTGAGCGGAAAAAGCAAAGTAGCGGTAGCTATTAATGCAGCTTCCAAAACGGGAGAATGGATCAAAAGCAAACTAGGCGATTATAAACAGTTGAACACCAAAGTATCTTCACAAGATTTGGTAACAGAAGTCGATAAAGGCGCAGAACAAATGATTCGCAAATTGATCTTAACGTACTGCCCGGACGATGAATTTTTGGGCGAAGAAAGTGTAGGCGCAGGTGCGGCGGCTTCCGCTCAAGCGATCAATGCGGTTAAAGATTCAGAATATGTATGGATCGTTGATCCTATCGATGGCACGACTAACTTTGTGCATGGTTTCCCATACTATTGTGTTTCAATAGCATTAGCACACAAAGGCGAAGTGATTATCGGTGTGATCTATGATCCTTCTCATGATGAATTATTTGTAGCCGAAAAAGGCAAAGGCGCTTATGTGCATGGTAATCTAATGAAAGTCTCGCAAGAAGCTACACTGGGTGAAAGCTTAGTGGCTACTGGATTCCCGGCAGATCGTGGTGAATCGTTACGTCTGAATATGAGTGGACTGAATGCGATTGTACCGAAAGTACGCAGTATTCGTAATGAGGGTTCAGCAGCTCTACATTTAGCTTATGTAGCGGCAGGACGGCTTAGCGCTTATTGGGAAATTGGATTAAATGCTTGGGATCTGGCGGCAGGTTCACTGTTAGTGACCGAGTCCGGTGGACGTATTGGCGATATTTCCGGTGAAGATTATCATCTAGCTGTACGTAATGTATTAGCAACCAACGGTCATATTCATCAAGAATTAATGACTGAATTACATGAGGCAGGCTTACAACATATTCCTGCGCAAAAGTAATCTAGAGATCATCGACCAATTGCTCAGCTTACGATTAGTATCTCTACTTTTTTGGGTAATCATAAGATAGAGAGAGAAGTTATACTATAACGCATAAAGTCCTTATGGCGAATCTATTATTATCGTTAAAGGAGTGAGTCACGATGAGTTCATTTGAGAAATCAGCAGAAGAATTGGAACGCGAATTGACCGAGCGTCTGACAGAAGGTCTGATGCAAGAAGAAGATCGTGAAGTAAGAGAACGACGGATGATCCCTTCAAAGTATGAGATTCGGATTCAGACGACACTTGATCCAATCGCTGAAGAAACCAAGCAGTATCGCAAAATGGCAAAAGAAATTGATGGACGTTATGATGAGTACATGAACAAAATCAAGCGCCCAGAGTCAACAGATGATACAGAGTCTCGTTGATTATAGGATACAGGGTACAGAGCTGTTATCTATCACCCTCCAGGGAAAATAGATAACAGCTTTTTTGGTGTGCATACGTCAACAAATTAGATTGAGATATACAGACACAGAAAGGGTGAAGCAGTGAATGAAAAGCAATTCTAAAGGCATACTGTATTTTCTCATGATTATGCTTGTTCTGGTCAGTAGTGCAGGCATAGGAAGTTCAGCTGTACATGCAGCAACCACAAGTCAGACTCCAGATCCCAAGCGAGCTTTTTCACATATGGTCTTTTTAGGAGATTCGCTTACAGCAGGATACGAACCAGGTGTAAAAGCTTCTCACTATGATGGCTTTGCACCACGATTAGCAGAGCAAGGATTGTTCCGCGCAACCGTACAATCAGATAATCACAGTATACTTGGGCTTACAAGTACAGGGCTGGATAATTATCTAAGTGCGGTCACCGCAGGAACAGCGATCACGACTAAAGATATCCAAAGCAATTTGCCAGGAGCTGTCTATACGTTAGATACAGTTCAAGCGAAAAAAGATATTGCGCAAGCAGATCTAATTACGATCACGATTGGTGGCAATGATTTTTTGAATGCGCTGGGTTCTTTAAATGAATTACCACAAGACATTTCCAGTCTTAATCTGGATCAAGTAGGAACAAAGTACAAAATCAATATCGACAATATTATGAAACAAGTCATATCACTCAATCCTAAAGCAACTATCGTGGTTGCAGATCAATATCAACCTATGCCTGTTCAAGTAGGTACCAAATTATATGCAGGGCTTAATACAGTCGCAAATCAATTTAGCCAGATTGTAGATCAAACGGCGAAATCGTATGTAGCCAAAGGATATGATGTACGTGTAGCTCATATCTCCAAAGACTTCCCGGACAAAGAATTAGCGATGACTCATATCGCCGAGGGAGATATCCATCCGAATCAGACTGGATATGATGCGATAGCACGTACATTTATACAGACGATCTGGGGAAGCAAAGGCTACCTGAGTCCATTTGTAAAAGGACAATCTAGCTCTTCTGCAACACCTGTAATTGTAACGAATGGGCAACCGTTAGCAACAACATATAAACCTATTATTCGAAATGGCAAAACGTATGTAACGTTGCGAGATGTAACAACAGCTCTAGGTGCCACAGTAAATTGGTCTAATACTTCACAAACAGCTACGATCCAAAGTGGCAAAAACAAAATCAGTATTCCTGTAAATAGTGAAAAAATAAAAGTAAATGGGGCTACGCAGTCTGTCGATTATGCTGCTTTTGTTCAAACGACTAAAGGAATGAGCAAAGTCTATGTGCCTTTAACTGTACTCACTCAAGCATTTGATTATGATGTACAATATGTAGCCCGCTGGAAAGCTGTTTTTGTCAGATCATAATTGAAGTGAATTCATAATATAAGTAATGATGATAACGACCAAGTGACAATAGAAAATATAGTAATAAAAAAAGACATTCTATCTCAAAGGATGTCTTTTTTTGCTAATACTATCAATAGATTTGTGAACCTATTTATAAACATATACTGAAATTTTAGATCATTCACGCTATAATAAACATACAGTAATTGGAATTTAATTAATAAAAATGTAAACGTTATCATTAAAAATGTAAATACGTCGGGGTAGCAAAGGTGGAAACCATTCTTATGTTTACCAGAATTAAAAGCGCTTACAATAATTTAGGTATTCATCGTAAAATGTTGCTACTGATCTCTGCATTGTTGTTAGGAAGTTTTGCTTTTTACGCATTGGTATTAAGCAATTTGTATGAAACGTATGATAGCCAAATGTACGAAAAGACATCTGAATTACTGAATATGTCTTCTGTCGGTATTGAAAATCAACTGAAAGATATGGAACATTTATCATTTAAAGTGGTTACCGACGAACAATTGCAACGCTACTTAACAGAGCTGGAACAGACCAATTCAGTGTATCAAAAAAATGTATTACGCAAAAAGCTAACCAATCGGTTGATCGCTTTTGCAGGTTCGGAGCCTTTTGTTTATTCGATGATGGTGATCGACAAAGAAGGGGAAGTGATGTCAGCAGGCAATCGAGAAGGGATACCGGCTGAATTGCGAACCGATCTAACTACATTAGCCAATCAGCATGATGGAGCCAATTCGTGGTATGTCGGAGGCAAGTCTTCTTTGTTAGCAGTTCGTCAATTCAAAGCTTTTACCGGATCAACCTTCACGCTCAAAAATCTAGGTACAGTGATTATTCGGATTCGGATAGACCGGATTGTCGATAAACAGGTGCATCAGTCTGCTGGAAGTACACTTGTGATCGCAGATCATCAACAGATTGTTTATCCTGAAAAGGTGTCATTTAGCGAGACTGAGATCAATCAAGAATTGAGTCGCAATCAGCCTTATGGTGTAGTGAATTTGCCGGAAGGTGGTTATTTCTCTGCTCGTATTCAATCGCCATATACCGGATGGACATACTTGCATATGACGCCATTTGATCCGATGTTTGAACGAATAACATGGATGAAGCGTCTGGTGACGATTATATTTATCGCGATCTTTTTACTGGGGCTAGCATTTGGCACACGATTATCGCGCAGTATTACAAGACCGATGGAACGCTTGTTGCAGAAAATGAGAACCGTAGAGACTGGCAATCTGGATCGTCTGGAAGAATTAACACTCGGGCCTGTGCTTGAAGGATCACAGACTGAAGTAGGGTTACTGCACCGCACATTTAACCGAATGTTACTGCGAATCAGTGAATTGATTGATGAAAATTATGCCAAACAATTGATTATTCGCGAAACTGAACTCAAAGCGCTACAAGCACAGATTAATCCTCATTTTCTCTATAACACCCTAGAATCGATTAACTGGATGGCGAAAGTCAACAAACAATCCAAAATCTCTGAAATGGTTGAAGCGTTAGGCTTTTTATTACGCAGTTCTGTCAATATGAGTGAAAAATTGATTCCGTTAGGACGCGAACTTGATATTGTTTATAGCTATGTCACGATTCAGCAAATGCGCTTTGAAGAACGTTTGCATTTTGAAGTCGATATTTCTGACGATCTCAAAGATGCTCTAATTCCCAAATTAACGCTACAACCGCTGATCGAAAATGCGATTCATTATGCGCTGGAACCGAGTGTTAACGTGTGCCATATTCGTATTGTAGTGAGACATGAAGAAGACCTGCTCTATATCAGTGTAGAAGATGATGGACCGGGAATGACGGCTGAATTTCTAGAACGTCTACATAGTGGACAAGTACAGACGCGTGGTGAAGGGATTGGACTCAGCAATATAACCGAACGGATACGGCTGACATTTGGCTCGGATTACGGAATGGAGATCGAAAGTTTGCCCGGTGTGATTACTGCTTTTCATATTCGTATTCCTTATGAGAGAGGGGAAGCGCAAGATGTATAAAGTATTGTTAGTCGATGATGAACGGATGATCTTGGAAGGGATATCACAGGTCGTGAACTGGCATGAAAGTGGAACCGAATTGATCGGTACCGCACGTAATGGACTGGAAGCATATGAGCGTATTCAAGAAAATTGCCCTGATATCGTAATCAGCGATATCTCTATGCCCGGACTCGATGGAATTGGACTGGTCGCCAAAACCCATGCTGCATTTCCAGAGGTGCGCTTTATTATGTTGTCCGGTTATAAAGATTTTGATTATGCCCGTAGAGCGATGCAGTACGGGGTGAAGCATTATTTGGTGAAGCCTTGTAACGAACGCCAGATTCAAGAAGCGATCAGTGAATTGTTATCCGAACGTGAGGTTGAGCATGAGCGTGATGAATTTGTAAACAGTATGAAAGAGCAATTTACTCGCATGTTGCCACAGGTGAAAGAACAATTTCTGAAAGAATTTATCGCTAATAAAATGTACGGGGTGCGTGACCTTGCTTATTATGAGCAATTATTTCATCTGAATCTGCGTGACCGTCCGGTACGAATGGCTTTGATGCGTGTTGAAGAATCGCATGAATATGAACATTTATTTGCACTCAAAAATATCGCTGATGATCTGCTAGATGGTGTGTTGATGGGAACAACGATTCATATGCAAGATGAATTACTGCTTTTACTGGATGATCCTGAATCGATTACCAAGCTGATTGGTGATCTGGAACATGTACAACAAGTGTTTGCAGGCTTTTACAAATTAGATGTGACGATTGCTCTAAGCGAACCGGATTATATGATCTCATTACGGCGAATGTATCGGGATACACAGCAATGTATGAATCACCGCTTTTATGTAGGGGAAGGCAGTATTATTACCAAGTCGGATCTAGCATTGGCTGATCAGAAAGATAATACTTCGTTTGAAATGGATGAAGAAGCATTCACATTGCTAATTAAATCCGGACAAATGGAAGAAGTGACCGCAGAGATTGATCGTTTATTTGTAACATTAGCGGAATGGCGTCATGATATCGGAGTGACTCGCTCGTATGTGCTTCAATTATATGCAGTGATGATCCGTCTATGCTTGCCAGAAGAACGTTCTTTATTTACAGGTCGAATGGCAGAACTGGCAATGCTAGATACATTAACTGGATTACATGAGTTCGTACAGGAAGCCGCTGCTTATTTAACGATGAGTTACTATAAGAGCAATGTGAATCGCCAATCTTCTGTCGTCAATAAAATGATTCAGATCATCGAGCAAAATTACACCAGTGCTGAATTATCGCTAAACGGAGTTGCTAATCAAATGCTGTATATGAATCCAGACTACCTCGGTAAGATTTTCAAAAAAGTGACCGGCGATAATTTCTCCCATTATGTCAATCGTTATCGAATCGAACGCTCCACCGATCATATCCGTCGTAGCGGTGATGTCAAAGTATTCGAACTCGCTGAACTGTTCGGATTCGGTGGTAACTCTCAATACTTTAGCCAAGTATTCAAAAAGTGGACAGGCATGACCCCAACCGAGTACCGGAAAAGTGAAGAGTAGAGCAAAAGCAAATACAAAATAAACTTATTGTAGATATAACTTATTGTAGCTATAACTTGTAATGAAGTTTTATCTTTTGGAGTTTACTTGTCTAACTATTATGCTGTGATGTAAATGAATGGATACGAATAATAGTACACTTCAACAAACAACAAACAACAAACAACAAAGAATAAAGCGACTTTTGATGGTCGCTTTTTATTTTGACTCAAATCTATCTAGCGTATCTCAGCGCACAAGCGAAGAGCATCATCATATTCTGAAAGAGCGAAGCGATCGCCTTTGTCATGAAATCCCTACCGCATAGCGGTTATTCAAGGGAGTTCATGACAACAAGCGACGATAAGAATAAGATGATGATCGTAGCGACAGCCCCTTGATACCGTAAAATAAACCAAGTTCATACAAATATCCGTCTTAGCAGAAATTCAGACTACTCTGTTTTTTACACGATCACATCGGATTTGTGTATTCATTTGTGATCTTCCATCTGCGAAAATGAAGATACCACTTAAATGTAAGCGTTAACAAAAAAGGAGCATCATCACATTCTACTTATTGATTTTGAGCAATATGAACAGCAATCATCAGCTTGATTAACGAAAGGGGAGAATATAATGAGAAAAAAGACAGCACTGGTATTGATGGTTACAATCCTACTTTTCATCACAGCTTGTGGTAATTCAGGTGGCGGAGGAAGTAATGCTAGTGGAGGTACAGACGGCAAAACGCTTCGGATCGCTTGGTGGGGATCAGATACCCGACATGAATATACTCAGAAAATTATTGATATGTACAAAGAGCAAAACCCCGGTGTAAATATTGATATCGAATATGCTTCTTTTGATGATTATTGGAAAAAGCTAGCTCCACAAGCGGCTGCTAATCAATTACCGGATATTATGCAAATGGACGTATCTTATATTAGCCAATATGCTAAAAACGGACAGTTGGAAGACCTGACCCCATACTTAGGAAGCAAAATTAAAGTCGATGATGTGACTGAAAACGTACTTAAAACAGGTGTAATAGGTGGCGTACAATACGGTATGCCAACAGGGGTTAACGTTCTAGGATTCCAATACGATCCAGCGATTTTGAAAAAAGCAGGCATCAGTGAAATTCCAGACAACTGGACTTGGGATCAATACAAAGAAATCGCACTTAAAGCGAAAGACAAAGGAATCTATTTTGATAGCTCGATGGCAGCAGATATTTTCTTTAACTACTTTTTACGTACCAAAGGCCAATCGCTTTACAATGCTGAAGGAACAGCACTTGGATATGAAGATGATGCGCTATTTACAGAATTCTTCGGTATGTTAGCTGAACTGATCAAAGAAGGCGCAGTACCTTCTCAGGAAAAATTGAACCAGACCAAAGGGATTCTGGAAGAATCCGATATTGTAAAAGGTACAGGAATCGGGATCTGGCAATGGTCGAACCAATTCGTAGCGTTACAACGTGTCGTCAATCGTCCGATGGAGCTTGCTCCGATGGTAGGCCCTGATATGGAAAAAGGAATTTATATGCAACCAAGTATGTACTGGGCTGTAGCGAAAAGCTCGCAATCTAAAGACGAAGCAGCTAAATTTATCGACTTCTGGATCAACAATCAAGATGCCAATAAATTGATCAAAGGTGAGCGTGGTGTACCGATCTCTGCGGCTGTTAAAGAAGCTGTAGCACCAGAACTAAGTGAAACCGAGAAACAAGTATTTGATTTTGTCGCTAAAATGGAGCCAATTAGTTCACCAATGAGCCCACCACCACCTGTAGGGTCGGCTGAGATTATTGCAGCATTAACCGATTATGTAGAGCAAATTAACTTTGGACAAGCCACTGCTGCTGAAGTCGCACCGAAGTTCCGGGCAGATGCGAATGCGATCTTGTCGAACAATCAACCGTAACGAACTCGTTAGCTGATAGATGTAGAGAACGTGAACCGATCGCTGGAGAATGTATATCCAATCGGTTCACGATTTTCTTTCAAAATCTCAACGATCTGAGGAGGTGCGAACGCTTATGGCTATACGTAATGAGTCTTTAAAAACCAATTTGACCGGCTATGCTTTTATTAGCCCTTTTATTATTGGATTTCTGGCTTTTACTTTGATCCCGATGTTTATATCGTTGTATCTTTCGTTTACTAGCTATAACTTGTTTACTTCGCCACGCTGGATAGGACTTGGTAATTTTGAAAAAATGTTTACCAATGATCCGAAATATTGGAACTCGGTCAGAGTGACCATTTATTATGTTTTTGTAGGTGTTCCTTTACGATTAGCTTTTGCTTTATTTGTAGCGATGGTGCTCAATACAGCATCACGGATGGTGGGTACATATCGAACGATTTATTATTTACCATCCATTATTGGTGGTAGTGTAGCTGTATCTATTATGTGGCGTAATATTTTTAGTGAGCAAGGGATCGTCAACCATTTCTTAATGGCTTTCGGCGCAGCACCTGTCAATTGGTTTGGTAATGCTACCGCTGCACTGGGCATGCTGATCACGTTATCGGTATGGCAGTTCGGTTCATCGATGTTGATTTTCCTTGCTGGCTTGAAAAATATTTCACCTGAAATGTATGAAGCCGCCAGTGTTGATGGTGCTTCACCTGTACGTAAATTTATGAATATTACATTACCGCTACTCAGTCCGGTTATTTTATTTAACCTGATTATGCAGACGATTAGTGCATTTATGACATTTGTACCTGCCTATGTTATCTCCAAAGGAGAAGGCGGGCCTCTGGATGGAACAATGTTGTACTCACTTTACTTATTCCGTCAGGCATTTATGTTCAACAATATGGGTTATGCGGCTGCGATGGCTTGGGTAATGTTGATCTTTATCGGTATTCTAACATTTGTATTATTCAAAACATCTAAAATGTGGGTGTTCTATGAATCAGAAGGAGGACGTTAATTATGGCTGAACGTAAAGCGTCTATCCCTGAATACAATGTAATGAGCAGTACACGCGCGCAAAAAGGGTGGTTCTGGCGCAAAATCAAATGGCCTATATATCATATCTTTGTCGGGTTACTGGCGATCTTGATGATGTATCCTATTGCATGGATGTTGCTTAGTTCATTTAAAGAAAGCCGTACCATTTTTGCGACAGCCAATACATTATTGCCTGCTCAATGGATGTGGGATAACTATATTACTGGTTGGAAAGGTGTCGGTGGTTATTCTTTCGGGCATTATATGTGGAATTCATTAGTAATTGTAGCGATATCGACAGTCGGAGTAGTTATTTCTTCGGCAGTGATTGCTTTCGGATTTGCTCGTTTGAATTTTAAAGGTCGGAACTTCTGGTTTGCGATTATGATGGTGACCTTAATGCTACCTCATGATGTGGTATTGGTTCCGCAATATATTATTTTCACTAAATTAGGATGGTTAAACAGTATTGCTCCTATTGTGGTACCGCAATTTTTCGGTGCACCATTCTTTATTTTCTTGATGGTACAGTTTATCCGTACGATTCCGAAAGATCTGGATGAAGCGGCGACGATTGATGGGTGTGGCAAATTCCGTTTGTTTATACAGATTATTTTGCCATTGATCAAGTCTTCTCTGGCGACAGCAGCGATTTTCTCTTTTTACTGGCGTTGGGAAGATCTACTCGGTCCGGTACTCTACTTGAATTCACCGGATAAATATACGGTCTCAATGGGATTGAAAATGTTTTTGGATAGCGAATCTTCTTCTAACTGGGGAGCGATGTTCGCGATGTCTATCGTAAGTCTATTGCCTGTGGTAGCGATCTTCTTTGCTTTCCAAAGACATATTGTCGAAGGTATCAGTTCTAGCGGGATCAAAGGATAAGATTACTGATCAACAATAGCTAGGTAGATATCTCATACTGAATATTTTATATTGCTCGTTATTGTAGTTATGGAAATAGATGTTATGTACCGTATAGATAATCATTAAAGCGATCTATGCAAGGATGGTGAAGCCAAATGAATCACAAATCAGCTACTGAGACGGCTACAGAACAATGGCGGATCACCGAAGGTGGCGATGCCAAGGCAGCATTAGGTGATCCTTCATCTACGCTTCATGCATCTGCAACGGATCTCTCGGCACATAAACCGTTATTATCACCATTGCGATATGATTTTGGACCGGGAGAAGTTACTCCCGGTTATATATCTGTGTCTCCTGATGATCGATATGAAAATATACAGACTGGATCAAGTTATGGATTTGCACATCCAGAGAGAGTATATGGACGAGATCGAAGCGATATGCTAAGTGGAGATCAATTCGCAGAGACGTCTAATCATTTGCTAAGTAGCTTCTGTATTCCACTGGGCACTTCATTTATAACCGATCTGCCTAACGGTACATATCAGATCCAGATTACGGTTGGAGATGAACAAGCCGCTACTCATACGATCATTAAATGTGGCGCTGGCAAGCTGATGTTACCGCCTGTAGATACATTGCCCGGTCAATTTGTAAATAAACTATTTACCGTTCCGGTGATTGAACATCAACTGCAACTGCATATCAGCGGCAAAGCTCCACGTCTAAATGCGGTTGAGATTACAGCTGTACCGCAAGCACTCAAACTCTTTATCGCTGGCGATTCAACAGTGACTGATCAGAAGCAAGGCGGAGCTCCTTATGCGGGTTGGGGACAGATGTTACCTGCAAGATTCAAGCACGATGTCTGTGTCGATAATCATGCAGTATCCGGTCGCAGTTCCAAAAGCTTTATTGATGAAGGTAGACTGGCTATAATTGCAGACCAGATCAAAGCAGGCGATTTCTTATTAATTCAATTCGGTCATAATGATGAAAAAAATGATCCGGCACGCGGTACAGAGCCATTTACTACATTTAAAGAATACTTATTGCAATATATCGAAGTCGCTCGTACCAAAGGGGCAACTCCCATTTTGATAACTCCGGTTAGTCGGCGTTACTTTGGCGCAGATGGCGTTCTTACAGATACTCATGGCGACTATATTGTAGCAATAAAAGAATTAGCGACAGAGCAACAGGTTCCACTAATCGATCTCGCTCAGCAGACCAAAGTATTGTTAGAGTCACTGGGTGAAGAACAAAGTAAATCGTTATTTGTCTGGCTCTATCCAGGGGAGTATCTACATTTTCCCGATGGGATGGAAGACAATACTCATTTTCAAGAACAAGGTGCTATCCAGGTGGCAGGGCTTGTAGCTGAAAGTATTCGTGCGTTGGCGATTCAACCGTTAGTAATGTATTTGCGCTAATGCTAATATCGTTACTTTTGTATAGAGTGGTCATTATTACATTTCGAATCTACTGACAATCTAATATGCGATACAGAAAGGATGATTAGTTATGCCTGCTTTACAATTTGATGAACAGCATATACGCGATGTGATTGATCGTGTGGTTGAACGTACATTTAATATGGATTTTCGCTGGGATTGGCCGGGTGGAGTTGCTTTTTACGGGATTTGCGAAGCCTATGAAGCAACAGGAAAAAAGGAATATCTAGACAAACTTAAAATTTGGATCGATGAGCAGATTGAAGAAGGATTACCACAGTTATCGGTCAACGGGGTATCGATCGGTCATTGTCTGCTTACCTTATATGAAGCAACAGGCGAAGAAAAGTATTTAGATATTGCAAAAGAAATGGCTGAATTTCTAGATAGCAAAGCAGAGCGTTTTGCAGATGGTATTTTCCAGCATACTGTCAATTCACTTACCGATGTATTTCCACAGCAAGCATGGGTAGATACGATGTTTATGGCAGGGTATTATTTGCTACGGATCGGTCATTTGTTAGGCAATGAGAAATATATCGAGGATGGCTTGAAGCAGTATCATGGACATGAAGAGTTTTTACAAGATAATGATACTAATCTGTATTATCATGGTTGGGATCATGTGAATCAGCATCATATGTCAGGCATGTATTGGGCGCGTGGCAATTCATGGGCGGCACTGACCATGGCAAAAGCATTGAAGTTTATTCCAGTACAACATCCATCGTATATGATTATTGATGGTTCTTTGCGAGATCAATTAAGCGCTCTCGTACGTCTGCAATCACCAGAAGGATTATGGCATACCGTACTTACCGATGAGACATCTTATCTGGAAACATCCGGATCTGCAGGTATTGCGACAGCATTATTGTTGCAAGGCAGACTGTACAATAAATATACGCAAAAAGCGATTGACGGCATTTTGTCGAAGATCAAAGAAGATGGCACTATAACAGGCGTTTCCGCAGGTACAGCCGTCATGAACGATATTGATGGCTACCGCAAAGTACCTGCCAAACGCATTCAAGGGTGGGGACAAGGACTGGGCTTAGCTTTTTTAGCCCAATTGGTACGCACCAAAGAAGATGTATTTGGTTGATTATCATGAAGCGATCATATCGATCGTTATTTTGAAAAAATATAGCATAGTATTATTCCTGGACATTTTAATTCAGCAAATAAGATATAAAAAACACGCTGTTCTTATTCAAAGAGCAGCGTGTTTTCTTTAGGTTACATGCAGTGAAACGACAAATTTCTAGCTGCTTTGTCTTACCGTAACATTCGTTACTTTTTGATCAGAACTTTTAGTCATAAATAAAGTATAATGCTTAGAATCTTTCTCAATAGATAACACTTTGTTACTTTCGATAGGTTGAACGTTCCACTTATCCTGTTTTAATTTCGCAATATAGTCTGTAGTTAATGTATCAAATGTTTCCGGTACTTTGTAATTTTTTAGATCATTATCAGAAATCGTAGCTACTTCTGTAGCACTTGAAGGAACAGGCAAGTTATTTAATTCAGCCACATAAGAGAACGTATCTTTTGATGGTTGAGAAGATGTAGAATTTGAGCAAGATGCAAGTAGAACAACAAAACAGATTAACAAAAAACGCATATCTTTCCCCCTTCTCTAGACAGGTGAATTGTATAAGTTTAGAGCAAAGGTTGCTTCACAATCGAGAACTGATGATCTAGATTCTCAACGATCATATAGAGTAGACCATTCTCATATTTAATAAATTTGGATACCGTATTCTCAGATGTTTGGGGCATTTGCCAGATTTCTTTACCATTACGATCATACAGATAATTCTTCTGTTCACTATTATCAATGAGAAAGACTTGATTGTTATTGTAATCGGTTGTCCATTTTTCATCACGATCAGCTAACGTACGAATCATTTCATAGACAGGTTGACCTGTAGCTAGATTGTAACGAGCATAGATTGGGAAAGGTTTGTCTGTATTAGCGCCTAACGGATTTCCTTTAATATTGGTCGTGTAGACAATCAATTCATTCGATTGTAATTGAAAATCAGCATCTAGATTCCACGGTACTGTAATCGTTTTGGCTTTTACATTAGGATGAGCAGTATCCCAAATGTAAAATACATTTTGAGTTTGCATCAAGCTACCACCATTATATTGAGCGACTACGTAATGAGAGAATGTTTTTACTTGAGCTGGATTAGCATTTTCATAGTTAAACGTCTGCTGAATCGTTGGCGTTGTAGTCAGAGATGCTTGTTTCCAGGGTGCATGATAGACAGATAACTGCTTGCTCGACTGAACAACAATTTGTTCTTTGCTGGTAGACGTAGGAGCAGACCATGCTAACTGCGAACCATTGCCCACAACGACTTGATATAAGTGTGTAGGTAACGTAACCGTTGATAAAATTTTGCCTGATGTTGCTTGAGCTGTCGATAATGTAATTTTTTGTAGAGATTGTTTATGTTGTACAATTAATACTAATTTGTTAGAACTGGTCAATACGTTATAGCTGAAAATACGATCATACGTATTGTTCCAAAGAGGCATCGATGTGTTCAAATTCACGATTTCTATGCGGTTATTCGCTATATCTACCAAAACTGCTTGATCATGAGGTAGATTCACAATCTGTGTATCGATCCGAAAATCGTCGGGAAAAGATAAATGATCATCTGTAGGATTAGCAGCAAATGCTTGTACAGGTAATAATAGCAATAGTGTTAACGTTAGAATCCATTTTTTCATCACAGGTAATCCTTTCTGCACATCCTTTATTTTATGTAGCATACCTATATATATTATACCGTATATTTGCAGCATGTGTACTATTTAGATTTGACGAGGTAAATAATAGGCTTTATGGTAATAATATAAAAATAATGATTGAAAAAGGGGTTGCTCTTATGGCTAGTGAACATATCGTACTGAATCAAGGACAAAATACCAATCTGGCGCAAGGTGATTCGTTAAAAATAATGATTCAATGTGATGCTTCACCGTCGCCGCTGGATATCAGTTGCTTTATGGTAAATGAAGCAGGCAAAGTACCTTCAGATGATTATTTTATTTTTTACAATCAAAATGTCGATCCGCATCAATCAGTGCATTTGGAACAAGCGACAGAGCGGAGTACACAATTTGCGTTAAATATGACTAAATTGCAAGCGGCTCCTATTGCCAAATGTGTATTTACAGCTACGTTAGAAGGGGCAGGCACATTTGCAGAAGTACAGGGTTGCAAAGTGGTGCTTACGCTTGGTGAACAAGAGATTACATATACGATTACAGAAGCGACAGCAGAGACTGCGCTTATTTTTATAGAAGTGTATCGCTATCAGCAAGGGTTCAAAGTGCGAGCGATTGGACGTGGATTTTTTGGTGGTTTGAAGCCTTTAGCAGAATCATTTGGTGTAGAAATTGACGATAGCCCTGAAGAAGAAACAGCGCCTTCGCAAGCAAGTCCGGCTGATCCAACACCTGCGCCGGTTGTTGCTGAGCCTGCATCGATACCTGAACCTGTCACCCCACCAGCGAATACATCGATAGGCAAAATCGATCTGCTCAAACGCAAAGTTACCTTATCACTTGAGAAGAAACAAATCCCTCCGATTCAAGCCAGAGTGGCGGTAGTATTCGATGCATCGGGTTCGATGTATTCTTTGTACAAAAAAGGGGTCGTGCAAGAAGCTTTTGAACGTATATTGGCGATTGCGGCGGCATTTGATGATAATGGGGAATTGGATGTATGGTTTTTTGCCAAAGAATTTCTACGTGCGCCAAGTGTACGTGCTGAGGATTACAAAGATTATGTCGCACGCACCTATAAGTTAGGAAGTAAAGGTGGAACAAATAATGAACCGCCTGTGATGGAAGATGTGATTCGCAAATATACAGTCGAAGAACCGAATGTACGTATTCCAACGTATATTATCTTTTTTAGCGATGGTGGAGTCAGTAGTAAAAGCAAAATTACCAAATTAATTACCGAAAGTTCTCATCAAAATCTATTCTGGCAATTTGTTGGACTGGGCAATGCGAATTATGGTATTTTGCGTCAGTTGGATGAACTCAAAGGACGTTTTATAGATAATGCCAGCTTTTTCGAATTAGACGATATTTCTAAAGTGAGCGATGAAGAGCTATATGATCGCCTATTGAACGAATTCCCAAGCTGGATTATAGAAGCAAGACGTAAAGGAATTTTGGCATAAATTATTACTAATAAAGATAATTTTTTTTGGATTTATTATTAGTTGAATAAATGCAAATATTTTAAAAATCGATTGTTATAAATAATAGAAGGTATTTAAATACCATTTACAACTTATATACAAATATATATCTTTTAGCTTTAGTTCTCAAAATAAAGTTTAGAACATGTTTAAATAATGTTTTGTTTCAGTCGATATACTCGTCTTCTACTGTGATTAGTATTATTAAATATTTGGAGGTTATGAACAATGAGTGGAATTATTTATCACTATACAAGTATTGAGACACTTAAATTGATTCTTGAAAATAATACCTTAAGATTAAATAATCTAAATAACGCGGATGATTTAGAGGACAGTAATATAAATTATTTTAAAAACTTACGAAAATGTATTTTCATTAGTAGTTGGACAAAAGAAAAAAGAGAAAATATTGTATTATGGAGTATGTATACCAAAGCAATGAGAGGAGTTCGTATAGGCATTGATTATTCTAATATTAAGCTTATTAAAACAAATGAAAATAACATAGCCAATATAGAAAATAGTGAGCATATTTTAGCATTTCAAAATGGAGATTTTTTTATTGATGTTAAATATGTAAATAACAGTTCGATGATAGACATAATTTCTGAAGGTAATATTAACCGTGAGTCCATGAAAGAACTTGGTACTTTAAAGAAAGAAGAATGGAGTTCTCAAATGGAATCACGATTTTTATTATTAGCAATACCTCGTGATAAAAATATTTTTGCTAGTATTTTTCCTTTAGAAATATCATTTTTTGAATCTATATTGCATAATGATAATTTAGTTGATACTGTTTCTAAAGATAATTTTTTAGATCACATTGACATAATTTTAGAAGATTCATTTTGGAATAATGCTGAAATATTAATGGGGCCAGGAACTACTGATAAAGATTTAATAGAAGTTAAAAAACTACTACAAAAATATAAAGAAAATAATAATATCCAAACTAAAAAAAGCAGTTTGAAAATAAATACCGATAGATATAAAAGAGATTAATGTAAATAATTTTAATATATTATTCTACATCTGATTAAATTTTTAAAATAAATTTAATGTAATATTTTCAAAAAATAGAGCGGGAAAATAGTTACATATCCTATATGCTCGACAGGTGAATGAAGCTATTTTCCAGATTTATTTCCAAAAGAAAAAATCATACATGTATTAAAGAATTTGATATACATCGAAAAAATGTTCTTTACTTAACTGAAACAGGTATGATATATAAACCCTATTTTCATTTCGCATATCAATACGATATCAAATCTAGCACAATTATACTAATACATAGAACCGAAAGGATGATCATTCATTACATAATCTATATCATCGTAATAAGTACAATATTAACGTATTAAATCGGCATTTTGTTTAAATATACGGTAAGAACGCTTCCCCCAATTGGTTCCCAACACACCGAGAATGATCAAAGCTGTGCCGATGATATGGTAATACATCAACTGCTCATGCAAAAATACAGTGCCTGCGATCATCGACGTAATCGTCGCAAAATTGCTAAATACGCTCATTTTGGTTGCTTCCAGATGAGAGAGGGCATAACTAGATAGCAAAGTTGTGCCTAGCGAAGATAAAATACCTAGATACAATAAAGCCAATCCATAATCCGGTTGTAGCAAAGGCTGAACATATTCAATCATATTCCCGAGTACCAGATGGCGACCAAGTGCTACAACATTAAATAACACACAAGCTGTAATCATCGTCACCCATGTTAATTGAAGCGGATTATACTCTCGTGTTAGCGGACGAGCCAGTACCCCATACCCTGCAAAACAAAGCGCAGACCCCACCAGCAACAAGATGCCACCCAGATTGCTCAACGAAAAGTTAGTACCGCCTTTCATGATAAAAATAAACACTACCCCTATCACAGAGAGTAACAGCGAACCTTTCTGTATCCATGACGATTGTTCTTTGAGAAAATAAGTAGCCAAAATCAATGTGAAAATAGGTGCGGTTGCCTGTATAATGCCAGCTTCGGAAGAAGAAGCATACAACAACCCAAACGCTTGAAAAGCAAAAAATAGAATCGGCGATAACAACGCCAAAGGTAACATGCGCCAGATATCCCGCCATGTACAAGTGATCTTGATCCAACCAAAAGCAATCGGAATTCCCATCACTAGCGTAGATAACAAAAAGCGATGCGCCAGTACATCGAGTGGATGAGCGGTATCGACAGTCATTTTCATAAATAAAAACGAAAATCCAATAATCAGTGCATAAGCCAGTGCAGCCAAGTAAGCGGGTAAACGCTTTGAATCTGTAGACATCGGTATACCTCCAAGCGATAATTTGTAATATGAAGTGAATGCTTATTCAATATACCGTGGCGAGTAAACCGTTCACAATCATGATAAATTCAAACTGTACCGATACAGATAGAGTAGAAGATAATAGAAAAATGGATGTAGCATATGACATACTAATGCTACAAAAGCATGACATCTACATAATTCGAAATAATGATTTATCCATCACTCGGACTCATGTATAACTCCGTATCAAAATGAAAAGGTTGGCAAGGAGCAGATTGGATGAATAAACAACAACAATTAGCGGTACATATCGAACAGCAGATTCAAGCAGGCATTTTGTTATCCGGGCAGAAGCTACCTTCGATCCGATCCATGTCTCAGACGCACAACTGTAGCCCATCGACTGTCATTGGAGCCTATGAACAATTAGCGCATGAGCGTTGGATTTACGCTATTGATCGCAGTGGATATTATGTAGCACAGCAAGGATATAATCAACAGCGTTATCCAGTGCGTGAACAGATTGATTTGTCATCAGCAGCGCCAGCACCTGAGTTGTTTCCTTATGACGATTTTCAAAGTTGTCTGAATCAAGCCACTCATGTCTACCGAGATCAATTATTTTCATATGGGATGCCTCAAGGTTTACCTCCATTATTATGTGAAGTAAGACAGCAGTTAGAAGAAGTACAAGTATTTGCGCGCAAGTCTCAGTTATTTGTCACATCAGGGATACAGCGAGCATTGTCGATTTTGACGATGATGCCTTTTCCAAATGGTCGGCAGACGATTATGATCGAGCAACCGAGTTACCATTTATTGATCGAATTACTGGGAGCACTTCATGTACCTGTGGAAGGAGTAGAGCGAACAGTGAATGGACTGGATTGGGAGCGAATCGAGACTCTTTTCCAGAGTGGAGAGATTAAGTTCTTTTATGTGATTCCACGATTTCATAATCCATTAGGAACATCGCTATCGACAGCAGATAAGAAGCGATTAGTCGCATTAGCGGCAAAGTATGATGTGTATATCGTAGAAGATGATTATTTGTCCGATCTAGAACACGCTGTCTCGAATGACCCGATGTATGCATATGACACGTCAGAGCATATTATTTATCTCAAAAGCTATTCCAAGATTCTTTTCCCCGGTCTACGGATCGGTGTAGCAGTTTTGCCAGCAGCATTAATCGATACCTTTGCTCAATATAAACGATTGCTCGATATTGATAGTTCTGTACTATCGCAAGCCGCATTACATATGTATATCAAAAATGGAATGTTTACCCGTTATCGTCGCTATCTGCTTGAAGGATATGATCGCCGAATCAAACAGTTGCATCGCACACTGGATGCTTTATCTGCTGACCCTATTTTTGCAAATGCTCCTCGTAATCAGGCAGTGCATACCTTTTTACGATTACCTGATAATTTCCCAACTTCTGTGTTGATCCGGCGTTTAGCACAGCAGAGCATTATCGTCGGCGATGGTAGCCAGCACTTTTTACCAGACAGTCCATATACGATTAATCTATTACGGATGAATGTATCCAATGTACCTGAAGAGCAGATTGACCACACGCTAAACATTATCGCCAAAGAAATTCGTAAGTTATCGATTACGCCTAAGTTATATGAGTAATAGTCTTCATCTACTAAAAATCATTGTTCTACAGCATACGGTAGACGATTCAGGCAAAAGAAAAGCGACCTGTGATATACTCACAAGTCGCTTGATTTACGTTTTGGATTATCAAAACTATATAAGAATATTCTTTAGTATAAAGTCTGCTAGCACATTACTTCCCTGCTGCAACCAACTTCAACGCTTCATCTGCCGCTTGCAACGTCTGATCAATATCAGCATCCACGTGAGCGGTTGTTAAGAACCATGCTTCATATTTCGAAGGAGCCAGACATACACCACGATCTAGCATATGACGGAAGAAAGATGCGAATTTCTCACCATCGGTATCTTGCGCTTGATCGTAATCAGTTACCGGATGATCGCAGAAATGTGTAGAGAATGCGCCACGAATACGGTTAATGGTCATCGCTACACCATGACGATCCGCAGACTCACGTAATCCATCCGTTAAGCGAATAGCTAGACGTTCCATTTCTTCATAAACTCCTTCGCCTTGCAACACTTCTAGACAAGCAATCCCTGAAGCGACAGACGCAGGATTTCCTGCCATCGTACCTGCTTGATAAGCAGGCCCTAGTGGAGCGACTTGTTCCATAATATGTTTGCGACCACCATAAGCACCGATCGGCAGTCCACCACCAATAATTTTACCAAGTGCTGTTAAGTCAGGCATGATCTGATCGTGATTGTCTAATCCAGCATATGTCTGACTGGAACCGTAATGGAAACGGAAAGCTGTAATGACTTCATCGTAAATGACTAAAGCGCCATAATCATGAGCTAACTTACATAACCCTTCCAAAAATCCCGGAGCAGGCATAACCATACCAAAATTACCGACAATCGGCTCTACCATTACGGCTGCAATCTGATCGCTCCAGTGTTCTAATGCTTCACGTAGCGCTTCTAGATTGTTGAATGGTACAGTGATAACTTCTTGCGCAATACTGGTTGGAATCCCAGCGCTATCTGGAATCCCCAATGTTGAAGGACCAGAACCTGCTGCGACAAGCACCAGATCCGAATGTCCATGATAACAGCCAGCGAATTTGATAATTTTGTTGCGTTTGGTATAGGCGCGCGCAACACGAATCGTCGACATCACTGCTTCAGTACCGGAGTTCACAAAGCGAACTTTATCCAGAGAAGGAATACTGTCTTTGAGCATCATTGCTAATTGGATTTCAAGTTCTGTCGGTGTACCGTAAAGGATTCCATTTTGGGCAGCTCTTGTAATCGCTTCAGTGATATGTGGATGGGCATGTCCGGTGATGATCGGGCCATATGCCGCTAGATAATCGATATACTTATTGCCATCGACATCTGTAAAATGAGCGCCTTTCGCATTAGCCATAAATACAGGTGCGCCGCCACCGACAGCTTTAAATGAGCGAGACGGGCTATTCACACCGCCTACAATATGTTCTAGTGCTTGTTCATATAATTGGGAAGAACGTGTTCGTGGATTCAATACAATCGCTCCTTATTCAAAATAACAGCAACCACCGTCCAGACAAGAAAAAAGCGCCCTTTAGATGGGCGCTATAACTACAGATGTGACGATGATTGAACTGCGCTGTTTCTATTTTACCATTGTTGCTACAGAATGTTGAGTGATTATCTTAACAGGCTTATTGAACCGAAGAGCTTGAGCTGTTCGATGTGGAGCGTGAAGAAGAACCGCCTGTATTGGTTGGACTGGAACTTTCTGTACTTGAGCTTGAATTGGAACTGCCTGAAGAACTGTCTGAACTTGTACCGCTTTTGTTAGTACCTGTGGATACCGGTGTTGGTTCCACTGCTGATTTATTTAAAGCATCTTGTACATACTTCTGTAATTCTTCGCTACTCTTGATACCGATCACATCAGCGCCGCCTACTTTTTTCTCGGCTAGTAGATCGTCTGGAGGCAGTTGGTCACTACCATTCATTTTACTATCGTAAGCGACCGAAGCGAGTTTCCATAGATCATCAGTGCTCAAGTTCGTATCAATATACGGATTGACTTGTTGTAAGATCGTCGGCAGATTCATAATTGAAGTGGTGGATTTCATTTTCTCACCAACCGCAGTTAAAAAGGCACGTTGTCTTTCGGTACGGGAAAAGTCAGACATTGCATCATGACGAAAACGTACATATTGCAGAGCAGTTTTGCCATCTAAATGTTGCATACCTGCTTTGAGATCGATATCGTATTCGTGCTTATCTGCTGCACTGGTATAATGCATATCTTTTTCAACATTAAAATCAATACCGCCAACAGCGTCTACTAGTTTGATAAAGCCCTGGAAGTCGGTATAGACATAATATTGAATCGGAATACCAAGCAAGTCACTAACTGTTTTCATCGCTGTATTCGGTCCATGTGTAATCGCACTATTGATCCGATTTTCGCCATAACCAGAGATCGGAATATACGTATCACGCAGGATCGAGAATAAATGAATTGTTTTTTTGACAGGATCAAGTGAAGCGACAAGCATGGTGTCTGAGCGTGGAATTTCACCATCGTCTGCACTACGCGAATCGACACCCATTAAAAGAATATTGACAGGTTCGGTTCCTTCCCATACAGGAGGCTGAGTAGCGGCGACATTGGTAGGTTGCACATTTTTAAAAGGTGACGCATCGCCTGTTTTTTGTAATGCATCAATTTGATTATATACTGCTGTGAAGTAATAAATCGCATAGCCTATAACCGCAACTACAATGATCGCTACGGTCCAAAGCAGCGTTCGCTTTGTCTTTACATTCATGTTCTTTCTTCCTTTCGAGGGTGAGGTCTATACTATGTTTTCAGAATCTTAATGCCAATTTGAAAAATTGTTTATCACTTTTGATTGCTCTTCATGACACCCGTACATTATAATTTTTTTTTAGGCAACAATCAATTACAGCGAATTGACAAGATTGTTATAAATAACGCGAATTATAGCGCATTTCTAACATGAACATCAATCAAGCATAAAGGAGATACTCATGCAGGCGATCGAAGTACAAGATTTACGCAAAACCTTTCAGATTCAGAAGAGCCGCGGAGGATTAACCGGAGCACTGAAAGACTTATTCGCAAGGCAATATAATGAAGTTGCTGCGGTGAACGATATTACCTTTTCTATTCCACAAGGAGAAATCTGTGGGTATATCGGGGAAAATGGTGCTGGCAAATCGACCACCATCAAAATGCTCACTGGTATTCTTGTCCCTACATCCGGACAGATTAAGGTTAACGGGTATGTGCCTTATCAAGAACGGGAAAAGTTCGTGCAGGGAATCGGTGTTGTGTTCGGACAAAGAAGTCAGTTGTGGTGGGATATAGGAGTGATCGAATCTTTTCAATTGCTTCGTAAAGTATATCAGGTATCTGAAGCAGATTACAAAAAACGCCTCGATGAGCTGGTGGAGCGTCTGCAATTACAGGACTTATTAAGCCGTCCTGTACGTAAGTTGAGTTTGGGTCAGCGGATGCGTTGTGAATTAGTTGCAGCATTGTTACACAATCCATCGATTATTTTTTTGGATGAACCTACGATCGGTCTAGATATCGTCGTCAAATCCGAAATTCGTGAATTTCTAAAAGATCTTAATCGTACACAAGGGACAACGATTCTACTGACAACACATGATCTGCAAGATATTGAAGCACTCTGTTCACGCGTGATTATGCTGGATGCTGGTAACGTCATCTATGATGGCGGTTTAGATGATCTGAAGACTCGCTGGGGCAAAGGCAAAGAAGTACGCTTCCAGTTCGGCAAAGCAGTGACTGCATCTCAGCTTCAAGCATGGACAGCCAGTCTCCCTGTACAGTGGACACAAGAAGGCGAGCTTGTAGCTACAGCATTAGTAACTGCAGATACAGCTGTATCCGATGTGCTAACCGCAGTGCTCAGTCAGGTCGAAATTCTAGATATTCAGATTTCCGAGACCAGTACCGATGAAATTGTACGTCAGATTTATAGTTCCGGTTCAGCCGAAAAGCCGGAGGTTAAGATTCATGTCTAGTCTGTATTGGGATTTTATTCGTATTCGTTTTTTGACGATGCTGGCATATCGAGTGAATTATTACTCTGGTATTCTGGTCTATACGCTTAATATCGGTGTGTATTATTTTACATGGCAAGCGATCTACGGGGGCAAAGAGCAGATTGCAGGCTTTACAGCCGCACAGATGACCACGTATGTAGCCGTTTCGTGGATGGCACGGTCGTTTTATTTTAACAATCTGGATCGGGAGATAGCGACCGAGATTCGAGACGGTACGATAGCGATTCAGTTTATCCGCCCGTATAACTATTTGATGGTCAAAATGATGCAAGGATTCGGTGAAGGATTGTTTCGTTTTTTACTATTTATGATTCCAGGAATGTTGATTGCATTACTTTTATTTCCGGTTCAATTGCCGACAAGTATCACCTCTTGGATCGGTTTTCTGATCATGTTATTTTTTAGCTTTCTGATCAATTCGCAGATTAATATTATTATCGGAATGCTTGCTTTTTTTGTTGAAAATAACGAAGGTATGATGCGGATGAAGCGAATTGTCGTTGATCTATTTTCAGGGTTGTTGATTCCGATTAGTTTTTTCCCGGGTTGGTTGGTATCGATTATGAATTTTCTACCTTTTCAAGCGATTACGTATTTGCCGGGTTCGGTATTTACAGGTCGTGTCAAAGGAACAGGCATTTTGGAAGTGTTAGGGATTCAGGTGGTCTGGTTTGTTCTATTATTAATTCCAATTTATTTTATATGGCGTGCTGCTCGTGTGCGGCTGTTCGTACAAGGAGGCTAAGCAGATGAAATATTATCTTGGATTGGTATGGGAATACTTTCTGAATTATGCAAAGACACGTCTAACATATCGTGCCGACTTCTGGGTAGAAGTGATCTCGGATTTGTTATTTCAAGCGACCAACTTAATCTTTATTTTTGTCGTATTTGCACATACAGATACATTGGGTGGATTTACCGAAGCGGAAGTGGTATTTGTATATGGATACTTTATGATTCCGTATGGATTGTATAGTTGCTTTGTGAATCTATGGAACTTTGGTGATCGTTATATTGTCAAAGGAGAAATGGATCGCATTTTGACCCGTCCTGCTCATAATCTATTTCAGATTTTTCTAGAAAATCTTGATCCACCGTCTTTGATCGGTTCGTTGATTGGTGTGATTATTATGATCTGGAGTGGAGGTCAGTTAGGAATCGAGCTATTATGGTGGCATATTCCTGCACTGATTGTGATGGTGCTCGGTTCAACACTGATCTATACCGGAATCTATACGATTCTAACGTCGATCTCTTTTTATTCGGATTCACCGACAGGGATTATTCCGTTAATGTACAATATCCAGACATACGGACGTTATCCGATTACGATCTACAACCGTATTATTCAAATTTTGCTAACATGGATATTGCCATTTGCATTTGTAGGTATCTATCCTGCGGCACTGTTTTTAGATCGACCGGAAATGATTCGTATGGCGTGGATCACACCTGTAATGGGGATTGTCTTTTTCGCACTAGGATTGTTATTCTGGAATGGTGGAATCAAGCGTTATCGCGGAGCAGGATCATAAGTTGAGTATAATTAAGAAGGAACATACTTGTATTTTGAAAGTGAGTTCTTTATATTTTACATCGAAGATAAAAAGAATAAGATAGCTGAAGGAGGAATTACCGTGAGTGAATTACAAATAGGGCAACCGGTACCTGAATTTACGTTAGAAGCATCTGGAGGTCAAGAAATCTCATTAAGTGATTATCGTGGCAAAAAGGTCGTGTTATACTTTTACCCGAAAGATAGCACGCCGGGTTGCACCCAGGAAGCTTGCGATTTCCGCGATAGTTCAGCAGCGTATGAGCAAAAAGGTGCAGTTGTGTTGGGAATCAGCCCTGATCCGGTCAAATCTCATGATAAATTTGCACAAAAGTATGAACTGTCTTTCCCGTTATTATCTGATCCTGATCATGCAGTTGCAGAAGCATTTGGCGTATGGCAATTGAAGAAAATGTATGGCAAAGAATACGAAGGTATTGTAAGGTCTACATTTCTGATCGATGAAGAAGGTATCTTGATCAAAGCTTGGAACAAAGTGAAAGTCAAAGGGCATACCGAAGAAGTATTTGCCGCACTGTAAAAAGACATTGTTATGGAAGCAAGTAAAGTTGCTACAAATCAATATGGCTCTATGATAGCTCTACCAAAGCAACGTCCTTCCAAAGACGTTGCTTTTTTAATGGATAAAAATAGCGCTTACCTGTAATCATCTTGTGGATAGCAATCGATACCAAAGGAGAGGATAACGACTTATGAATTTCTACACTATTGCTTATTTGGAAAATCAATCGACATTTAATGTCTATCTCAAATACATCTTTATTTTTGTCGCACTGATCTTATTGCTGGTGTTATTTTCCTTATATATGCGCAAACGTATTGAGACCAAATATCGCGATCTAAGTATTATTTTGCTACTTATTATAGTGTTTATGATCGGTGTACAGTATTCGGATTATACGCAAGATCAGAGCACCTATTCCAAATACTCGCAGATGGTGCAATTTGTCCATCAATTAGCCAAAGACCAGAAGTTGGATGAAACAACGATCAGTGTGAATTCAACTACGCTTGTAGACGAAGTTATTATCAAAACACCAACAGCTTACTATACCGCTCATTTTAATGATGATATGAGTGCTTATACATTAGAAACGGTCTATCTGGTGAATCCAGACGTTCACATCATCAACCAATAAGTAGAGAGAAAGGAAACAATCTATGGAAGCTTATTATCCTGTTATTATCAAATTAGCGCTCGGTATTCTTTGTCTGGTGTTACAGATTAATCTAATGGGCAAAGGCAATCTAGCACCCACATCGGCGATTGATCAAGTGCAGAACTATGTACTCGGGGGCATTATAGGCGGTGTGATCTATAATGAAGCAGTCAAGCCTTTACAATTTTTCCTCGTGCTGATGATCTGGACATTACTGGTCTTTATGATCAAATTCCTCAAACAACACAATCCATACATTAAGCGTATTGTCGATGGCAAGCCGATCAACTTAGTTGTCAACGGGGAAGTTAATGTTGGCGAATGTCTACGTTGCGGCATATCGGCAAATGAATTGATGTTCAAGTTACGAGCGATAGGGATATATGAGATTAAAAATGTAAAACGAGCCATTTTAGAGCAAAACGGACAATTAACCGTTATCCAATATGGTGATGAAAATATTCGTTACCCGATTATTGTAGATGGACAGGTCAATCAAGATGTACTTGATCTAATTCATAAAGATATCAAATGGCTAGAAGAGCGGGTCAAACAAGAAACCCATCATCATATATCTGAAATTTATCTAGGTGAATATATCTCAGGTGAACTGCGCCTGCATGCGTACAAAAAGTAAATCGATTTGCTGTTTAAATATCACATTTTTATATGATAAATTTGACATAAAGAGTGAGCTATGTTAGTTTGGATTCATTGGATTTTTCTAAATAATGGAATATTTAGAGGTTGATTCACACTATTCAAGGAGGCACACACTTATGACAAAACAACAATGGATACAAGCAATCGAAGCACAATTTGATCAAATGGTATCTTGGCGTAGACATATGCACAAGTTCCCTGAATTATCTTTTCAAGAAGTGAAAACTTCTCAATATATTGCAGATACGTTAAAAGGATTCGGGTATGAAGTGCGTACAGGTGTAGGCGAAGGCGGATTGATCGCTGATCTACAAGGGGCACAATCAGGCCCAACGATAGCATTTCGAGCAGACTTTGATGCACTGCCCATTCATGAAGAAAATACAGTAGACTATCGTTCGCAAAATGATGGCGTGATGCATGCTTGCGGACATGATGGGCATACAGCGGCATTACTGGGTGTAGCCAGTGTACTTAGCGATCAGCAAGCACATTTGAAAGGAAAGGTTCGGTTTATTTTCCAGCATGCTGAAGAACTTCTTCCAGGTGGAGCCAAAGCAATGGTCGAAGATGGAGCTTTGGACGGAGTCGATGAAGTATACGGTGCACATTTAGCGAGTGCACTTCCATTAGGCAAAATCGGCACAGCTTCAGGGCCTGCAATGGCATCGGCAGATTCCTTTTCTATTACGATTCAAGGAAAAGGCGGACATGGCGCACAGCCTGATTTGTCAGTCGATTCTATCGTGATCGGTAGCCAGTTAGTAGGAGCTTTGCAGACCATCGTATCCCGTCACATCAGCCCAATGCAGTCGGCGGTAGTGACTATCGGTGTGTTCCAAGCAGGACAAGCCTTTAACGTGATTGCCGATAAAGCGAAGATCGAAGGAACAGTGCGTGCATTTGATCCAGAGATTCGTACTAAGATTGAGCAAGATATTCGAGATCTGGTACATGGCATCACATTAGCCAGTCATGCGACATATACAATTAATTATATTCATGGTTATCCAACCGTTGTGAATACACCAGAGCAGACAGAGCATGTTCAACAAGTTGTCGTGGATACGATGGGTGAAGAAGCATTTCTGATGTTACCACCAGCGATGGGAGCGGAAGATTTTGCGTATTATTTGCAAGAACGTCCGGGTAACTTCTTCTTTGTCGGATCGAAAAATGAAACCGAAGATACCGCATTCCCACATCACCATCCACGATTCGATATCGATGAACGTGCGCTTGTGAATGCAGGTAAAGTCTTTTTGGGTATTGCGGCAGAAAAATTACTGTAGATTATTCTGGATGATATGATGAGAGAAGATACAACAGAACTTGGTATGTAGAACTTAATAAAAAATATCATCCAAAAAAGAACAAGTACTAATAGCAGTATGAGCATATCTTCTAATAGTGTCACATTCAATATAAAATAATAAAAAGCAGCGAAGATCATGGCATTGATTGCCCGGTTCTTCGCTGCTTTTTTATAATTTTATTTTATTCACCTGCGGAATCATCAGGTTTTTTCTTTCCAAATCGATTCACCAGTGCAATTCCTAATCGTCTGCGGAACTTCACAAGAATAAAGAACAAGATTAGCACCACAATAATCGCAATCGCTTCAAATGAATAGTGATGAATCCAGTGAAAGACCATCGTCCATTGTGGTCCGAAAATGCGACCCAATGCTAGAAAGATACTAACCCAGATCAATGCACCGCTATACGAGTAAGCAGCAAAGCGCCAGAACTTAAAGTTCATAACACCTGAGAAGTAACCAGTGAAATGACGTACTCCCGGTATAAAATATCCAAAGAATACAAGTGTATATCCATATTTACCAAACCACAGTTGTGCTTTATCCAGCTTGGATTGTGGCAACAATAACCATTTTCCATATTTACGTAAGAACGGAAGCCCTGCTTTTCGGCCAATAAAATAAGTGATCGTCATCCCGATCGTCGTACCGGCAAACGCACAAAGAAATAATAGCACTATATTCAGGCGACCCATATAAGACAAATAGCCAGCATATCCCATCGTAGTTTCACCAGGGAAAGGAAGAGCGATAAATTCAAGCAATAGTCCTAGAAAAAGCACCAGATAACTATGATGTGTAAAAAGAGATTCTATATAATGTATAACTTGCATGAGTTTTCCTCCGTGGTGCTATAATTTCTCTGTATTTGACTATTTTTCCTAAAATAAAACAATCTATTACATCATAATCTATCGGAAACTACAAAGTCTATTAATAGGTCTATTTTAAAAGAAATCTCGTTATTTCTGAAATGTAAACGTAATCTTGATACAGAGTGGAAGAAAGTACACTTTTAATTGCTGTAGTAAGGTTGGAAGCCTTGACGGTGGCTTTTGCACATAGGTATAATTAGACTCATTGAAATGTGGGAGGTTCGTGAATGAATAGTCCAAGTGAAATTATTGTAGTTCTCGATTTTGGGGGACAGTACAACCAGTTGATCGCAAGACGTATCCGTGATCTAGGCGTGTACAGTGAATTAATGCCTTTTAATACCCCGGTTGAAAAGATTCGTGAATTGTCACCAAAAGGGATCATCTTTTCTGGTGGGCCTTCTAGTGTGTATGCAGAAAATGCACCGCATGTCGATCCAGCGATCTATGATCTGAATGTGCCAATCTTCGGTATTTGCTACGGTATGCAGTTAATGGCTCAACAATTGTCCGGTAAAGTAGAACGTTCTGCGAAACGTGAGTACGGGAAGTCTGATGTAGACTTTATGGCTCATTGCGCATTGAATAAAGGCATGGAATCCAGTCACACTGTATGGATGAGTCATGGTGACCATGTAGTCGGTTTGCCAGAAGGATTCGTATTGGATGCAAGTACAGAATCGGCTCCAATTGCTGCGATGAGTAATGCAGAGCGTCAATTGTATGCTGTACAGTTCCATCCAGAAGTACGTCATTCTGTGTTCGGTAACGAAATGATCCGTAATTTCTTATATGAAATTTGTAAATGTGCGGGCGAATGGAGCATGGAGACGTTTATCGAAGATACGATCGAAGAGATTCGTACACAAGTCGGCGACAAAAATGTATTGTGCGCACTAAGTGGCGGTGTCGATTCTTCGGTAGTGGCGATTTTATTGCACAAAGCGATCGGTCCTCAATTAACATGTATGTTTATCGACCATGGTCTTTTACGTAAAGGCGAAGCGGAAAGCGTCATGGAGACGTTTGTTGGTAAGTTCGATATGAAAGTTGTCAAAATCGATGCCCAAGAACGTTTCTTGTCTAAATTGGCAGGCGTTGACGATCCTGAGCAAAAACGTAAAATCATCGGTAACGAATTTATCTACTGCTTCGATGAAGAGTCTCGTAAATTAGGCGACTTCGCGTATCTAGCACAAGGTACACTTTATACCGATATTGTAGAAAGTGGTACAGCGACAGCACAAACGATCAAATCTCACCATAACGTAGGTGGATTGCCAGAAGATATGCACTTTGAATTGGTAGAGCCACTCAAAGCACTATTCAAAGACGAAGTACGTAAAGTCGGCGAACAATGCGGATTGCCAGCTGCAATCGTATGGCGTCAACCTTTCCCAGGTCCAGGTCTAGCGATTCGTGTCTTGGGCGAAGTGACTGAAGATAAATTGCAAATCGTTCGCGATTCCGATTACATCTTACGTGAAGAGATCGCAAAAGCAGGTCTTGAAAGCGAAATTTGGCAGTACTTCACTGCACTTCCTAACATGAAGAGCGTAGGCGTTATGGGCGATGCTCGTACGTATTCGTATACCGTAGGTATTCGCGCTGTAACATCGATCGATGGTATGACAGCCGACTGGGCACGTATCCCGTGGGATGTGTTAGAGAAGATTTCGGTACGTATTGTCAATGAAGTCGATAATGTAAATCGGATTGTGTATGATATTACATCCAAACCGCCTGCTACGATTGAGTGGGAATAGAACAGGTAATTTCAATTGAAAACTTTTATACACTGACAACAATAGAATGAAAAAATTACTCTCTTTTATCTGCGTTATTTTGCAAATAGAAGGGAGTTTTTTTATGGGGAAACAATCATGGACATTTTAACAGCTTATGAATGAATAATTTATTGATGTGAAAGTAAGTAGATGTTAGCATCATAATTGTCTTTATTACATTGCTCAAAAATAGTTCTGTAATCGGATCGTTATTTATAATGTGATTAGATTCAATGATCATTTAAATACAAAATAAACTAGTATAAGAAATATTAGAGGAGAAAAATGTCCAAGAAAAAGCAACCAAAATCAGTAGATGCTTTAAGAGAAATTCTCGGTATAAAATCAATTCTTGTCTGATTTAATAGACCAAAGAAAAGGAATAGATGATTTTAGAAATGAATTAGAAAGTTGGATTGCTAGAGATTCGATATCATTAAACCCGGAAAAATTTGAAGTGGGCTCTCCAGAATATGCATTAAATATATTTTTGAATTGTTGGATCAAGAAAAATTATGGGAATATGACTGAGACACTTCCTACTAGTAAAAGTGAAATAAAACCACCTTTACGCATTAAAAAATATTTTCAGGAAAGGTTTCTTAAATCATTTAAATATAATTCGATTAATGATGTTGGTTTGTCAAATACAACAATTTGTGTGAGTTTAGAAATTGAAAAAAGAGGGAGATTAGAAGAGAAAGATTATAATTTTATTATGCTGGCAAAAGATGAAAATGGAACAATTATTAGTAGAAATAATAAAAGTGCGAAATGGTATAGCCATGATTGGAAAGTACTTTGATAAAGAGATTGATTTTTGTAGATGATATTGTGTAAATAAACATGAGTGTTCTCTACTTAATGTTTCTGGCTCATATAATATATGTTGTATATTAAAGAGAAAAAGTTTCTAGAGTCAACGAGTTATGAAGTATTCATGTTTTATAAGTTCACTATCTATAATAAAATTGGAGATGTAAATAAGACTAGGAATTAAAATATAAAATAAGATTTAGAAAAGATCACCTAGCATTTTATGAAAGGGATGTATAGATTAATATGAGTGAATCAATGAAAGAGATTAATCGATTTAGAGATGAGCGCAATTGGCGTCAATTTCACAATGAAAAAGATTTGGCTATTTCGATCTCTTTAGAAGCAAATGAATTGTTGGAATTATTTCAATGGAAAACACCAGAGGAAGCTAAGAAAAATCAAGAGCGACTTAAAGAAGAACTTGCAGATGTACTGATTTACTCTTACATGATGGCTGATAATCTAGGATTTGATATTGATGAAATTATTGCTAAGAAACTAATTAAAAATGCTAAGAAATATCCAGTTTCCAAAAGCTATAATCAAAAAAAGAAATATAATGAATTGGATGAGGTAGATTAAGAAATGGCTAAGTACAATTATATAACATTGAAAGTGAAAGATGGAGAATTGGAAGGCTTAGATGAGCTTCGCGTGCCTGAACAAAATATACTTAGAGAGGGAAATGTAATTTATATCTACAAAAGCACAAAGTCTAGAAAGATTTATATTGGAAAAACAATACATTTTATTGTACGTAATAAGCAACATTACAATGGTAAAGAAGAAAAATTTAGTAATGCAGACTTTGATCAAGTAATTATTCTTATTTCAGTTTACTTCAATGGTTCAGCTTTAGACGATGTCGAAAGACAGTTAATTACTTACTTTATTGCTGACAATCCAAATTCTATGAAGCAACTAGTTCAATACGATAATGATGAAATTATAAATCTGAATGGTGGCAACAGAGTAAATGAATATAGAGAACAAGAAAAAGTTGCTTTAGAAGTCGTTTTACCTTTTTGGGAAGTAGAGCTATATCCTAATAAATGGGTAAATACGCCAACTTTAGAGGAGTTGCGTAATAGAGCATTGGTCAAATATAGTCCAATTAAAAAAATTACAATCGAGCAAATGAAGTTTCTGGATGAAATTTTATCGAATCCTAATAAAAGTTTTGTGATTAACGGTGATGCCGGGACTGGCAAAACTGTATTGCTTACTCATTTGGTAGCTAAGTTATTGAAGGAAAAGCCAAATCAGCAAATAGCAGTCGTTTTGCAACCTAATTGGATTAAAACGGCAAAGGATATCTTTAGAGTGTATGGAATGAATAATAGTAATCTGAAACTTGCTACCTCAACACAACTTATTAATAATAATAAAAACTATGATGTTGTAATTGTTGATGAATCTCATAAGCTTTCTAGAAAATTTTCTAAGCAAATGGCATCTTTTAACAAAGTATATAAAGGAAGATTTGTTGAGGATGAGAACCATTTGGAGGCTTTAAAGAAATTAGGCAGTCAAATCGTATTAATGTATGATATATTGCAAGCTATTCGTCCTGCGAATATGACACGTACGCAATTTAATGAAGCTACTCAAGACTTTGAAAAAAGATACTTAACAACACAATTCAGAATCCAAGCTCCAATGGGAAAGAACTATACATCAGAAGATTTTGTGAATGGTATAAAATATCTTTTATATAAAGATACTGGCTTATTACAACAAACGAATTTTAATCCGAAATTTGATAGAAATGTATTTCATGATAGTAATAGCGATGCTTATTTCGGATATTTTGAAGTACAACCTTTGAAAAATTTGATTGATTGGGTAGATGAAGATAGAAATTTCAATCCTGCACATATAAATCGAGTACTAGGTGGATTAGTGGAACCTTGGAAGCAGGCTGATGGAAAAGATCCATCAATTACTCATTGGCATGAAGGAAATATCAAACGAAGATGGAATTCGACTCAAGAAAATTGGATTTATTCAGACGATATTGATGCCGAAGAACAGATCGGTTCTGTTTTTGCGGTTCAGGGAATCGATTTAAACAAAGTAGGTGTTTTAATCGGTAATGATCTTCAAGTTAATGCAAAAGGTCATCTATATGGTAATCCAAAAAATTTCCATAATATAAACGGAAAGTTCTCGAATAATGATGAGAATCCTGAAAATGAACAAGAGTTTACCTTATTTGTATTGAATATTTATTATATTCTAATGACTAGAGGAATTGATGGTATTCGGCTAGGATTCTGGAAAAACGAAATGTTCAAAAAGTATATGAAAGAAACATTGGAGATTAAATAAAATAGTTTTGTTTTAACTGGAGAGTTATAGGTATAGCGATCAATAGTATGACAACCGACTGGGCGCGTATCCCGTGGGATGTGTTAGAGAAGATTTCGGTGCGTATTGTCAATGAAGTCGATAATGTAAACCGTATTGTGTATGATATTACATCCAAACTACCAGCTACGATTGAGTGGGAATAGAATAGAAAAATATAAAAAAGACTTAATCATTTGATTAGGTCTTTTTTATACGAATAAATAGCTTTTAATTATTTGAAACTTTAGTAAGTTACTTAGCGTAATAATAAAAAGAAATATTTATATTTTAAAGAAAATAATTGAAATTTAACAAAAAAAGGATGATGAAAATGAGGTTCAGTGAATATTTTAAACTTACTCAATACAATCAAAGAAGTTTTGATTTTGTAGATGTCTTGCTGAACACAGATGTTCTTTTATTTGTTGATCCATTAAGAATGCAAATTGAAAAAAAAGATATTAAAAATGGCTTACTTTTTCAAGAATGTAATAATGTTTTAGATGATTTTTTTAGTACTATTTTAGACCTGTATACAAACAATAAAAAAATTGAAGCAAAGAAAAAATTTGATAATTCTCATGAAATAAATTATACCCATATTGGCTATTCAACAGGGAAGTCTAGTGGTAACGGCAATACTCCAGAAATTTTAGGAAGAGTATTTGATAATATTATAGATCAAAGATTAATTGAAGATAATGTTATCAATACGCTTTTTGATCTTAATATATTCATAGACGATTTTGGAAAGGATCACTTTTCAGATTTAGTAGTTAGTATTATTTTAAAACAATTATCTGATTTTACGATACAGCAAGCGCAGGAATATAAATTAATATTAGAGGAAGAAAGAGAGATTGGGCAATACTGGGATATAAATGAACATAATTGGAAAGTTTTAAGATCAAAAGTTTTGTTAGATCAGTCTGGTAAACCAATAATTTTATTGCCCAAAAAAATTACAGTTAAAGATTATTTTTATAAACCAGAAAAATATATCAGTGATAAAGTTCTTGTTTGGAGACAAAATTATCATAAAGATCACGAAACAGATTTATCTAAATTATTTAAAAATGGAATTCCTAGCAAGAAAAGTATAAGAAATCTTGAAGTTAAAGAAGAAGGCTTAACATTAAAAGAATATCTTATCAAAATGACGAAAAAGAACCCGAATTTAATTAAAGAATTTCATACAGGTATTATTAATCCCCTTCTAGGAACTAAAAGTAATGTTCTTACAGATAAAGAACTTACAGACTATATAAATATGTATAGAAAGTAATAAACAAAATTTGATAGGTTAATTTATTTTACAAAAACCTATTTTAACTAATTATTTTCCGATTTTTTAGAAAGGATGAGCATAATAGATAACTTATATGATTTTGTACTAAAAGACTTTCAAAAGACATTATTCCCTTTGAAATCTACCCTTATTTTTGCTAAACATCATGAAGAATCGCTCTTAAAATACATTAATAATAAGATTTTTTCTCAAAATTGGATAAAGTCTCTGATAAGCGAAAATAAATATAATAGTATGGTTGATTTATTGAGTAAGGACGAAATTATGAAGTTAAATAATATGGTTCAATCATATTTTATGAGTCAACCTTGGGTATATGCTTTGAAAGATTCTAAACATTTTAGGCAGACATTTTTGTTAGATCCTATTGCTCAAATCTTTCTATACGATTTTGTATATAGAAATAGAGAATATTTCGAGCAAAAAAATTATTCGAATAGAGAAAGTTTTGGATATACCTTTCAAGGCGATGCATATCCTTCTCAAAGTAAAGAATATAAAAGATTTAGTGTAAGGCGCGATTCTCTAAAAAGTCAGTATAATTATGTAGGAAAAATAGATATATCTAATTTTTTTAATAATATATACCATCATGATATCGTAAGCTATATTGCAAGAATAATTAATCAAACTGAAGCAGAAAAATTAGGTAAATTTCTTCGCGAGATAAATGAAGGGCGTAGCACTAGCTGTTTTCCTCAAGGACTTTTTCCTGTAAAGGTTATTGGAAGTAGTTTTTTGAGTTTTATAGAAGCTTCTAGAGAGATCAATTGTGAATATATTATTAGATTTATGGATGACATTTATCTATTCTCTAACAAAGAAGAAACGATATTGAATGATATTTTCTATATCCAAAAACTAATAGGAGAAAAAGGCTTGCACTTAAATGAAGAGAAAACTGAAATTATATATAGAAATGAAGAGACAAATGAAAGTATAGAGTCTATAAAAGTATCATTACTTCAAAAAAGAAGACTCATCATAAATTCATATAGCGATTCTGATGATTTAGATGATCGAGAAGAGGAAGAACTTACAGAACAAGAATCAATATTTTTAAAAGAAATGTTACATGAGAAAAATATAGAGGATGAGGATATAGAATTAATTTTATCTTTATTAACAACTACAGAATCAGAAACTATTGAATTAACAAGGCTAGTTTTATATAGATCGCCTCAATTTATTAAGAACCTATACTATAATATAAAAAGAAGTTATATGACATTATCTGAAGATATTATTGATGAATTTGAAATTTATTTGAATAAAGATTATATTCCAGAGTATTCTTTATTTTGGATAACAAAAATTCTAATCGATTTTACTGAGCTAAACGAATTAATAGCTAATATATTGATAAATGTATATAAGCATAGTTCTATTACAAATGTTACAAAATGTTTGATATTGGAGTTGCAAGAGAATAATTATGGTTTCCTTGAATTAAAAAAGCACGTAGCACGCGGCCATGCTCCTGAATTAATAATTAGTGCTATGACAGGTTTAATAAGTCATGAAAAAGGAAATAGAAATCAGATATACAAATATGTTGGTAAATCTAATTCTATGCTTCGTACTATAACCATTGCGCTCTCAACAATGGATTTAGATGCATTTGAATCATTATCAAGTGATTTAGAAGAAAATGAATATCATAGATACAATTACAGTAAGCAAAGTTCAGAAGAAGTAAAGGGTACTTCTAATGAATACGATATATCTGATGATGATCTTCCATTTTAGATAAAAAAAGAGATTTTTATTAGAAATTGAAAATCTCTTTCTTTACCTTCCCATAAGAACATCATATATCTCCGTTTCCATTAATCTTTTAGCTGTTTTAGCAGGATATTTTAAAATAATCTGTTTGATTTCTTTTTTAGATAATTTGATATCACATACATAATTTTTAATTCTATCTTTTAAAATTGTTGTACTGACTTCTTTATAAATTTCATTCTCTGATATAAGATCAAGAACTTGCAGCAGTTTATAATTCTGTTGTGTAATGTCTACTCTTGGTTTCTTTAACGTTAATGTATAAGAACGTAGAGAAATTTTTCGTTTCTTACTAGCATTCTTTTCTGTTACAATTTCTAGATTTTTGGGAACTTGAGTAGTGATTTGAATTTGATTAGCAAATGCTAGTCCAGATAAATAACCATAAACTTCATTTTTGGATTTTACATATTTTCGTTCTATAACAGCACGCTCACTGATTTTAGTTTTTTGCTTCAGTATATTGTTCCATTTTGAAAAATAATAAATGCCTTCCTCATAACGCTCAAGTTCGTTTTTCTGTACCATACGATTGAGACTACGACGTAAACTTTCTTTTTTGACGCCCCATTTTTCCGCATCTATCATATTAGCTATAATTGGTTCATTGTATCCATATTGGTCTAGGAGTTCATCGGCTAATAGCAATCTAATCACCTCTTTAGTTTTTATTATATTATTGTATCATTATTTGATATAAAAAGTTAAATATCGAGACAAAATTTACAGAATGTTATCCATTATTCATATCATTTTTACTTTTCCTTTTTTTGAACATGATAAGATGAACCACATGATTTGGCTAAGCATTACAGAGGTAGCTACATTTTTTGAACTTTATATGTAAAGGAGGGCTTGAACATGACCGAATCCAACCACTTAATACCAGAATCCAAATTTGATTTTGGTGCAATCCAGCGATTACAGCAATTAGACCCTCAAGATCTAATCCCTATTCTTCCAGAATTACTTGTCTGGTTGCAGGATATTAACTGGCCTGTTGCTATACCGATGTCCAAAATACTGCTTACAGTGCCTGATGAAATTGTTCCTCATGTGCGAGACGTATTGCATACAGATGATACCGAATGGATCGAATGATGTCTGCAATATATTGTTGGTTTTTTACCTGTAGCTTTGATTCGGAAACTAGAACCAGAAATTCGTCGGATAGCTGATTCACCCACACAATGGGAGTATGCAACGGAAAGTCATATTACAGCACGAGAGATTTTAGATACATTAGATTATGATCCAGAAAACTCATGATTTTAAATACCAAAATAGCGATTTGATTCTACATATCAATTTAATATGTAATCTACAATCAGATACAACTAACGTATACAAGGAGAATATTTATGAAATGGACGATTAGTTTACTTTTAACATGCACGGTATTAACAGCTTGCGGTCAATCGAATCATCAGGCAACGACACCAGAGGCTACTGCCACATCCAAACCAAGTGTTACAGCATCGGCTGAAGTTAATCAAAAGACAACCAAAGCAAACCAGACTTCTACAAAGCAATCGGAAGAATCTACAGAAGATACTCCATACTATGGCGATTACCAGATGGACCCGGAAGATACATTTAATCATCTGATCCATAACAATCCGTTAGATCGAGCGTACGATAAAGAGTATAATGAATTTCAGAACTCTAGTCAGTTCTCGACCGCCGGTTGGGTTGCACTTGAAGGAAAGTATTTGAAATTATGGGGTATCGAAATGAATAATACGATGCAACAATTGAAGTCCAAGTTATCTGCATCCCAGTATGCTTTGTTACAACAATCTCAAAAAGGTTGGGAAACGTATGATCAACAAGAAGCAGAGTTCGTCGAAGATACGTTTTTGAAAGATTCGTATTTTGGTTCTCAAGGACAAGTAAGTGCAGTTAGTGCCCAATTGTCGAGAACACGTGAACGAACTATTCAATTGATGGAATATGCTTACGAACGTAATGATCAACTGAAATTTGTGTATCAATAACATATCCAGTCCATAACAGGAGGATTCTATGCTGACAACGACCAGAACACAGATGAAGCGTCTGCAATTGCATCAACAAGGACTATTACAACCTCACTTGAATCACTACCAGGATGCCAGTGGAGTATTACATACACTCAACCGACTTGGTTATGTCCAGCTTGATACGATGAATGTATTGTCTCGTAGTCAGGATTTATTTTTCTGGTCGAGAGATCATCGGTATCAGCGGGAATGGTTGTTAGAATTGTATGAGCAGCAGTCGATTTTTGAAGTGTATTTGTTTGCTTTGTGTTTGTTGCCAGCATCTTCTTATGAGCATTTGCATCATTATTTTGCACATCATCATTTGAAGATCATGAACCAGCCGAAGTTAGATTTTATATTAAATATTTATGAGCAAGTACAGCTTAATCAGCCACTACGTTCGCGGGATATTGAACATGACCGGCCGTCAAGTGGAGCAACATGGAGTATGACACCGGCAAGACGAGCATTAGACCAATTATGGCGGGCAGGCTTGATCAAGGTCAGTCGAGATCATCATTTCAATAAGTTATATACAATAACAGATCAGAATATCGAAGAGCATCGGACACTGGAACATGAACCGACGCTGAATACATATTTGCTTGATTTGACGTTTGAAAATTTGGGGATCGCGACGCTCAAAGAATTAAAAGCTTGCTTTAACCTCAATAAAACAGCAGTCAGCGAGTATATCCAGCAACAATTGGAACAAGGGAATATTCAGCAGATACAGGTGGAAGATTGGGCGGAAGAGCATTTTATTCGTACACAAGATATTCCGTTACTGTCTACTTTGGAAAAGTTAGAAGGTAGCGCAGCGACATTATTGTCTCCTTTTGATAATATGATTCGAGATCGGTCACGGTTGTTGAAGTTATTTGATGTGAATTATAAGCTAGAAAGTTATATGCCCAAAGAACAACGACAATATGGTTATTTTGCAATGCCAATTTTGATTGGAGAACAGATTGTGGGTGTGATTGATCTCAAAAATGATCGCCAGCGTCGGGAGTTACAGGTGCAAAAGTTAACGTTACTCGATTCTACTCAAGCCGTAGAGCACAAGCGCCAGATTGAATGTATATTGCAGGATTTATGTGTATTTGTAGAAGCAGAGCAGATTATTCCTGCGCAAGAAATCACTTATTTATAACCTTCCTATAGATGTGGATATGAAAAAAAATAACAATTGCTTGAGCTACCTGAAACTCAAATCAGGTGGCTTTTTAGCATCTGAGATCCTATTTGCTCTAATCTTATATGAACATATATACATCTATAGGGCTTATACATCGAACATGATAAAATATAAATAGCGTATAAATAGCTCATAAAGACAAAAAGCAACACTTAGCTCGGCTAAATGTTACTGCTACGACCATAATACATTGTAATCTAAGCCATATGTATATAACACTACGACTGATATCTGGATATTACCAGGCTTAGAAATGGGTAATTCCAGCTATCGTTAGCCAAAGGAGATCAGATGATTGGAACCGTTAACGCTGATATTAAGTTGTATCGGATTACTGATTTTTTTTGCAGTGATTGCGATTGTATTACCACGAGTCTTGAATAAGAAAAGTATCACCGAACAGACCATACTGGAAGGTTATTCGGCACGAGCAACGATTATCTCGATTACCCCGACAGGTCAATATAGCAGTGGACAACCGGAGATTCTATTGGTGGTGAAGATTGAGCGTCCAACAGCACTTCCTTTTCAAGCAACAGTCAAGACAACGGTCTATACGATGAATCTGCCCAAATTTCAAGAAGGTACCAAAGTCCATGTGAAAGTATTCGAAGATCGCAAAGGCAAACATATCGTCGTCAAAGGGACACTAGATTATCCATAAAGTCTGTAGAATACTAGGTAAGTATGTTTCTATTCAACAGAATCAATAACAGTTTATCCGAGATAGTACAAATAATCTTCTTTTTTGATAGATGCTAAGAAATTCTCTCTATATGCGTATTTCTACACCTGATGCTAGAGCAATTCTATCTTTATGATAGACGTATAACAGAAGTATTCAGGAGGTAGTGCACATTGGTTAGCCAGACTGTACTGGATTACCGCTGGATCGGGCAACGGATTCGAGAGATTCGACAGCAACGTGGATTAACACAGCAACAATTGGCTTTAGGGATTTGCAATCAATCGCAGATCAGTCGTATTGAAAAAGGAGTCGAATCGGTATCGGCTGAGATTTTATTTCAGATTGCACACAAGTTTAGTCTGGATATCCGCATTTTTTTCGATATGACTGAACAGCAGATCAATGAGATTCAGAGTATTCGTAAAAACATTAAATATTTGCAAAAAAAGCATATGTATCAGGAGTTATTGCAATATATTGAAGATCATCAAGTAGAAGCGATATGCCGTTATTCGTTGATGGATCAGCAATTTGTACTGTATCAGAAAGGAAACGCCTATGTGCATCTGGGAGCTGTAGATCGTGGATTTCCTATGATTCAGTTAGCTTTGAAATTAACATATCATTGCGAACGAATTCCAGCGTTGTATGAGATCGAAGTGATTCAGGCGTTAGCCATTGCGTATGGATTCGATGGAGATTATAGAGCATGTATAGGTTGGTTACACAAATGCTTGCGTGCACTTCATGTCTATCGTGAAGGTAGTGATCAGTTTACGCCTATCTTTTATTATTTGTCGAAAGCTTACTCGGATACGCAAGATTATCGAATGGCTATTGAATATGCTACGCAAGGTATTCGCTATTGTGAAAATCATAAAATCGGCTATTACCTTGATCAACTGTATTATGAATGTGGCTACAGTTATGAGCAGATTGGACAACAGTTCAAAGCAGAGCAGTGTTACACCAAGCTCCAGTTGCTACAAGATTTATTTTGCACGTATTAATTCTTCATTCGATGACCCCTCATAGTCGCTGTCACAATACACCGTCCACCTTTTCCTTATGGAGAAGGTTTTTTTTGTTTGGATCGTTTCCGTTGATCTAGTAATGGATCGGAAAAGGAATAAGGCGATGTATAATTCGCCTTATATTATGCGGATATACATAAGTTTTTCACAATATAAGCATTATAATTCAGTTATACCTGAAATAAGGAATTTATTGGAAAAGGAGGAAGATCGTCTGTTCGTGATTGTATTGTCTATGGAGATGTCGTGAAAATCAACCGTCGTATAACGCATGATCTTATTCCACTATTTGAAGGAGTGCATATAATGAATATCATTCAAAAAGGCAAATTAATGAAATGGGTACTAGCTGGAGTAATGAGTTGTTCACTACTAGCAACATCTATGCCAACGACTCAAGCCGCAGATAGTGCTTCAACAATGCCAAGTATTAGTGGTAAAAAAATTATGGTGGGCTATTGGCAAAATTGGACGTCTTCTGCCAAAGATGGATACGCGGGAGGTTCTTCACGCACAATAGCTTTAAGTGAATCTCCAACAGCTTATAATGTCGTTACAGTTGCTTTTATGACTGGCAACGGGATTCCTACATTCAAGCCAGATCGAGGAACCGATGCTGAATTTCGTCAGCAAGTAGCTACATTGAATGCAAGAGGAACAGCCGTTATTCTTTCGTTAGGTGGAGCAGATGCTCATGTGCAACTGAGTGCAGGACAAGAGCAAGCATTTGCCAATGAAATTATTCGTCTGGTCGATGTGTATGGTTTTGACGGATTAGATATCGATCTGGAGCAAAATTCGATCAAAGCAGGAAGCAACACAACCGTTATTCCTGCCGCTCTCAAAATTGTCAAAAATCATTACAAAGCTCAAGGACAGAACTTTTTGATCAGTATGGCTCCAGAATTTCCATACCTCAAGCCAGGCGGAGCGTACGAACCATACTTAACCAGTCTAGCAGGTTATTATGACTTTATAGCGCCTCAACTATATAATCAAGCAGGTGACGGTATTTGGGTAGATGAAGTGAGCAAATGGTTAGCGCAAAATTCAGATGCAGACAAATACAATTTCCTTTACTATATGGCAGATTCCTTTATTCATGGCACAAGAGGATTACTACAGATTCCAGCCGATAAATTAGTGCTAGGATTACCAGCGAATCCAGATGCAGGGGGCAATGGAACTGTCAAAGATCCAACAGTAGTCTATAACGTATTTTCCAAATTACAATCACAAGGTCAATCGCTCAAAGGTCTAATGACATGGTCAGTGAACTGGGATCTGGGTAGCAATAGCGCAGGAACACCGTATAATAAAGCATTTTCTAATGCATATTATAACTTGATCTATAACGGTACTGCGCCAACGACTCCCACCACACCGACTACACCAACCAATCCTACTCAACCAACAGCCAAAGCATGGACAGCGTCTGCGGTATATGTTGGTGGAGATACAGTCAGCTACAATGGCAAAACGTATCGTGCCAAATGGTGGACTACCGGCGAGACACCAGGACAAGCAGATGTATGGCAACAGCTATAATTCCTTTTTCGATCACATAAATCTATACCGCATAGTGAGTGATATTATTGGGGAGGTATATAGATGAATTGGAGAAAAGCGGTGACAGCGACTGTTGCTATCAGTACATGTGCATTGTTGATGAGCAGTACGATATGGGCACATGGTTATATTGAACAGCCTGCTAGTCGTGCTTACAAAGGATCGAATGCACTGGGACTGAATACCAATGTAGGCAGTGCACAGTATGAACCGCAAAGTATTGAAGCACTCAAAGGATACCCTGCGGCAGGGCCAGCAGATGGACATATCGCTAGTGGAGGGGTGGCAGGTTTTGCACCATTAGATGAGCAGACATCTACCCGCTGGCACAAAACGGATATCAAAACAGGTGCACTTAAAGTGCAATGGAAATTAACAGCTCAACATGCAACAGCCAGTTGGAAATATTATATGACCAAACAAGGCTGGAATCCAAATGAGCCACTAAAGCGTAGTGCATTACAAGAAATTGCAGTCATTAATGATAATGGAGCCAAGCCGTCTGCGAATGTGAGTCAGACGATTAATATTCCATCAGATCGTAGTGGTTATCATGTGATTTTGGGCGTATGGGATATTAGTGATACTGCCAATGCTTTTTATCAAGTGATCGATGTGAATGTTACAGGTCAGGGTACAGGAGGCACTACACCGACTACCCCTACTAATCCAGACCAACCTTCTGCTAACGCTTGGACTGCTTCTGGGATTTATGTAGGTGGAGATACGGTCAGCTATAACGGCAAAACGTATCGTGCCAAATGGTGGACAAGTGGAGAAGCTCCCGGTACATCGGATGTGTGGGAATTGCTGGCACGATTGCAGTAAGTTCATGCTTTCTATATCATGTCCAGTTCAGTCTATTTTTTGAAATAGTTCTATTGGATATGAAATAACAATACAGCTCAAAGCTCATCTATATCGAATCCAGTAAGAGGTACTGGCTCGGTGTAGATGGGCTTTTTTTGAATTGGAGTGTATCTAAATGCGTAAGAGAGGAGAGGTTATACCGAACGAGCGAGTTGTCCATTCATCAGTAAGCGAGTGGTTAGATATTTACGAGCATCAGCAGTAATAAGATGAAGATCATCATGCTTAGTACTAGAGCGATCTTTACTAAATTTTACCAGTGCGCCTTCCAGATTTTCCTGAATCGCAACTACTACATATCCGCTATCTAGAAATTGATCGATTGCCAGCTTTTCTTTTTCAAAATCAGCGAACGCAGACATTATCGTATTCCTCCGCTTACTTTTTCTGCTGTAGAAGATAACTCTACTGTAGGTACTTCAAACCGATTACGGTGCAAATATTGACCTGCTCCCGGTGTACCGACAAATTGTTTATCTCGAATAACAAATTCGCCTCTGCTCAGTACAGATACCGGCTCACCTGTAATTTCTATACCTTCAAAAGCATTATAATCCACATTCATATGATGTGTTTGTGCAGAGATCGTTCGTTTCACTGTAGGATCGAAAATAACGATATCCGCATCGCTACCGATAGCAAGTGTACCTTTTTGCGGAAAAAGTCCAAATAGACGTGAGCTAGCAGTAGCGATAATATCAACAAATTTGTTAAGTGAGATACGCCCCTTAGCCACCCCTTCAGAGTACAATACGCTGAATCGATCTTCGATCATCGGACCGCCATTCGGAATTTTGGAGAAGTCATGCAGTCCCAGATCTTTTTGCCCTTTAAAATTAAAAGAACACTGATCAGAACCGATCGTTTGCAGACTGCCATTCCAGAGCGCATCCCAGAGTACATCTTGATTCCATTTCTCACGAAGAGGAGGAGACCATACATATTTAGCACCTTCAAAATCGGGTTTCTCCAGATCGCTCTGATCCAACAGTAAATATTGCGGACAGGTTTCTCCATATACACGTAGACCTTTACGGCGCGCTTCTTCGATTTTGTAGACAGCTTCAGCACAAGTTACATGTACCACGTATAATTGTGAATCGGTAAGACCGGTAAGATAAGCAGCACGTCCAGTCGCTTCACCTTCCAATTCAGGAGGACGCGTCAGTGCATGATAGATCGGATCAGTCTGTCCAGCGGCGAGTGCTTGTTCAACCAGATATTCGATCACATCGCCATTTTCAGCATGTACCATAACCAGTGCGCCTTCACGCTTAGCAGTCTGTAACGTTCTGAATAGTGTACCGTCATCAGCTTGAAACGTATTTTTGTATGCCATAAATACTTTAAAAGAAGTGATACCTTCATTTTCAATAATCTGAGGTAATTCATCCAATACGATATCGTTAATCTCGGACACCATAAGATGGAAGCTATAATCAATCACTGCTTTGTCGCGTGATTTGTTATGCCATGTATCTACAGCACTTTGCAATGTATTGCCTTTGGTTGTTAAGCAAAAATCGATTACTGTTGTTGTTCCACCGAATGCGGCCGCTTTGGTGCCGGTCTCAAAATCATCAGCTGTTACTGTACCGCCGAAAGGCATATCTAGATGAGTATGAGGATCTATCCCTCCTGGAAAAACATAACAACCACTTGCATCAATAATTTCTGCACCTTCAGCTTCTACATGAAGTCCTATACTGGCAATAATCCCATTTTCGATTAATAAATCAGCGACATACGTATCTGATGCTGTGACAATCGTTCCATTTCGAATAATCTTTTTCATCCAATCACCTCTGCTCCAGTATAGGAATTATTCAGTGAACCGATCATTTTTTGACGATCGTTCCAGCTCATCGGTGCCATGCCATTTTCGATTTCGATCATATCTATTGCTCCATCAACAGGGCATACAATCGAACATAGATTACAACCTACGCAATCTTCTTCACGCACTTGCAAAATACTTTTACCTTCGGCATTCGTTAACATATCTATACATTGGTGAGAAGTGTCTTCACAAGCAATATGACACTTGTTGCAGTTAATACAATTGTCTTCATTAATACGAGCAACCACCTGATAATTAAGATCCAGATCACCCCAGTTGGAGTAACGCGATACACTTTGACCAATCAGTTCATGAACTGACGTTAGACCTTTATCATCTAAATAATTATTCAGACCATCGATCATTTCTTCAACAATACGGAATCCATGATGCATCGCTGCGGTACAGACTTGAATCCCTGTAGCACCCATTAACATAAATTCAACCACATCTTGCCATGTGGAGATACCACCTATACCGGATATTGGCACACCTACATTGATATCACGCGCACATTCAGCTAACATATTAAGCGCAATCGGCTTTACTGCTGGCCCGCAATATCCACCATGTGCACCTTTGCCTCCTACATGAGGAATCGTATTCCAGCTATGGATATCAACACCGGCTAGACTATTAATCGTATTGATAAGACTAATCGCATCTGCTCCACCTTTAACAGCATGACGGGCAACTACAGTAATGTCTGTGATATTTGGTGTTAATTTCACAATCACTGGGGTCGTGGCTACTTCTTTAGCCCATGTGGTCTGTGCTTGCACAAGATCAGGTTGCTGACCGGAAGCGGCTCCCATTCCACGTTCAGCCATACCATGAGGACAGCCAAAGTTAAGTTCTAGTCCGTCCACACCTACATCTTCGACTCGCTTTACAATTTCATGCCATTTGTATTGTGTTGGCTCCACCATAAGTGAAGCAATGACTGCATGATTGGGAAATCGCTTTTTCGTTTCATAGATTTCTTTGAGATTCACATCCAACGGACGATCAGAGATCAATTCAATATTGTTAAATCCAGCCACTCGTTGTCCATTGAAATTAACGGCTGCAAATCGGGCAGATGTATTAATAATCGGATCACCCAGCGTTTTCCAGACAGCTCCGCCCCAACCTGCTTCAAAAGCACGTTGTACTTGATACCCTGTATTGGTAGGTGGCGCAGAAGCGAGCCAGAACGGGTTAGGGGAACGTATACCTGCAAGATCAATACTCAAATCTGCCATAATTAACAACCTCCTATAAATATCATTTCATCTATACCATAAAAGAGAACATCTTATACGATCGAACTCAGGGAATGATCTTGTTGCGGAAGCAGATGTTTGCTAATGGCATAAGCGGCTAATTTGCCTTGTTGTGCTGCTGATACAACCATCGCTTCACCTTGACCTGCTCCGAATATAATATCGCCAGCCGCATATACTTTAGGATTGGAAGTACGATGAGTAGAAGTATCTATTTTGACAACACCCCATGAATGTTCCAATCCGAAATGTTCGATAAGATCTGTACGACGTTCTTGTCCAATCGCTGTTACAACAGCATCTACAGGCATTAAGAATTCAGAACCTTCGACAGGCATAGGTACCAATCGTCCATCTTTACCGATTTCACCTGTTAATTTCATTTGCACACATTCTAGATGAGTGACTTTACCTGTAGCATCACCGATAATTCGTTTCGGTAAAGTTAACCAGTTGAATTCTACGCCTTCTTGTTTGGCAAATTCATACTCAAAATCATAAGCAGTCATTTCTTCACGTGTACGACGATAGACCATTTTGACATTGGCAGCACCCAAGCGTACAGAACAGGTAGCTCCATCAATTGCAGTATTTCCTGCGCCGATTACAGCTACTTTTTTGCCGAGTAGATTGATATTAGGTTGACCTGTTTTGGTTTGTTCAACCAGTTGAATCGCATCATAGACGCCTTCTAGCTGTTCACCTTCTATACGAATAGGAGGGACATATCCCATTCCGGCAGCTAATACGACAGCATCATATTCAGCCAGCAGTTGTTCAGAAGTGATATCGACGCCTACTTTCATATTAGTACGAATATCGACGCCTAATTGTTGAACTTGTTGCACTTCCCAGAGAGAGATGGACTGAGGTAAACGGAATGACACAATACCATGTGTATCCAGTCCGCCTGCAAGTGGTTTGGATTCGTAGATCACCACATGGAATCCTTCGCGTGCTAATTCACGAGCAGCAGCTAATCCAGCAGGGCCTCCACCAATGACAGCTACTTTCTTTTCATTTGATATACCTGCTTCGAATAATTGAGCATCTTTTTCGATAGCCCAATCGGTGGCATACCGTTGTAATCTACCAATATCTATTGGTTTTGAACTTTCATTGAGTACACAGGCGCCTTCACATAGTTCTTCTGTTGGACAGACACGTGCACAACTGGCTCCCACAGGATTAGCATCCATAATCGTATAAGCAGCACCTTTTAGATTGTCGGTAGCGATTCGTTTAATAAAAGAAGGGATATTGATTCCGGTAGGACAAGCTGTTATACAGGGGGCATCATAACAGTATAGACAGCGATTCGATTCTTCTATAGCTCCCTTATGGGTTAGACCAGGCTCTGCTTCAGCAAAGTTGCGCATAAACATATCTGGTGAAAATGAAGTAAATGTAGAAGAATGTTCCATCGGTTAAACCTCCTTAGAATTCTTTGTGTTCATAATGTTAAATAATGTAACACATTTTAATAGGTTTTCGATATATTTTAGATTTTTTTGTTGAAAATATTTATAAATACCATCAAAATCATAAATATAGTATAATTTATATCTATATAAGTTATGTATTCTGACATTTATATATTAAAACTATAGTCAATGTGTCTTTTTTTTACACTAGACAGAGTGTCTAATTTCGAAAGTTAATTTTTGACGACTGTTTTGAAATGATTAGAATAGAGCAACAAAGCTAGAAGTAGCGCAGAGACAGGTCCGGTTGAACGTTACTTTAGCAGAGTTTAATCTATTCGTTGCTTACAGAAAGGTGGGGGAAATATGGATAGTAACCGTATGTTTACAATCGAAGATGCGATGACAAGACCTTTATTTGCTCAAGCAGAAGTGATCGGTGGAAGTCGAGGAATTTCCAATTCTGTTCGCTGGGTGCATATTCTGGAAAGTTCCAATTTTGAAAGTTTAATTCATGGCGAAGAAATGATTTTGACAACAGGGATACAATTCCATAGTCAACTGACAACAGCGCTTGAATTTATGGACAATTTAATTCAGAAAAAAGCAGCATGTCTTTGTATTGAATTAGGCGACTTTTTTCAGACGATTCCCGCTGAAATGATTGAGCTTGCCGATCGGTATGATTTTCCATTGATCATTTTTAAAGAAACGGTACGTTTTGTAGATATTACGTTGGATCTCCATTCCTTAATTATTAATCACCATCACCGGATGCTCCAAAAGTTAGAACGTATTTCACGTGAATTCAATCGACTAACATTAACTTCGCAAGGTACTCATAAAGTGTTGCAACTACTTCATCAAAGCACCCATCATCAAGTAGTTTATTTACAGTTGCAAGGCAAACCTTCTTTTTTTCCAGCATTGTCTCCTGATAAACAACGTCCGTTATTGCAGTTTTTCGCAGAGTTTAATGAAAGTATGGATGGTGTACAGCATGATACTGCGCCCTATTTTCGCGAATATGAACAGCAAAGTATTGTATTAAAACCTGTAGGTGCTCTGGATCAGACATGGGCATATATTATGTTGATCTGTCCGCACAAACCGCAAGAATATGAGTGTTTATTGCTAGATTCAGCTTCTCTTTCAATCGCTCAAGAATTGTTGCGTACCCGTTATATGGAAGAACGCAAATTATTTTCGGAAAATTTATGGGTCGAGGAATTGATCTACGGACGTATCGAAGACGAGAATCGACTCAAAAGTCTGATCGGGCCTGATTTTAATATGATGAACGAATTGCCTTATCGTGTCTGTCTGATCGAGATCGAAAATCCTCAAGATGTAAAATGGAACAGTTCAGAAAATGAGTGGGAATCGATCACATTCCATCTTTCGCTAGTATTGCGTTCTATTTTTGAAAAGTATCTGTTCCATCCGTTAATCACGCTCAAAAATAATCGCCTGACAGTTATAGCGCTGGATAGACAAGCCAAAATGCCTGCGAAGCCAAGACTTCAACAGGCATTACAATCGCTCCAACAGATTCATTCCGATGATAAGCTCAAGCATTTGAAATTAATTATCGGTGTTAGTAAAGCAGGGCATCATTTGAAAAATGCTTCAGCCAGTTATCAGGAAGCAGTACAGGCATTGTCCCTTTATACTTGCTCTGAGAGTACGTTGCTATTTTATGAAGAATTAGGTGTTTTTCAATTACTGCTTAGTCTTAACGATGGCAAAACACTACAGACATTTATTCGCAACTATCTAGGGCCTTTAATCGATCACGATCAGACCAAAGGTAGTGAGTTACTGCTTACACTACGAGTGTATCTTGATCATGACGGTTCCAAACAGATTGCTGCCCAGAAATTATTTATTGTTCGTCAATCGTTATACTATCGGTTGGACAAAATTACAGAATTGTTAGGCGAAGATTATATGTCACCTGAAAATCGTATATCGATTCAAGTGGCTTTGCGTGCGTATCAATTTCTGTATCCTGAAAAAATGTCGCTACCTAATGCTCACTCATCACATGTTTGAACGTAGTAATCAAGAACTCCAAGTCTTCGTCGGTTGAAGATAGTGGAGGTGCAAATGTAAGTACATTATTGTAGCCAGCGACCGTATCGCCATTTTTGCCGATAATCAACCCTTTACCTTTACAACCGGCAATAATGGATTTCACGATATCCAGGGAAGCTGGTTTTTTGCTGGTTTTATCTTCGACCAGTTCTACACCTGTTACCAGACCGAAGCTACGAATATCACCAATCAGAGGATGATCGACAATCTCCATCAGGGCTGTATTGAGACGTTGCCCTAACAGACGAGCACGTTCAATTAGATTTTCTTGTTCGATCACTTCTAGATTACGTAGTGCTAAAGCGCATGCCGCTGGATTACCACCAAATGTATTCACATGGCGGAAATGTCCATAATCATCGGTTTTATCTTTGAATGCTTCATAGATATCTTTGCGTACAGCAGTAGCAGAGAGAGGAAGATAACCACTCGTTAATCCTTTAGCCATCGTAACAATATCAGGTTTTACTCCAAAATTATGATGACCGAACTTTTGACCGGAACGTCCAAATCCACAGATTACTTCATCAATAATCAGCAATACACCATGAGTGCGACAGATTTCTTGTACACGATCCATATATACTTGATGAGGGATAATAATACCGCCACCTGTAATCACAGGTTCCATAATAACAGCTGCAATCGTCTCGACACCTTCCCAGATGATCATATCTTCGATCGCTTGCGCACACTGTAGATTGAATTCTTCGATTGTTTGCCCTGCTGGACGGCGATAACTATCCGGTGGAGCCACATGAAGAAATCCACCGCTCAACGGTTCATATTTATACTTACGCTGAGCTTGTCCTGTAGCCGCAAGTGCCCCCATAGAACTGCCATGATACCCGCGATAACGTGATATAAATTTGTGTCGATAATGTTGACCAATCTGTTGTTGATATTGACGGGCAATTTTGAAGGCGGCTTCATTCGCTTCAGAACCACTATTTGAAAAGAAGATCACATAATCATCACCAAGCCAGCTATTTAACTTTTCCGCTAAAGCAATCGCAGGCATATGACTTTGTGTTAATGGGAAATAAGGAAGCTGTAACAACTGTTCATAAGCGGCTTCTGCTAATTCTTTGCGTCCATATCCAACATTTACACACCATAGACCTGACATACCATCCATATAACGTTGACCATTCGTATCGGTCACCCATGATCCCCTACCTGTAGCCGCAATCATCGGTGGAGCGGCTTCATTATAAGGAGTAATATTATGCCACAGATATTGTTGATCCTTTTTAATAGCTGATTCGTAGTCTGTTCCTAATTCGAGCATGATGATTTCTCCTCCCGGTTATTTCATAATTGAATATCTAGCTGTGTATAGTGAGTTTGGAAAGAACGATTTAATAGCGAGCAGTTACCATTTTTTTGCGAGTATAAAATTCAACACCGTCCCGTCCATTAGCATGCAGATCACCATAGAATGATTTTTTATAGCCGGAAAAAGGAAAAAAAGCCATCGGAGCAGGAACTCCCAGATTCACACCTAACATACCAGCATCAATCTCTTCACGAAATTCACGAATTGCTTTGGCGCTATCTGTATAAATACAAGCACCGTTAGCGAATAGAGAAGTATTGGTGATCTTTATCGCTTCACTTACATCTTTAGCTCGTACAATAGATAATACAGGTGCAAAAATCTCATCTTGCCAGATTTTCATATCTGTCGTCACATGGTCGAAGATAGTAGGGCCGATAAAATAACCTTGCTCATTCACAGCCTGATCTTGTCGTCCATCACGTACTAATGTAGCTTGTTGCTGTTCTCCAGATTCGATATAAGCAATCGTACGTTCTTTATGAGCAGGACGAATCACAGGCCCTAGAAATACACCTTCATCTGTACCGTTGCCTATCGTGATTTCGTTAGCAGCAATACGTAATCGCTCCACCAATTCATCGGCAATTTGTTCATGTACAACGACTACAGCACAAGCCATACAACGTTCACCTGCCGAGCCGAAAGCCGCTGCAATAATATTTTTGACTGCATGATCCAGATCAGCATCCGGTAATACGATCGAATGATTTTTAGCTCCTGCTAAAGCCTGCACTCGTTTGCCATGCGATGTTCCTGTTTTGTATACATATTCAGCAACAGGTTGTGAGCCGACAAAAGAAATTGCTTTGACCTCTTCATGAGCTAGCAATGTATTCACGACATCATGAGCGCCGTGCACAATATTAAGGACACCTGATGGGAATCCAGCTTCAGCAAATAATTCTGCTAAACGATTAACCAATAATGGCGTTCGTTCAGAAGGCTTGAGTACGAAAGTGTTACCACAAGCAATAGCCAAAGGGAACATCCAGCAAGGAACCATCATTGGAAAGTTAAAAGGAGCAATCCCGCCAATAACACCAATAGGATAACGATACATACCAGACTCAATCCCTGTCGCAATATCAGGCAACTGACTACCCATCATCAGAGTAGGGACACCAGCGGCAAATTCTACACATTCAATTCCGCGTTGTACTTCACCATATGCTTCTTCCAGACTTTTTCCATTTTCAAGTGTAATTAATGCCGCCAGTTCATCCCAATGCTTCACAAGCAACTGCTGATAATCGAAAAAGTAACGGGCTCGCTTAGGCACAGCGATTTTTTTCCAACTTTGATACGCAGTTTGAGCCACGTGAACAGCATGATCTACTTCTTCACTACTGGATAACGGAACATAAGCAATAAGTTCACCTGTCGCAGGATTGTATACTTCATCCCACTCGGTAGTGGTAGATTCTACCCACTGTCCACCAATATAGTTAGGTACTTTCTGTATCGTCTTGTTGATTACAGACATCTCTAAGAACTCCTTTCAAATCGAGAACATAAGATAGTAGCAATAAATAAGAGCAATAGTGTTATAGGTGATAGAGGAGCAGAATACTACTGTGTTTTGCTAGCCATATCTACAATTTCATTTGTATATGCTTCTTGTACATTGGCGGCTTCTTTAATCACTCCAAATTTCAAAGCAATATCAGCCGTCTGCTGGAACATTTTTTCGTCAGTGTAACCCATTTTGGCTTCATCCATTCCCTGCGGTTGGATTAATTTGGCGACTTCTTGCATCATTTTAAGTTGATGCTCTTTGGTAGTACTGCCTGACTCGGCTTGCTTCATCACACTATCGACAGCGGCTTCAGGATCGGCGATAGCATCTTTCCAGCCTTTTAGCGAAGCACGAACAAATTTGGCGGCTGTTTCTTTGTTAGCATCTAACCACTCTTTATTGGCAAACAGGTTATCTTCCAACATCGCCACACCTTCATTGTTCATATCAATCACATTGAGATCACTATCTTTGAGACCGGACTCCAACAAGATTTGGTACTCGTTATAAGTCATAGCAGAAGCGGCATCCAGTTCACCGCCTAGAAATTGATCCATTGTAAATCCTTGTTTCGTAAAACTCACATCTTTATTCGGATCAAGTCCATATTTATCGAATAAAGCTAATAATTCAAATTCATTTCCACCCATCCAGTTGCCTACTTTTTTACCTTTTAGATCAGCAGGAGTGTTAATGCCAGCAGATTTTTTAGATACAAGCACCAGACCGCTCTTTTGGAAAATCTGAGCAATTTGGATAAGTGGCATTTCTTGTTCCTGACTGGTCAGCAGACTGCCTACCCAATCTACTCCGATATCTGCGGAGCCTCCGGCAACTTGTTGTTCAGGAACAATATCCGGTCCACCCGGAAGAATTTCAACATTCAGCCCTTCTTGCTCATAGTAGCCTTTGTCTTTTGCAACAAAATAACCGGCAAATTGTGCTTGTGGCACCCATTTTAACTGTAATTTCACTGTTACAGGTTCAGTGGAAGTCGTTTCCCCTGTACTTGCCGTTGCACCAGCATCTGTTGAAGTACTTTTCATTCCACCGCATCCAGCCAGTACAGTGATCACAATCACCAACATAATCACAAGACTTGCTTGAATTTTTTGTGGTTTTATTTTCATCTTTCATTCCCCCTGAATCGTTAATCTATCCTGAATAGATGGTTATCAAAGTCAAACCAATGGATGCTATACGCATATATGCTTGTTAGGTCAATTTGAATATTCCAGTTCACTATCAGGTACGCTGAGAAGGATGCCAGCGAATACATACTTTTTCTAATCGTTCTACGATCATATAAAATATAATGCCTGCAATAGCAGCAAGTACGATACATGACCAGCCCAAAGGCATTTTAGCAATTTTGATCGAGTTAGAGAGGAGATAACCGAGTCCTTGCGAAGAAAAGAAAAATTCACCGACAATCGCTCCAATCATACTGGCAGTAGCATTGATTTTGAGAGCAGTGAATACATAAGGTAAGCTGTTTTGAATACGCAAATAACGAAATACTTTTGCTTTATTGGCTGCGTAAGAATACATCAGATCAAGCGCTAACGGATTCACAGATGACATTCCTTTGTAAGCATTAAGAGCCATGGCAGCCATCGTTGTTGCAGTGACGATAGCGATTCGAGAACCGATACCGTCACCAAACCACAAATTCATAATAGGGGCGAGCGCTACAATAGGCACAGCATTGAGAGCGGCTACGAGTGTTAGACTTCCTGCACCCCAACGTGGAGAAGCCGTAGCGATAAGAGCAATCACAAATCCAAATAAAGAACCTATGATCATCCCCAAAACAGCCTCAGCCAATGTATATCCTGTATAGGATAGCAATAGACTCCAATTTTCTTGTATAGAGGATGCAATCGCAGACGGAAGAGGAAGTTGATATTTTTTAAGATCAAATATCTTGTGAAAAACCTCGATTTGCCATAACAGCACGAATAAAATACCTAAACAAAGAGGAAGCCATACTTTTCCACCACCTAAAAATGATTTTTTGGAACTATTTCGTGTATGCAAAGGTTGATCTGCGGGTTGTGATTGAAAAGAATTCAGTGTTGTAGAAGAAGTATCAGATAGATATGTAGCTGTTAATTTTTTGTTTTGTAATGATGGTTTTTCCATTAAGAGCGGCCTCCTTTCGAGCGAAATTCCGGCTGCCACGGTGATACGATACGTTCGATAAAGCTAATCAACCAATAGCTGAGTATGCCAAGCAATGCCCCGACAAAGACAGTCGACCAGAACATATACACATGAGAAGGACCATAATAGAGATTACGAAGCATGATCACGCCTATCCCATGTTGCGCTCCCATCAGTTCAACGAGAATAGCACCGGTTACAGCTAGAGGAGCCGCGATTTTTAATCCGCTAAATAGCCCAGGGATAGCAGCGGGCAAGCGTAGCTTCCAATAAATACTCCAAGGCTTTGCCGCATAGGAATACATTAATTCCAGCGCTGAAGGTTCTACACTACGCAATCCGCGTAACATATTTAGCGCTACTGGAAAAAAAGTAATATACCCCGAGATAATAATGCGCGAGATATATTCATCCCGTACAATGCCATAAATAATAGGAGCCAGACCAAGAACCGGAATCATTTGTGAAGCTATCGCATAAGGAAAAGTTAATTTTTCGATCCAGGTAGAGACACTCATTAATATAGCGAGTATCACCCCTGCTAATGCACCGAGTAGAAATCCAATTCCAGCATTTCCGAAGGTAGCACTTCCTTCTTGTATTAATGTGCCACTGTATTGAATACTGGTGGCCAGTACTTTATGAAGATAAGGAAGCTTCGATTGAGCCAAAGGAAGATGACCTATATTTAAAATGGCCCATGATGCAAGCTCCCAGATCACCAGAATAACAGCGATCCACACAACAGCAGGCAAAAGGCGATTGCGTAAAAAAAGGCTATTTCCTTTCATACGTCACACCCCTTCAAAGCTATCGCGAATCTGCGCAATCAATTCAAAAAATTCCGGGCTATTACGCATTTCCTGTGTACGAGGTCTTGGTAAAGGAATCTCCACCACAGCAGATAACCGTCCGGGATGCGGAGATAATACAAATACCCGGTCTGACAAAAAAATCGATTCTGGAATACTGTGAGTGACAAATACAATCGTATTCTGAATTTTATTCCATACCGATAATAATTCTTCATTTAATCGTTCTCTTGAAAATTCATCCAATGCAGAGAAAGGTTCATCCATCAGTAGAATTTCAGGCTCCATAGCAAGAGCTCTAGCAATCGCTACTCGTTGCTGCATCCCACCACTGAGTTGCCAGGGATATTGATCTGCAAATTTTTCTAATCCTACCAATTCCAATAATTCCAGCGCTTTGCGTTCACGTTCACTTTTACTAACGCCTGTTAATTCCAGTGGCAAAGCGACATTCTGTTTTACTTTGCGCCAGTCGTATAACACAGGACTTTGAAAAACGATGCCATACTTTTGCGATAATCGTGCTTCTTTAGCGGTTTTACCTGCTACATGAATAGTGCCATTAGTAGGCTGGATCAGATCAGCCATAAGCCGTAGTAGTGTAGTTTTACCACAACCAGAAGGCCCTAATAGAGAAACAAATTCTCCTTTGGCAATATCCAGACTAACTTGATGAAGAGCCAGTACATCTGCGGTATCTGTAGAGTAACGCATTTCAATATTGTTTAGCTGAATCTCAGGTATGTGTGTTTGATGCGTAACAGTCGAAGCAGTCAAAGACATCTGGTTTCCCCCTTTACAGATTCATAAAACATATGATGATGCTTAATCTAACTAAATAAGTCACATCATAATCAATATCTCGGATGAAATCAATATAATATGTTAGATAATATAACTTTATGTTCGATTAACTAACATATTAAACATAATATGAATTTGTAGCACTAGACAAAAAGTAAGATTGCTATCACAAAATTAAGTCACTTTGTCCAGATCATCGCTGTAAACGCTAAAATCAGAAGAAATCTATCATTTTTTGACAATAAAAAAGGAGAGCGGTATCAATATTGTGCATAAAATTGATATATTAACGAACGATTATGTATAGGTGTATTATTAACATTCGTTTTTTGATTGACAACAATATAATCCTGTCCTAGAATGTAACAAGTAAAGCTGTTTGATATGAAAATAACAACACGTATCAAAGACAGCGAACAGAGTTTTGCGACAATTGAAAAGCACTTCGTATAATCCTGAGAATAGGCTCAGGAGTCTCTACGGATCACCGGAATGATCTCTCTACGGAATGAAGAAATGGCAGTGTGGGTTTTCTTTGGCATCTAGTCTAATATCGATATAGGTATAGAATAGATAGTTTTAAAGGTAACATCATGCGCTTTTATTCTGATTTTTAGAGACCCCGATGAACAGCTCGTCCATCGGGGTCTCTTGTCGTTTTCTCTATTCATTTCCAAGAGGAGGAAGATAGCAATAATGGAACGTTTCTTTAAGTTGAAGGAACACGGCACGAGTGTAAAAACAGAGATGGTGGCAGGGTTAACAACCTTCATCACAATGGCATACATTCTGTTCGTCAATAACTTGTTCTTGGGACCGGGTGGAGCAGGCATACCAGCAGAAGGCGTATTTTTTGCTACAGCTGTAGGTGCTGGATTAGTAACTATTTTAATGGGCTTATTTGCAAATATTCCTGTAGCACTTGCACCAGGTATGGGTTTGAATGCTTACTTTATGACAGTTGTACTTAGCTCCAACGGAATGATTACATGGCAGGCTGCTTTAGGTGCAGTGTTTCTTTCGGGGATTATCTTTATTATTTTAACCATTACCAAAGTTCGTCAGTTGCTACTGGTCGCTGTACCACAATCGATCAAATTTGCGATCACTGTAGGTATCGGATTGTTTGTCACTATTATTGGTCTGAAGTTAGGAAATGTAGTTTCAGTATCAGCTACAGTTAAAGGGGTTACAGATGTTGCGCAATTAGCAGCGCCTGTGACAGTCAAAGGTTCTGATTTCCAATTAGCATTAGGAGATTTCATGCATAGCCCGGATACACTACTGGCTATTATCGGGTTATTCGTAATCGGAATATTAATGGTATTACGAGTTAAAGGTGGATTATTGATCGGTATTATCGTTGTCACTTTAATTGGTATTCCAATGGGTGTTACCGATCTAAGTAGCTTATCGACTGCACATTGGATTCCTTCTTTTGATAATCTAGCTGTAGGGCAATTAGATATCAAAGGCGCAATCGGTATCGGATTATTCGAAATTATCTTTATCTTTACGTTTGTAGAACTATTCGATACATTCGGTACACTTGTTGGTACAGCCGAACGTGCAGGATTGTTCAAAAACAAAGAAGAAGGCGAAAAGAAAATCAGCAAAGCAATGTTGGTAGATGCAGTAGGGGTAAGTGCTGGTGCTGTTCTAGGTACAAGTACGATTACTTCTTATGTAGAAAGTACAGCAGGTGTAGCTGAAGGTGGACGTACAGGTTTGACAGCAATCACAACAGGCGTATTGTTCTTATGTGCATTGTTTATTGCTCCTTTAGCATTGGTTGTTCCTTCTGCGGCGACAGCTCCAGCACTAGTTATTGTTGGTGTACTGATGATGAGTCAGGTAAGCAAGATCGAATGGGACGACTTTATGCAAGCATTCCCTGCGTTTTTAACAATTATCTTTATGCCATTTACAAATGGTATTGCGAACGGAATTTCAGCAGGTATTATTGCGTTCGTCGTTTTAGGATTCTTTAGCAATATCGCTTCTCCGCGCAAAGTAAAAGTACACTGGTTGATGTGGTTATTAGCTATTTTGGTGATCTGTCGCTATGCATTTTTAGGTTCAGAATAATCAAATAGTAAGTACCTGATCATTTCTAGTGCCTTATTTAATAAAAGATTAAATCAATAAATATCAAACACCCCTGTAACAGATCATGAATCTGCTATAGGGGTGTTTGATTTCTTTTCCACAAAATAAACAATAGCTTCATACAAAAACGTCAGATAACCTTCTTCACCAAATGTATCAAAGTAACGCACAAACCGCTCATCAGTTTTATAAGTCTCTGCTATACATAACAAAATACGTATATCATCCCCTATAAATTGCGCAAGATACTGACTCCATTGATCAATATATTGCTGAATTTTATCATCCGAGGGAGAACGATCTTGATGTAAAGCAATATTTCGGAAAATACACTCCATATTTGAAGCAAACTGATCATATGCCTGTTTTTTATCAGAGTCAGATAACTTCTCTATATTCCCTTGAAATTCTTGATAGATTTCTGTATCGCCATAGACTAATTTGGCTTCTAACTCATATTGTTCTTCTATAGAAGGAGTAGTAGAGTCATCGAAAAGAGTCAGCTTGGAAATGTCTGTTCCTTCTATATAATGATCCAACTGTTCAATAACTGTGGTCAACTTTTGTTTTTTCGATTCAAGCAACTGCCGTTGATGGGTCAGAATATCAGTTTGTTTCGCTTTAGATAAAGGTAGCATTGTAGCAATCTCTGTAAGGGTGAAGCCCATTTCTTTAAATAGCAAAATTGTTTGTAACGTTGCAAGCGTCTGACGATCGTAGAAACGGTATCCATTATCAGCAATATGACTTGGCGGCAACAAACCAATCTTATGATAATGATGCAATGTTTTTTTAGTAATGCCTGTAATGTGTAAAATGTTTTGAATAGTCAATAATTGTGGTTTCATGCCAAAATTCCTTTGTCTCAGCAAGAATAAGCTCTGCTGGTGTAATAGTTGCTTCTATTATACTTTGTCCTGTTTTCTTCATATAATACTGAATTAAATAATAACCGCAAGCATATCCACCCGCATAAGGCATACCTACAGGTTCACTATATTGCATAGCAGCTATCTCATCACCATAAAGATAAGCACTTATTTGATCAAATCCAGTTAGATGAAGTTGTTGAGCGAGTAGAGGCTTAATGTGATTGTTCAAAGTATCCATATCTGTTTTAGCCACCCACGGTCCTAATAAATGTTCCCCATATAGAGTTGTAGCAAAATTCTCAGCCAACCCTTCGCTAACAATTAACTCTCCTAACGTCACATGCTGATAATTCCATTCGATAAATTGATACCTTACATTATGATTGCATTCATGCGCTAATACAGAAGCAATACGAGGAAGTGTGTATTCATTTGGAATCAATGTCACCAGAATAGACCCGGGAATCCCGCCATCTCCACAGATACCTTCATTGATTGCTAACACAGGACTATTCGAATCCCCTAACAAAACCGTATACACATACTCATTAACATGTAATAGGATGCCATTTTGCTCAAATAAGTTCAAACTATGTTCTACCGCAGTATTACAATCATGCCAAAATAGTTCAGAAGAAATAGCTTCTAATAAAGGATCAAGATCAGATGTAATCTGCTGAGGAGCAATATTCATAACATTATTAAAAGCAATAACATCAAATGTACCAGAGTCATCTGCTTCATAAGGGATCTGTTGAGTGTTCCATTTGTTCATAAATGGGAGTAACATCTGTTGACGATACTGCTCAACTTTATGTTCAGGTGCTACATGAATAAGATTCTGATAAATCTGGTCTGAACGCAGTGTCTTTATTTTCATCACTATCACTCCTTAATCAAGCAAGAATGATTACATTATCAAGTATCCCCTTACGTAATGGTCAAGCAAAGAATACGCAAATAATAAGATTTTATATCTATTAATAAAAGGCGCATCATCTTTGGAGAATGGAGAATGGAGAATGGAGAATGGAGAATGGAGAATGGAGAATGGAGAATGGAGA